>JBHLMQ010000009.1:0-105270 GCA_048938005.1 Promethearchaeota archaeon | reverse complement strand
CCAAGATGAACATATTTACCTGCATCCCCTTCACATTGTTCTGCTAAAGCTTTAACCATCGCCATTAAATCATGATGGATTTGATTATCAATTTCTTTTACTCTTTCTAATTTAACATAACGTAAATTTGACTTTTTTGTTATTTCATTAGCTTCGTTTAGTGGAATATTTCCTATTTCTGCATGGACTTGTGCTAATGCCGCCTCTACTTTCATCCAATTTTCCAATTTTTTCTCTTCCGTAAAATAATTGGCTATTTCAGTTCGATATCTTGTTTCTACAGGATGAATAAATTTATGAACCATATTTCTTCTCTTTTTTTTTATTTAATCTTAATTAAAATAATGATTCTTCCCAAAATATATCTTATTTTATTATAGATATTAATCTTAAAATATTCCAGTATAAAAATTAGAAAATTTTATGGCTAACATTAGTTAAATGCTATATTATTATCATAATAAATGGCATGTATGATAAGCAAAAGTTCTTTTTTTTTAGATGCTATAGCTGTGGGGAATGGTATTACTCAAAAAAGATTATTAAATCGAAGAAGTGCTGGAGGTGTAATCACTCTTTCCTATTCAAAAACTCTACTAAATTTTCTAAAATATGCGCTATCAAAGATGCGATTGCAATTGTTAAAGATTTAAAAAATAAGATTTAAAAATAAAAAACAAAGGTATTTAAGCTAGTTTTCTACAATTTTCTTAAAGATATTCAGTTAATCAATAAAATCTTATTAATATAATCGAATAAGAATATAGAAAAACAAAATATATGGAATTTGTGGATGATTTAAAAGAAATAGATGAGAAATTAATTGATGAATTACATCAGATCAGCAAAAATAAAATAGAATATTGGGATATTAGAGCTGGTGTAAACCACGGTACAAATTTAGACTTTACTGATCAAAGAAGTAAGGAAATATCATCTTACAAGATTATTGAGTGTGGAATCAGAACTTTCATTAATGGGGGATGGGGTTTTTGTGTCTTAAAAGATCTCAACAGAGAATCTATTAAATCTGGATTTCAAAAAGCAATAAAATTGGCAACACTTTCAGAATCACTGAGTAAAAATAAGTTTAAAATTATTGAAAGAGATCCATTGATACAGAATTTTAAGGTTGTTTGTAAAAAGAATTTAGAAGATATTGATATTGAAGAAAAAATTAAACTTGTTATAGACCATGAAAAAATAGCGTCAGAATATTCTTCAAAAATAAAAAATACTCACACCCTATACCTAGATGGACATACTCAAATACGATTCCTAAATTCTTTTGATAGCAATATTTTTCAAGATTTATCTTTTTTACGATTATACAGTTTAGTATATGCTCAAGAAAACAGTATTCTTCAGAGAGCTGTAAATTCAGTAGCGGGAATTGGTGGTTATGAGATTACAGAAACTATAAGAGCCAAAAACTTAAGCTCAAAAACAGCAAAAGAAGCAGTGGATTTGCTGAAAGCAAGATCCCCAATTGGAGGTAAATTCACAATCATCATGGATCCTAAATTAACTGGTACATTTATTCATGAAGCTTTTGGACATGCCTGTGAAGCGGACCATGTGTTAAATAAAGAAAGCATATTAGAAGGAAGAAAAGGTGAAGAAATTGCTGTAGATGACGTTAATATTATTGATAATCCCACAATGAATCAAAGTCAAAAGTTTAACCTACCTTATGAGTTATTTGGGTGTTATTTCGTAGATGACGAGGGGATTCCTTCGCAAAAAACTGTCATAGTAGAAAATGGGATTTTTCAAAATTATTTACATAGTTTAGAGACTTCTTCGCGTATGGATGAACTCCCAAACGGTCATGGTAGAGCATCCTCAAGTTCTTCAAGACCTCAAGTAAGGATGGGATTTACTTATTTAGAACCAAAAGACTGGAGCCTTGAAGAGATGATTGAGGGAGTAAAGAATGGAATTCTGTGTGAGGATTTCCAATATGGCTACACTGATCCTACTACTGGAAACTTCCAATTCAAATGTAAACTCTCTTATCAAATCGAAAATGGAAAGAAAAAACATTTAATGAGGGATGTTTCACTCTCTGGTATGACGCTTGAAGTTCTTAATAAAATAACGGCAATTGGAGATAAAAATACATATAATTATTCAGATGGATCATGCGTAAAGGGAGGGCAGAGTATTAGAGTGTGTGATGGGGGTCCTTATATTCGAATTGAAAAAATTACTGTAGGAGGTTTAAACTGATTGGATAATCCAGATATTTTCGCCATAGCAAAATTTGGCTTAAGTCTAATTAATAAAAAAAATTCAAATATAAAATGTGCAGAAATTTTCTTTGGGCAAAATAAATATATTAATATTGAAATTGAAGAAAATTCATTAAAAAACAGTGAAATTGGAGAAGATAATGGTGTTTCGATTAGAACTATCAATGAAAAAGGTTCTCTCGGTTTCGCTTTTACCAATAAATTAAAAAGAAAATCGATGGAATACATTATCAATACTGCCATTAAAATGATGAATGTAGGAACTCACAATCCTGATTTTAAAAATCTACCATTTTCCTATAAAAATTACCCTGTTGTGAACGATTTATATGATAAAGACATAAAAAACTTACAATTAGAAGATTCTTTAGAATATATTAAAGATTTAGTTAAATTCTGCGAAAAAGACGAAATGGCCATTTCTCAATCTGCGAATTTTATTTCGAATTATTCAAAAACTTTTATTTTCAATTCAAATGGATTAGAGATCTCAGATAAAGAGACAAATTGTTCTTTATCTTCACATATTATTGTAAAAGATAAATTAAGTAAAGATACTTCATTTGGCTATGAATGGCAAACTGAAAGGCTTTTAAAGAATTTGAATGCAGATAGAATAGTAAAAAATGCTCTAGATGATGCTAAGAGAAACTTAAATAGAAAAAAAGTTAAAAATATGAAAGTTCCAATTATTTTAACTCCAAAAGGAACAATAAACTTAATATTAAGTCCAATTGCCTCCGCTGTGAATGGAGAAACTTTTCAGTATAAAAGAAGTTTTCTTGTTGGTAAAAGAGGCGAAACTTTGGGATCAAAATATTTGGATATTGAAGATAATGGATTGATTGCTGGTATGGCAGGATCTTCAGTTTTTGATGGTGAAGGGGTTCCATGTAAAAATAAAAAGATCTTTGAAAAGGGAAAATTTCTTAAGAGTGGTTTATTGCATAATAGCTATACTGCTGGTAAAGAAGGAGTTGAAAGTACTGGAAATGCTTCACGAAATTCATACAGCTCAATTCCCTCTGTGGGGATTACAAATTTCATCATGAAACCAGGGGACATCACAATGGACGAGATGATAAAAAACGTTAAGAAGGGAATCATTCTAGAATATACTGGCGATTCTCCAAATATTGCAACTGGTGATTTTTCTGGTTTAATATTGCATGGGAATTTGATTAAAAATGGCGAAATAAAGGATCCATTGAACGAGACGATGATTGGTATCAATCTTCTAGATTTATTTCAAAAAATCGACGCAGTTTCAGAAGAATTTAGAGTTTATGGTGTATTTCAAGCACCATATGTAAGAATAAGATCTGTAAATATAATTGGGGGAGCAAATTAATTAGTTATATTTAGTCGCATCCATAATGTTTCGTAAAATTCTTCAACTTCATTTTTTATTTGCCAGAATTCGGTAATTATTATCTGATTTTGACCTACTTCTGAGAATGAAACATTTAATTTTTGTGAAATCCAATCAACATTATTGTTCAAGGTAATATTACCTATTATAAAATCAAGCGTGCCATTTGAGGGTATTGATGGGCTCAAAATAGTGTTATTATTGCCTTTTTTAATTTGTATCTGAAATGTGAAATCTCGATCTAAATAATTTTCAACAGTTACATAAAAAAAGATTGTCTCATTAACAGATGCTTCAGTAGGATAATTTCCCGCTTCCTGATTCTCATTTAAAATTCCAAAATTAACATAACCTGGTTCAGGTGTTAAAATATAGTAAATAATAAACCCTGAAACAATAATAATACCAATAACTAGACAAATTTTAAGTAAAGTCTCAAAATTTTTATTACTAATTTTTAATTCTTTTTTTTCATTTTTCTTAGTTATCTCGTTCATTATCTTTAAACCAAGCAATAGTTTTTTTTAGGCCATCCTCCAACGATGTTGTTGGCTCCCAATTTAAAATGCTTTTTGCTTTTGTAATATCTGGGCATCTATATACGGGATCATCAATCGGTAAAGACTTAAAAACTATTTTTGAATTGGAATTAGTTAAATCTTTTATAATACGGGCTAGTTCTAATATAGTATATTCTTTATTATTTCCTAAATTAATAACTTCACCATTGGCTTCATCCTTATAAACCATTTTAAGTATACCTTCAATCTCATCCACGACGTAAATAAAAGATCTAGTTTGAGATCCATCTCCAAATACAGTTATATCTTCATCATTTAGAGCTTGATGTATAAAATTAGGAACAACTCTGCCAAATGCAGGACCATGTCGTATCCTAGGTCCTGAAGTATTGAAAATCCTTACAATTTTCGTTCTCATTTTATGTTGAAGCTCATAAGCTTTAATAAACGCTTCCCCTGCTCTTTTAGATTCATCATAACAACTCCTGGGTCCAACAGGATTCACATGACCAAAATAATTTTCTAGTGTCGGGACCGCTTCTCTTGGGGGATTTCCATAAACTTCAGAAGTGCTAGTATAAAAGAAAATTGCATTATGGAATTTTGCAATCCCTAAAGAATTCAATGTACCTAAAGTATTACTCCTAAGAATCGAAATTGGCTCCTCCCTAAACTCAAACGGAGAAGCTCTACTTGCCATATGCATAACAATATCAATTCGTTTTATATCACCCACACAAATACCTAATGGGTGATAACTCATCCCAAAATATATTGGATAAGATATATCATGGTTGATAAAGCGAAAATTGTCTTTTTCCATTAGATGTAGTACATTTTCAGGTTTCCCAGAGGATAAATTATCTAAACAGATGCAGTATGTGCCCTGTTCGACTAAAACATCACACACCCATGAACCTAGGAAACCTGCTCCGCCAGTTACCAAAATTGTTTTGTCATCAAAAGAGATATCCTCTTTTTTAAGTCTTTTTATTATCTCTTGAATGTCTTGGCTAATTTCATAGTTCAATTTTTATTACCTTGGTAGGTGTTAATATATTTTTTCTTATATACTGTTGTAAATAAATTTTTCTTTCTGATAATAGCTATTTTACAAAATTTAGATTAAACAATAAATCTCAACTTTATGATCTTGAAAAGAAAGACAGGCAAAAAACGATGTAACTTTTAAAAAAGAAAGATATTTGTCATGTCTTTGTGCCACAATATTGACAAAATTTTAATTCTAAGGGGTAAAATTTTCCACAATTAGGACATTTCTTTAAAGACTTTTTAAGGATTTCTCGTCCTAGCATCTCAAAAGCCTTTTCAACGTTTTCACCTGTTTTTGCTGAAGTACTTAACATTTCCCCTTGAAATTTATACTTTTCAAATAATTTAAGAGCATCTTCCCTTTTTACTTTTCGGTTTAAATCAACTTTTGCTTCAATTAATATTTTTGTCTTAGGAGAATTCGGAACAGAGGAGATCACATTTATCCAATCATAAAGATCATTTAAAGATTCTTTATTTGTAACATCATATAACATTAAAGCTCCTGAAGCGCCGGATACGTAGGACGGAAATAGGAGGCGAAACTTTTTTTCTCCTGCAAAATCCCAGATATTCAATAATATCTCTGTATCATCGACAACTACTTTTTTAGTTTCAAAATCTACACCAATTGTTGATAATGTTGATTTTTCAAATTTACCAGTAGCATATCTTCGGATCAAGCTTGTTTTTCCGACATTTTTGGCCCCAGCAACAACGACTTTAAATTTTATCATATCCTTCTTCACTATGCTTTTTTTGAACTTGTGTCCTTACTCAATAAAAGTTAATAATTGTATAAATTATTATTGAAGATATTAAAAATCTTTTTTATTGTTTTAAAAAAGTAGAGATTTTATTATTACCTGAATTTAATGGTCATTTTTATATTTATATCTACTGATTTTATAAATCTCTTGAGCAATTTTTTTTCCAATATTCTCGATTTTCGTTAAATCTGGAATGTCTGCCAAGAAAATATTTTGTAATGTCTTTAATTCTTTCAATAAGTTTTTTGCTCGAAGAGTATTTACACCAGGTATTCCTGCAACTAAAAACTCTAATAAACGAGAAGTCTCGATAGGAGCCTTGTCAAATCTTAACTTTAGTGATGATTTTATAGTTGATTGTTCTTTTTTTGCTAATTGGTATAAAAATTGTGCCGTCTCCATAGAAGTTTCTGTCTTATAGATCGAGATGCCTAAATTAAGAATTATCGCAGTTATTGCTCCATAGAGAGCATTTTCGCTAATATTTGTGTCTTGAAATGGATCTCCCTCCAGAATTAAAAGTGGTCTAGAAAATTTTTCCCCGAGTTCGCTCAATTCGGTAAATAACCTTCCATCAATGATAGAATCATTAAAATCCTTAGCAGATTTTCTTTCAATACCAACTCTTTCTGAAATGACATAATCCCCAACTGATAATTGCTCTAATCTCAGGTTAATCCCCATTAATGATAAAATTCTTACAACTGGGGATGCTGTTTCACGATTATCACAAATGATTTCAATATCATCTGAATCTTCAACTTTTTTAACCGTACTTAAATCATTACCGATTTTTTCTGTTGATTCAACCTCCTTATTTTTCTCAGGGGCTATGAAATTTAAAAGATTCGATTGACCTAAATTGGACTGAAATTCTGAATTCTTTATTTTTTCTAAACTAGTTTTCATGCTTTTTTCTTTAGTTTTTTCAGCCCAATAATAACCTTCATCTCTAGTACCTTCCGCCATTAAAACTAAAACTTTTCCCTCTCTTTTCCTCCCTGTACGACCACGACGTTGAATAGAACGAATAGCACTGGGAACTACATCATAAAATACTACTAAATCACACTCTTCAATATCTAAGCCTTCTTCTGCAACACTAGTACCCACTAAAGTATTATAAATGCCCTCTTTGAATTCACTAAGTAGTTTAATTTGCTCTTTTTGAGTTAAACCCTTATCGGATCCCCTTGCTGCTTGTCCAACAAATTTATGGATTTTTATTAGATCATTTTCCTCAAAATGTTTCACGATATTATTAACTGAATCCCGAAAATGACAAAAAACAAGAATTCTCGAATGAGGATTTTCATTAATTTGGTTAGTTAAAATTTCCTTTAATCTTTCTATCTTGGGGTGGACTAACCCTTTAGAATATAGACTGTATGTTAATTTTCGAGCTCTTTTAAAATCAATATCTGCAAACAATTCTTTTAAAGATTTGTTTGCTGTGTTTTGCTTAATTTTCTCTTCATTTTTTTCAAAATAATCCCTTAGAGCACTCACTCCTTGAGTTTCTATTAATTCCATCATGTGAGATAATCTAATCGCATTAGCAGTCAACTTTTTCGCATTAAACATCTGGAATTTTTCATCATTATCTCTTGCTGTAGATATCCTTCGATTAATTACATTGCTTAATTTTAATAGATCCTTTCTGGTGATTTTATATATATCGTAAGACCCAATTAAATTATTTGATTTAAGAGATTTATAACAAGCTCTTAATTTCTCTTCTAAAATTCTTTTGATTTCTAAAAATTCACTTGGGAGTTTAATTTTTATCCATTCATTGTCTACTTTATGGATGTAAGGTTTTACATCAATATCTTTATCCGTCCTGATTTCTATATGGTTAATAAATAAATTTTGTTTAATCTCATTAATTTTGCCTTCCGTTGAACCTGGACTTGCTGTTAAACCCAAAATTTGAGAGTTATTACCAATATCCATATATTTTTTCGCGAGATAACAATAAGCATAATCTCCAACTGCTCTATGACATTCATCAAAAATTATTAATGAGACGTCTTTAATTGAGTATAACCCTGATATAAGGTCATTTTGGAGTACTTGAGGAGTCATAAAAGCAACTTTAATATCAGTCCATAGATTCTTCCTTTTTTCAGGAGCAATTGCCCCAGTAAGAGATATAAGTGAATTATCAGGAAGATTTGTTAACTTTAAAAATGATTTATAGTGTTGTTCCACTAAGGGTTTAGTTGGGGCTAAAAGAATTACTTTTGAATCTTTAATTTCTGTTAATCTTTGTACAGCAAGCATTAAAGCTATAATTGTCTTGCCTAAACCTGTAGGTATTACAACCAAACAGTTTCTATTTAAACAATTAATAAAAATATTTTCCTGGTATTCTCGTCGAGATATAATATTTTGCTTAATTAGTGGGTGAGAGATAAATCCTTCATTTGCAGATACTTAAATCACCAATAAAGATAAGAATATTTTAGGTATTGAATATAGAATTTAATTGAAATATTTAAACTAACAGACCTTATAAGATCTTTAAAAAATATTTAAATTCTTAAATCGAATTACTAATAAATTAATAATAAACATTTCAATTCAGATTAAAGTAAACTTTAATTCATGTTGCTCATTTATCATAAATTAAATCAAGCGTGGGTGGTCTAGTGGTATGACGACATTTATTATGATACTAACATGTAAAGCGCCAAACGCTCACACCGTGTAAATCAGGGGTTCAATTCCCCTCCCGCGCACTAAAAAACATTCAATCGTATTTTCATATAGACTGTCTAATTTTATCTTAAAATGATAAAAAACAAAAAAGTTATATGAAATCCTACATTTTCAATTTTGAAATTACTCTTTTTTTAGGTCGTATTATGTCTAGTTTTTTGGAATCTCGAGAACTACGTAAGATGTATAAAAACGTAAGAGAGTATGTTAAAATCGGTCCAATTTTTTTAACAAGATACGAAAAAGCTAGAATCGTAGGAGCAAGGGCTTTACAAATCTCCTTCGGCGCCCCTATCCTCTTAGAGAAGCCTAAAAACATGATAGACCCGATAAAGATTGCTCAATTAGAATTAAGATCAAAAATATTGCCTTTAACAATCAGGCGTGAAAATCCCAGTGGAGAGTATCAAGATATTCCTATTAATAAGTTGATTTTAAAAAAGGATTAGAAGAATTTTTTATTGCACTCGATATTTTCCACGTTCTGTTAGAAAATATACGCTTTTATCTCCAACCATTTCAGACTCAATATAACCTTTTGAAATTAAATCCTCAAGTATTTTTTCTAATTCTGCCCTTTTAAAACCAGGAATCCCTAATGGTATCCTTGACTGGTTGGCGATTATAGCAATTCGTTCTAAAAATAATCTTTTATCCATAAATGTTTCAAGAATTGTAATTTCATCGTTTGAAAGCCTCTCGAATTGATCATGCTCTAAATAGCTTTCCTTTAAAGTTTGTGCAAGGTCTCTTGTTTCTGGACTTATTTCTTGTTTTTTTGGTTCCACATGTTTTAGTTTAACTAAATCCTTCGCTACTGGTTGCTTTTTACTTTCAGTTATTTTTTCTATATAAGCTCTTACCTTCTCTTTTTCTTCGTTCTCTTTTTTACTCGATTGATTATTTTTATTTTCCATAATATTACCATAAGGAATTTAATTATAAAAATTTATATTTAAGTAATGAAAAAGGTCTTAGAGTTAAAAACTGGAGAGAGTATAATTATAAGGCATTTAACCAAATTAGACATTGATGGTGTTTGGTATAATTTCAATGAAGTTATTGACGAGGGTATTTACTTACCTGTATTTTTTCCTGTTAGATCTCAGTTAGAAAAAGATTCTTGGTATCTCAACATTATAAAAGAAAATGAAATTTGTATCGTAGCAGAAAATCCAGAACTTAAATCTCCTTATAATATCATTGGACAATGTGAGGTTTTAAATTCTGATTGGGACGCAGCAAAGCATGTTGGGATTTTAGGGATTATTGTAAAGAAAAAGTATCGAGATTTAGGTATCGGACATCAATTAATTGATATGGCAATATGGGAATCTAAAAATTTAAACGCTAAGGAAAAAATCATTTTGAGTTGTTTTTCTACCAATGAGAGAGCATTATATCTATACAAAAAAATAGGATTTAAAGTTGTCGGTATTAGGAAAAATCAATTCTATATGGATTCAAAATACTATGATGAGGTTCTAATGGAACTCTGGATTGAAGATTATATCAATGAAAGTTTACCCTCTTGAGATTTACTGAAGAAAAATTTAATCAGTTAGGGATACTTAAATCTTTTCTTGAATTGTTCCCAACTCTTTTGATCTAACGGATTTTCATTTAAGAATAAAAAATTCAAATTTTTCAAACAATCAATATTTTCATTTCTAAATTTTGTTATTTCATTTCTACCAAGATGTAGCATAATTAGATCAGTTAAATTCTCCAATCCTTCAAATTCCTTTATATTGTTGTTATCTAAATATAACTCCTGTAAATTATTTAGAGCTCTCAAACCACCTATTCTTGTAATTTTATTATTAGATAGTTCTAATTTTCTTAAATTTATTAAGTTTTCAAGCCCCTCAATTTTTACTATTAGATTATTTGAAAGGTACAATCCTTTTAGTTTATGAAGAGTAGATAATTCTTCGATTTGGTTAATTTTGTTATCATTAATATATAACCATTGAAGATTTTTTAGACTTTTAATCCCGGTGATCTTCTCGATCTGATTAAAGGAAAGATTTAGCCTTATTAATTGACTTAAATTATCCAAATTTTTAATATCTGAAATTGCATTATGACTTAAATTTAATTCTTCCAAATTAGTTAAATGAGTGAGATTGTCAATATCTTCAAGTATATTATCGTTCAAAGATAACTTTTTTAGTTTTTTTAAAGAATCCAAACCATCTATTCTTCGAATCTCATTATTTGCTAAATTTAATTCTTCTAAATTTGTTAAACTTTCCAAATTTTCAATTTTAACTAATTTATTATGAGATAAATCTAATGTTCGTAATTTTTCTAAAATTTGAATCCCATCGATATTATTAATTTTATTTCGCTCCAACTGAAGATGTTCCAAATTTTTTAAACTGTTAAGTTCCGTAATTTCAGAAAATCTGCCTAAATTAGAACTCTCACAATTTAGAGATATAATTTTTCCTTTTCTCACAGTAACATGATATCCACATTTATTTGTATAATGTGTATATAAAAGTAAGTTAATACAGATATCAAGAAATAATCCAGGGATGGTTTCATTATAATTAAAAGTATAAATTTCTTTTGGGAATTCTTTGACTTTATCTTTAAACTCTTTTTTAATTAATTCCTTCAGATATTCTACTATCAATTTTCGTGTTTTTACATTATCTATTGAGGCGAATGTTTTCACTGCAAAAAGCCGTTGTTTTATATTATCAACTTTTCTTAATGTATACTCTAACAAAGATATAAGTTTCTTATTATCCCAATATTTTTCTTTTAATATTTGCCCTGCAATTAGTCTTAAATTGAGATTTTCATCAGAAAGAAACAAATGTTCAAAAAATTTAAAATTCTTACCAGTATCAATAGATCCATAATATTCTAACGCTTTTTGACGTAAAATTTGTTCACTGGAACTATCAATCCATTCTCTTAAAAGAACTAACCCTTCCTTCCTCCCAATTTGATCCAAATTTTCTATAATATTATCCGGATGTAATTCCATTATTTCTAAAAAAAGATTCTTAAATTCTCACTTTTCTAATTTATCACATATGATAGAATAAGTTTAAATCTAATCAGTAAAAATACAATAAAAAAAAGAAAAATAAAAAACTTAAAATGTTAATTCCCATTTGATTTTTGGCAAATATATTGACGCTTTAGAAGCATCGGTGGATGACTTGTGGCCCCATCTCTTTATATTCTCTCCTAGTAACCCACATTCTATGAAACGTTTTCAGAGAGCTTAAAATTGAACCACCAATCCATACAGAATACATACGCTCTGGTGGCGCGATAATCTTCACATCAACGCTTTCAGGAATTTGCTCCTTAATTTCTTTAGTTAATCGTTCCTTAATACCAGGAAACATTGTGGAGCCACCGGAAAGAACAATATTACTATACAAGTCTCTTCGAAGATCAACGTCGCATTCTGAAATAGCGCTTACAATTACATCGTCTAACGGCTCTAATTCTTTACCGATTACACTTGGATTAAAGAAACATTCAGGAGCTAGGAATCTTTCGACACCAACATTTATAGTTTCACCATCAGGAAGCATGTAGCTTTTTTCCATCCCGGCAACTTTCTTGGAAAGCATCATTTCTTTTTCAGGATCGATTGCTACATAGCATAATTTCTCCTTGATGTCTCGAACAATTTCTTTTTCTGCAGATGTTGTGAAAGAATACCCCTTTTGTCGAAGAAGTCTCTGTAAATATGTTGTAATGTCTCGGCCTGCAAGATCGATTCTCTGAATAGCATGGCTTAAAGCGAAACCCTCGAAGATTGGTACAACGTGGGAAACTCCATCACCAATATCTATAACACACCCTGTAGTACGACCAGAAGCGTAAAGACTCAATACTGCTTGCATTGCTACATAAAGAGCAGGTGTATTGAATGTCTCGAACATAATTTCAGCCATTTTTTCACGGTTTGGACGTGGATTTAATGGTGCTTCCGTCAAAAGAACTGGATGTTCACTTGGATCGATGCGCAAGTCAGTATAAAAAGTATAGTGCCAAATTTTCTCCATAGCAGTCCAGTCTTCAATGATACCATGCTCAACAGGGAACATTAACTTTAAAACGCCTTTTAATTGCATAGCTTCCTCACCAATATAGTATTCCCGAGTATAGTGCTCAACATCTGTCATGATGCTTTCATACTTGGGGTATCCAATTAGTGTAGGGAAAACTGACCTTGGTTGATCCTCACCAGCAAAACCATTCTTGGAGATTCCGGTACCATTGTCAACAACCAGGGCTTTTGCGTTTAAAAAGCTTTCTTCCTCTGCCATTTTTCTAATTCAGCTCTTAATTTTAATTTTAAATATTTTGAATTATATTTTTAGGTGTATATTTTATATTACTTGTGGTAATTTTAATTTTTATATTTTTATCAAAAAATTGTTTTTTTAAAGAACAATTAATGTGTAAAATACAAAATTTAATAATCTAATAAATTATGTATTTATAAATTTTTTTAAACCAGAAACAAAAACTACCCTTTTTTTAAAGGATTTATAAATATAGCACGAAATATAGTATAGTATTTGATTAATAAATTAGTATATTACAATCTAACCATATTTCCATCATATTATGATTTTAAAACAAATTGAGTTAAAATTTTTAGAAATTGAAAGGATTGTTATAAAAATATGCATTTTCCGACATTAATATTTAAAGCTTAGGGATAAGAAAAACTATTGAAAAAAATAGACAACAATATAAATCTAATCATTAAAATATAAGGATATAATCCTCAATCCTTTTTTTAACGTTAAAGATCTCAAATTTTTTGAGTCAATCATAAAACTTATTTTATAGAAAATCTATAATATTACTTGTTAACGATGGAGGGTTATTATTAGTTAACTCAAATTTGTAATTAAAAGGATATTTTACTATGCCAGAAAGCGGAACAATATTATATGATTTAAATAAGGTTTTTATTCCCTGTCGAACAGTATTAGAAATGGAGGCGTTGACTTCCCTATTTCTTGAATATTACAATTATGATGATATTAAGGAATTACCCCAAAGTCAACCAACAAGCCAAAAATTAATAGAGAAATTTCATGTATTAGAGTGCCGCCCCCTTGAACATATCATTGAATATTTCATAGAAGTTGTAGTTAGTAAATTGAAGCCTGTGGTGATGTATGCAAGGGAACATCACGATCGATTTAGAATGGGAAATGTAGAAGCATATACTAAGACAAGATTATGCTTATTTTTTGCTTTACATCGATTAAAATTAAAATTTTTAATCATTAAAAACTTTATGGATAAATTTAAGCGAATGAATTATAAATTAGACCTCTCTGAAGACCGAATGAATCTTGGTGGCCATACATTTCTTTCTGCTTTTTACGAGGATTATTATAAAAAAAATGAGATGAATCTTAGACTAATGTTATCTTCAAAAAGGATGTCAGAAAGAGTAAGTGAATTAATGGATACTTCAGATACGATAACTAATGAAGATATCATCAATGCTATCACTTTTAAGAAATTTCTTGATGATAAAAATAGGATTAAATTTATAATGAAAGAAATCAAGGCTTCTCTATTTGTTTGTAGAGTGATGTTTGCACAAATGGATGTGTACAATCCTTTTACACTAGCAAAAGAAACTGATATTGATGCAGAGGAGATGATGATTAGCCAAGATTTCATTCCGGAATTAATTCCTGCAATCTCTCAATGTTATGCGGAGAATCATATGCCACAGCTTGAAGATTGTTTTACCGCTTATGAATTCATGATGAATAGAGTTTTAGAAGGGATAAATTATGCTGTAGAAATAGCATCGGGTGGGCAGATAATACTCGATTTAGATAATACAATCTATAATACTGGTAACATATTTGAAATCTAATTATATTAATAAAGTCTGTATTTCAAATATTTTCACTACTTATAACTTATTTCTCTATAGTATTTACAAAAATTGGTCTCGTTAAGTAATAAATAATTCTATCCACATTTTTCATTCAATAAGTAGAAAATATAAAAGATTTATTATTATGAAAAATGAAAAATTGGAAATGAAACGTGAAGATTGGGAATATTTCAGACGATACAGGCAAGCACCTATAAAAAAAAGATATTTGGAAATATTAAAGACCAAAAAAATGAATAATCCAATAAAACAATATAGGGAAAATTATTTCTAATAAATAGAAGTGTTAAATCAAGTATCATAATATATTTTAATCTAATGGAAGTCAGGATTACCAAAAAGTCTATAAATTCTGATATAAAATAACAATAAAAAAAAGATAATTTGTTTAATAATACTAATATTCATTTGGCATTTTTTTAAGTTCTGCTAATGAAAAGACAGGTCCATCTGTGCAAACAAACTTATTTCCGATATTACATCGGCCGCACTTACCTATACCACACTTCATGCGCATCTCTAAGCTATTCAAAATTTGCTCGTCCTTCCAATTTAATTCTTCCAGAACGGCGATTGTGGTTTTAATCATTATTGGTGGACCGCATACAACCGCAACTGCATTATCAGAGGAGGGACCAACTTCTTTCACTATTGGCGCTACAAATCCAACGTTTTCAGTCCACCCGTCTTCAGCTCGATCGATTGTCAATACAACATTGATATCGTCCCGTTTTTTCCATTCATCTAAAATATCTGTGTATAGCACTTCTCCAGAATCACGATTACCATAGATCACTGTAATATTGCCGTAATTTTTTCTATTTTTCTCATCAAGCAAATAAATAACAAGAGAACGTAATGTAGAAAAGGCAAATCCTCCACCAATGACTACTATGTTCTTTCCCTTCATTTCCTCAACTGGCCAACCATTACCACAAGGACCTCTCACACCAATGATATCTCCTACTTCACAGGTATGAAAACTTGACGTAACAGTTCCCATCTTCTTTATTGTGAATTTAATTGTGCCTTCCTCAGTTGGAGAAGAAGCAATACCAATAGGACATTCTCCCTTTCCTATTAAACTAATTTCAGCAAACTGACCAGGTATATAATCAAATTTCTTGTAATCTCCTTCATTTTTAAACTCTAACTCGATAGTTTTTATATCATTAACCTTATTTTCTGAAACTATCGATTTAACTTTTGTAAGATAAGGAATATACGGATTAGGCAACTACTTTCTCATCCTCCTCTTTTTCTATTTTTTCTATTTTATCCAATATTGTTCGAAGATCATTATTTGCTGGACACACAGATATACACCTTCCACATCCAACACAACCCAAAAGCCCATAATTTGTCGGATAATAACTAAACTTATGCATAATTCTATTCCGACAACGTTGGATCTTGGTGTCTCGAGGGTTGTGTCCACTCGTTTCAAGTGTATAAAGACACGACTGACAGGTATCCCAGATTCTTATTCTTCTTCCTCGATTATTATATTGATCTGTCTCATCTATCACATCGAAACACGTGCAAGTTGGACAAAGGTAGGCACAAGAACCACATCCTATACAAGCCTCACTGATTTCATCCCATACTGGATGTTCAAAACATGTTTCTAAGTTTTTTACAATAGTTTCAGTATCGATCTTTGTAGTTATTGACTCCTCTGCTGCTTTTGCTAACTCTTCTGCCCTTTTTAAATCATCCTTAGAAGCATTAGAGAGCCATGATAATTTTTTAACTATTTCTTTACCATTATTACTGATAGCCTCAACCAAATATGTTTCACCCAAATCTGTTAAAAAAATATCCATGTTCTCTTTGTTAAAAGGATTTCCCTCTACAGAAGTACAAAAACATGTTGTTCTTGGAGTATTACATCCAATACCAACTAGTGTTGTATTCTCCTTTTTCTTTAAATAGATCTCGTCCTGCCAATTTCCGTGAAATGAAAAGAAATTAGCCATTAATTCAAAACTATAAGCATCACATGGTCGAACTCCAAAAATCAAGATCTTTTGTTCTAGATTTTGTCTATCAGTTATTTCAACGTCTTTTTCGTCTAAGGAATATTCAAATAACACTTCCTCTTGAGGAAATAAAACGGATTTTGGTGGAACCTTCGAGTTTAAATAATCTAAAACTATATCTTCCGGATTTTCAATCTTTTCAAAAATTATATTTCCCTTTTTATTAATAGGAGCATAAAAATCATAATCTCCTACAAATTCATTATATAATTTTCCAATTTGATCCTTTTTTAATATTTTTTGATCCATTTTTTAGTTCACCTTTTTAATCTTCCTCCAACATAAATTCTTCTGCATCCTCCATTTTAAAATCCATCATTGGAGGAACTCGTTCAGCGTTGAGCCCCGAAGTATAATCAAATCGTTCTTTCACGATTTTCTCTAATTTCCTTGTGATAAAGTTCAGGTCTATACCTACGGGACATACTGATGAGCATGCTCCACAGGCTACACATCTACCTGCTAAATGTGTTGCTCGAATTAAATGAAATGTAAATATATCTTGGTACTCAGTAGTTTTGCCAAACCATATAGGCATATTTTGATCTACAAAACAAAGGTTACAGTAGCAAGCGGGACATGCTTGACGGCAACTGTAACAAAGAGTGCAAACCTGCAAAATTTCTTTAATATAATCCCATTTTTCCCCAGCAGATTTAGCTTCAAAATCAGTGATATCTGAAAATTCGTCGTGTATGGATTCAAGTTCTTTACATTCACCTATACAATTTGCATCATTAGTAGAAGGAGATTTTACTTGACATACCTTACATAGTTCATTAATATATTGTTTATAGGGAAATTTTTTCTCCCAGTCTTTCCCTTTCACAATAATATCATCTCCAGATATGGAAAAATCAAGAATCTCTTTTTCTCCAATCTCTATATCGATTTTACTTCTATTCACAATTCCATTGCAATTAAACCCAATCATCTTTATATTATCCAGATTCACTTGTTTCTCCACAGCTAATAGGTTTATTGCCCGACCAACACACCCTTTAGCTACTATTCCGATTCTTAATGAGTTCCCTTCTGAATCACAAAGCTGGGGCATTAAAGGGGCTAGATATCTCGCTAAATTCATATAACATAAATTATTCCAAGTTAATTTGTTTACATCTTCTTCTTTTCTAATTATAATTGGGGTCGAACTCAATGGTACTGTACCTTGAGAATATCCAATTACTACATCAACTTGATTTTCACTAAATAATTTTTTTGCATTCTCTCTTATTGAATTTTCAATTTCCTTATTTTCAGCTTCAATACCCACTTTTATCACCACTTCTTTTGAAATTTTGTGTTTGGTCCTAATTTTTTTACTATATTTGTGGCTTTCTTAACTAAAGTTGCGAAACGTTCACCTTCAGCCGCAGAAGCCCACATAAAATTAATCCTACCAGGTTCAATCCCAAAAAATTCTAAAAGTTCTTTTAATATTGCAAAACGTCTTCGAGCGACTAAGTTTCCACTGATATAATGACAATCACCAGGATGACATCCGGAAACTAGAACACCATCCCATCCATCTGTTAAACTCTTTATAATAAAATAGGGATTGACCCTTCCAGAACAGGGAACTCTGACGATTCTTATATTTGGAGGATATTGAATTCTACTAACACCAGCAAGATCTGCGCCGGCATAAGAACACCAGTTACATAAGAATGCTATGATCTTTGGTTCCCATTTTTCATCAACTTTCTTTTCTTCCAAAACTGTTTCAGTCATTTTTAAACCTCTTATTATTAACCTATACGACCTGTTATCATTTCATATATTTGTTCACTTGTAAAACCTAAAATATCGATGGCACTACATCGACAATTCCCACTACAAGCTCCACATCCTTTACATAATGCCTGATTAATAGACGCTACGAGGCCGAATCTTCTATCCTCAATTAAGTCTATCGCATTATAAGCACAATTCTCTATACACATACCGCAACCGATACAACGAGCCATATCAATAACTGCTGTTTTACCTTCTGCTTCAATCTCGTCTTTGGAGAGAATAGTGCATGCTCTTGAAACAGCAGCATTAGCTTGTGAAATTGAATCTTCAATAGTTTTTGGACAGTGTGCTAGCCCCGCAACAAACACACCTTCGGTGGCAAAATCAACTGGACGAAGCTTAACATGGGCTTCTAAATAAAAATTATCATCATTTAATGGAACTTTTAACATCTTAGCAAGTTCCTCATTTTCCTCATGAGATGCTACAATTCCAGCACTCAATACCAATAAATCGGCAGGTAAAGATAACTCACCTGCTGTTGGAGTTCTAACATTCACCTTTAATGATGAATTCACAGGAATAATTTCAGGAGGATTATTTTCATCATATCGAATAAATATTACTCCTGCTTCTCTTGCTTTTCTATAATATTTTTCTTTAAATCCATAAGTTCTAATATCTCGAAATAGAACTATAACTTCACTTGATGGATTTAATTCTTTAATTAACAATGCGTTCTTAATAGCTTCTGCGCAACACATTTTACTACAATATGGATGTTCATCGTTTCTAGAACCTACGCATTGAATCATTACAATTGATTTTTTATCTTTGATTTTTCCATTAGTATTTAAGATTTCTTCAAACTCAGATTGTAAAATTACATTTTTATTTTGACCATAAAGAAATTCTTTCGGTTTATATTCTTTAGCACCTGTAGCCACAATAACAACACCATGGTCAAATTCAACTCTATCTTTCTTAGGACCATAAGCTACAGTTGTTTTGAAATTTCCAATATATCCATCTATACTTTCAATTTCAGCGTTAGTATATACATGGATAAATTTATTGGCTTTCACTTTATCAATTAAGTCTTCTAAATAAGCTTGAACATCCCCTCCTTCAAGGGTATGGTAAATATGTCTAGCAAAACCTCCTAATTCTGCTTCTTTTTCAATTAAATAAGTCTCAATTTCTTGGGTTCCAAAATTAAGAGCAGCAACCATACCGCTAATACCTCCACCTATGACCATGGCCTTCTTTGTTACTCCGAGCTTTATTCTATCTATTGGCGCAATTCTTCTAGCCTTATTCACAGCCATCCTCACGAGATCCTTTGCTTTCTGTGTAGCTTCTTCGGGTTGGTTCATATGAACCCAGGAACACTGATCTCGAATGTTGGCCATCTGAAAGAGGTATCTATTTAATCCTGCTTCTCTAATAGTTTCCTGAAATAATGGTTCATGTGTTCTCGGAGTACATGAGGCAACAATTACACGATTTAAATGATATTCTTCTATTTTTTCTTTTATTATTCCCTGAGTATCAGCAGAACAAGTATATAAATTTCGATCTGCCATAACTACATTTGGGAGAGTACTCGCATATTTAGTCACTTCTGGAACATCTACATAACCTCCAATGTTAATCCCGCAATGACAGATGAACACTCCGATTCTCGGGGGTTGTCCGGCAACAAAAATTTCTGGAGGTAATGTTTTTTCTGTTATTAAAGTGCCCCTTTTCTCATATAAAAGCTGATTGACACATCCGGCAGCAGCACTTGCTTGGGTTACTGTTTCAGGGATATCTTTTGGTTGAGAAAATGCTCCACATGCAAAAATCCCCTGTCTAGAAGTTTGTACAGGATTATAGATCTCTGTTTTCGCAAACCCATATTCATTTAGTTCAATTCCAAATTTCTCAGCAAGATATTTCGCATCATTTGGAGGATTTAACCCTACACCTAAAACAACCATATTATAAGTTTCCTCTACAACTTTCCCATCTTCTGTTTCATAGCTAAGCCTTAAATCCTTTGTCTCAGGGATTTCGGTTATAGAAGAAATTCTGCTCCTAATGTACCTGATACCATATTCTTCTTGAGCTCTAATAATATACTTATCAAAATCTTTTCCATATGCTCTTATATCCATGCTAAAAATGGTTGGTTTTACTTGATGTTGATGTTCATGAGCAATCACTGCTTCTTTTGCTGTATACATACAACATACAGAAGAACAATATGGTTGTCCCTCTCCCGAATAATCTCGTGATCCTACACATTGGAGGAATGCAACCTTTTCTGGAATATCTCCATCGGAAGGTCTCAAAACTCTTCCAGCATAAGGACCGCTTGCACTTAATATACGTTCAAACTCAATACTCGTTACAACGTTTTTATTGTTGCCATAACCATATTTATTAACTTCTGGAGGAATATACTCATCAAAACCAGGTGCCAATACTATGGCACCAACATTAATGTCTACAATTTTATCCTCTCGGTCGTATTCTACTGCTTTGGCTTTACAAACACCAGCACAAACTCCACAACCTATACAATAATCTTTATTGATTGCATAAACAAGTGGAACTGCTTGAGGATACTTCACAGATGTGGCAGCATATTTTGCTAGTCCTTCATTGAAAATATCAATTGCCTCAACAGGGCAATTACGGCCACAAACTCCACAACCCGTGCATTTATCTGGATTAATAAATAACGAATTCTTTTTTACTTTTACTGTGAAGTTTCCTGCCTCTCCAGAGACATTTAAAACCTCACAATTAATACTTAAATCGACGTTTTGGTGGCGACCTGTTTCAACTAATTTTGGACTAACGATACACATAGCGCAATCGTTTGTGGGAAAAGTTTTGTCTAATTGGGCCATTGCCCCACCGATACTCGTTGTTGATTCAATTAAATGAACTTTATAACCAGAATCTCCCAAATCTAGCGCTGCTTGGGATCCCCCTATTCCAGCGCCTACAATCATGACAGCTCCTACTTTTTCCATATTTTAACCCCCTTACATTTTATGAAACATTGGAGTTATTCCAACGAATTCTCCAAAGTCAACTAAACCTCGAGTTTTTAAAATTGTAATATGTTCTAATACAATACTTGGATCTATTTCTAATTCAGTTGCTAAATCCTTTATTGATCTGCTATTCTTCTCTAATGAAACTAAAATTCTATTTCGTTCATATTCTTCTATAATTGCCGAATCAAAAATCTCATTAAATTTTTCTAGTGGCACTTTCTCTCCATAGACATTTTCTTCCTCGGTGATCTTTCTTTCCCTTCCTACAAGTGCTCTCAATCGGTCACTTCCAGCAGCTTCCTCCATTGCTCTCAATTTCTCAAGAATTTCTGGATCGGGATTATCTCCTCCGGCAGGTGATGGTCCTAATGATTTTATATGTTCTGTAAATTCTTTAATTACTGCTGCATATCTAGCACCTTCCGAAGCAGATACCCATTCTAACCTTACTCTATTATCAAAATCTATAATTTTGAGGAATTTTTGTGTCATTTCAAACTTTTTCACGGCTTCATAATTACCTTCTAGATAGTGGCAATCTCCTAAATGACAGCCTCCAATAAAGACTCCATCAGCTCCTACTCTTAGAGCTTCGAAAATAAATTTAGGATCAACCCTTCCAGAACACATAATACGAATAACTCGGATATTTGGAGGATATTGCATACGTGAGACTCCAGCAAGATCTGCTCCTGCATAACAGCACCAATTACATAAAAATCCCAGAATTTTTGGTTCAAAATTCATTTTATTTACCTCCAAATGCATAAATTTCAGATAATATCTGCTCATCTGTAAAATGTCTAATTATTATGGCATGATTTGTACAAGTTGCGCCGCACACACCACATCCCTTACAAAGCACTTGAGTTATTTCGATCTCATCCTCCTCATTCTTTCTAATTGCTTTATAGGGACAGACAGTTATACATACTTCACAACCACTACATAGGGCTTTATTATAATCGGGTAAGAATGAAGTTGCACCTTCAACCTCTATTGTGTCATGAGATATTATTGTACTTGCTCTTGATGCTGCTGCATAGCCTTGGGTTATGGATTCTGTTATATCAACTGGCCATTTCGCTGAACCACAGATAAAAACTCCATCCGTAGCAAAATCCATCGGACGAAGCTTTACATGAGCTTCTAAAAAGAATTGGTTTTCTTCTAATGGCACCTTTAACATTTGGGCAAGTGCTTTATTATCATTATTCGCAACTAAGGGTGTTGACAACACAAGAAGATCATAAGGAAGGATCATTTCCTCTCCTAAGTACTCATTATAAAATTTTATTTGATTTTCTTCTACTAGGGGTTTTTTCTCATTATTATATTCCATAAAAATAATTCCTTCTTCTCGCGCCCTTCTATAATAATCTTCATAATTTGTCCCAGGAGTATATAAATCTCTAAAGAGTATGGTTACATTAGTCTCAGGATTGTTCTCCTTTATAATAAGAGCATTTTTTAAGGCAGTCATACAACAAACATTTGAACAGTAAGCTCTTTCCTCATTGCGAGACCCCACACACTGGATCATTACTACATCCTTTGCTTTAACTTCATTATTTTTTAATTTGGCTTCTAGTTCATGCTGAGTAATTCGGGTTTTACCATCGTAACCATACATTCCAGTAGGCGTAAGAAGTGAAGATCCAACAGCTACAAGAATAACACCAATAGATATCTTATTATTACTCCCTTTTTCTTCTACTTCTACATCATAATTCCCAATAAATCCCTCTACACTTTTAACTTGGCTAGAGAGATGAATAGTTAAGTTTGGATTACTTTCAACATTTTTCTTTAGGTTATCCAATAGTAACTCTGCTTCCTGATCATTTGGAAATAATTTATAAAGTGTTCTTAGCCTTCCACCTAACTCATTTTCTCTTTCAACTAAATGTGTTTCAAATCCTTGATTTGCCAAACTAAGTGCGGCAGTCATTCCTGAAACACCGCCACCAATTACTAATGCAGTTGAAGTAGCATCAACAGTTATATTTTCAAGTGCTTCAAGTTTAGCCGCTTTTGCTACACCCATACGGATTAAGTCTTTGGCCTTATCAAATGCCTCTTCTGGATATTTCTGATGGCACCATGTATTCTGGTCCCTTATATTTACAAAATTAAAAAGATACTCATTTACTCCTTCTTCCTCAACACAATCTCGGAATAAAGGTTCATGAGTTCTTGGAGTACATGAGGCAACAATAACTCTATTCAAATTATGCTCCTTTATTCCATTTTTAATTTGTGCTAAACCTGATTCCGAACAGGTATATAGATTATCCTCAGTAAATACTACATTCGGCAGAGTTTTAGCATAATCAGCAAGAGCTTTAACATCTATAAGACCTCCAATATTAGTTCCACAAGAACAGACAAAAACTCCAATTCTAGGTTTTTCTTCTTTTTCAGACAAAATCTTTTTAACCTCCTTTAATTACTTCTGCCGCTCGTGCTGCTGCTCCACTTGCTTCTGCAACGGAACGAGGTATATCCATTGGTTCGCGAGCACATCCACAAGTATAAATTCCTTCTACACTAGTTTCTACAGGCATAAATGGATTCGTTTTTACAAAATCATAATGATTTAAATCAATCCCTAAAACATCTGCTAATTCATAAATCCCTCTTGATGGGATTATACATGTAGCTAAAACAGCTAAATCTACTTTTAATTGTTTTATTTCAGATGTCTCATAATCTTCATAGGTGATGATTGGATTTTCATTCTCATCAACTTCAATATGCGAAATTTTACTTTTAATATATTTAATATTATACTCTTTTGCTCCTCTTTGTAGAAACTTTTGAAAACCTTTACCGCCTGCTCTCATATCGATATAAAAAACATAAGATTCTAATTCATTATCATGTTCGTATGCTATCATTGCCTCTTTTGTTGTATACATACAACAAATAGATGAACAATACATTTGTCCTTTTTGAGACCTTGAATCAATACATTGAAGGAAAGCTATTTTTTTAGGATGCTTCCCATCAGATAATCTGCTTAAATGACCTGCCTGTGGTCCTGAAGCGCAAATTAATCTCTCAAGTTCCATTGCTGTGATTACATTATCATATTTTTGATAGCCATATATATTTAAGGTATGGATATCCTCTGCTAAATCCAAACCAGTAGCAACTATAATTGCTCCAACATTATTTAAAGTAAGCACTGAATCTTTTTGCGTGAAATCAATAGCATCCGCACCACAATTTTGATAACATAATCCGCATATTCCATAATTTAAATATAAACATTTACTTGGATCGATACTATAAGCTGCAGGTACCGCTGCAGGAAAGGCAATATGGGCAGCTGATTGAGTAGCTAAATTAGCATCAAAGAAGTTAGTTATACCTCTTACTGGACAAATGGTGCCACAATCACCGCAATTCGTACAGACGTCTTCCTTAATATACCGTGCGTGCTTAAGGACATCAACAGTAAAATTACCAACTGACCCTTCTACCTTCTGAACTTCTGAAAGGGTATGAAGCGTAATATTAGGATGTCTATAACATTCTGAAAGTTTAGGAGCAAGGATACAAATTGAACAATCAAGTGTAGGGAAGGTTTTATCCAATTGAGCCATTCTTCCTCCAATACAAGGTTGTTTCTCAATTAAATGAACTTGTATTCCCATATCCCCTAAATCTAATGCTGCTTGGATACCAGCAATTCCTGCTCCAATAATGAGAACTGATTTTGAATTTTCTCCCAAATTTGTCACCTATTTTTGTTTATTAATTTTGTTATTTGTCATTCTTCGAAATAAATCTATTTTACTAGCTTTCCATTCTTCAATAGTAGATTTCTTAGGAGTAAATTTATTAATATATCCAGCAATAATTACATCTCTAATTAAATCCTGACCTTTTTCTGTACGAATAACTACCATTGAATTTTGCTGAACAGCCCCGGAACCACCAAAACTGATATCTGCAAATCTGCTGGTAAATTCATCACATTCATGGCAATGATTTCGTACTGCATCATCAAACTTTTTAAGTTCGACTTCATAAACTTTATTTTCTTTATTAGTTATGAAAAAATTCTTTTTGATATTCATCTTTGCTATATTTGTGGGATCCTCATTAGTTTCCTTTTTTACAAGCTGGAATAACTTTTCATAATCAAAATTTTCCATACAAAATAAGCCAAATACATATTTAATAACATGAGTAGGGCTTATGTTTAAAAGTTGCATTTTTCTAACTGCCCTGCATTGACAAGGAGTACCTACGAAAGCCATGCGAATTTGATTAATATCATAGATTTGGTGATGTTTTTCTACTATTTCTTCAGCGATACTATAAAGATCTTTTAATGCCAAGATATTTGATGAGATAGAATATCGAGTTCCAGAAGATTTTAATAGATCTTCTTTATTATAGATAATTTTTGGAATAGGTTGTAATTTCTCATCGTATTCGGATACTACCGCGGCATCAATTTTATTTTTATCAAATAAATACATTAGAAGTGTTGTAACTAAACCTCCATCTTGTCCTATTTCTTTGATTTTTTCATCAGTTGTTTTTGCGGCAATCACATCCTGAATATATCCAATCTCATCCTTAATACGATATTCTTCATTTATTTGCTTCATTAAAGGCTCTGTTTGAGGGCATATATAATAACAAAGACCACATTCTTTACAATTTTCCTCATTCGCATCTGAAATGAATCGAGGGGTATATCCCTCCATTTTGATAACATCAAAACCTTGTGAGCTGCAATAGGCCACACACGCACCACATGCACAGCATTTATTAGTTTTGATAATTTCATCTTCAAGATTCTTGAAGATTTTAACATCTTTTAGGATAGTTTTTTTGGGCTTAACTTCTGTCATTTATTATCAAATCTTTTTTTTTTTAAAAATTTAAATTGTAAAATTAATACTTTCAAATAATTTACTTGGTCTAATTCGATGGAAATTAAACCCTAATTCTTCTGGCTTAAAACCAAATGCTAAAGCTACTAATTCTGACAAATAAAATATAGGAAATTCATAATTAGATTCATTTCTCTTATTAAGTTCCCTCTGATTAAATTCATATTGTTGATAACAAGCTGGACAAACAACTACAACACAATTTGCTCCTGCTTCCTGGATTGCCTTAAGCTTTTGGTCAATCATTAAGAGCGATAAATCCTTATCAGATTTCTCAACGGGATTCCCACAACACTCCATTTTCATTTCATATTCTACAGATTCTGCTCCAAGTGTTCTAACTATTTCGTCTATCGTTTTTGGTTCAAAAGGGTCATCCCAATTGATAATTTCAGAAGGTCTTAAATAATGGCATCCATAATGAACAGCAACTCTAAATCCATCTAACGGTTTTTCTATATATGTCTTAACTTTATCCAAATATTCATAAAGTACCTGAGCAAAGTGCTTTACTTCGACTTTACCATCGTAAGATTTTCCTACTTTTTTTAAAACTTTATTTATTTCTTCTTTAACATGAGAACCTTTATTAA
Organism: Promethearchaeota archaeon; assembly: GCA_048938005.1. Lineage (GTDB taxonomy): Archaea > Asgardarchaeota > Lokiarchaeia > Sigyniarchaeales > SOKP01 > Loki-b32. Next base: position 78,311 of record JBHLMQ010000009.1, on the reverse strand, counting down.
TCGCATAATTAACTCCTTTTAATGTTTCTACACAGCCAGAACAAAAAGATAATACACCACCATTAGTATTACAGAGGCTTAAGTTCCTCGCTCCTAATGCTAACCAAGTTTTTTCATCAAGTAGCTCTATACCTGTCGGGTCTGGACAACAAGAAAAACCCTCAATATCATTTAGCTTAATTCCGAGCTTTTCAAACACTTTTCTTGAGGAAGTTTCTAAGTAAGGTAACCTTGCAGGAATCACACATCCTAAAAACAGATCGTAGGACATTTTTTACTCAACCCCCTTTGATATGTGTTTTTCAAAATCAGTTTCTTTTAAAATTGTTTTGATTTCGTCAACTGGAGCTGTTTTGATTGTAGGAAGACCCAATTTTTCTCTGCGTGTTAATATAGCTCTTGAAAAAGGGATTGCGACTCCGTGGTCTAAAACCGCTTGTCCTTGAGCTATAAAAGCATCTGGTACTTTTTTTCCAGCTTCAAAACATAAATTCTTAATTAAGGTGAAAATTTCTGTGAGCTCTACTTTTTGAGGGCACAATTCAACACAGGTTTGGCACGTTGAGCATAACCATGGATCAGGTTCTTGTCTTTCTAACAATTTATCTTGAAGTCCCAGTATTGCTTCTTCAATAATTTTCCTCGGGTTATATTTTCCATTAGTAATTAATGCAACTGGACATCCTCCGCTACAAGTACTACATTGATAACAGTAGGTTAGAGAAGCATTATGTTTAAGAACTTCATTTCGAAACTCAAAATTTATTACAGACATGTCTAAAAGTATATTTATCCATCTTTTTCGATGGTTAGAAAAATTAAAACAGATTTAATAAATTTTTTAGAATAAATGAATAACAAAAATTCAGAAAGAAGTTATATTTTATTCAAAACTGTTTCTAAATTGTAAATTTTGTAAAAATTTTACTCCTTTGAAATATTTAGATTATTTAACATGAATTTACGATAAACGATCAATAAAAATTGCCGAATTTGATCAAATCTATTAATAAAGATCGCCATATGTTCAAAATTAATAATTATGTTTAAATACAAAAAATTCTAATAGTATAATGATGTGTCAGAATTGTAATTGCGACTTTTTTGAGAAGTGTTCTATTGTAGGTTATATGCCCATAGGTTTTTGTTGTGAACACTGCTATTTATATGATGAATACAGAACATGTTTAAAATCCAAAACTAAAGTTGGAGAAAAATTAGAACCTGATCTAGAAAAACTAGGAGAAATTAAACTTATTGATAGCTCAATTGAGGGAAATCTCTTAAAAGTTGTAATTAAACATAAAGATAGAAAAGAGAAAACGCTTCTTATTGATCTCAAAAAACATTTAGAAGCAAGTTAAAAATTAATTATATAGAGATTATGGATTAAATCCTCACTCAATTATTAGGAATGAATTAATAAACGAATTATCATATTTTAATAGTGAAAGTAAAAAAATTTTAAAATTAGATATATCAAATCTTTCAAAATTTAAATAGAATGGATATTGTAGATCTTAAAATATTGGAACTCCTTAAAGAAAATAGCAGAATGTCATTCAATGATATATCTGAAAATGTAAAGAAAACAGAAGCAACCGTAAGAAGGCGTGTGAAAAAATTACTGGAAGAGGGAATAATAAAAAAATTTACAATCGATTATGATATCGATTCAAAACAGAAAATCTACGCAACCATAAAAATTGAGCCTGATTTTAAAGATATTAAACGAATTTTGAAAGAATTAATGAAAATTGATGAAATTTCTAACATATGGCGGCTATCAGGAGATTGTGGTTTACTTTTGAAAGTTGATATTGAATCGATCGATAAATTCAATCCATTAATCGAGGATAAAATATCTCAAATTACCGGAATTAAGATAATTGAGACCTGTTTTATAACAGATATTATTAAGTAAGTCTAAATTATTATTTTTTATGTATTATGCATTGATAAACTAATTTATTAACTCAAAGTTAAAACATATCAATACTTTTTTATTAGGATTTAGCTTTATTATTCAGTATCAAAAACCGGTAAAATTAACAATATGGCGGGAATGAGCATAAAAAATAAATAACATAAATAATAAAACTTAAATTACTTTAGATAAAAAAATACTTTTAAAGATTAAATCAGATAATCTAGAAAAAGAAAAATTTTTAGATCTCGAGCAAGGTGTTGAATATCGAACAAAAACTAGCTTTTAAACTATGTATTTTTGGAGCAGGAGGAGTCGGAAAAACAACATTGATAAGAAGATTTGTAACAAAAATATTCGAAGAAGATATTAAGATGACAATAGGCGCTGATTTCAGCATTAAGAATGTTGAAATCGATGGTAAAATGGTGACTCTTCGAATATGGGATTTTGCGGGTGAAGAACGTTTTAGAGTACTTTTACCTAGTTTTGCCAAAGGCGCAGATGGGGGCATTTTCATGTTTGATATAACAAGATATTCAACGATAAAAGATATTCAAGATTGGTTATCAATTTTTGAATATTTTGTCTCCGAATCAGAAGAAAAAATACCAATTGTAATGGTCGGGGGAAAATCGGATCTGGAGGATAAAAGATCAGTTGAAACTGAAGAAGCTATAGAGTTATCGAATTCCTATAATTTACAAGGATATATCGAATGTTCTTCCAAAACTGGTGTAAATGTAGAACAGATTTTCGAATTTATAGCAAAAAAAATGATGGAAAGTAATGGATAAATTGCTAATTAAATATTTGCGTTCTATATCTTTTTATTAAGTTCTTCTAATAACTTTAACCAATCCTTTATTTCTCAAGTCACTCATCATATCTTCTATTTCTTCTACGCTTTTCTGTGCTATTGCAGCGACTTGTTCAAGTGTATTCATTCCGTCGCAAATCTTTAACACTTTAAACTGTTCCTTATTAAGCATTCCTAATTGCACTGCCATTGGTGGAATCTCCTTTACTACTATAGGTATCCTAACTTCTCCACCTTCTTGTGTTACTTCTGCACCAATTTCTTCTGTACTTGGAGAGGCGCCAAAGAAACTCTTTACACCAGTAACATCAAAATTATCATTTATGTATACATAAATTGTATGTTCTTTTCCAGATAAATCATCTGGATCGTCTAGATCAGGCAATTGGTTAGAATGCTTATATTCTTTAGTATAAATCCCCATTTTTAGCCCGTTTATGATTTCCTTTTTGTCTATATTTAAAGCTACCATATCTTCGCAGATATCACACCAAGCCCATGCCTCTATTAATGAGAAGTATTTCTTCACTTTATTTTCTGGCATTTAAGTTCTCTTTAAACATGAATTTAAATTTATTAGATATTTTATATGCAAATTAAGGTGTTTATAAATTTAAAATTTAATTCACTGTTTCTTAAAAAATGATTAAATCAATTTAAATCAAATTTTTAATAATTGAAAATAGATTAATATATTTCTATTAGATTCAATTTTGAAAACCAAAAATAATTAAAGTCATCATATATTTTAAAATCTAAGTTCTATTAGAGTAACATCTTTTAATCTATGAGTACTTATAAAAGGAATTTTTGCTTTGGGTGCCAGAAGCCTATAGCACCTTTTGAAGCGGCAGTTCATTTCCCTTGTCCTGCCTGTGGGGATGTAACTATCTGGAGGTGTGAACGATGTCGGGAAATGGGCAAATCTTATAGATGCCTAAAGTGTGATTTTGAAGGCCCTTAAAAGGAAAAGATTTTAAGCTTTATACTTTGAATGAGTTAATTATATTTGATTTTTTGGCATTATTGAAAAAATAAAAAGAATTGATATGAAATGGGAGAATTTATTGCGTTAATTGATGTTGTTCCAGAGGAAATTGATATAAATTTTGAGGAATTTGTTGATAAATTAAAAATTGTTCTGCCTGAAATTTGTACTATTGAACAATATGATATATTACCTGTTGCATTTGGTTTGAAAAAAGTGAGAGTTCGAGTAAGATATCCAGAAGAATGGGGAGGGACAGATAAACTTGAAGAATTACTTAGGCAAGTTGAAGGGATACAGGGTATTGAGGCCATAGCTTTTTCAAAAGCATAAAGAGGAATAACTAATTCCTACTTTAAAGAAAAATTATCTTCTTTTTATAAATTTTTAACCTTTCAAACAATTCTTTTAAATAATTTATCTAATTCTTTATAAGAAAAAAATCTTAAAGTGGGTCTTCCATGAGCACAGTGATAAGAATCTTTACATTTTGATAATTCAATTAATAGATCTCTAACATCTTTTAAAGAGAGATCATCGCCTCCTCTAATACTTTTATGACATGATAAATAATTGATTATTTCTTCTGTGACCTCTGAAAAACTTTTATCCTTACCAATCTTGGTTATATCACTAATAATTTCTTTTATTATATTGAGATCTGGAACTCTTCCCATAATAGTAGGAATTTCTCTTAAAATAAATGTTTGTCCACCAAAATGTTCAAAATTAAATCCCAACTTTTTAATTTCATATAAATTAGCCTCTAAAAATATTTTCTCACTTGGAGATACTTCAATTTTTAATGGAGAGATTAGTTTTTGTTTAATCATTTTAGAAGTTTTATATGCTTCTAAGAATTTCTCCTTGTTTATCCGTTCTGAAGCTGCATGTTGATCTAAAATAAATAATCCATCTTCATTATTTTCGTTAATACCCTCTAAAACAACATATATTTTATTACTTAATTGACCCGTATGAGAAATTAAACGTAGTTTTGGAAAGTTCTTAGAAATTATATATTTTTCTCGTAAAAATGCTTCAGATGTTATTTTTTTATATACTTTATCTTCAATTATCTGATCTTTCAAGCTTAATTGTACACTTTGTTCTGGTTTTACAAGTTCTTCTAAAGATGATTCCTTATAGTTAATCTGATTCTCGTAGATTTTTCTAATTGCGGAAATTTCTTTCTTTTCAGAAGGTATAAAATCCTCTAATTCTGTAGATATATATTTTGCCTCCTTGACTATAAATTTATCTTCAACATAACTCTGAATGATATTGTATACTTTATTATAAATAAAATCCTCTCTTTCGAATCTCACATGAAGTTTCTTTGGATGAACATTGAAATCAATAACAGACGGATCAAGCTCAAGGAATATAATAAAAAAAGGATATTTACTTACCATTAAAATTCCTTCATATGCTTCACTAATTGCCCTAAATAACACATCACTAACTATATAACGCCTGTTAATAAACAAGCTTGAATAAGATCTGGTTTTTTTAGCTATTTGAGGATGTCCTAATAGTCCACTTATCTGGAATTTAATCTCTTTTTCGATATACTCAAAAGGTTCCATATATTTTGCAATTTGTTTTCCATAAATATGAAATACTGTTGTTTTTAAATCATTTGATGCAGGACAATTAAGTATATCTAATGTATTATGACGATAAATGAAATGGAGTTCTGGGTATGCCAAAGAATATCTCTGTACAATATCTGTGATGTGACCTAATTCTGTAGCATCTTTTTTCAGAAATTTTTGCCGAGCAGGGAGGTTGTAGAATAAATTTTGTACTTTAATATTTGTTCCAACAGGGCAAGTAATTTCTTTTTTATCTATGACTTTTCCCCCTTCGATATGTAAATACACTCCTTTCTCTTTATACTCTACTCGAGAAATTATTTCAACTTTACTTACAGCTGCTATACTTGCAAGTGCTTCTCCTCTAAAGCCTAAAGTAGAAAGTGTTTCTAAATCTTCAATAGTTCTAATTTTACTACTCGTATGTCTCTGAAAAGCCAATTCAATATCTTCAGATGGGATACCGATACCATTATCAATTACTTGAATTAAGAATTTTCCAGCTTTTTTAACAAGGATTCTTATTTCTGATGCTTGTGCATCGATACCATTCTCAATAAGCTCTTTTACAACATTTGCTGGCCTATCAACAACTTCACCAGCAGCAATTTTATCAGCATCTATTATTTTTTTAATTTTACTAACTTTCACAATATTTTTAAAATCTTTTCAAATTTTTTCCAATGATAAGATAATGTTATAAGGTTAATATATTTCTCATTACAATCAAATTTAAAATAGTACACTATTAAAGTTTAAATAAATTTGGATCTAGGAGAGTTTTTAATTCTTTATGTACTAATAATGATTTTTAATTTATAATTAAACTGAAAGTAAGTCTTTTAAATTTCTCTTAATACTCTATAATAATTAGATTGAAGCTAAATTATGAGTAATCAAATTACTATGGACAATGGGGAAAAATCCTTACTTCATTTGTATTTTATTTATTTTTTTACAATTATCACTATTACTCTCATCATTTTGAGAATTTTTTTATATTTCTTTACCATCTCTGAGTGGGTTAAACAAACGAAGGATATTGATTTTAAAATTCTTATAGAAGGTATGAATAATGGTTTGATTAATTTCTATGACGATATTGCGATTTCAGATTGGCCGCCTTATTATCTTTATTTTTGGTATTTCATATTTTTTCCAATATATGTAATACCTAACAATATTATAATAGGAGTTTATATCTGGGATGTTTTACGATTAATTCTAACTATTATTGTAGTTAGGGAATCTCCAAAAGTATTTAAGAACAAAAAGGATTTACTGATTTTTTATATATTGAGTATAATTGGTTTTAGTATTGATGCGTATTATAATAATGTCAATTTTTTAATTTCATTCTTTTTATTTTATTCATTTATATTTTTAGAAAGAGATAAAAAATGGATTGCTGGTATATTATTTACTCTTGCTACGTTTAAAATAACTGCAATATTATTTCTTCCAGTCTTACTTATAATTAGAAAAATAAAGTGGAAAGATTTAATATATTTCCTAGTTCCATTTTTTATAATATGTATTCCTTATATGGTCTTTCCTGATTACTTCTTTCAAATGGTGACTAATTGGTGGCATAGTGATGCTGAAATAAAAGGAATTTTATTTTTTGATTCAATCCTGTGGAAAGCTTTACAACCATCCCATTTAACGTTCATTGGGTTATTATTGATAATATTTTTAGAGAATATTAAAAAGGAAAAGAATAAAAATTTGTATCGGATTATCCTCGTCTCAATAATAACAGTATATTATATTTATTTAATGATTATAGTTTTTATAATTCCAGTAGTTCTCGGTTAGTTAAGTTTCTCTAATTCTCTTTTGAGTTCAATTATTTGATCTTTTAATTTATCTGGAATATCTGATTTAATATCAATTTCCTTAATGATATTTAATAAATCTGTAAATCTTTCTTTTTTGCTTATAGGTTCAAATAAAATTGTTTGTACATACTTTTTCTTTTTTGGAACTCTACTTTGAGAAATCTTAGCTTTACTAGTTTCAATTTCAGACTCTATATCTGTAGCCTCTCGCTTTTTTCTCTCTAAATCCTTTTCTGTTATACTTAATTCTTCAGTACATTCACTTAGTGATTCTTTAAGAGCATTTAATTCTATGTTTAATTTATCAAGTTCATATTTTTTTCCATTTATTATCTTATCATAAAATTTTTTTGATGATTCTGTATTCCCATTTTTTATAACTGTTGTCCTAAAGGGATCTTCTTCTTCTATTTGTTCAAGAATTTCAAAAGCTCTTATTATAACATCGTCTGGTATTCCTGCTAGTTTAGCAACATGAATCCCATAAGATTTATCGGTACTTCCAGGTTTTAATGTTCTCACAAAATTAATACTCCCATCATCATTTTCAATAATATCTAAATGATAATTTTTTACTCTAGGCAAATTGATTTCTGTTAATTGATGATAATGAGTGCTGAATAGGGTCTTGATTTTTAATTCATGTAGTTTTTCAAGAGTAGCCATTGCTATACTTTGACCATCGCTTGTACTAGTTCCCCTCCCTAATTCATCTATTATTACAAAACTTTTTGGTGTAGCATAGTTTAAGATTTTAGCTGTTTCAGTCATTTCTATCATAAATGTGCTTAATTTTCTAGCAAGATCATCTGAAGCTCCTATACGCGTGAAAATTTGATCAATTATCCCAATTGTGGCAGATTTTGCAGGAACAAAACATCCCATTTGAGCAATAATACATATTAAAGCAACTTGTCTTAAATAAGTGCTTTTACCTGCCATATTAGGACCAGTAACAATTAATAATTGGTCATTTTCATTATCTAAATAACAATCATTAGGGATGAATTGCTCATCTATATTAATTTGCTCAACTACAGGATGTCTGCCAGCTTTAATTATAATTTTATTATCTTTATTTATGATAGGTCTAGAGTAATTATATTGCTCAGCTACTTCAGCAAAGCATACAAGGACATCAATAATAGCGATATTCTTAGCAGTTTCGAGGATATTTTTAGTTCTTTTTTCCACTTTTTCACGAATAATATTGAAAAGCTCATATTCTAAATCATTAATTTTTTCTTCTGCACTTATAATTTTCTCTTCAAGTTCTTTTAATCTTTCAGTTGTGTATCTTTTAGCATTTTTGAGCGTTGCTCTTTCAACATATTCATCAGGAAGATTTCGGATGTTTTTAAGAGTTTTTAAGGTTATTTCAATATAGTAACCAAGTATATTATTATAACCAACTTTTAATCCTGTCGTTAGATTCCATTTTTTTTTCTGTTCATGTTCATATTCTAACACATATTTTTTTCCATTATGAATAATATCTCTCAGTTCATCCACTTCATCATTATAACCATCTCTAATAATATTGCCTTCACTAATGGTAGTGGGGGGATTATCTCTAATTGAAATGTTTATTAGATCTTTTACTTCATTAAAAGTGCTAATATTTTTAACAAATGAAGAAATTTCGGGAATATCTGCTCCTTCTAATAATTCTTTGATTTTTGGTAATTTTTCTAAAGAATTCTTGATATTTATTAAATCTCGAGCATTAGAACGACCACTATAATTAATCCTGTTAATAAACCTTTCGAGATCTCCAATAACTCTCAACTCCTCCCTTAAATCAGACCTTAAAAAGATATCATCCTTAAATTTTTGAACTATATTAAGTCTTTGATTGATTTCTTCAATATCTGTTAAAGGCTGGAGAATAAACTTCTTTAATAAACGAGCTCCCATTGGTGTATACGTGTGGTTAAAAATAGAATATAACGTAGCATCTTTTCCTCTTTCCCATAGAGAGTTAATTAATTCTAAATTCCTTTGTGTAATATAGTCTAGGTGTAGTACATTTTTTTCTTGTATAACATTGATTTTAAAAATATTTGGAATTATATCTCGTTGGGTCTCTTTTAAAAAAGCTAACAGGCCACCAGCTGCCTGAATAGCCATTTGTTTATCTTCTAAACCAAAACCCTTTAAATTGGAAATTTTAAAATGGCGAGTAATTAAGGTGTAAGCCTCATCATATAGAAAAACATGTTCCTCATAAGGTTTAATGATTGCTTTTGTTAGATCTGTTAAGAGTATAAAAAGTCTTTCATCCTTTTTCAAGTCCGGAGGTATAATTAATTCTACAGGATCGTATTGAGAAAACAAACTTAGCAATTTTTCCTGTGGGTCTTGATCCTTAAATGAAAATTCAGTTGCAACAAATTCTCCGGTGGAGATATCTGTGAAAGCAACGCCAAACCCACTCCTCTCTTTTACCATAGATGCGATATAATTATTCTCATTGGATTTTAACAAATTTGGTTCTATGATTGTACCTGGTGAAAGTATCCGTGTAACACCTCTTTTCACAATTCTTCCCTTTACAGTCGTTGGATCTTCTAACTGATCGACTATTACTAAAGTCTCACCAAGATTCATAAGATTATTAAAATAATTATGACCTGAATGGTGTGGAATCCCTGCTAAGGGGTATGCATCATTTCCTATTTTACGTTTGGTAAGTGTTATTCCTAAAAGTTTTGAAATTCTTTCTGCATCATCATAGAAAAATTCATAAAAATCACCCATTCGATAGGCTACAAGGTTTTCTGGATATTTCTTTTTCACTGAGTACCAGTGTTTCATCATTGGTGTTAAATCTTTGAATTTAATTTCTTTAAAAGACATCTTATCAAGCATTAAGAAATTAAGTTGTAATTTAGAATTAAATGCTACAAGTGTATTAATTTTTAATAGAAATTAATTCTATTTATTACAAATTTAATAATTTGAATTGCTGAGAAATAGATTACGTTAAAAGAATAAATAATAAACATATAAAAAGTTTAAAGTTAAATTATTAGTATCAATAGATAATCAAAACAAAACTAATAGAGGGTAAAAATGAACATTGAATATTTTACTGATATCATTTACGAAAAAGAAGAAAATGGGATTTGTACAATAACCTTGAATATTCCTAAACGAAAGAATGCCTTGTCGTTAGTTACTTTTTTAGAAATTGAAACGGTTTTAGATGATATGGAAGAAGATAAAAATGCAAGAGTTCTTATTATAACGGGTTGTAAGGAGGCTAATGCTTTCTCTTCTGGTGATTATATTAAAATAGATTATCTAACATCACTTCCTCCAGATATTAAAGAACAAATAGATGTTTCAGACCTTACAAATAAAAGGTTAAGCTTAAAATTCTGGGATTTTTCAAAACCTGTTATAGCTGCAATAAACGGTTTAGCCATAGGTTCTGCTATAACCATGTGTCAAGTAGGGGCTGATTTAATTTATATGGCAGAAGATGCGTGGATAGGATATTATTTTGTAAGGAATGCAGTCCTTCCCATTTTTGGAGCGCACTTCACGCTCCCATTTCTCGTTGGTTTTCAAAAAGCTAAAGAAATTGCATATTTTGGTGATAAAATAACAGCTCAGCAGGCCGAAAAACTTGGTTTAGTAAACAAAGTCCTACCTTTAGAAAAATTAATACCCTTTGCTAGAGAGCAAGCTCTAAGGCTAATACCACCAAAAGGTCCAAGTTTAAGTATTAAATTGATGAAAAAGACAATGCATAATTATTTTAGAGAGATTTTAATTAAATTATTAGATTTAGAGACTGAAAATAATGCTGCAGCATTACGTACATCTGATTGGCGAGCAGCCGTTAGAGCATCTATAGCAAAAACAGACCCCAAATTCAAAGGTAGATAATCTTTTTATTAAATTAACCCTTTATTTTTTTTTCCTATTACAAATGTTTTTCGAGCCATACAAACATATCTTGATAAACTTGGGCTCTGCCTTTTTCGTTCCATAGTTCATGTAGAAAACCATCATATTCACGGTAAGTCTTATCTTTGCTTCTAACTCGTTCAAAAAACTGTTTTGTCTTTCCTTTATCTACAATTTTATCTTCACCGGCTTGCATAAGTAGTATTGGACAAAGTAATTTCGATGCATTCTCCATTGCCCATTTCGAGGATCTATCTATCTCTATTGCTGATTTAGCTGATATGACTTCTATTTTATGTTTATCAGCAATATGTTGTCGTAATATCTTTAAATCACTTGTTAATTGATTCTGATCAATAATATTGTCTAATATCTTATTAGGGGCTAATCTAGCGAGAGTTTTAGATATTGATTTTATAACTTTCTTGCCCATTGATAATCTTAAAAACATCCCTAATAATGGAGACGAAATTAAGGCTCCTGACAAATTAGGATGGTTTATTGCAAAAATTAAACTAACTAAACCTCCAAAAGAATGTCCCATCAAAAATATTTTTTTATTTTTGGCAATCTCCAGAATAAAATCCATGAAAAGAAGCGTATCTTTTTGAATATGATCCATGCTATCAATATGGCCAGGGATATCACCTAAATTTCTCCAATGCCCACGTAAATCAAATGCATAAATGGCATACCCTTTTTCTGTAAAATATTTCGCAGGGGTTTTTAATCTGTCAGAATGAGTTCCCCATCCATGAACAGCTATAATATATGCCTTTATTTCTCCAGAATCTGGTATCCAAGATTGATAAAATAATTTTTTCAATTCTCTTCCTTTAAAATGTCCAGTTTCATTTCTCATGATACTTTCACATAGATCTTATGATAATTAATTATTATATTAATGCTAATTTATTTTATCTTTATCCTCTAAATATTTTTTTCCTTAAAGAATTGCGACAGTAATTTTCATTTTATAATAATGCTCATAAAAGAAATTTAAAAAAATTTTATATTATTAGGTAAACTTCATATTAAATAATATTTATCCCTTTTTTTTGGGCTTTTTATATGGATGAAAAAGAGAATATTGAAATTATTATTCATGGAAGAGGAGGTCAGGGAGCTGTAACCGCTTGTGAAATTATTGCTGAAGCTGCGTACCTAAGTGGTAATTTCGTGGACGTACATGCATATCCTTCATTTGGAGCAGAAAGGAGAGGCGCTCCCGTTCAAGCATATGCTAAACTATCTCGTACAGATACAATATGGGATAGAGCTCAAATAGAAAATCCGAATATTTTAATAATATTTGATGAAACTGTATTGAACCAAGAGATTGTTTCTTCTTTAAGAAAAGATGGAATTTTTATAATCAATTCTGCAAAGGAACCAGAATATTTTGTTTCTAAGTTTAATATAAGCAAAAACACTAAGATTGTTGTTGCAGATATTAGCAAACTAGCGATAGAAAAAAATCTTACTATTGATGGAAATCCAGTAATTAACACACCGATTCTAGGTTTACTTTCTAAAGCATTATCAGACTTAAATTTAGATAATTTGAAAGCTGTTGTTTTTAAGCGAATGGGAGAAAATTTAGGTAAAATTAACTATGAATTAATCGAAGAGGGATATAATTTAGCTAAAATTAAATGATTTTCTTTTTTAAAGATAAATTAATTCATTGGTAACTTTACAATAAAATTACTTCCTTTATGTCTACCTTCTGATTCAACTCTAATATTACCTCCATGTAAATCCACAATTTCTTTTGAAATAAACAATCCAAGCCCAGAACCTTGAATATCAATGTATTCTAATCCTTCTCCATATCTTTCTATTTTACCAAATCGAGTGAATATTATTTCCATCTCCTCTCTGGTTAATCCTACTCCTGTATCACTCACAGAGAGGAGTACCCAATTTTCTTGCTTTTCTACTTTAACAGTAATACTTCCTTTTGGAGGGGTATTTTTAATTGCATTTGATAACAAATTCATAATAACTTGTTCAAATCTAATTCTATCAATCTTTATGTATAGTTTGTCAGGTAACTCTAAATTGAGAGTTAGTTCTCTATTATTTAAAAAGTGATTCATTTCTCTAGAAGATTCTTTTATCAATTCACATATATCACTCATTTGCTTTTTGAGCTTGAACTTATCATATTCTATTTTCGAAATGTCAATTAAATTATCCACTAAATATTTTAATCTGTTTCCTCCTTTGGTAATTAAAGAGAGAATCTCTAATTCTTCTTTTCCCATTTGGTTATTATAAACACTAGTAAGAAACTCTGAACCTCCACAAACAGAAGCAAGAGGTGTCTTTAACTCATGGGCAACTCTTGATATTAAATTTTTTCTTATTTGGTCAAGTTCTTTCAATTTTATAATTTCTTCATTAATTAAGAATTCGGCTTCTTTTCGTTTTGAAATATCAGTAAATAAAGCCTGAACAAAATATTCTTTTTCCAATTGAACTAATGAAGCTTGCAAATTTACCCATACTAAAGTTCCATCCTTTTTATACATTTTTAGATCAATTCGATGAACGATCTCACCTTTAATGAATTTCTTAAAAAGATCCATAATAGTTGGTAAATAATCTGAATGTATTACTGAAATTTTGTGAAATTTTTTACCTATTAAATCAGTCTTTGAGTATCCAAACAGTATTTCCGTTCTTGGATTACAATCCACAATTTCACCTTTAGAATTTATAAGAACAATAGAAAATGGAGTATTTTCATAGAGATAACGATATTTTTTTTCAGATTCTAAAAATTTTTTTTCAGCTTGTATTTTATCGGTAATATCGATAACAGTAATGAAATCTGCAACTCTTCCTTGATAATTAATACTTTTTGAAAAAAGTTCTCCATGAAACAATTCTCCTGTTTTTTTAAAACCTCTAAATTGATAATGATTTATAACATCTTTCTCCCCTATCTGCTTTTTTCTTGCCTGTTCAGCAATCATTTCTCTATCTTTTGGATGAGCCATATTAAGGAATTCTCCTGCCCCCCATTCCTTCATTTCTTCTGGAGTAAGACCTCCAATAGCAGCTAATCTTTGATTTACATATTTAAACTTTCCATCTTGTAAAATAGCGATCCCTAATATTGACTGTTCAGCAATATTTCTGAACTTTTCTTCAGATTCTTTTAACTCACGTTCTAAAGTGAATTTTTCAGTAATGTCTATAAATGTTCCATCTATTCTAACTGGGTTTCCTCGCTTGTCTCTGATCAAATGTGAATTCAATTCTAAAACAATTTTTTCAGCGCTTTTTTTTAATGCATGGCAAGTATAACCTCTAACATAATTGTCTCTGAAAATTTGCTTCAAGTACTCTTTTCGAAGTTCAGGTTGTTGCCATAATTCAGTTACATTTGTATTTCTTAAATGTTCTGATATTTCAAACCCTAAGATTTTATTATAAGCAGGATTATGTGTTAATAATACACCATCTAAGGATACTTGATAAAATCCAACATCTAAGTTATTAATCATATTGCGATATTTTAATTCTGATTCTTTTAATTGTTCTTCTGCCACTCTCTTTTCAGTTATATCTTCAGTTTGAACAATCACTAAATCTGGTTTAACATAGCCATATTTTACTAAAAGATATTTTTCTTCTGTAGTAAACTGAAATTTATATTTCATCTCTCTCGTAATATTCTTTTTCTGATTAAAACACATATGTAAATCTTTCAAAATATCTGGTCTATCTTTATATATTTCAGAAGCTCTATGGCCCAAAACATTTACAGCATTCCCATTGGTTATCCCGTCAGCCGCATTATTAAATTCGATGAAAACAAAATCCGCATTAAGTTTTTTCCAAGTATAAGTAGCAATTGGTCCCTCTTTATACAGTGCTCTAAACATTTCTTCAGAATCTCTTAATTTTTGTTCTGCTTTCTTGTGATCAGTGATATTTTTGCCAATGCCTAAAATTGCATAGATTTTTCCATTTTTCTTTAATGGCATGGCATATGTTTCTACAAAAATAAAATTACCATTTTTTGCTCTTATTTTATATTCTCTACGTTTAGACTGCTTTCCTGTCCTTATTATTTCCTTTAAAGCCTCATATGCTATAATTAATTCATCTTCTTCAAGGAGATCTAAAAATTTAACATTTGGAATATCTTCCCTTTCATAACCCAAGGAAATTAAGGTAAGATCATTAGCATCCAGAAAATTTCCCTCTAAATCACTTACATAAATTAAATCTAATGAATGTTCAAACAAATTTCTGTAACTTTCTCTTATTTCTTCCCTATTATATGTCATTCGCCACTCAATTTTTATTGTAATTTCTACTTTTTTTATAATTATATTGGTATTTTAATTGTAAATATACTACCTTTATCCCTCCCTTCAGATTCGACCCAAATTTGACCTTCATGTAAATCTATTATTTCTTTTGAAATATATAATCCAAGTCCAGTTCCTTGGATATCAATAAATTCTAATCCATTTCCATATCTTTCAATCTTGCCAAACCTCGTAAATAGTTTATCCATCTCTTCCTTGGTAAGGCCAATTCCAGTGTCACTTATTGATATTTCCACATAATTGTTTTTTTTTAATGATTTTACTGTGATTTTTCCATTAGGAGGAGTATTTTTAATTGCATTAGATAGAAGATTTAATACTACTTGTTCAATTCTTATTTTGTCAATTTCTAAGAATAATCCATCATGAAGTTCAAGTTTTAAATTCAATTTACGTTTATTTATGAGATACATCATTTCTCTTACACAATCTCTAATTAATTGATTAATATCATTTGGATATTTCTCTAATTCGAATTTTTTATATTCTATCCTTGTAATATCAACCAGATTATCAACTAGGTATTTTAATCTTCTGCCACCTTTTTCAATCATTTCAATTAGTTCTTTTGGTTCGTCTTTAAATTCTTCTATAAATAAATCTAGAAGAAGTTCAGCAGCTCCACAAATGGAAACTAAAGGGGTTTTCAATTCATGTGAAACTCGAGAAATTAAATCTTTTCTAATCTGATCTAATTCTTTAAGTTTTAGGATTTCTTCTTCTATTAGAAGATCTGCCTTTTTCTGTTCTGTAATGTCATTTATAACTGCTTGCATTAAAACATCATTTCCTAATTTAACTAAAGAAGTTTGATATTTTATCCAAATTAAACTACCATCTTTCTTATGTAACTCTATTTCTAATGGGGGCAAAATCTCACCTTTTAAAACCTTTTGAAATCGTTTAAGCGTAATTGGAATATAATTTGGATTAATTGCTGGAATATTTTTGAACTCGTGTCCAATTAATTCATCTTGACTATACCCTAATAACTTTTCAATTGTTGGATTAGTATAAACGATTTTTCCTTGTCGATCGATTAAAGCTATTGAAAATGGTACAGTTTCAATTAAATTGCGATATCTTTCTTCGGATTCTTTTAATTTCAGTTCCGCTATTTTACGTTCGTTAATATCTTGTACTATAACTTGTATATAAGCTTCATTTTCTATTTCTACTAAATTTGCTAGAGAATTCACCCATGTTATACTTCCATCTTTATTATAAAATTGAAGTTCTATGGGTTCTACATCTTCTTTATTAATCAGTTTTTTATATACCTCTACAACTCTCGGCAAATCTTCCATTGGAAAAGTATTAAGAGTTCTAAAATTTTTATGGAGAAAATCATCTTTTTCATATCCATAAAAATTAAGGATTTCAGGGTTAAGATCAATGATTTCTCCTTCTAAATTTAATAATACTATCATATTGGGAGAATTTTCGAATAAAGCTCGATACTTTTCTTCAGATTTTTTTAAATTTTGCTCCGCGATTTTCCTATTTGTTATATCATTAATGAAAGCAAATGAACCCTTGAAATCTCCATCTTCATTCAAAATTGGAGCAGCATTTATACTTGTGCTTAATATTGTTCTATCTTTTTTTATAAATTCAAGTTCATAAGTATCTTTCAAGCCCTTCTCCCTACGTTTTCGATAACTATTGATCAATTCTATCATTGGATCTTCTAAAAATAAATGTAGATTTTCACCCATAATTTCATCTCTAGTATATCCAAGCATTTCACATATTTTTGGATTAACAAAGATTGTATCATCATTTTCATCTACGGCCCACACGCCTTCTTGAGCATTCTCTACCAAGTTTCTGTACTTTTCTTCTGATATTTTTAATTTTCTTTCCAAGTTGAATTTTTCTGTGACATCAAAAAACGTGCCATCAATTCTAATCGGATCTCCACTTTCATTTCTGATTAAATAAGAATTCAACTCGACAACAATTTTTTTACCATCTTTAGTTAAAGCATAACATATATAATTTTTCGCGATTCCATTTTTAAGAATAAGTTTTATGTAATCCTCTCTTTGTTCTGGATATTGCCAAAATGCCCTAACATCTTTATTTTTCAAATTCTCTGATGGATCATATCCTAAAATAATATTATGTGCTCTATTATGATTAAGCATTCGACCATCTAATGTTGTAGAATAAAAACCAACATCTAAGTTTTCGAGTAGGTTCCTATACTTTTCTTCTGATTCTCTTAACTCTTGAGTTCTTAAATTGAGAAGTTGTTTTAATTCTTTTTTAAATTTTTTTTCTTCCTCTATTTTTTTAGTGATATCGCGAAATAATCCATAAAAACCAGTTTTATTTCCTTTAGAGTCAAACTTTAAATATACGGATGTTTCACCAATTATTTTGGCTCCATTTTTATTCCTGAATTCATATTGTAAATCAGTTAATGGTAAACCTGTTGTGTAAACAGTGTTAAACCCTTTAAACACTTTTTTTCGATTTTCTTCATCAGCAATATATTTATAATTTAACCCCAATAATTCTTCTCTTGAATATCCAGTAAGTTTGCATAATGATTCGTTAAAAAAAGTAAAAGTACCTTTTAAATCAACTTCAAAATAACATTCTTTAATACTTTCAATTATTTGTATAAATTTATCTGTAGATAAATCCATTTTTTCCCTTAACCTGCGATATTATAATAATTTTCAAAAAAATCCATAAAATCGGAAGATATACGAAGACTTCCAAAATTCGAAAATTTTTATTATGGGTTTAATGAAATATTAAGTATTTATTTTTTATTTAAACATAAATATTATCTTAAGGTAAGTAATCCTAAAGTATTGAATATTATTAACGTACTATTGATGAAATAGTTGAATTTTACCTTAAACGATTATTTTTATAAATGGTAAGAATTAAAAATTTATCTACGTTTGATTTTATACAGAATCTAATTTATTACTATTTTTGATGTATAAATGACTGATTCAAAAAAAGATTATCAAAAAATTTTAGGTTCCGTTCAAAAACCAGTAATCGGAGAAGCAGGTGAAACTGGAACTTGGAGTTCAAAAAAACCAATAATTAATTTAAATAAATGTATCCCCGTTAAATCTGGAAAACCCAGTTGCTTTAATTGTTGGTTATATTGCCCCGAAGCAGTAATTTCGAGAACCATTCCACCTCAAATCGATTTAAAACATTGTAAGGGATGTGGAATTTGTATGGAAGAATGTCCAGTAAAAGCTATAACAATGGAAGAGGTGAAATTTGAATGACTGTGATTCAAGAAAAAAAATCAAGTATTGACAAAAATATAATGATTCTAACAGGAAATCATGCAGCTGCACATGCTTTTAGACAGGCAAAGGTGGGTGTCATTTCCGCTTATCCAATAACACCTCAAAGTCCTGTAGTAGAAAAAATCGCAGAATTTATAGCAGAAGGAAAGTTAAAAGCTAGGTTTGTTAAAGTCGAATCTGAACATTCAGCTTTAGCTGTATGTTGTGCTGCTTCTGCGACCGGATCAAGAGTGGGCACTGCAACATCTGCTCATGGTTTAGAATTGATGTATGAAATGCTACCATGGGCAGCAGGAAATAGATTACCTATAATAATCAATCTTGCAACTCGATCACTTGGAGCACCTTGGTCAGTCTGGACTGATCATTCTGATTTCATTACAATAAGAGATGTTGGTTGGATTCAGTTTATGTGTGAAAATAATCAAGAAATCTATGACACAAATCTTCAAGCATTTAAAATAGCAGAAGATCCTCGTGTATTTCTTCCTGCAATAGTTGCGTATGATGGATATATATTAAGTCATACTATGATGCCAGTTAAATTAGAAAACCAAGATAAAATTGATGAATTTTTACCACCTCTTAATCACCATATTAATTTATCCGACATTTCACAAGTAAAAGGAATAGATCCAGTAACCACCCCTCACATTGTTAAACGAGCAGAAGGAATAGCTCCGGGTTATTATGAATATAGATACGCACTTCAAAAATCGTTAGAAAATTCAATTGAAATAATTAAAGGAGTTCATGATGAATTTGCCAGAAAATTTGGAAGATCTTATGGAGATGGAATATATAAAACAGTCCAAACTGAGGATGCTGACACAATCATTTTTGCGATGGGTTCAGTTTCTTCTCAAGCCAGAGTTGCGATTAAAAAACTAAGATCAGAAGGTTTAAAAATAGGAATTGTAAGCCTTAAATTATTTAGACCATATCCGTATAAAGAATTGAGGGAATTTTTCAAAGATAAAGAAAATATTATAGTATTTGATCGAGATATTGGATATGGATATGAAGGCGTTTTATCTTATGAATTAAAAGCTGCGCTTTATAGTTTAAAAAATAGACCGAATATTAAGGGTTTTATTGTAGGATTAGGTGGTAGAGATGTTAAAACCGAACATATCATTACTGGTGTTCATAGGGCTTTAGATGAGTTTAAACAAGGAATATTAACTAATAAAACAGAATTTTTAGGTTTAAGATTAGATGAATTGAGTGATTATGATGAATCTACTTATTTTAAAAGAGGGTGAGAAATAATGGTAAATGTTATGGATCTTCCTGAAGAGGAATTTATTTATCCAGGCACTCGTGCGTGTGCGGGATGTGGTATGGCATTGATTTATAGAATTGCTTTAAAAGCTTTAGGAGCTAAAACATTAATAACAGTGCCAGCATCTTGTTTAACAGTTTTACATGGTATGCAGGGATTTTGCTCGACAAAAATAAGTGTTTACCATACACCTTTTGCGACAACAGGCGCCTCCGCATCTGGTATTCTGGCATCATTAGAAGATAAAGGTTTAGAGAATGAAATTACTGTTCTTGCCTTTGCAGGAGATGGTGGTACGACAGATATAGGAATTCAAGCCTTAAGTGGAGCTGCTGAAAGAGGAACGAATTTTATCTATGCTTGCTATGACAATGAGGCATATATGAATACAGGCGTTCAACGCAGTGGTTCAACACCATTAGGAGTTAAAACAACAACGACTCCTGAAGGTAAACTAGGTCATAAAAAAAATATGCCAAAAATTTTAGAGGCTCATGGAATTCCTTATGTCGCGACAGCTATTGCCTCTTATCCTTTAGATTTGTACGATAAATTTAAAAAAGCAAGAACTATTCATGGATCGAAATACTTTCACATATTATCTCCTTGTCCGCCGGGATGGGGATATGAACCTAAAGATACGATATTAATTGGTCGCTTAGCTGTACAAACTGGCTTCTGGATTTTATATGAAGTTGAAAATGGAATATTAAAATTATCGAAACCTAGTAGTAGATATTTGGACCCCTCAAAGCGTAAACCTATTGAAGAATATCTTAAAGCTCAAAAAAGATTTAGTCAAATGACCCAACAAGAAATTGAAGTGTATAAATCCTATATTGATGATATGTGGGCAGAAATAAAAAGAAGAATAAAAAGTCAAGATTAAATCTACATCTAAAATTGTTTTTCCATAAAACGACTTAATAAATTATTATTTAGTTATTCCCTATTGAGTTATAGAAAAAAATAAAAGCTAATTTTAGTTAAGATAAGTAGATATTAAATGCTAAGAATTTTCATATTTGATGAGTCTAAATCTCATTGGATCGAAGAAGAGCATCGTCTATTATCACATGACATTTGTGCAATTTTGGATGAAGAAAAAGAAATCATTTATCTTTGGAGTGGTCCGAAAAGTAAAAAAGCAAAATTCAGGAAAGGTTATAGCCAAGTAAAAGAGCTAATTTCTAGCTTTCCTGAGTTAAACATCCAGTTTTTCATGGCTAAAGAAAATTTCCCAATAGAGATTCAAAATAAACTTGAATCTTTATTAGAATCCATAAAATTGGGAAATAATAAAGTCTTAAAATTCAGTAGATTTACAACTATAAGGATTTACAGTATTTCTATAATTGCTACTGTAATTTTACCAATTTTATCATTTTTAAATTTAAGCACATCTTTAGCTTGGTCGGTATCTAATGGAAACTATCAAATAAATAATATAATGTACGATACCTGGATTAAGAATTCCAAAATATTCACTATAATTACATTAATTTTATTTTCCATAAATATAATAATTGGAATAATTGAGAATGAACATCAAGTTATAATATTTTCCCTAAATGGATTAATTATCTCAATAGGAATATTATTATATTTAAACCAAGGTACTTTTTTATTTTTATTTCAAGAAGGTTGGACTTTAACTAACTATTTGATATTACAGAAAGATATATTCATCTTCTTGGTTTTAATTTTAGCTGCAATTCTGATTTTTGAAATACCAAATATATATAAACTAATATCATTTTTCAAAACCTATAGAAAATTCCTTTTTTAGCTGAAAAAAATGTGGAAGTAGCAAACTTACTCACTAGATTGGATAAGGAAGATCTTAGGATACTTATGGCAATTGAAATTGGTATGAAGAGATCAGAATATGTCACAGTGAGTAATATTAAGTTTTATTCAAGATATAAGATGGAAGAAACTCTTTTTCGGCTAAAAAAAGTTCACAAACTTGATTTAATAATTAGAGACGCATCTAAATATGAAATTGCATACACCCTTAATTCTAAAGCTTATGATCTTCTTGCACTTCATACTCTAGTTGAAAAAAACATAATCAGTCAATTAGGACCTCTAATAGGAAAAGGGAAAGAATCAGACGTATATAGCTGCATGGATGATGAAGGAAACATTCACGCTGCTAAATTCTACCGAATGGGGAGAACTAGCTTTAAGAATATAAAAAAATTTCGAGATCTTATAGGAGAAAGAGGGCATCTTTCTTGGCTTTATGTAAATAGACTTGCTGCTAGAAAGGAATATGAAGCTCTTGAGAAAATATATAAACTCAATTTAAACACTCCAAATCCCATAGGATACAACAGACACATCATTATAATGTCATACCTGAGAGGGAAAGAATTGGTTTATTATAAAAGTATTAAAAAGCCCATGAAAATTTTTAATAGAATTATTAAACAACTGAAAATAATCTATCAAGAAGCGAGTATGATACACGGAGATTTAGGGGAATTTAATATTGTTTTAGATGAAAAGGGAAACATTTTAATAATTGATTGGCTGCAATGGGTCCCAATTGATCATCCAAATGCTAATTCACTTTTAGAAAGAGATATTACAAATATCTGTAATTATTTTCGAAAGAAATTTGGAATTGAAAGCAATGCAGCTGAAATTATAAGTTCTTTTTATAAAAAATAAAATATTTTAAATTATTTTTTGAAAAATTTCCCTAGAATTATAATATCTTCTAAAATGTCTTTATCTATTGTTTTGATCTCCCTAGATAATGGCTTTAACAAATTCAATAATGCATCTAGATTCAAATTCTTCCGTAGAATTGAAAATTTAAAATCCCCATAATTAATACAAACTCTATAAGACTCTTCTATCCCTCTATTGATATTTGGTAAATTCTGAAAAGAAGTAAGTGAAAAAATTGAATGAAATACATTCTTTCTAAAAGGTAGATTTTCTATATCACCTAATATTAACTCTATATTATTTTTTGGTTTGTAATTTAATTTTTTTGATTGAAATTCTAACAACATATTCCAGGAGATATCGATTGCTACGTATTTATATTTAACTTTATCTTCTTCTTTTTTTAAATTGAAAATATATTCAAAAAATAATCCTGTACCACAACCAATATCTAGAATTACTTTTCCATTTAAATAAAGGTTATTCAAAATTAAATTGTATTTCTCTAATTGAATCTGCTCATATCTTCTATCATAAAAATGGGCTGATGAATTGTATTCATTAATTATTCTTTTCTTTTTATTTGAATTATTAAAGCGTTCTTCCAAGAATAAAACCAAAACTTATTCGTATTGTTTTTAATATCGAATTAAAAAGGTTTTAATTCAAAAAAATCTATCTTTAAATTATCTTTTCATTAAATGATATTAAAATTTATTTTATAAAGGTATTTAAATGTCTGATAGAAATAACAGTCAGCAGAGGTCTAAGAATCCTTTATCTATCCTGCAAGCTGCGCAAAACAGCGTAATTTTGCTTAGATTAAAAGATGGAACTGAATATAAAGGACTGTTAAAGGAAATAGATGCTTACATGAACATGATATTAGAGGATGCTACCGAACTTTTAGAAGGCACCCCTGTAGCTAAATATAACGAAATTTTCATTCGGGGAAATAATCTTCTGTTTATCAAACCAGATGCTTCTCAAATTACATGAGTTCAGAAGTTTTTAAAATTAAAATCAGAATTCCTTAAATTAAAAAATCGATACCTTGTTGAAATTCTAAATTTTTATAAGTTTTGGTATAACTTCATTATTTTTAATAATAACATACGATGCCGGATTTGGGGAGAAATATCCTCTATAATTGGCAGATGAAAAAATTGAAAGTAGTTTTTTATTAAAGAACCACCTATATCCTTCAGGAAAACATTCATGTGCTCTTATTAAATATTTAAGACTATTTGCTTCCATAAATCTCCCAAAAACATCGTTTCCAAAAAATTTAATTCCTGGGCCTCTAAAACTGTCTGAAAAACCTTTCAATCCCGATTTAGGATCATTCCACATAATTTGATAAATACTTTGTGAGATGGATTGAAATATCATACTAAGATCCTTACTTTTTTTTCCCTTTAATTTCTTCAAAATGTCAATATCTTGCGGAATCCCTCCATGTAAACATAAAATTGTTTTATTAATTGAAGCACATAGAGGGAGTACGTTATAAATGCTTAGGATTTTGTTGAATTTACTTTGATCCTTGAATCTTAAAATAAAATCCTGAAAAAAGCCATAATATTGATTCATTTCTAAGGTTTCATGATTTCCTCTTAAAATGTAATATTTTAAAGGGAAAAGAATTTTTAGAGCCAGAACTATCAATAAACATTCCAATTGTTTTGGTCCCCGATCTACAATATCTCCTAAAAAAATAACTAAGCTCGGGTTATTCTTATTTATAATGTCGATTAGTTTCAATAAAGTCTCTAAATTTCCGTGGATATCTCCTATTATATAAACTTCTTCGGTTTGTTCATTTACATTGAATTCTAAAAATAAATTCTCCTCTTTTAAAATATCTATAACTCTCTCTAAAATTTTAGATATACCCTCAAAATTTAATTTAGCTATTATTTGTGGCTTATTTATTAGATCATTTAAAAGAGAATTATTAATCGGATTCAATATCGATCTAAATGTAAGGTTCTAATTTTTTTATAATTATTCTATTATTTTTATTATAGTTTCTAATATTTTTATAAATAAAGAAATTTACTATAAATAGCTCAATTTCAATGAAAAAATCGTTAAGTCAAGAGTTTTTAACTTGTATCGAGAAAACTATTGATGGATTTGAAAATGAAAAGTTATTAGAAAAAGATGATAATCGTAATCTCGGGATAATTTATACACCAAAAAAAGTTGTAGATTATATTGTATCTAATAGTTTCAGAATTTACTTTGAAAAATTTATTAATTCGCATAATTTAGTTCAAGGCGATTCTGATTTAGAGGAATTATTTACCTCATTAATTATAAATCAGAAAATTAAAGAACTGTTAACTAAAATAATTAAAAATATCAGAATATTAGATCCTGCATGTGGTTCTGGGAGATTTTTAATATCTTTAGCTGAGAAATTATACCGCTTTTATCGAATATTAGATCCAAAACTATCTGATTTAGATATTAAAAAAGCAATTATTCAAAATAATCTTTATGGAATTGAAATTGAAAATTCAGCTATTATTATCTCAAAGCTGAGATTAATTAAATGGCTTATATCTACTAACTTAAATAACTTCATAGTTCAAAATGTTAATTTAAAGAGTTTAAAACTCACAGATTTTGACCAAATCATTGGAAACTTAGATTTAAAATTCAATATATTCAACATAGATTTTCTTTTAGATTTTAATTCCGACAAATTCGATATGATAATTGGAAATCCTCCTTATGTGGAAAATAAAAAGATTAAGGATATAAAATTTAAAGAAAAATTACATAAGAGATATAAAACAGCTTATCGATTATTCGATCTTTCAATACTTTTTATTGAGAGATCTTTAGAATTATTAGAAATTGATGGACATCTCTCATTTATTTTACCAAACAAATTTTTATCTGCAGATTATGGTATTAAAGTTAGACAATTAATTTTAAATAAATCAGAAATTAAAGAAATCATAAATATTTCTTCATTACCTATATTTCAAAACGCTGCTACATATCCTATTATTTTATTTCTAAAGAAAGCTAAGCAAGACAAGGGACAAGAGGTAATTATCAAAATTTTCAAAAAGCTGAACGATTTACTCGAAAATAATGGAGTTAAAACTTTAAAATTCCATCAAGATTTAATAAATAAATTTCCCTCCAAAGTAATTCCAACCTCAGGAAATAT
The DNA here is from genome assembly GCA_048938005.1 of Promethearchaeota archaeon. Lineage (GTDB taxonomy): Archaea > Asgardarchaeota > Lokiarchaeia > Sigyniarchaeales > SOKP01 > Loki-b32. The sequence goes on along the minus strand of JBHLMQ010000009.1, from coordinate 52,420 downwards.
TGAAATAATTACATATTTATTTAGAAACTTTAATACCTTTACTGAAACCTTTAAAGATTTAAAAATTCTATATCGACCTTTTGGTTTTTTAAATTATCATAAACATTTTGATAATATCAGTGATGAACGCCAATCTGATAATGATTTGTTATTAATTGGAACAGGTAATATAGAAAAATATCATATTAAATTTAATAAAAGAATAAAAATTGCGGGAAAAGACGTTAGGATTTCATATTTTAATTATCATCCTAACTTTGAGGATATTTGGAGCGATATCAATACCGAAAAAATAATATTCAGGGAAATAGCAAAAGATCTTTCATGTTATTATGATCCAGGTGTATTTACCAATATAACAGGTCTTTATTTTATAAAAATACCATCGTTCAATACTGATCAATATTTCAGCCTTTTAACAATTCTAAATTCTAAATTATTGGATTCAGTGTTTAAGACACTATTTAGTACATTACATATGGCTGGTGGTTTTTTAAGATTTAATGGTAGTTTTATAAAGAGACTGCCAATACCAAAAAAATTACCTATCGTTTTATCCCAATTAGGGCAAATTTTACAACTGCTTTCCCAATTAAAATACGATCTTAATTCATTTAACCCTGAAATTACAAAAAGTCTTAAATTACAACAAATTAAAGATAAATTCTACACTATTATTATAAAAAACCTTAATTTTTTCAATAGATTGAGTAATTCTTTAGTGAACTTATTATACCTGGACGATTTTTATATAAAATCTAATTTAAATTATGATATTTTAAGAGAATTTTTAGATTTGAAAATAGAAATGCTAAATATTCAAGTTAAATTTTTAACTCCTCGATTTAATTTAGAAAATTACGAGATATATCAGCAGAATGAATTAGAAGTAATTTTAGTCGAAATAAACAAACTCTATAATAGATTATCTAATAATACTTCTTTATTAGGTCAAATGGATCACATAACAAAAAATCAATTTCTCTAGAGGCAAATTCTCATTTAGTTAGTCAATAAATAAAATCGAATTAAAATTAAATTTTAGCAAAGATTATATATTTAAAACATTAATAAGTAAAACTTAATTAAAATTGTGAGTGAGAGATATGGCTAAAAAAAAGAGTGTCCCAATTGATAAAGAGGAATATGACGTTCCAAGTGGAAAAATAGACGAAGATGGAGATGAGATATTGGATCTATCTGATTGGAAAGATGACTTAGAAGAAGATGTAGATTATGATCTTAGTAAAATAAAAGATGATATGTTAGTAGATGAAACAGAAGATGAAGAATTCGGGATGGAAGTTGATGATGTTGTCAAACTGCTGCGAGATGTGAAATGTAAACCCTGTCCAGGTTTAAAAAGCAAACCAGATTGTAAAGTTGCGCATGATTATGGGTGTCCAAAACCAAATAAGCCATAAAATTTATTCTTTATCTTTTTAATAATTAAACGCCTAAATCACTATTGATTACATTCTTCTTGTGAGAAAGTTTGATTTCAAATACTCTAAAACGCATAATATTAATATTTATTGATATTTTATTCAGCTGGTATATTTGGGAAGTAAATATTTGGTTAGGAAATCCATGTTATACAACTGCTTTTTCAAGATGTTTTATCTTATCAACAACCACATTTTTAATTATATATACTCCTTTTGAAATTTATTGGTCGTTTAGAGATCTATGGTTTGATCGTTGGAGAAGACTCTTTCTCAAGGAACTACACGTTTTAAATGTAAAAATTAATGTTTCTGATGGATTTTTATCAGTGAATCTAGTAAAATGTAGGGAGCAAGCTAAAATTAATACAAAGAATGCAATAATTATAATATGTCATGGCTTTTCCGATACAAAAGAGAAACTTCAATATTTATATTTTCCACTCGCTTATCAAGGCTATATTATTTTAGCTTATGATGCAAGAGGTACGGGAAAATCTAAAAAAACTGGAAAGAGAAGCGATTTTTTAAAAAGGATTGAAGATTTTAAAAAAATAATTGAATGGGTAAAAAATCAAGAAGAGTATTCAAATAAGAAAATTTATTGCATTGGTTTTAGTATCGGTGCCATTACAGTTTTATCTGGAGGTTTTTTAAATAAAGAGATTGAAAAAATTATTGCAATTTCTTCTATGTCTCATTACAAGCAAAATATTCCAAAATACAATCCTGTTGTTATTATGAGTTATTTATTTAAAAGGGTAAAATTATTTCCAACTATAGAAGAAAATAATCGATTATCTCCTTATTTTTTAATAAAAAATGCTAAAAATGAACTAACTCCAGAAGAATGGGAAGATTTTTCTAAAAAAGTTATGTTAATTCATTGTAAAAACGACAGGATAATAAAATTCAAAAATTTAATAGAAAATAGACTAATTTTAGAGTCTCCAAAGAAGAACGTATTAATATTGAAAAAAGGGGGTCACTCACAGAAAAAAAACGAATGTGTTTTAGTAGGAGCAACCCTAAATTTCATAAGTTCATAGTTTTATATCATGTTCAATTTTCCTATTTGGTAACAGTTAAAATAATTCTATCATTTCTTTAATAGTCTCCAGTGCTAATTCTATACTTAAATCAATAAGACTAAGTTTATTTTTGAAATAATTAGGATCTGATTTTGATTTTTTAATTTCTTCAAATATATTAAAGAAATGTTTTTGGGACTCTAACTCCATAGAATATACTCTAGGGCGTGGTGTTGCATCACTCATTCTTACAAAACAACCATGATCATGGAAATAATGATCAAAAGCAGGAAAATAAGTTTCCCATAATTTCTCTTTCAATTTATTATAAACTTTATTAGCAAGTTTCAGGCAGTAATCTCTACTCTTGTTGCTGTAGCAAAAATAAAAGGGTAATTTTCCTTTTCCTTGGTTTTTTGTCATATAATCATGGAGTTTTTCATAAACCGTCTCAAACTGTTTGTGAGTCAAATTTAGATGAGTGTGATCGGCAGAAGGAGTACATTTGAAAAAGAGTGGTTTACGATAATAAGGAATCCCATAAAGTTTTATAATGTTTAATATCATCCCTTCTTTTAGCCAATGATCAAATTTATAAAAAGGATTTAGATTTGTACTTAATTCAATCGGAAATCTTTCCAGTAAAGAGGTTTCATGGAAATCTAATATATATATATAAGTTTCCTCGTTATCCCAATATTCTTGAAGCAGATCTTTCACAATTAAGACTTGTTCAGGTGTTGGAAGATTATTTAAATCCTCCTTTCCGTTTTTATATTCAGGAGCGAATGCTCTGCGCCAGAATCTATTAAGATTTGTACCATTTTTTAAATAATATCCAGATTTATTATTTTTATTAGGATTAAGGAACCCAAAAGGATTTAATATAGGTAAGAAAAAGAGCACTTGATTAGTTTTGATAACCTCATTAATTTTAATTCGCTCTTCTCTTAATAACCTAAAAAATCTTAACATACTAAAAAGTCCATTATATTCGTTATGCTGAGCTCCAATGAAGACTTTAACATGCTTAATTTCCTCAAGATTAGTTTTATCTGCGATTTTTATAAGAGGGATAATTCCTTCAGATGTCTCATAAGTCTGATAAAATGTAAAATCTAATTTTTCAACTTTTTCTAATTCATTTAATATTTTATTGTATAATTGGTATCGATGAGAGAAATTTAATAGTGCCTTAAATGTATCTAGATTCATTTCAATCAATGATTTTATCCCAATCTGAGAATTTAATAATTTTATTATAATTTTTAACAATGCCAGCAAATAATACACAACCTATGCAAAACATACTTACAAAATCATCTTTTGTCAGATTTAATACTTTACATTTTTCTTTAGAGAATCCAAGTCCACGATCAACTTCAATTTGACCATTATAGCCTGATAAGTTAACTACAAATTCTTGCTTATTAAGGCTTCCACTATATTCTCCACGAGCAATTCTGGCCAAACCACCTATAGGGATAACCTTACCTTCTCTTTGGGCTAAATAGATTCGTAAATCAAATGTATGTTTTCCTTCACGCCAATCAATCAGAGAGAAATCAGCCATTTCTTGAATTGTGTATGGAAAAGGATCACGATTTTTCATGAACTTGGCAAAGAATTCCCTTTTACTATCTTCGACAATTTTTTTAATACTATATGAATCTTCATCTTGCGAAACTGGCATAACGCCAGCACCCCCAGAACCTCCACTAGGTTTTATAATAAAAGATCTCTGATATGTGTTAATGAGATATACCAATTTATTTATTAATTCTTTTTCTGTATATGCTTTGGTAAATAATAAATACCTCAAATTATACTTCTTGAGAGTATCTTTACTAAAAAAGCTTGCCAAATATGTTAGAGATTTATCATCGGTTATTCTAAAGATTGGATTTACTATAATTGACTTTATTCTTCGGAAATCTTTCTTAATTAATTCAGAAAACTCCTTATTTGCGAGACGCCTTGTAATCCCATCTCCTATTAATACACTCACCTCCTCTCCATTAAATTTAATCCAATTATTTGAGAAAGAGAGAGATCGGGATAATTGTCGGTAATCAGCTATCAAGATTATGATTTTTGCCTTGAAATGTTTATCATAATTATCTGTATTAAAAATTTTAATTGAATATTCGTTAGATTTCAGCTTTTTTCTTAAATATTCGGTCATTATTACTTTTTCATGAATTAATCCATCATTGACAGGTACTCCAATTAATACAAATATTTTTTTATCCATTTTATTGTTTTTTTTCAACGCTTGAAGAATGGCTTCATAATAACCATCATATAGAAGTGCTTGCTGTTTTTTAGTAATAATTGAAAGCCCACGATGAGATCCACCATTTGTTTCTAAAAGAAAAAACTTTTTTCCTTCAGGTTCATCAGATACCATGAAATCAATACTTCCTGCATAAAAGGAGTCTGTATTATCCAAAAGATTATCTCCATCTTTTTCCATCCTTTCTATTGCTCTTTTCCTTACCTCATCAGCAAATTCATCTTCTTGGGAGGCTCGTAATTCAGCAAAAGATACTAAATCTAATCCTAAAGATCTTCCCAAATTTATTAATTCAAGGTCATTGTCTGAAATTTTAGTGGACATTAATTTAAGAAACTTAGTGAGAAGATCCTCATCCATAAATTAATATAATTACTCCTCAATTTAAAAAAATTAGTTAAATATCGTTTAATAAATACTGAAAAGAATATTACAAATTTTTTTACACACTAAAAATTAGAGACTTAGTCGTAGTATTTTGTCATTCTAATTAGAGGTACAAGTACCCTTGGTGATTTCCTTTGGTAGATAATCGTAAACTTCCTAATAATATTTTCTTTACATCAAGTTGTTGTTTATAAGTTAAGCTAGAATATAATAAGATATAATTTTTCTCAATATTTATTGTGAACAGTAGCCCTATTTCTATTAACTCAGATTTTTCAGACATTAAACCAATTATTACATAATGGTAAGGAAGATCAACTAGTTCATTAATATTTATCTCCTTTTCAATAATTTGATCTTTTTCCTTATTATATTCTGTCTTTATGAATTTCATACTGTTTAAAGGAATTGAAATCTTTCTAAACGCCTCAAATTTCTTAGAAAATTGACTTTGGCGTAAAAATCTTCTTTCTTCCTTATCTTTTTCATAGAAATATTTATTTTTTTCTTTGATTAGAAATATTTTTCGGTCTTTTCTTGAACTTGATGAGGTTTCTTCAATGCTTTTTAATTCCTCAATGCTATCATCATGAAATACAATAATTATATCCGGATCCACTGTTTTGATAAAAAAATTTTTATAAAGAATCCCTGCCTCAGTTTTAATCCAACCATCTGTATCAATTAAAATGAAATCGATATCCTTATGATTAACAATAAAATCATCAATTAATTGCCTAGATGATAGAGAAACTATGAATTTATAGTCTCCTTTCGGAAAAGTGGCGCCAATAAAGACTGTTTTTTCAGATTTTATATTCTCGCTTGAAATAATATAATCATCAATGGAACCTATATTGATTGTGGTTGGAATATATATAATCTGTTGCCCGAGATCTGAATCAAGATATCCACCTTTTAATCCTTCCTGAAGAAAATTGTTTGCTAAATATTTAATGAATGTTGTTTTTCCACTGCTAATTCCTAAAACCATTATCTTTAAAGGAGTATTAGGATTTTCTTTCAACTTTTGAATAATAGAATCTTTAATTTCAATCCACTTAAGAGAAACAGAATTTTCTTCAATTAATTTAAGATTTTCTTCAAAATTAGTATATGCATCTAATTTTGAATTAACTAGTGCAAATAGAGGAAAAACTTGGGCACCAGGGATTATTAAAACATTTCCATCATTTGTGGATGAATCCGTCGATAACTCTTTTTTTGGAAGATAAATTTTCCCAAAAACATCAATTTTTCCTTCTAATATAGTTATTCTTGCTGGACCTTTTACTAATAAAGTATGTCCCTTACTTATGTTTTTAATCATAAATTAATCATCCTATTTATACAATAGTTTAAAAATGTTGTCTTATTAAGATTTCCTTAAATATCTCTAATGGAATTTCTTGTATTTTCACAAAAATAAAGAATTGATTCCCTATTACCTTGGATAATAAATATGTATTAATCATGATTTAAGTTTTCAAAAATTACAAAAGTCTACTCTTCGATATTTTTAGTAATTTAATTATGAATAAATAATTTAAGGACAAATTTCATGAATAAAATTAAAAAGTTCAGATACAATTTGATTATGATCAGGGCTGCATAATATTGGATGACTATTATGTTCTAACCATATTTTCTTTTTATTCTTAGAACTAATTTTATTGAAAATATAATCCATACTCTTTTTTTTAATATCAGAATCTAATCGACCTTGAAATAATAATATTGGACAATTTATTTTTACTAAAGATTGTCTCAGTTCTCTCATCAATTTTTTTGCTTTTATCCCAATATTTACAGGAATCTTATCATACCCCACCCACTTTCCATTTGTATCTTTTCTGAATTGTTCAGAAGGAATTTTATGATATTTTACGAAAATTTTGAATAAAGGAACTAGATTAATTAGAAATGATCGAGCTCCTATGGGAGCACTAATTGTAAAAATTCCATCAAAGCGATATTTTGATGCTAATATTAAAGTTAAAGCTCCCCCCATAGAATGCCCACCTACAATTATCCTATTACAGATATCCATTAATGTTGTTATTTCTTGTTCTAAAGCAGATTTCCATTCGTCAATCTGAGTGTTTTTTAAATCTTCAGGGGAACTTCCAAATCCAGGAAGTAAGGGAACTTTTATAGTATAACCTCCTTTTATATGCAAATCTTCTGCTAGAGGCTTTAAATCTGCACATGTTCCTCCACCGCCTCCATGTATCATGAGGATTCCAATCTTACTTCCTTCAAAATAAAATGGACCAGCATCGGCCATTATTGTTGGATTATTATTATCCATTTTGTCTCACATTTATATACGCAATTAAAAAATAATGAGAATCCCTATATGTTAGAAAATGGTTAGATATATCTGTCCTAAAGCATTAGATTTAAAAGAAATTAATTTTAATTATTTTCTCATTTTTTTATAGCAAGAAATACACATTTCAGAATCATTATACGTCATAAGCCTACTATTCATAGTAAGTTCTCCACATACCTCACATGGTACAGATTCTTCAATTTGAGCTAATCCAGGGGGATTGAATTCAATTTCATAAATATTGAAGATATCTTCTGGTTTAGCTTTCAATAAAAACTGAATTTTTTCATCTCTCGTTTGCTTTTTATTACCAATTTTACCACTTTTTAATGCTAATCTGATGCTTTTTTCGGTCCTTCTATCATAAATGTAATAATTATTTTTACCATAATCTTGATGTATAAGATTACCCTTTCCAAAAGTTGTACCTAATAAAACTTGGAGGGCATCAACGCTGCAATTATCATTCTCAACAACAGCAACTAACTCCTCATTAGGAGAATAATCATGACCATGTTCTAAAACATATTTAGCAGCTAAAACTCCAATTGCTAGACCTGGACAAATGTGTCCATGAAATCTTACTGCTTTTTCCATCAATTCTTTAGCTTCCATTTAAATTAATAATATTTTTTTTTGCTTAAATATATTTGATCTAAAGTTACTTAATAAAAGCTTAACCTCTTTAATATGAAATTTTTAGTTGATTCTATGTTGGGCAGATTAGCTCGATTTCTAAGAATTTTTGGATTTGACACAATATATGCCAATGATCTTATTGAATATTTTAAGATAGATCCTGTTCCTGATGAAATGCTAATAGATTATGCTAAAAAAAATGATAGAATTATCATCACAAAAGATTATCCCTTATTTAAGAGCTATATTGAGAATAGTGTATATCTTAAAGGAGAAGGTATATATCACTACTTAAATCAACTTAAAAATCATTTTAATTTAAGTTTTAAATTTAATATTGAAAAAGCGAGGTGTTCAATCTGTAATTCGCAGTTAAAGAGAATTGCTAATAAAAGTACAATAAAGGAGCATGTCTTAAAAGAAACATACAATCATTACAATGAATTTTATCAGTGCTCAAATCCTCAATGCAAAAAAATATACTGGGAAGGATCTCATATTGAAGATATTGAGAATAAATTAGGCAAAAATTTAGAATTTGATTGAAATTTTTACTTTTTAAAATATTTTTCTTTTATTTCTATGAATCTCTGTTTGGTTTTTTCAGCGAGTTCAGTATAATTCCCTTTCATGTACATTCCGTAGGCTTCATTTAATAATTCAAGGCATTTTCGATATTCTATATTTTTAAAATGATTCTCTGAAAGAGAAACTAAATAATCCCCTTTCTTTTTATAGAATTCTATAAATTGGGAAGAAGTATCGATTTTCTTATCCATTCTATTTTAACAATCCAAAATTTAATATTAAATATATAATATTTTATTATCTCAATTGTAATAAAATTAACCAAAATTTTTCTGTTCAAACATTATTTCTTCTTTTTGAAGTTATTCTGATTTATAAGTATTTAAACGAAACTTTTCCATATCAATTATTGTTCCCTTTAAGCGCGATTCATTAGCGGCAAATGCCATTAAATGACTCTCAAGGGAATCTCGCGCATTTGTTAAAGGTTGGATTTTACTTTTGTTGATAAGTAATTCAATAAATGCATCTATTAACTCAAAATCACCCACACCATGTTCACCGGATTCACGTGTAAGCTTTTTCTTATAAACAAGTTTTTCTTCTCCAGTAAAATGGTCATATAAAAGTATTTTTTCGCCGCTTATATGAAACTCTCCCAATAATGTTGCTTTTGTTCCATCAATTCTTAATGTACGCCCTTCTTGTTCACTGAAACCATGCATGGTTAAATTTGCTGTAACTCCATTTTCAAATTCAATATTTACGACTTGATGGTCAACCACGTTATTATCACAGTGATATACACATTTACCATAGGGGCTAGTTTTTAATATTTCCAATTTTGCTTCATCTGAATAATCTTCTTTCTCTCCTGTATATAAATAATAGATTGGAAAATCTCTATAATACCTTATTTCTTTCAACTGAGGTATTATTTTAGAGAGATATGTCAAAAAATTTACATGTTTCTTTCTTAACCAACCTAAAATCTTTAAAGCTTTGTTATCACTTTTTTCCATTAATTGAATTTGTGGGATAATATCAACATATATTCTTGGTGCATAATATAAACACTTGTTTTTAGCAGGACATCCATCTAAACAATACTCTGGAGCCCCCTCCGGCGCATTTTTAGGCTTGAAATGTAATAAATTTCCAAAAGAACTTATTTTCTTTGGAAGTGAACCAACCATATAAAAAAGTAAATCAAGGTCATGACAACATTTTGTTAAAATCATTGGAGAAGATTTTTCTACTTTTGCCCATGGTCCTCTAATATAACTATGAGCATAATGGTACCACATCACATTTTCTCTCTGAGTGATATTAATAATATCACCAAGGAGCCCCTTTTGGATTACTTCTTGAATTGTTGAGAAAAAGCCAGTATATCTTAAAACGTGACTCACACCTAAAATTTTTTCCGTTTCTTCTACTTTTTTTACTATTCTAATACAATCATTAAGAGTACTGGCCATCGGTTTCTCTAAAAGCACATGGTATCCTTTTTCTAAGGCTAACAAGGTTGGTTCTGTGTGCATTTGATCTTGAGTACAAATGAAAGCAACATCTGCCATTTTCTCATCTGAAAGTAAGTCTTTCCAGCTTTCATAACATCTTTTCAAAGGAATATTATGTAATTTAGCAAATTTTTTACATCTTGTTTTAATGGGTTCAGCTACAGCAATAAATTTTAGTTTTTTCTTGTTTTTTAGAGCATATTTTCCATAAACCTCTAAACCTCTGCGCCCTGATCCAATCAAAACAGCTTTTACCGGTAATTTCATATTAAACAACTTAATAATTTACTTAAACTGTTGTAAATTTATATTAAAAAAGCCTCAATTTTCAAATAAATGAAGAATTTAGTATTCCGTATTCTGTGAGCCTTGATTGCTTGATATTTTTTCTCTATAATGAAAAACAGATTTGGCAATTTCTCCTAAATATTCAGCAGGATTCATGGTTTTTCCACATTTACTACATTTGAAATCTAGCATTCCATCAATTGAAATTAGCGTTCCATTTTCACAATGAGCACACTGTTCAAAGGACCATCTGTCTATTATTTTGATGACTTCTTCGATCAATTTTTCTTGAACTGATCCAGACATTTTAATTCACTCCTTATTGTACTCTAATTATTATCAATAAATTTTAATCTTTGTTTTGAATATAATAATGATTAAAGTGGACTACTGCCTCTTATGATTTATAAAACCCTAGGAATATAACCTTCAATTAATAAACAATCTAGTAAAACATTTGCTGTCATAGCTTCTATGACTGGAATTATTCTAGGTACGATACATGGATCATTCCGACCAGAAAATTCAATTTCTACATTTTCCATCGTCTGAATATTTACAGTCTTTTGAAGGATACCTATAGAAGCAGTTGGTTTAACTGCAACAGTAAATTCAATTGGCATTCCAGTTGAGATTCCACCAATTATTCCCCCAGCATCATTTTTAGTTGTTTGGATTTTTCCATCTTTCAAAATCCAAGGGTCATTATGCTCAGAACCTTTCATTCTGGCGGCTTTAAAACCAGCACCGAACTCTATTCCTTTTATTGCGGGAATCGCAAAAATTGCCTTACTTATATTTGACTCAATGCCATTGAAAATAGGTCCTCCCTTGCCTTCTGGAAAATTTTTAACAATACATTTTATCGTTCCACCAATAGAATCCTTTTGATCTCTAACCTTTTCAACCAATTGTTGCATTAACTTCGATTTTTCATGGTTAATCGATCTAACAAGAGAATTCTCTCTTAGCTCAAATAACCTTTCTAATTTATTTATAGGATGATTTACATCATCAATGATATTTCCAATACTTGTTGTATAGGCAAATATCATGATACCATATTTTTTTAATATTTTTTTTGCTATTGCACCAGCCATAACGAATCCTGCTGTTATTCTCCCTGAAAATCGTCCTGATCCTCGATAATCAGAATATCCACAATATTTTTTTAATGCAGAATAATCTACATGTGATGGTCGCAAGAATTTTTTATATTTTTCATATATTGATGAATCAATATCTTTATTTTCAATTACTAAACAAATGGGTGCTCCCGTTGTCTTGTTATTGAAAATACCGGATAAAACCATAACTCGATCCTTCTCAAGACGGGTTGTGGTTAAATGTGATTGACCGGGTCTTCTCATATTAAGTTCATTTTGGATAATTTCTAAATCGAATTCTAAGCCAGCAGGTACCCCGTCTACTATAATCCCTACTACATTTCCATGACTTTCCCCAAATGAAATTATTTTAAAGATAGAACCAAATGAATTATCCATAATTTTCACGACAATTAAGGTTTAATCGGATAATAATCTTATATGATTATTTAATTAATATTATATCTATAAATTTCTATTTATTAATTAATGAATCTTAAAATTAATCCTATAACTAATGCTTTAAGTGGTGAAATCACGGCACCGAGCTCTAAAAGTTATTCTCATAGAGCATTTATCGCTGCTAGTCTCGCTGATGGAATTTCAATAATTAAAAATCCCTTAACAATTGGAGATGTTGGAGTTACAATAAGCATATTAAAAGCCTTAGGAGTTAAAATTCTAGAAAAAAGTGATAATACTTATATTGTTAAACGTGATAAAAATGCTTTCAAATCTTATAAAAAACCTCTAGATTGCGGAAACTCTGGAACAACATTAAGAATTTTTAGTGCTTTAAGTTTGTTAGTTGAGGGAGGACTTACCTTAAAAGGAGATTTTTTAAGAAATAAAAGACCAATTCTTCCACTCCTCGAAGCACTTGAAAAATTAGGAGGAAGATTCAAATTATCAGGTGATAAACTTAAAATCAAAAGTAAGAGAGTTTTGTGTGATAAAATTAAGATTCATGGAGATATAAGTTCACAGTTTATAACTGCTTTGCTAATATTGTGTCCTCTTTTAAAATGTGAAAAAAAAGACTATTTTGAAATCGAAGTAACAACTCCATTAGCCTCAAAACCTTTTATTGATATCACTTTAGATGTACTAAATACATTTGGTATTAATATTCAAGCAAATTTTGAAAGTGGAAAATTTTACATAACTAATGAACAAACTTATAGATCCCAGTCATTTACCATTCCAGGAGATTTTTCTTCTGCAGCAAATATTATGGTAGCAGGTGTTTTATCTCAAAATCCTTCATTTATAATTATTAATAACTTAAGCACTAAGATTTATCAAGGAGATAAAAAAATCCTTGAAATCCTTTCTGAAATGGGTGCAAATATCAAAATTGATGATGAAAAAAACCAAGTAATTATAAATGGAAACATAAAGGATAATCCATTAAAAGGTATTGAAATTGATTGTACTGATATTCCTGATTTATTTCCAATATTATCTGTTATCGGAGCTTTTGCGGAGGGAAAAACAATTCTCTATAATGCTTCTAATCTGCGATTAAAAGAGACTGATAGAATTTCTGCTATGGCTCGCGAATTACGTAAAATGGGAGTTGATGTTATTGAAGAAGATAATAAATTAACAATATTTCATACTGAAAAATTCAATGGAATTAAAATTGATCATAATAATGATCATAGAATAGCAATGGCTTGTAGTATTGCAGCTTTATACGCTGATTCGAGCTCTTATATTCAAAATAGCGATATTGTTAAAGATTCTTACCCTTCTTTTTTTGAAGATTTAAAAGAATTAGGGGCTCATACAGAAATTAGTTAATAAAAATTTAACGGAAGCTTTTTTGCCTTCGAGCCCTCGGCTTCTTGCCACCAAACTTCTTTGGTTCAGTTCTTCTCGAGTCTCCACTCAATAGGGAATCATCATATTCTCTAAACGTTCGTTCGATAGTTTTTGTCCCTATAAATTTGTTTACAGATTTAGCTATTGCTATTCTAACTGCATCTGTTCTCCCCATAATCCCCCCACCTTGAACTCGAACATTGATATCGCATTTTTCAATTTTAGGATGATTGATTATTTCAAGTACTTCTTGAATCCTTAAGCGAGCTATTTCTGGTTCGTATAATTGTAAAGGAACATTATTTATTTTTATTTGACCTTTTGCTGGATGTCTTAAAACAGCTCTAGCGATAGCAGATTTTCTTTTGCCCGATGCTTGAACTACCTTCATTGACATTTCTTAAACCTCAATCTCAGTTTGTTTCCAACCTATTCGTCGGCATAGATTTTCTAAGGTAATATATCTATTATAATATGAAAGACGCTTTTTATCCACATTATAGATTTCATTCGGTATAAGTTTTTGATACTTATTTTTAAATCGTTCTGGAATATCCGATATATATACATGTACTCTCTTAAGAGCTTCTTTTCCTCGAAGCTTCTTTCTTGGTAGCATTTGTTTTATAACTCTTCTCATAAAAGTGTCCGGTCTTCTTTCATGAAATGGTCCTCTCCGTGGATTAGTTGCTGTCGAAACGTTTAATTTTGCTAAATGTTTTTCATGAATATCTCTTTTTGTACCACTAATAATCGCATCCTTTGCATTGATGATTACTATGTACTCACCCAATAAAGCCTTTTTAGCAATTTGACTACAGAATCTTCCTAAAATTTTATCTTTTGCATCATATAACTGATATTCGATTACCATGGACTTACATCATCTAAATATGATAATTAATATTTTAATAAAAAATCCTTATCCCACTACCTTTGGGATTTTGCACTAATAATTCTTCAATTGTTAATAGTTTGCTACCTGAAGATTCAATTTTTTGCTTCGCTGATTTTGAATATTCTAAGCACGCTATTGTAAGAGAATGATCTAATTCACCCAGCCCTAGAATTTTCCCAGGAATAACTATTATATCATTTTTATTTGTCTTCTTATTAATATGGTATAAATTTGCCTTGACTCTGTTCCTTCTTGGACCACTCAATTTTTTAGATAGGGTCTTCCATATTTTTATCTTAGTCTTCCATAAATCTCTAATCAACTTTCTCACATAAAAATTTGACGGCCCGGTTATTTTATGAGACATTAGAAAGATCTACTCTCTTTTAATTTCATTTAATCTGATATCTTAAATTTTTAATATTTTAATAATTTTTTGATAGTTCACGATTCTATCTCTACTTCTTCAAGTTTTTCAACAAATTCATCTATTTTCTCTAAAAAAATCTCAAATGTTTTTTTCAAAATAACATCAAATCCAAGAACTCCATCACTCTCAATTGAAAATAAATAAGTATTATCTTTCCAACCTACTTTTATAGCAACTTGTGGGCACTCTTTCTGGCAAGAATTGCAAAGCGTGCATGTTTTCCAATAATCTTCTAGCAATATTGGTGTTTTTTTATTTGAAAAATCATATAATCTTTCAGGACACATACTTGATACAATGCATTTATCTGGGCATTTATCACATTTAGTATCATCGAAATCGATTTGGGGATAAAATCTATAGAAAATGTTTGAAATTGCTTGCCATTTAACATGTTCTTTTGCCAAACCTAATATTGCATAAGCTTCAATTATCACTTTATCATTTTTATCAATTTTCACAAGTGGAATATTAGGATCAACAGGAACAATTTTTGGGTCATTTGATTTTAGGTCACCTGAATAAATCTCTAAAGGAGCGTTTGTGGTATTTGTAACTTCACATGTTAAGGAAACTTGACAAAGAGGACAGCCATATCCACCACACTCACACTCACGAGGTAACTTATACACCTCTAAATCCGTTTTTAAAGGTAATAAGCCTAAACGATGAGCTATTATCTCATCATATAGTGGTGAATCATTCTTTAATATGATTACCTCATCAATAGCCATAACTGGGATTTCAGAAAGGATGATTCTACGAATAGCGTTTGCCATATCAATAGATATCCCTTCTACTACAAATTTCAAATTACGATCTGTTTTTTCAAGAAGTTCGATACTCATGACTTTTATTCATTTAAAATTATAATAAGTCCTAAATGAATACTGTAAGATAAGTTTTATTATTCTGATAAAAAATAAGAATACTAATTATTAATAAAACCTCAAATATTCATATGCTTTGCTTGGAGATTGAAAGCAATATTTTATTTCTCGGAAATCCTTTCGAAATTCCGCTACTTCATTTTTTACTTTTATAGGATCTTTTTTATCAATTAAGAGCTTTTTAAAAAATTCAGCGATATCAACCATTTCACTTTTTCCCATACCAAGTCGAGTAACCTCAGAAGTTCCTATTCTCAAACCACCTGGATTTTGATAATGTCTCCCTGCTGCGATATCATAGGGTAAAAGATTGCGATTAAGGATAATGTTTGCTTTTTCCAATAATTTCTCAATATCTCCACCTAATCCAATTTTGTTCTCAAATTCCGTGATGTCTACAACAATTTGGTGAGATTCAGTAAAGCCTTTATGTTCCATTAAAACTTTTAATCCTACTTCATTTAAAGCTTGTCCTAAAGCTTTAGCATTTTCAATGACATTTTTATGGTATTCTTTTCCAAATTCTAGCATTTCTGCTATTGCTATTGCTAAACCAGCAACATTATGAAGATGATGGTTAGAAAGTAAAGCTGGAAAAGCGCAGGATCTCAAAGTTTCAATTAAATCTTCCCTATTGGATACCAAAGCACCATGTTGTGGTCCTGGAAGCGTTTTATGCGTACTCATTGTCATGACATCTGCACCTTCTCTTAAAGGGTCTTGGAAATATCCAGAACCAATCAAGCCAGCTACATGTGCCCCATCATAGCCAATATATGCTCCAACCTCTTTCGCAACATCACCAAGCTCTTTAACTGGGTGAGGGAATAAAAATACTGAACCACCGAACAATACTAATTCAGGTTTAAATTCTCTGATAATTCTAGCAGAAGCATCAATATCAAGATTCATTTCATCGTTATCAAAAGCCAAATATTCAACATCTATTCCTCGTGTTGTTCCAGCAGTGCCAAAAATTTCTCTCCCACTTTTTGCAAACCTAGGACCATGTGAGATGTGTCCTCCCCGGACAATAGACATACAGCACATTTTACCATTATTATCTGATGTAAATGCATTATACATAACCAAGTTTGCAACAACTCCGGATACTGGACGAACATCAGCATGAATACATTTAAAATATTCTTTAGTAAGATCCATACAGATATCCTCTATCTGATCTATAAATTTACACCCCGCATATACACGTTGACCACTCCATCCTTCTGCATAACGATGTGAAAAATCGCATGCACAAGCTTCGTCAACAGCAGGACTAGTGATATTTTCAGAAGCGATTAGAGGAATTGATCTCTGGAACCACTCATGATGCTCTAATAAAAGATTTCGGATTTCGGCTACTTTTTTCTTCAAATTTTATCAATCCTTTCCATTAATTTTTAAGGTTATTAAAATAATAAATCTACATTTTTTTTTAACCTTATTCAGATCTCCTAATTTTTTAATAAAATTTCTTTAATTAGAAAGATGATGAAAATTACCTAAAATAGTTATATGTAAAAGATGTGTAATTATTTAAGAAGACTTTATTCTTTTGATTTCTCAAGAATTAATCTAGCTTCAAATAAATTCAATTTTTTCCCTGCTTTTTGTTTTTCTAATGCTGTTGCTAGTTTATCTTGTTTAATCTTTTCAAGCCTTTCATTCTTTTCTGTAATTTTACTGAATTTTGAAGTTGGTTTTTTTCCTGGTCTATAAGGTTTTTTACCTTTATATATTTTCTTACTTCTGTTCATAACCTTTAGATATTGTTCATGGTATCGATCGGCTGTTTTTTTATTTTCTATTAATTCTTCTTCGAGATTTTTCTTTTCTTCTTTTAATTTATCTACTTTTTGAAACTCTTCAAGCATTTTAGCGTGATTTTCTTGAGATTTATTCGACCATTTGCTTAGTTGCTCATAAATTTTATTCAGATTAATTTTTACAATTTCGATTTTTCTCTCAATTTTAAAAAGATCACTATTCCTTTGTTCTGATAAAAATTCTGATTTCACTGCTGCTAATTCCTGTATTTTATCAATTAAAGCATTTTCTTCAATAATGTCAAGTTTTTCAGTTTCAATTCTTCTCTCTAAATTATCTATTTTACGTTCAATTTGTTTAATAGAGAAAATTTGTTTGTTATCTCCAGTATCTGTTTCTAATTTTTGTAAATTTCTCTTATTTTCTATTAAATTATCTAATAGAGTCTTGTATTCAATTTTTTTTTCTTTTAATTGTTTAACTTTGTTATTCCAGTAATCTCTTTTCTTTTTGTATTTTTCCTTAGCAATTTTTAGAGAGTTTGTAATTTCTGTTTCAATTTCTTGGAGATCATTGATGTATTGTTTTGTTTTCTTATTTAATTCATCTCTTTTTTGCCGTAAATCTTCAATTTGGAACTGAAGGTCTCTGAAAGATGTTCGAGATGTTTGAGCGCTATGGGGTCTCTCTCTACTCATAAATTAATTCATTAAAGAGTATTTATAAAAAAGGTTTTTTATAAGTTTAATATATTTGAGAGTTATAGATTTTTTAAATATTTTTTGTAAATAAATTAATAATAAAACAAAGCCTTCTTATAAAGAATTAAAGATTTAGATACTTTAGGAACAAAAAAAGATAATATTTGAAATGAACTCCGAAATAATTAAAGAAAATGATTTAATCTTTTTGATACTTGACGAAAAAAGAAGATGGCTAGTTCAAGTGAAATCTGGCGGCATGTTTCATACACATAAAGGGATTATTGAGTTCAATGATATAATTGGAAAGAACTATGGTTCAGTTGTTTTTTCGAGACCTTTTGAAACTCAAGGATATAAGTTTTATGTGTTAAAACCTTTACCATCTGATTATATTATTCATATGGCTCGGAAAACTCAAATTATTTATCCTGAAGATGCCGGAATGATTTTACTTTTTTCGGGAATCGGACCGGGAAGTGTAGTTATTGAAGCGGGATGTGGTTCTGGAGCCCTAACATGCATACTCGGAAATTTTGTTCGCCCAAATGGGCATATCTACTCATATGATATCAATGAAAAATCACTTAAAAGAGCGAAATTAAATGTAATAAAAGCAAAACTAGATGATGTTGTAACAATACAATTTGGAGATATATTAAAAGATTCTTTTGACCAAAAAAATGTTGATGCTATTGTCTTAGATATGGCAACTCCTTGGAATGCAGTTGAAAAAATTAAATATTATCTAAAATTCAGTGGTACACTTGTATCTTTTTCTCCCACAATCGAACAAGTTAAAAAAACAGTATCAGCAATGAAGATTAATGATTTTATTGAGATAAATACATATGAGTTAATAAAAAGAAAAATCCAAGTAAAGGAAAACGCAACTCGACCAGAAATAAGAATGATTGGCCATACAGGTTATTTAACCTTCGGAAAAAAAATTAAAAATATGAAAAATCCATATCGAGAAAAGAAATTAAAAAC
This sequence comes from Promethearchaeota archaeon, assembly GCA_048938005.1. Lineage (GTDB taxonomy): Archaea > Asgardarchaeota > Lokiarchaeia > Sigyniarchaeales > SOKP01 > Loki-b32. The sequence continues at coordinate 33,333 of JBHLMQ010000009.1, read as the reverse complement.
TAAAGAATTTGTTAATTCAAATGGAATGCCATTAAAAGGTTAGAATTTAATGCAGATTGATTATGAGGAATTTTTAAAATTAGATATTAGAGTGGGGTTGATAAAAAAATGCCAACAAGTACCTAAATCAAAGAATCTCTATAAATTAATGGTGGATTGTGGAGAGATAGACCTAAGGCAAATTGTTACTGGAATTGCTCGCTATTATTCACCAGAAGATTTGATTGATCAAAAGATAATTGTATTAACAAATTTAAAACCCCGAAAAATAATGGGTGTTGAAAGTAAGGGTATGTTACTTGCTGTTGATCTCAATAATGAACCTTTTCTGTTAAAAATAGATGAGAGAAAACCAATTCCCCCAGGATCTAAAATAAAATAATTAAAATCCTTTTAATTGAGTACCAGTTTTAAATTCTTTCTTTTTCTTAAATCGTTCGGTTTTAAAAAAATGTTTCTTTTTTTCTGGTAAAATATCTACATATTTTCTTACTAAATCTTCCATGTATTGTTTTGTAAACTTATTACTTGTAATTCTACTTGGTTCAGATAAATAATCTAATATTTCTTTATTTTTTGAATCATAAGATAAACCTAAATTCTTTAATGGAATATGAACAGAATGTAGAAACCATCCAGATGATTTTTGATCATGAGCAATCACTTTTAAGATATTTGCTTCTTCTTTTTTTATTTTAAAATCAAGCAGTTTTTTGCCAGGACGAACTATTATTGTTGCATATTCTGGGATCTTGTTCTTCGGATTGTGAATTTTCTTCAAGAATTCTTCTAATCTCTTCATCGCTAATTCATTATATTAAAAACTAATACACGTATTAAAAAGAATAAATTAAATAAATTAAATAAATTTATTATTTAATGGATTTAGCCTAAACTTTGTTACATCTAGAGGATGGCAAAATGAGCTCTTTAGAAACTCCAATCCAAAAAAAACATTTTTTCAAGAAAAAAATTTGTATCTTAGGAGGAACCGAAAAGTATAAGGATGAGTTTCAAAAAGAAATTAGTTCAAATTCCTTGCCTATAGAAAACAAGCAAAATATTGGTGTTAATATAAGCAAAATTGATTTTTCGTTTAAAAAATGTGAAAAATTTGAATTTCTTTTATGGAATATTGATTGTAGACAACAAAGAGCCTATTTACGAACAGTTTTTTATAATGGAGCTGAGGCAATAATAATCTTTATATCTGAAACAAAAATGGATCAAATTCTCCAATATTTTAGTGAAATCCAAGCACGATTGCCATCCATTACGATAATTTTTTGTATAATACTTGAACGGTTTTCTAAAATTGAAATTATAGATAGACATTTTAAAAATGAAAATTTTGATTCAATAATAAAATCAAATCATATTCAAATTGGTGAAATCTCTGAACCTATAGATATCTTGGATCAAATATGCTCAGTTTTTTTAAAGAGAACTAAATATAAAGAATCAGATAATGTCTATATCATTGATTTTATACCTTTAATTCTACTTTTTGAAAACTCTGACATCATTGATGAATGTAACGATTATTACGAACCGGAAATGCGCGATATGCATATCCCTAAGATAATAAATACAGAAAAATTGGTAGAATATATTTTGAAATTAAATTTAGATATTCATTTTGAATCTAATAATTGGATTAAAATAAAAAATAAAAAACTTGGCACATTTTCAATTTTTCTTAAAAACGGTAATGTATATTATTTTCCAAAAACATGCGAAAAATGTAAAGATAAAAAATGCATGAAATATAAAAAAGCCCCGTTTTTTATCTGTATTGACTCTGGAGAATCAATTGGATGGACAAATATTAAAGGATTTGATCAAAAAGAACTTCTTCTAATAACTAAAATCCTAGCATTAGAAGAAGCAACTGAAAATAATTTGCCAAATTCTGTATTAAAACAAATTTTAAATATAAATAGATGTGTAAAATGACTGTTGTATTAAAAACCTTTGAATTAAAGACGAAATCCTATTGTGATATAATTAATATTACAGACCAAGTTCAATATTGCATTAATAATAGTACTATCAATGATGGAATTGTCAATGTCCATGTTGCGGGTTCTACAGGAGCAATTTCTACTATAGAATATGAACCTGGATTAGTAAATCATGATATCAAAAATCTTTTAGAAAAACTAATACCATATGATGATCGCTACAAACATCATGAAACTTGGCACGATTATAATGGAGCCGGCCATTTAAGAAGTTTCCTAATTAAAACATCCCAAGTATTTCCATTTAAAAATCAAAAATTGATTTTAGGGACTTGGCAGCAGATTATATTCATTGAATGTGATGAAAAGGCGAGATTTAGGAAAATATACTGTATGATTATTGGCGATTAGAGAAATTCAGATAATATAAAAAAAATGATTTGCTTTATTTTGTTTTAGATTGTTTTATCAAATTGTCCAATTCTGTTATAATTATTTGATATTTGTCCCGAAGCCGAATTCTATCAAACTTATCTTTAAGATCTATGACTGATTTATCAAATTGTTGTATTTGTTCAGTAAAAACGGGGATTTTTCTAAATGTTTTATAAGAATTTTCTTTAAGACTAATTTGATACTCAAGATTTTCTAAAAATTTGTTTTTTACTTCTATCAATTACATCAACCTCTTGTATAAATTAAATCATTGAGTAAAATCAGAGTATTTGCTTTAAAAAATATAAATATCATATAAATGTCATCGAAATTACTCTAAAATCACTATTCTTTCAATATTTTCTCTCAAGAAATTGAAAATATAAACATAAGAGTATTATTTAGATATAATCTCAATATTATAGCAAACAATATACCCTATAGCTCTAAGACTAAAATTGAAAAACTCTATTTTGTATTCGCAGAAATTTAAATTTATTTAAATCTATTATTTTATTAAACTCAAAAAATACCTTTAACAAGTGTGAGTTGTATTCAATGGAGTCGTTCTTAAAAATTATTGTAAGTGGGCTCGATAATGCAGGGAAAACCTCTATCTTAACAGCATTAGATAAAAAGTATGACTTTGAAAAAGATATCGTCCAACTTAAGCCAACCATTAGAGTAGAATACCATAAGATGAATTTTTTAAGGAACAATGCAATATTCTGGGACATGGGTGGACAGGAAACTTATCGAGAGATCTATGTTAATTACCAAGATGTCTACTTTGATGCTACTGATTTACTTATCTATGTTATCGATATTCAAGATCCGGATCGATTTGATAAGTCACTTGAATATTTAAACGCTATTTTAACATTTTTCTCAGAAAGTGAAATGAATGTTCCAATAATAATTACTTTTCATAAATACGATCCAGATTTAAAGGCCGACGATGAGATCTTGGCGAATATTGGAAAATTGAGAGAAAAAATATTGAGCGATTATCCTGATTTCAATATATTATTTCAACAATCTTCTATTTATGACATTATTTCGATTGTTCAGTTAGTTTCATATGGACTGTCTGTGTTTGACAAGAAATTCTTCGAGCTAAGTTCCTTATTGGAACATTATTTAGAAATTTTTGAAACTCAAGCTCTAATAGTACTTGATCGTAATGGGATTATTGTTTCTGAATATTATAGTGATATCGAACCAGAAGTTTATGTTGAGCTACTAGAATCCATTAAAGAGCATCTCTTTTTACTTAAACGAATGGAAGAGGAAAAAATTGAAGGAACTTTTGATTTTACTTCATCTGAAGGTCAACTCTTTTCATATTTACTGAGAAAGAAAATAGGGAATGAAATGTTTTTTGTTTCGGCTGTACTTAAAGAACAACAAAAAGAAAAATTTTTTGAAAGATTCCCTGAATTTCTTGATGATTTAACTAAGATTTTAGAACAGCTAATATAAATCAATACTTTGATAAACAATATTTAGAGAAAAGTTTAACTTAGAAGTGAATTGAAATCTAATTTTTTGAAGTTTGTAAACGCACGTTTTCCTGTTTTATTTTGCAATTCGGATAAGATCTCGTTCAGAGTTTTAAAAAACTGGTATTTCTGAAGATTCAAATTAACTTTCATTTTAATGATATAGGCTGGTTCATTAGTTTTGGGTGTTTTTACTCTCATATAACCCCCAGGCGTGTATAACTCATCAGTTTTTATCTCCAGTTCGGCAAGTATTCCAAATTTTGATAAAATGTTAAAATATCTTTTCCATTGCTCTTCATTACTCGGAAGTGTTATTGGTTTTCGATTCTCATATAGTCTAATGCTATCAATATTTAGGTTATCTTCATTTATTTTTCCATATAATCCAAATATCCATAGTAATCTCCATAGAATATCTTTTCTTATTAAATAATGTTCATAACCAGCGACAGTATCGATACCTTTAATACCTAAATTAGAATTGGCAATCTCAATAAATTTCTCGTAAATTTTATGATAATTTTTATTGGGAAATTCTCCCTTTATTTCAGCAATTTCCGTTTTTTTAGACACATATTTAGGATTTTTAATTTGACTATCATGCAATTCACTACGGACTTTCTGGAGATTTGTCATAGCATCAAACATTTTAATATAATGTTCATATGTTTCATCATCAATAGCACTTCCTATTTTTTCAGATATAATTTCCCTTGTAAAATCATCCCTGGCTACGGTGTTCGCACATGGGAATCTTCCACAATAAGCACAATTATTAACTTCATTATAGTTTCCACATTTTCTTGTACGACATTTTTTCAAGAAATTATAAAAAGGGTGTTTAGGCAATTCTTCATTTGGAGTTAAACACCCCAAACAACCTTCCCATTCATACTTAATTGGTTTAAATCCAGTATACTTCTTAACTTCATCAGAATATTCCTCCCAATCTTCTTTACTAATTTTTTTACGCATGTAAATTGACCATGGACATTCCGAACATAAGTTACCACATCGCGAGATTATCTGCTCCATATTTTAATCACTATTCTTTTCTAATCCCAATAGTTTTTTAAATATTAAGATATCTTAGATTTTTCTATTTATAAAAAAAATCTACTTTTAACCTGATTTACAAAATATTCTAAACTAAGTCAATAGGATTGAAGTATTATTAATTAATCTTTAGAAGACTTCGAGCTTTATCTATTAGTTGCTCTTTCTTCTCTCTATGAGTTTTTATGAATTTTAATACTTTTTCAACACATTCTTGTTTATGATCTCCACACATTAATTCTCCTTTAACACACATTTCAAAGTCATTCGCTAATTTTTCATCATCTTCTTCAAAATGATACATGAGTATTTTATAAATCATGCATTTCTGAGGTTCACCGCCTAATTCTTGTTGTTCTTTCTGGTTTCGCCTTCCTCCTGTTAAAGCTCCCTTAACTTTTTTCGCTATTGATTCAAGAGGTTCATTAAATGTAAAGTAACTGTTTGGATTTCTCTTAGCCATTTTTTCTGACCCGTCTATACCTGCTAATAAATAATGATACGTCGCTCCTGGTAAGAAAAAATTCTTATAATTCCTTCGAGTTAAATCTCTAGTAAGCCTTATGTGAGGGTCCTGATCTATCCCAACAGGCACTATAGTTGGTTGGGGTCCTTCTACTACTTGTGGGAGCAAAATATCTCCGACTTGTATTAGTGAAGAAATATAGAGTCCGAAGCTTCGCTCCCCATAAATGGCATTCAGCATATTCTGTGTGACTAACCTACTGACCTTAAAACAAACATCCTTCACTTTTGGTTCTTTTGATTGTCTCCAAATATAAGCCTTCTCGGGAGATGGATCCAAACCAAGAGCTAATATGTCAGCAAGATTGTCTACAGCTGTTTCTTCCGCTTCCTCCCATGGAATGCCATTATCTTCCCAACTTTCAATATCCGCTATTCCGTAATATGCTTTACCCCCCATTTTTTGGAATTCCACGATCTCCAGAGCTGTTGTCGACGTCCCTAAATGGAATGGTCCCGAAGGCTTAATTCCACTCATTACTGCCCAGGGTTGTTCTTTTTCAATAGCTTTAAAAACCAGATTTAAATCCCGATGCCCAAAAATTATTTTTCTTCGAATAAATCGGTTCTTAATCATTTTTTGTCTAAGGGATTCTGTTATTTCCTCTATTCCAAACTCCTTAATTAATCTAGCATAATCTTCTTCTTCAATTGCTGAAGCTCCCCATGGATCAATCATTATTATTTACCGCAATTTGCTTTTCTAAAATATCAATTAATAATAAGAATACAGAAATTAAAATAAATTTTAATACATCTGAAAAGACTTTCTTAGAAGAAATTTTGATTATTTCTTGTAAATTATTTTAAAAAATTTTCAATGAAAATTAGATTTTCATTTAATTTTTTATAAAATTTTATATATTTCTCAAAATAAAATATATTGATCTAACAAAAACTTCATAATTATATTTGGGTTGATTCTTAATGAAGAAAGAGAAAGTCCTCGATGAAATCGATCGAAATATATTAACGATTCTTCAAGAAAACGCTAGAACCTCTTATAGAGAGATCCAAGATAATTTAGGAATCTCAATCGGAACAATACATAACAGGATAGCAAAATTAAAGAAGAATGGAGTAATTGAGGGTTATACTCTTAGATTGAACAATGAAAAATTAGGTTATAAATTAACTTTCCTCATAAGAATCAATTGCGATGGTAAATTTACTGAAGAAATTTTAAACGACCTCACCAATATCCCGGAAGTTTGTTCAATTTTTCATACTACTGGTGAACAATCTGCCGCTTTAATCTGTAGATTCAAGGAGAGCGAAGACGTTCATAACTTCATTAGAGATTTAAACAAGAAAGAATATATTACTAGAACTAATTCAAATATGATTTTAAAGGAGTATAAAAACAGCTCTTATGTTGAATTTAAATAACTTTATAGACGATCTTCGTTGATCCTTCTTTTTATCAATTTCAGTAAACTTTTTTTAATTTTGTGATTTAGGGATCTATATATATTACATAATATTTTTTTAAAAAAAAGTGTAGAAACAATGTCAAATGTACCAATAATAATTCTTAAAGAAGGAACAGAAGAAGTTCGTGAAAAAGAAGCTAGAAAGCAAAATATTACAGCGATGGTTGCCATTGCTGAGACTGTGAGATCCACTCTTGGACCAAAAGGTATGTCTAAAATGCTCGTAGATTCCTTGGGAGATGTTACTATAACAAATGATGGAGCAGAGATTCTTAAGAACCTTGATATTGAAAATATAGCAGCGAATATGATGGTTAATGTGGCAAAATCTATTGATGATGATATTGGTGATGGAACTACTTCTGCAGTAATCTTTTCTGCTAGTTTATTAAATAATGCTTTAGAATTGATTGAGCAAGATATCCATCCAAAGCCTATTACTCATGGGTACAAATTAGCTGCTGATAAAGTTCTCGACATAATAAATGAAATAGCAACAAAAATTTCCAGTGATGATGATGAGGTTCTTATAAATGCAGCCAAAACTGCAATGAATGCTAAAGATATTGCTCCACTAAAAGATTTTTTTGCAGATTTAGCGTTAAAAGCAATTAAACAGATCAAAGATGAAGAGGGGAATACATTTGCAAAAGTAGGTAATGTAAAAATCGTTAAAGCACCAGGGAAATCCCTTAAAGAAACAGAATTAATTAATGGAGTATATATTCAAAAAGAAAAAACAAATGCAATGATGCCTGATTCTATAAAAGATGCAAAAATTGCTGTTATTCGAAGAAAATTAGATGTTAAAAAGACTGAATTTGATGCTCAAGTTCGAATATCTAGCCCATCTGAAGTTCAAAAATTCCTCGACCAAGAAAATAAAATCCTTACAGATTACTTAAAAATATTTAAAGATTTAGATGTTAACATGGTTGTAAATAGTAGTGACGTCTCTGATAAATTTAGTGCTTACTTAGCAAGAGAAGGAATCGCAGCTATCAAAAATGTTGGTGAAAGTGATTATAAATCGATTTTAAAGGCTGTTGGGGCAAAATTAGTAGATGATTTAAGTTTACTTTCTGAAGATGATTTAGGATTTGCTGAAAAAGTCTATTTTGAAAAAATTGGTGATGATGAGTATACTTTATTCACAGGATGTAAAAATCCTAAATCTGTGTCAATATTGCTTAAGGGCGGTCTTGATAAGATTCTCAGTACCGCAGAAGTATCATTAAATGATGTTCTCTCTGTTATAGCAAAAATAATTGACACTCAGACTGTTGTAGCAGGTGGAGGTGCAATTTATATGGAACTTGCGAAGAGGATAAGAACTTATGCTAATGAGATTGGTGGAAAAGAACAACTTGCAGTTAATGCTTTTGCTTTAGCACTTGAAGAAATCCCTAAGACATTAATAAAGAATGCTGGTTTAGAAGAAATTGAACAATTGACTGAATTAAGGGCAGCACATAAAACTGCGGATGATAAATGGGTTGGAATTGATACAATTACTAATACAATTGGAGATAATTTTAAAAGAGGAATCGTTGAACCTGCCGAATTAATCAACCATATCATTAAATCTGGGAGTGAACTAGCTAATTTAATCTTAAGAGTGGATAGAATTATCAGTGCGAAAGGTAGTAAACTAGAAGGTGTATAAGAGCCTTAGAAAATTTTTTTTTAAAATCTCTTTTTTTATTTTTTAATGTTTAATTTTTACAGATTAAAATCTTCATAAAATATGGATTATTATCTTGGAAATTAAAAGAAAAAATTAAAAAAACCTCAAAAATTTACTTATAACACTCTTAAGGTCATTTGTAATTGATTCGATAGAAAAAATTGCTAATTAAAATACAATGGAAGTTATTGACAATAAAAGTTTTGAAAAACTAAAGGCTTTAAATAATAATAATGTCCTAAAAATTGTAAATGAGTTTGTCACTTTATGTAAACCATCTAAGGTCACAGTTATCACAGATTCAAAAGAAGATATTGATTATGTAAGAAACAGAGCTATTGAGCTTGGCGAAGAAGCGAAATTAGATCTGAAAGGCCATACTATACATTATGATGGATTTTTTACTATGGCAAATCACGATCAAGCAAGGGATAAAGAAAATACTCAAGTTCTAGTACCTAAAGAGGATTTAGATTCTTATCCTTGGATAAATACTATGGAAAGAAAAAAAGGTTTAAAAGAAATATTGGAAATAATGGATGGATGTATGGAAGGTCATGAATGTGTAGTCAGATTTTTTTGCTTAGGTCCCAAAAGTTCTAAATTCTCAATACTTGCGCTTCAATTAACAGATTCATATTATGTTGCCCATTCAGAAGATCTTCTTTATAGAGCTGGATATGAGGAGTTTAAAAGATTGAATGGATCCGATGATTTTTTCTATTTTATTCATTCTTCGGGAGAATTAACAGGTGATCCTCCAGTTACAAAAAACCTTGATAAAAGAAGGATTTATATTGATTTAAAAGAACAACGTGTACTTTCAGTAAATAATCAATATGCTGGAAATTCACTTGGATTAAAAAAACTTGCCTTACGTTTAGCAATTTATAAAGCTAATAATGAAGATTGGCTAGCAGAACATTACTTTATTATGGGTATTCATCCAGAGGGAAAAAATAGGGTTTCATATTTCTGTGGCGCATTTCCCTCAGCATGTGGCAAAACCAGTACAGCAATGTTACCTGGTCAAACCATAGTTGGAGATGATATTGCATATCTTCGAGTTTGGGAAAGTGGTTATGTCCATTCTGTTAACATAGAAAGGGGTATTTTTGGAATTATTAAGGATGTAAATGCTAAAGATGATCCTCTCATATTTGATGCCCTTACAACCCCTCGTGAAACCATTTTTTCTAATGTATTAATAAAAAAGGCAATCCCATATTGGATTGGAGATGGTAGATCAATTCCAGATGAAGGATTCAATTTTTCAGGTAATTGGAAGAAAGGAAAGAAAGATAAGGATGGGAGGGAAATACCTCATGCACATCCAAATGCTCGTTATACAATTCGTATTGAAGAATTGGACAATGCTGACCCATATTTACATAATCCCGAGGGAGTACCAGTCCATGGTATTTTTTACGGAGGTCGTGATAGTGAAACAATGCCACCTGTGATTGAAAGTCTTAATTGGGAACATGGGGTTTTTCTAGGGGCTTCTATTGAATCAGAAACTACATCAGCTACACTTGGTACCGAAGGGGTTAGAACTCAACAACCAATGGCAAATTTAGATTTTATGGTAGTCCCACTTGGGAAATATTTAGAAAATCACCAAAAATTTGGCAATAGATTAGATCACTGCCCTAAAGTGTTTGCTACTAATTATTTTCTCAAAAATAAAGAAGGAAAATATCTAAATGGAATTTTAGATAAGCTTTGTTGGGTAATATGGGCAGAAGGACGCACAAATAACGATTTTGAGGCTATAAAGACACCTATAGGATTTATACCCGAATTTTCAGATTTAAAAACATTGTTTAAACAATATCTTGATAAGGATTATAAAGAAGAGGATTATATTGAACAATTTTCTATTAGACCTGAAAAATTGCTACAAAAATTAGAGCGCATCGAAGCTATGTATAAAAAAGAAAAGGATGTTCCCCAATTTTTCTGGAATATCCTCGATAACCAGAGGATAGGTTTATTAAATTTACAGAATGAGTGTGGTAAAGAAAAAATCTCTCCGTTGCTATTAAAAAAATGAACTCCATTAAAAAAAGTAATTATACTAAATATTTTAATCCAGATCTTACTTTATATGTCTTGGAAACCCTATCTACTTCTATAAATCGTTTAATCTCTAAATTGTTTAAGAAATCGCGCATTTGAACCTTATCTTTTTTTAATTCTTGCGCTAATCCTTCAATGTCATTCTCATAAGTACGAAGAGTTTGGAGTAATGATGAATATTCTTCATAGATATGATTAACCAAATGCGTAATCGATTCTCTTATATTCAAACCAGTTTTTGTGCTTGTTGGAAAGATTTTACTATCTTCAGGTAAATAGTTTTGTGAACGAACTACTTCTGGAGGGCGAGCACCTTCAAGATCCTGTTTATTTGCTAAAAAGGTTATTGGAATATTAGGAGGTAATATTTTTCTAATAGAATTTAATATCATAATTGCACTATCATCTTTTTCTGGAGCAGCAGCATCAAATATAAAAATAACGCCATCTGAACCACTAGTACAAATACCTCTCATTACTGAAAATCTTAAAAGTCCTGGTGTTCCAAATAAAAATACATCAAATCCGTTTAATTTAACACTTCCTAAATCCATCGCAACTGTGTAAAACTTCTGATCTTTCCCTTGAGCTTCTACATTCAACGCATTATCATCAAGATGACGAATGTAGCTTGACTTTCCCGATTGTAAGGGCCCTGTAACAACGATTTTAATTTGATATCACCATATCTAATAATGCAAGTGTAACTTAGACTTTACTTTTTCATTTATATATTTAAAAGGATAATATATTAGGATAATATATTTTATTATTATCTTTTTAATATTTTTTATAGTCAATTTGTGGTTTAAATATTAAAATCTTCTTTTTCATTTCAAGTTTTCGTAAGGAATTAACAAAGAAACCTTCTAATTAAATTTGCCAGTTTTTTCCTGATTTATAAAATTTTGAATTAAAATTGCTAAATATATTATTAGAACGTAGATGACAAAAAAGTATTATTTTGTACGAAAAGAGTATTCTTATTAGAGTTTAAATATTAAAGAGAAAAATATCAAAATCGATAAATTTTCTCAAAATAATGATCAAGTAGTAATTTTTTCTGAAAAAATCCAACTATAAATAGTGATAAATCTGTTATAGATCATAAGTTTTATATAGAATTTTGTCGGAGATAATCAATAAAAAATATAAGAATATCTTATCAAAATTAAAAACAATTTTCAAATGCGATTGAATATTTCTAGCAAAATAATATAGTTTATCAAAATCTAAATAAAAAATTGAAGGAAATGGAAAAGTTATGAATAATAATATACTGATAATCGGTGGCGGAATTTCTGGAATCGAAGCAGCATTATCTTTGGGTGAACAAGGCTATAAAGTAATTTTAGTAGAAAAAACTCCTTCTGTTGGGGGGCGAATGGCACAATTAGATAAGACATTCCCTACTTTAGATTGTTCAATTTGTATACTAGCTCCCAAAATGGTTGAAGTGGCACGGCATCCTAATGTGGAACTCCTTACCTATTCAGAAGTTCAAGAAATATCCGGTGAAGCAGGAAACTTCAATGTTAAGGTATTAAAAAAATCAAAGTATGTTGATTGGGATAAGTGTACTGGGTGCGGGGCATGCTCCGAAAAATGTCCCATGAAAAAAATTCCTTCAGAATTTGAAGAAGCTATGGGTAATCGCACTGCAATATATATTCCGTTCCCTCAAGCAGTTCCAAGAAAGGCAACAATCGATGCTGAAACATGCCTCTTTTTGACAAAAAATGCATGTCGATTATGTGAAAAGGAATGTGAGGCAGAAGCAATTGATTTTGAAATGAAGGATGAAGTTGTGGAATACAATGTTGCATCAATTATAGTAGCAACTGGTATAGATATTCTGGATCCAACACCTTTAGTCCGTTATCATTATGGAGAATATCCTAATGTAATTACAGCTATGCAATATGAACGACTTCTTAGTGCTTCTGGACCTACTGGTGGTGAATTATTACGTTCCTCAGATGAAAAGCATGCTCATAAGATTGCTTTTGTTGGATGTGTTGGATCTCGTAATGAAGCGTTATGTTCATATTGTTCTAAATTTTGCTGTATGTATATGGCTAAAGAAGGTGTTGTTACGCGAGAACATGCTCCTGATACAGAGGTTACCATCTTTTTTAATGACACTCGCGTTATTGGAAAAAATCAAGAAGAATTTATTGAGAGAGCAAAAGATGAATACAAATTAAAATACTTTCATGGAATTCCGGGAGATATTCGAGAAGATCCGGACACACATGATTTGTTAGTAAAACACGCAAATTTAGACACAGGTGAAGTCGAAACTGCTCGATTTGATTTAGTTGTATTAGCTAGTGCAGTCATTCCTCGAAAAGATTCTAATGAATTAGCAAAAATCTTAGGAATTGATACTAATGAATTAGGATTTTATAAAACCAAAAATTCAGTTGAAGATCTCCAATCTACAAGAGAAGGCATCTATATTACTGGCTCTTGCCAATCTCCTGATGATATTGCCAATTCTGTTTCAAAAGCTAGTGGGGCTGCCGCTTTGGCCGCTTTACATGCTGTTCCATTAAGTGAAGAAGAGCAAAGAGTAGAGTTACCACCATTAAGAGTTGTACGTGAAGGAGATGAACCACGCATAGGAGTGTTTATCTGTCATTGTGGTGTTAATATCGGTGGTTATATGGATGTTCCTGAACTGGTAGAATACGCCAAGACACTTCCAAATGTGGTATATGCGATGGATAATAAATATAGTTGTTCGAGTTTAACTCAAGATATTATCAAGGAGAAAATTGAAGAATTAGACCTAAATCGAGTATTAGTTGCAGCATGTACTCCAAGAACTCATGAATCATTATTCCAAAAAACCATTAGAGAAGCTGGATTGAATGAATATTTATTTAATTTTGTAAGCATTCGAGAATTAGACTCATGGGTACATATGAATGAACGCGAGAAGGCAACAGATAAAGCTAAAGATTTAATCCGTATGGGTGTTGCTCGTGCTAGATTTTTAAAACAAGAAGTGAAAATAAAAGGAGACGTTGTTCCAGAAGCGTTAGTAATTGGTGGAGGAATTGCAGGTATGAGTGCTGCCATGGAAATTGCTAAAAAAGGGTTTAAAACACATTTAGTTGAAAAAGAAGATAAACTAGGTGGCCAATTGAATCTTATTTATAAAATTAATTTTGATAGAATTGATTCAAAAGAATTCTTGGATGAAAAACTGAAAGAATACAATTCATTGAAAAATATTACTACCTATTTAAACTCTGAAGTAGTTGATGTAAAGGGATCAATCGGAGATTTTAAAGTTAATGTAAAAAATCAAGCTAATAATAGTGTTTCGGAGTTGAATGTTGGTGTAATTGTTGTAGCAACGGGGGCTTATGAATATAAACCAGAAGGATGGTATCATTATGGTGAAGATCCACGGGTTATGACACAGTTGGAACTCTCAGAGAAACTAAGGAATAATGAGTTAAAGGATGGTGAAACTCTTGTATTTATCCATTGTGTTGGATCACGACAACCAGAAGGAGGAAATGGGTGTACATATTGTTCATTAATATGCTGTTCTGAATCTATTAGACATGCCCTTTATGTGAAAGAAAATTATCCCAACTCGCAAATATTTGTGTTATACAGGGATATCCGAGTTGGAACAGACGAAGAAGCTTTTTATTGGAAAGCTAGAGAAAATATTAATTATATTAGATTTAATGATTATCCTGAAGTAGATCTTATAAATGGGAAGATCAGTGTTAAAGTCCATGATATATTGACACAAATCCACCTCAACATTGATGCTGATAAACTAGTTTTATCTACCCCATTAAAACCCCATGATAATAAAGTTCTTGCTGAACTATTGAAGGTTCCACGAGATCAAAATGGTTTTTTCTTAGAAGCACATATAAAACTGCGACCTATCGATTTTGCTACGGATGGAATATATCTAGCTGGTACAGCACATGGTCCTAAGGGTATTGCTGATTCTATATCTCAAGGAAGAGGTGCTGCAGCTCATGCGTTAATTCCTTTAATTGCTGGAATTGTTGAAAATGAGCCTTTAGTATCAGTAGTTAACCCTGCTTTATGTATAGCATGCCAGAAATGTGAAGAAGTATGCAATTTTGGAGCAATTGGAGTTAACTTTGACAATGATGTTTTAGTATCAGAATCAAATCCTCTTCTATGTAAAGGATGTGGTGATTGTGCCGCTGCATGTCCAGCAGGAGCAATAACAATGAGTCATTTTGCTGATGATCAACTAACTCCAATGATATCTGAAGCATTAAAAGGTGAGTTTATTGATGAAAGACCTCGAATTGTGGCCTTTTTATGTAATTGGTGTAGTTATGCAGGAGCTGATACCTGTGGTGTAAGTCGATTCCAATATCCTACAAATATACGACCTATTCGAGTTATGTGTTCTGGAAGAATCCCAAAGAGATTTATTTTACAAGCATTTTTGGAAGGTGCTGACGGAGTGTTTATAGGAGGGTGTCATTTAGGAGATTGCCACTATTTAGAAGGAAACTATGATACATTACAAAGGTATAACGAGTTAAATGAGATATTAGAAAAGGTGGGAATAAATCCAGAACGCTTCCGTCTTGAATGGGTGTCAGCTAGCGAAGGGAAACGTTTTTCAGAAGTGGTTACTGATTTTGTGAGTCAACTAAAAAAATTAGGGCTTAATAAGGCTAAAGGAGGAGCATGAAAAAATGACCGAAGAAGAATTAATAAATGCAAGTGATTTGGATAAGGATTTCCGATATGAAATAAGTAAAAAAGTAGGTGCAAAATCACTTCTCAAATGTATTCAATGTGGAGTTTGTAGTTCTGGTTGTACAGTTACAGAATATGTTGATCTTCAACCTCATAGAGTAGTAGCATCATGTTTATTAGGTTTGAAGGATAGAGTTTTGTCAAGTAACGCGATTTGGACATGTTCACTATGCCATAGATGCACTGAACGATGTCCAAAAGGTGTCGATTATTCTTTCATACTAGCATTGCTTAGAAATTTAGCAGTCAAAGAAGGTAATATTCCTAATGAATATCAGGCAACAATTCAAACTTTACATGATAATGGCTTTGTCGTACCTTATACTGGAGGCTTAGCAACTACCATAGATAGACGAAGAGAAAGAATGGGATTACCTAAATTGACACCACCAAACTTAGAAGAAATTGATTTTATTATGAAAGAAACAGGAATTGGAAATTTAATTGAAGAAGCAATGAAAGACACAGAGGATGAGAAATAATGGAATATGCATTATATTTAGGATGTACAATCCCCTTGAAGGTTCCGCATTTTGAGTTTGCATTTAGAGAAATTGCAAATATCTTAGGGTATAAATTCAAGGAAATGGAAGGTGCTAGCTGTTGTCCCGATCCTGTTGCTACTCAATCGGTAAGTATCGACACTTGGCTAACTATAGCTGCTAGAAACTTATGTATCGCCGAAAAAATGGGTTTAGACATTTTAACTATTTGTTCTGGTTGTTATGAAACCCTCAAAACTACACGAGTTCTACTTGAAGAAGATAAAGCGGCATTCGATCGGGTTAATTCCGTATTAAAGAAGATCGGGTATGAATATAGAGGAACTTCCAAAGTATATCATTTTGTTGAGCTATTTGCTCAAGATGAGATGCTTAATAAAATTAAGAATATTCTCATGAAACCCATGGATAACTTGAATGTGGCAGTACACTATGGTTGTCATCTCATCAGGCCAAGCAAAATCTTACAATTTGATCACCCTGAACGACCTGAAACTATGGATAAGATAATAGAAGCTATGGGTGCTAAAACAGTAGCATTTGCTGGAAAACTTGAATGTTGCGGATTCTGTGCGAGATTACAAGAAGAAATAGGATTTGAACTTGTTGAAAAGAAGATGACTGAATTGAAAGATCTTAAAGAGGAAGTAGATGTTATGGTCGGAGTTTGTCCTGCGTGTGTAGGACAATATGATAGAAAACAACGACTAATTTCGAGGAAAACTGGCAAAGAGCTTGATATTCCAGTTTTATATTTACCAGAATTAATGGCAATTGCATTCGGTGTAGAACCAGATAAACTTGGACTTACTAACCGAAGTGTAAGGCCAAAAAAATTGATGGAAAAATTAAATATTTAATTATTGGATATTTTTCTTAAAATCCAAATAAAATTACATTAAATTGAAAGAAAAAATATAAAGAATCAAAAAATCTAAAAAAAAGTAAGAATTAGGAGATAATTGATATGATAATAACAGAGCAAAAAGATATAGACGAAATCTACAAATTTATTAAGCCATACTCGAAGATTTTAATAGCTGGATGTGATGGATGTTGTCAACCACCTCGTAGCATTAGTGAAGCAAAGGTTCTAGGACAACTTTTAGAATTAAAAGGCCGAACTGAAGGAAAGGAGCTTAAATGGAGAGCAATAACAGTTCTACGACAATGCGATGACAGAATTGCTGCTACAACAGTAAGACCCTTTATCGAAGAATATGATGCAATTGTATCACTAGCTTGTGGATTAGGTGTTGTTATGATGAATAGAGTGTTCCCTCAGATACTAACATATCCGGCTCAGAACAGTCGGTATGGAGGGGCTGAGAATGCAGGTGAAAACTATTATGTAGAATACTGCGAAACGTGCGGAGATTGTCTTTTGGGGGAAACTGGTGGTGTTTGCCCTATGGCTGGATGCGCTAAAAACTTAAGTAATGGTCCATGTGGAGGACAAGTTGATGGAAAGTGTGAAGTAGGTGGGTACATTCATGAATGCGCATGGGTAAAAATATGGGAGCGTCTTAAAAAGTTTGATAGACTCGATCTCTTTACTAAATATCGATCACCTAGGAATTATATGTTATGGTCAAGTCCAAGGTTTATTGAGATAAATAAACCATTTACTAATGAAGAAGAAACAAAAGAGGAGGCGAAGTAATAGAATGGCAAAAAGACCTGCATTTAGTAACTTAATGAAAGCAATTAGAGAAGGTAAATTCGTGTTTACAGGTGAATTAGAGCCAGAGAAGGATTTTGATATTAATCATGTTCTTCATTCTGCAGAAGAAATGAAAAAAACTGGTAAAATTGTTGCGGCTAATGTAACAGATGGACCTCAAGGAGACGCCTATACATGCTCCATGGTTCCAAGCTATTTAGTGCAAGAGAAGGTGGGATTAGAAGCTGTTTGGCAAATGACTGTAAGGGATCGAAATCGTATTGCTTTATTTGGGGATATTGTAGGCGGGGCTATTCTAGGTCTAAAAAATATTTTAACACTCACTGGAGATCATAGTGCACTTGGAGATAATAAAAGAGCACGTCCTGTATATGATTTAGATAGTACTCAATTTATCGAACTTGCCTCAAAAATCATTGATGATGGAACCGATTTAGAAGGAAAAGAAATACGAGGAGGTCCAATTGAAATGAATATTGGATGTGCTGCTAATCCAAATTCTCGACCACGAGAACCTGAAATCTTAAAGGTGGGAAGAAAAGTTGAAGTTGGTGTTGATTTCATTCAAACTCAAACAAGTTTTGATATAGAAGATGCTAAGGAATTTCTAAAAGAACTGGAAAAATACAATGTGCCTGTTCTTCTTGGATTATTTCCATTGAAAAATTACGGCATTGCATGGTATTTTAACGAATTTATTCCTGGTGTCTCGGTTCCAAAAGATTTATTACAAGAACTCAAAAGGGTAAAGAAGGAGTATAAAGAAGACAAGAAAAAGCGGAATATAGCTATCGATAAGATCAATATCGATTTTTTTGAGCCATTTATCAAGGAAATCAAGAAAACAACAAAGGCTGCAGGAATTCATTGTATGGCAGTTCATTATGAGCGTTTATTTGGGCCACTACTGAAAGATTTCTGAGAATTGCTATGTTTAATTAAAGAAAAATAATTTTTTTAAATTTTAAATTAAAATTTTTTTAATTCAGTAAAAAAGGAAATTAATAATGAAAAATCTTGATGATAAGGATAAAAGAATTCTTGAAATGCTTCTAGAAGATTCTAGAAGACCGTATCATGAAATAGCAAAAGATCCTAAAGTAAATTTATCTGAATCAACTGTGAGAAAAAGGGTTATAAAACTTCAAGAGGAAGGAGTAATTGAAAAATTTACTATAAAGATCTGTCGTGAAGATGAAAGATGTATTATTGCATTCATTACTCTTATTCCAAAAACCCAGGCTGAAACAAAAGAATTATTAAGGGAAGCACAGATTCTACCTCAATGTGAAGAAGTTTATTTCCTTGCGGGAGAATGTGGAGTTTTAATAAAAGTTAATGTTCCAGAAATAATTGAATTAGATGCATTAATAGAATCATTTCGTGGTCGCGCTGACGTAAAAAGTGTCGAGAGAGTATGTGTAGTTTTAAGACCTATAAAGACACTTCCACAATCTGAAAATCGAATTTTATAATATGATATCTAAAAGTTTTGGATTTTTTCACTTTGAATTATATATTCTTCTTTAAGTAATTAAGACTTACAAATTCAATTTTAAAATATTTTATTCACCTTATTCAAATCTCTCGTAAGAAACCAGTGCATCTAATGATTTTCTTTTAGCTGGGAGAATGTGTGCTTTCTCAGGATCTTCAACAGGGTAACCCAGTGGTGTAAATGTTAAAATAATCCAATGTTCTGGAATGTTTAACAACTGCTTAACTTTTTTGCATACTTCTGTATGCATTGTGGGATACCATGATGAAAAACAAGTACCTAATCCTCGAGCCCAAGCTTCTAACATTAAATTCTGAGTACATATAGCACCATCTAAGGTAACCCATTTTGATTTCCGCGAGTTTACTAAAATAGCAATGAGAATAGGACCATTCCTTAGCATAGCATGGAACTTCTTCATAGGTGATAAATCAGCAATTTTCATCATTATTTCCTTATTTTTTATCACAATAAATTTCCACGGTTGTTTATTATCGCCAGAGGGAGCCCATCTAGCAGCTTCAAGTACAGCTTTAAGATCTTCGTCTGATACCATTTCAGTTTTAAATCTACGAGTGCTTCTTCTCGATTTAATGATATCTAAAATACTTTTCATTTTACCCTCCCTTATATAAATCTATCAATATGAGATAATCCTTGTGATTATTTATAATTTTTACATCTTGGTATATTCTTAAAAAAAGAAGAACAGTAAATGTCGAACTCGTATTTTAAATTATTATATTCTTTTCTTCTTGTAATTAACTAAAAAAATATTTTTGTAAAAAAAAAGATTTAAGCTAATTAATTAAAAAATCATTGAAATGAAGTTATTTTTTCATCGCTTTTGTAATAACCATCTCATTACTTACTACCTGCCAAGTTCTCCATCCATTTGCAACTTTTTCTTTCGCTTCTTTTATAAATGCCTCATATCCCATTTCACGACACTTTTTCAAATTATCACATGTATTTCTACTATATCGATTACAAATCATATTAGTCATTTGAGCTCTATTCGCCATTGGCATAGGATTAGGTTCATCGTTAGGACATGGAGTTTCTGCTATAGGATCATAGTCATTACATTCAGCACAAGTCAAATAACCTTTAGAATTGACACATTTTGCAATACCACAGAATTGTGAAGCAAATCCTCCCTTAAAGCATCCAGGACACTTTCCTCTGTCAGATTTTTCGATATAATTACTTAATATTTCTAGAGTTGTATCTATTCCCTCTGGATCTAATCCAATAGTGATACCAGAATCTCTTAAATTCCCACATTCCCAAATCTCCTTAAGTTTCTTTGCAGCATCTAGACTTTCTCCAGTATGAGTATCACATCCTAAACAAATAATACCGCATGGAGCGAGAATCCCTCTATCCTCTTCTTTTACATCTTCTAATTTTAAATTCAAATTTGACCACCCAATTTTTAATAAAATTTTGAATGATAAATTAAAAAATACTTTATTTATAAAGTCCAAGGCACTAATAATTTATTTTCAATATCTCTGCAAAATAACAACATTATCCAAAATCTTTTAAAATACAATAAATATTCACCTTCACTTTAAATGAAAGAATAGTTAATGATGAAAATGAAAAACATTGTAGATAATGTTTATATAGTTAAACCTTATGATCCTAATGTACCAGGTTGTTGTGTGTACATGGTTGACACGAGAAGTGATGATGGTTTAGTAATGATTGATGCTGGACTTGATATTGAACCGATACGAGCTATAGCAAAAGAGGGCTATGATTTAAAAGATATAAAACACTGTCTTATTACGCATGGTCATATAGACCATTATGGTGTTTGTTCTAAACTTAAAGAATTAAACAAGGATATCAAATTTTATGCACATAAACTAGATGCTATAGATAATGTGTTAAAAATAAGAGATCCAAATATTGCTCAAATGTATGCAGACTATAAATATGAACCTGTAAAAATTAATAGAATAATTAAGGATGATAACGAAATTTTAAAATTTGGAACTTATGAGTTTAAATGCATTCATATTCCGGGGCACACGCCAGGATCAGTTGCATATCTTTTAGAAACAGAAAGTAAAAGGATTCTTTTTGGTGGGGATCTTCCTGGAGTTGTTATTAATAAGCAGGGGGGAAATTTAGAGGCTTATGTTAAATCAATTCAGAAATTATTAAATCTTAATATTGATATTATGTGCGAGGGTCACGAAAATATCATTGAGCCAGCGAAAAAAGCATCTAAATTCCTTAGAGCATACATACAATTTAATGAGCAACTAAACAAATTAATAGAATATCCATCTGATACGAAAGTTTTGCTAAATTTAGCATTAATATCTTATGATTTAGAATTTTATGAAAACGTTTTAGATTTTTGCACATACCTATTAGAAATTGAACCCAATAGTATTGATGCACAGCAATTAATTGATAAAATTAAAGAATTTAATCCTTCAAAAATCGATTGGATAAAAAATATTATCCAACAAAACAATTGAAAAGATTAAAATGAAATTTTTTAGAAACTGCTTAAAACTATAGAGAGTGAATATACCATTAATTTATTGCTGAAACAAGTTTTTTATTATAGTACTTCGTTAAAACTAATCTTAAAATGTCTTCAAAACACTCTAAAATTCCCTCTCCGTGAATTGCAATGGTAAACATGCTTTCTATATTCTTATATTCGCGAAACCTAATTTCCTTTAAAAACATATTAGGTTCAAATTTTATAGGTTTATCTCGTTTATTAAAAGCAATAATAACTGGGATATCATCAATACAGTCCTTAAAATATGAGATGAGCTCGTTCCAAGATATTAAATTACGTTCGTATACTTCTTCCTGAGAATCTATTACAAATATTATTCCATCTACTGCTCGTAATGTAATTGGCCTCGTTATTAAATAGAAATCTTGACCTGTTGTAGTATAAATATGAATTTTTAATTTCCATTCTTCATTTTGAAATGAGACAGTACCATAATCAAAAAACAGTGTCCTGCATACTGTACTTTCAATACTATGGAGCGCTTCACCCTTTCCAAATTCAGAAAATAAAGCTTTTATTGAAGTAGTTTTACCCGAAAAAGCTGGTCCAAAATATACAATTTTTATACTTATTGTTTTCTCACAGTGATCAATAATCATAAATATAAATTTAAAATCAGGTTTTTAAAACCCAATTTTTTAAAAATTAGGTATTTTCTAAGTAAAATTTAATTCTTGTTAATAATAGTTGCTAGAAGATAGACACGTCAATCTCACGTTCTGCTTTAATGGTATTACTTATTATTTCAAGCAAAAATGATAAAAAAGGTTTAAGCACCATGAGATTGTATTCCGGAATACTGATTATTACAATTACAACAGTTTGGATTCTCCTGATGGAGATTCTTGATTTATACAATTTGGCTCTAGTTTTTAGGAGCCTTTTTACCCTGGATTTGGAGTGATAGGAATGTTTAATGGCGGAGCATTATCGATAATAGGATATGTTGTTCAAAAGAAAATTGGAGAACCAAGAAAAGAAAAAAACGATATTTCACCCCGGGAAACAGAATTCAATTGAATTCATAATATTTTCTTATAATATATAGTGACGGAATTTTATAATTAGGAAGTCTTATTCGATTTAACTACAAAATATTATTCTTCTTCATTAATTCTCTTGTAAGACTTCACACACTTTAAATTTGATGAAGTATCTATGAACAGAAAAAGAAAAATGTATTTAAAATACATTGGAATTCTTATTTTGTTATGTCTCCCCCTATTTGGTTTGGTTGGGCTTATGATGAGTAGAAATATTATTACCCCTAATGATGAGTTTTTTGTTGTATCTAAGGGGGAAATTCCAACAATTCCAGCTCATACTTGGGAATTAACGATTGATGGACACATAAATAATAATTTGACTTTTAATTACTCCAACTTTACGTCTCAACCTTCAAAAGAGATTGTTGCAACACTACAATGTGTTGATGGCCCATTTGGTACAGCTTTATGGAAGGGTGTTCCGATTAAAGATTTACTAGATATGGCACAAATAAAAGCTGGTGCTGTAGATGTCGTTTTCTATGCAGCAGATAATTATGCTTCTTCATTGACTATTGAAGAAGCAAATATGGACAATGTACTTTTAGCATATGAAATGAATGGTGAGCCTCTTCCAATTGAGCAAGGATTTCCAGTTAGAGTAGTTGCGCCAAACCATTTAGGATATAAATGGGTAAAATGGGTTGTTAGAATGGAGATTGTCAATTATAATTATATTGGTTATTGGGAGAGTCGGGGTTGGAGTGATAATGCTTATCGTACGCTTTTCTCTGATTGGGTTTTACATGCTGTATTATTAGCGATTGCTTTTCTCTTTGGGGGCATTGCTATGATTTCAGGATTAAAAAGGTCCCCAATTACTGAATTTTTTCATGATCTTCCTAAGTTTGTAAATAACAAAATCCATATTACGTTTGGTATTGGTTATTTTATCACGTCTCTAAGTGTTTTCCTATACTGGATTATCTCCACGATCGTAAACAGAGGCGCTGTATTTTATACAATTCATGGCATAACAGCTTTAATCACTATCATACTTGTAATTCCTGGCGTTATTACAGGTATCAAAAAATCAAAAAAGAGAAACAATAAAAAAAGAACATGGCATTTTAAATGGAATCTATACTCCTTTTATTTCTTTTTAGCTACAATGATTTTAGGCTTTTTATCAACATTTATCAGGTGGATTTTTTTATACTAAAAATCTGAGGAATTTAGAAGAATAATTTGAAATTAGATTAATTTTAATCTCTTTTTTATTTTTTTTTCTAATACCTAAACATCTGCATCTTCGCACTCGAAAATTTTGAATTTTTTATGGTTTTACTTTATATATAGGAGATCATCATTAACAAAATTGTAAATATTTAAATATTATACTATTGATTTATCCTTTGGTTTAAAACCCAATTTCAAATGAAATCTATTTATTCAAAAAGATGAAAATTATGCCGTATATTATTGTAACCAGCTGGTTCCCCCTTAATAAGGGAAATGAGGTTGCTGAAAAGTATATTGAAGAGAGAAAAAAATTTCCTCCAGATAAATCGCTAGTAAAAGAAGTTGTACAAAATGCTATAAGGGTAGAGAGAGATAAGGCAAAGTCTATATATATAGCTGAAGTAAAGGAAGGTAAACTTGATGAAGCTCTCACCCGACAGCAAAATGCTATGATAATGTATCATGAAATCGAAGGATATGAATATACAATTGAAATCTTTTTCAATATAGTAGAAGCAATGGGAATGATCGGAATGAAAGCACCTCAATAGGAATGTCTTATCCAATTCAGGTTTAAAAACAAATTAATTTACTTTTTTTTTTATTTGGTTAATTTTATAAATTCCGTTAATTTTTAATAATTTTCATGTTATACATTTTTGTTATTTAAATACTTGTATAATTTATATATGTTTAGTATATCAATTACATTAATTATTTATACGAAGAATATATATTCTATATATGACAGAGGAAGAATTAATTTTTCCAGCAAAACCGCAAAAGCAAGGTAATTATTATAAAATTGCGATTCCACCAGATCTAATTGCTGAAGGAATAATTGATCCAAATTCTTTATACGAAGTTAGGCTCAGAAAATTAAAGAAAAATAAAGAAGTAAAAACCAAATCTTAAATACAAAAATTTAGATATTTGAATATGTGAAAGTTTATAAAAAAATAGGGAAGGGAAATTTAAATAAGATAATCTGACGCGTTACATTGGATTTCGCCCTCTATTAGACTCGGTTGAGTTTAATGCTCTCCCTTGTTATAAAATTTCTGCTCAGATTTCTTTTCCCTTCTCTTCTCTTTATATATTAATTAAGTTTAAGATTATAGTATTTGAAAAATTTAAAGTAAAAGGTGATGTTAACTTAGTGAAATCTTCTGCTTATTAAATAGTATTCTTGAGCCTTTAGGATTAATAAATTTATAAAAATTAAATAAATTACTCTTAATCTAAATATTTTTTATAATTAGGATTTCAATCTTTTTTTTGATAGAATAAAAGCTATGATTATCAATAATAATCCTAAAATAAGAAAACTCATAGAATTGAAAACTTCAGTAGCTTCAGCTCTCCAAAAAATATCAGGTTCTATTAATTCTGGTCTAAAACCTTGAATAAAATGGAAATTAATTTCACTTATAAAAGATAGTGCAATTAATAAAATCCCATTAAATAAAATAACTTTTTCAGCAGAATTGAATTTTTTATTTCTCATACTATTTATAATTCATTACCTCCATTAATTAAATTTAAATTATTTCTTTCCATAAATCCAATATTGTAATTCTCCACCTCTTTCTAATATGCCTTCAGAGATAATTGAAAATCCTGCTTTCTTTACAAGTTCTAGAGTAGTTTTTGTATTAAAATTACTCCAAAACATTGGAACTCCAAAAAAATTACTTGTTCCTTCTAATTCGGATATTCCCGTGTTAATTAATAAAATCCCACCTGGCTTTAAGATCTCAAAAAACTTTATGAATATAGAATAGTGGTTTTCTTTTGGAATATGAAAAAGAGTATATACACTTATTACTCCATCAAATGTGTTCTCTTTGAATATTATATCATTAATATCCATCTTAATAAATTCAGCATCCGGTACATTCTTCCGAGCCAGGGTGAGCATTTTATCAGATAAATCGATACCTGTTACCTTGAATCCTTTTTTTGATAAAAATTTAGCTGTAGGTATCCCTGCCCCACAACCCGCGTCTAATATGTGCGTATTTTTAGACAGTAAGGAGGAGAACTTTTCTAGTTCAGTCTTAAATTTATTTAAATCCCTATGACTGTAATAAAGCTCGGCAATTTTGTTATATCCTTTTTCTACCAATTTGCTTATTTGATTCATACTATTAAATAATGAAATAATTCTCTTATGTAGCTAATGTTAATAATTTATTATTCAAATCGGATTAATATATTATTGAAATTAACTAAAGAGAAGGAAGATTTTATTTTTATTAATGATCAAACTCTTTAATTTGACCATAATTTTCAATTTTGTTATATTTTTTATTTTTCGAGTTAAAATGAATATATATTGGAGAATCATTAAGAATTGGAAGGGATTCAAAAATTAACTTATCTCCATATCTTATAACATTCAAAACTAGAGGTAAATGAGAACGAAATATTCTATCTCGCAAACTTGCCCATCCAAATACAAATCCTCCACTAACATGAAGAAAAACATGTAATTCATAAATGTTATTATTAAGTTGCCACTCGGCTAAGACTTCATCTCTCATAAATCTTGTATAAAAACTTGAGATCTGTTTATAATCATATTCAGGTCCAATCGTGAGAAATAAATCTCCAGTTGAATCAGAATGAGTCAAAGTATATTTTCGTGGAATTTTTAATATCTTACTATCTACAGAATCTTTATATACAACATGTAGTTTTTCAGGGTTAAAATTTGCCATTGTTATATTCATCCTATATCAAACAAAGTTTAAACATTTTCCTTATAAACTATTAATGCAAACTGCATAAAATTAAGAAAAAAAATAGGAAAAAAAATTTTAAAAATAATTATTTTTTTTTAATAATTAAATATATAATTCCAACGAGAATTATTACGCTAGAAACCAATGCAGTTATACCTACTGTTAAATTAGAAGCAATTTGCTTAATAAAAATCCCCAGTAATGCCCAAACTATAACAAAACTATAGGCATAGTCTTTCCGTAAATAAAGCATTCCAAATGTTATAAGAACCGCTACTATTATTACGACGATTGTTAATAATACTACTAGTAATCCATCAGTAAATACTTCTTGTGGTAATCCATAAACATTCAATCCAACATCAACTATTACAGCAGTTACATTAGCTATCGTTGCAACAGTAATCCAACCTAGATATATACTGAAAGGGACATGTACAGCAATTTTCTCGATTCTAGAGACTTCAGATTTCCCTATATTTAAATTAAGATAAATTATTATTAATGAAAGTAAGAGAACAATCATAAAGCTTAGAGAAAGCGGAACTAATTTATAATGCCATAGAAAAATCCATGCAACATTAGCTATACTTGCAATAATAAAGAAATATCCTATATCATCTAAGTACTTCATTTCAATCTTGTCTTTTTTGAAAATATCCCTGATCTGATAAACAGAAAATAGCCCTAAGAAGATATAAATAACACTCCAAATTGAAAACGTAATTCCTGCTGGCACAAACAAATTAGGTAAAGCATCAGATAAATCTTGAGTAGTATTACCTCCAATTGGCAGTAATATCGCCAGAAAATTAACAATCACTGTTGCAATAAATCCGATGAGATTTAAAATCTGCAATATTTCTTTCTTTCCCATTCTAAATTGACCTATTTATTATAATTGTATTGTATTAATTTTTAATTAAAAATGGATATCTAATAAGTAAACTTTGTGCTTATAATTTATTTATTTTATTTTCATTTTATTAAGGAATTTAAGAAGAAACGTAAAATGGAAAAGATATTGGATATGAAAATTTATAAATTCAAATAATAAAATATATGAATAAATCCATTTGGTTCTATAAATATTAAAAGAAAAAATTAAATTTAAATAGACAGTTATAGCTTTTTTTTCTTTGATTTTTTAACTATCAAAAAGCTAATTATTACAAATGCCGGATAACTTAAACCTAAAGTTAACCTCAAGATCACTCTACCTATAAAAATTTTTGGTATTAGTGAATTTGTGGCGTGAAATGGCAATTCTGAAGGATAAGGGTCATACGATTTAGCAGAACCATCAATATTATATGAACCAAAACCCCACCAGTCCGACCAATAATTTCCTTTTTGTACAGATGAATTATACCAAATATTGTTTAATCCCAGATCTTTCGCCTGGTTTGTGCCTTCAATATTATTATTTACAAAAGAATTTTGAAAGATGATATTATAATTACTTTCCACTATTAATCCATACCATCCAGTTCCCTCTATTAAATTATGTATGATTGAGCAAAAATCTGGAAAGTATGGTCCAGGACCGCTTGATAATAGAATACCAAAATTGTTGTTTACTATTAAATTGTCTTTTATTAAAAAATGACCTCCTGAATTTGCTAACCAGATCACTTCATAATTGTTAGTAATATTATTTTCACGAATTTGTGAATATGGTGAACTATATTCAACTCTGATACAACAAACATTGTCTAATAATGTGTTATTTGCTATTATCGTGTAAGGACAATCATTGAATTCTATAGCATGATAACAATTATAAATTACATTTTTCAAGATCTTGATATAAGGTGATTTACCAACGAATATACCAAAATAATTGTCTGAACTAAGAGTATTATTTGATATAGTAAGAGTATTTTCAGTTGTATTATAAATTTCTATTGCTCGATAATGAGCATAAATATAACAATTTTGGATTAAGACATATTTGGTGGTATTTTCTAAATAAATACCATAATCTTTCGTGGATGATATTGAAAGATTTTCTATACGGTAAGGATCGCTTTCGCTTCCTGAACCTGGGAAACTATAATTAATCAAATCTTGGTCTGATTTTATATAAATAACACAATCACTAGAATCTGGTGAAACTAACGTATTTAAATTAATATCTTTTGAATTATTTAAAATACTATAATCTTTTGATTGAGTATAAGTTTCAGAATTAGCAAAACACAATATGAAAAAGAATAAACCAACAATTAGCAAGTACGTTTTAAATTTTTGAAATTGGATCAATTCCCTAAAATAACTGTTTTTATGAATTAGTAACAAATTAATTATTTAAAAGTTTCTTAAAAAGCTTCAAATTCTTATATGTCGAGATTTAGTGAAAATTTTAAGGAATTTATCAATAATACGAGATAATAAAATATTTGGCTTACTCTTTTAAAACTTTCGGGACTATTCTGGATTAACCTTTCTTTTCTATGATATCCTAAATAATATAACCCAGCAAATGCTGTTATAGGAAATAATATCAAGGCATTAATCATTGTTGCTAAAATATTAGAAGTAAGGATATAAACAAGAAAAGAAACTGTAAATATTGTCAGATAATTCCTGATTAAATTTTATGTTTTTTTTTTGATCCTTTTATCCATTGAATAAACAATATGGTGAAAAAAGTTGCTGATAAAGCTGGGAGAAACAGGGAAGGAAGATATTGAATGAGGGCTCCACCTAAAATTGGGGTAATAATTTGTCCAATACTGGATAAGGCATTATTCACACCTAATACACTTCCAGTTTCTTCTCTATTTACGCTTTTAGTTAATTTACTCGTAAAAATTGGACGACACACACCAGTTCCAAATGCAATAAAAATGAGGGGGATATATGCAAAGATATAGCTTCTTGTAAAAATAAGTACGATCATGGTAAATATCATTGAAATTATACCAGTAGATAGTACTGAATCCTCACCAAATTTATTTTGAAGAGGATTGATGAGAAGACTCTGAAAGATTACTCTTAAAATCCCAATCCATGACATTAAAAATCCAACTTCTTGAGCAGTAATTTGTGCTTGTTTTTCGGCAAATAATGCAAAACTTGATATAAATAGCATAAATCCGAAGTTATAGATAAAGAAGAGTAATAATAGCTTTCGTACATCTGAATCTCTGAAAAAACGTTTTACTTCATCAATGGGAATAATATCATTAAAAATTAATTTAAATTTCTCTTTTTCTAATGATAAAGATTCTGGTAAGAATAATATTACTAAAATTATAGAAAGCAGGCTTATTCCAGCAGCAAATAACATTGGAACGGAATAGTTGATTGTTGACAATGTCCCGCCAATAACTGGTCCAAAAATAAGACCCGCTCCGAACACTGCACTTGAATACCCATAGATCTTTGTTCGATCTTTCGGAGATGTTACATCACTAATATAAGCTTGGCTAACAGTCATATTACTTCCAATCAACCCATCTATAAGACGTGCTGCGACTAAGAGCCAGACAGAATTCGCAAAACCAAGAAGTAAAAATCCAATTAAAGTACTTGTCTGACTTATTAAAAGAATAGGTTTCCTACCAAAACGATCACTAAGCTTACCTGTAATAGGGCTTGCAAATAATTGACTAAAACTAAAAATGCTCATAATTAACCCTACTTGAAAAGGATTTAATCCTAATGATAATCCTAAAAAAGGTATGATAGGTAATACCATACTGAAGCCCAATATTTCAGTGAACATAATGATAAAAATAATTATCAAATGCCTATTGAACTTTGATTCATTAGAATCTAATATAGATGCCATATCCGTTCAAGTAATTAATTTTTAATAGAAAAACATTTATCTTTATTAACAGAAGAATTGAAAAGATTAAAGTATGTACTTAATATTTAATAAAAAGAAATAATGCATACATTTTTGTGAAAAACTCTTAAGAAAGACACCTTTATCAACTATAATTATCACTAAACCAATATTAGAATCCACCGATATTGTGCGAAAGCACTTACAATTACAACAGATATGATTAATAAATGCAACTAATATCAATATAAGAAAGAGAGTTCTTTATATTTTCCAGATGCAGATTTTTATGAAATTTCTATAAAGATACTTTCCGGTTAATTACTAATTCAAAAAAATCCATAGTATGAACATCAACTTCTATTATTCATAAACTATATTATAATTTCACCACCGCCACCGCCGCCACCGCCGCCACCAAGTGTGACAACGAGCACAATCACAATTACAACAATAATTATCGCCGCACTTATTCCGATTATCATCATATTCTTTTTTTCCATAGTATTTATTATTATTTCATATATATATAAAATTAATTACAATAATGTCAATTACTATTTTTTTCTATAATCCTCACGTTAGAAATAAGATTTCATAACCAATACCATAATTAGTTCTTATGACTTTTGCTCTTTCAGAAGTAATAATTTTCTTTTAAATATTACTTTTATTTACATAAATTCATCAAAATTTAGAGAAAACTTTAAGGAATTTATCAGTAATTCAAGATAGTAAAATAGTTGGCTTACTAGTTTAAAACTTTCGGGACTCTTCTGGATTAACCTCTCTTTTGTACAATATCCTAAGTAATATAACCCGGCAAATGCTGTTATAGGAAACAATATCAAGGCAGTACTCATTGTTGCTAAAATATTAGAAGTAAAGATGTAAATGATGAAAGAAACTGTAAATGCTAAAATAAAACTCAACCCTAATACAAGTATCGTACTTTTTAAGAATGAGGGAAAGGGAACTCTCCATGCTTCACGGATGTTGTCAATATCATTAATTATTTGCTTATCTTGAATTTCTCCTAAACCCGGTATTTTAATATGATATGTGTGTCCCGAATCCGAAGTCATGCCAAAATTTTTTATTACGTAATCAAGATCAGATCTGACATTCTGTCGTAAATAGTTTTGAACCTTATGCTCCGTAAAACCTCTATTTTTTCCAATCAACTTACCTAAAAAATCCGAAAACCTTACTAAAATAGTTGTATCTACTTCCATAAGCTTTCAACAATATAAAATAAAAGCAAGTTTCACTTATCCTTAAGATGATTACACATCAATAAAAATATTAGTATTGTTTTATTCATCAGAGTTGGCAGTTAAACTCAAATCTGTCTCATATTGAAGAAGTTTTTATATTTAATTGACCTATTACTCTTCTAAAAAAGAAATTAGGTTGAATGAAACGCAAAAATCAAAACATCTCCCAGATTTAAGAGAATTTTTGTATTTAATTATTATAGGAGTAATTACATTAATTTTTTTAATAATATTTGTATCAGTGAGTACCATTGATACAAACATTAGATAAATTTTAATAAAAAGTTATTTTAAATAATAGGAGCACTAGTTTTTATAAATTAAAAAATTTTGTAATATGGTTAATTAGTTTGGAATTTATGATTAATAATGGTAATTAATTATCAAGACATATGCAAGAATATTTTTTCCGAAAGGGAATTTATTGAGAATTCTTTACTGGGAATTGGAGTACTTCAAGATGATCAAATTATCTATGTGAATAACACAATTTTAAAAAACTTTGGATATTCTTTAGAAGAAATACAACAAAAAGATTTCTGGATGAAAGTAATCCATCCCGATGATTTATCTATTGTTAAAAGACAAATTGAGATTAAGCTTAAAGAGAAAAAAAATAACACAACAAGGTATAAATGTCGAGTATTATTGAAATCAGGGGATTTCAAATGGATTGAAGTTTTTTCAAAAATTTTTTATCATAACAATGAAACAGCAATTATTTTTACTATGATTGAAACCCCTAGACCTACACCTTTAATTGAACTCTCTACGAATGATTTAGCAAAACTCAATGTTGTAGAAGAATTACTAAAAAATTTTAAAATTCCATATAAAATTTTCAAACCAGTAGACATGGAAAGAAAATTAGGTAGAAAAAAAGAATATATTGATGAAATAAAGAAGTCCTATGAGATATTTGAGAAAGTAATTAATAATCTATCAGATGTTACTGTCGAAGTCAATTCAGAAGGAACTTTTACTTTTTTATCCCCTCAATCATTTGATATTCTTGGATTTCATCCTAAAGAGCTAATTGGATTAAACGCCTTTGATTATGTGCATCCAGAAGATTTATCCTTAATAAGAACAAAAATGAAAGAGGCAATTATTAAAGAAGAAATTCTTTATGCTGAGTATAGAGCATACCATAAAGATGGTTACTACATTCCAGTAGCAACCAGAGGAGGAGTCTATAAAGAGCAAGGTGACATTAAATTTATTGGAGTTATTAGAAATATCACTGAACGCAAAAAGTTAGAAGAAAAACTATTAGCCTCGAAAGCCAAATATGAAGATTTAAGCAACGATTTAAAAAAAAGAATTCATGATGACGTAATTAAAATAAAAGAATTAAAGGAAAAATTTCATCATTTACTTGAATCGACTCCATACGCTGTTATATTAATGAATTTTAGAGGGAATATAATTGAATGCAACACCGCCACTTTAAAACTATTTAAATATGAAGTGGATGAAATAATTGGAAAAAACCTTCTTGAACTTATAGCATTCCCTTCAAAATCGCTTTCTACACTAGAAAATGCATTTGAGCGACTAATAAAAGGCCAAAA
>JBHLMQ010000036.1:0-31827 GCA_048938005.1 Promethearchaeota archaeon | reverse complement strand
TCACTTGCTTTTGCAAACAATCCTGCTGCTTCGGAAAATCTGTAAGGATCTTCATATTTTTCAGCAAGTTCCATATTTTCCCAAGCTCTGCACAGATAGTAAACCGCTTCTAACTCCTCTCGTTCTCGTTTAATTTTAAATAAAATACATATATCTCTGAATTGAGAGGATGCTAGCGCAAATTTTTCTGCTGCTGCTATATGTTCACCTTCTTTTCCTAATATCCTTGCTTCTTCAAGGTTTATTCTCGCATTACAATGATTCACTCTTACTTGAGCTATTTTTTCAAACTTATTTATTCTCTCTTTTTCAAATTTTTCTCTTGATTTCTGATGGGATTTTATTAATGTTCCAATTGCTTTTTCAAAGATTTTTCCTGTCTTTTTAAAGCTTTCTATAGCTCTTTCGTGCTCTTCTTGTTTGCTTAGTTTTTCTGCTTCTTCCAATGATATCCATCCAGAATAATAAGATGCTTCATAACCGAAACTTGGTAATTCTATTAGTATGTCATAAGCTTTCTTATAGAATTCCTTAGCTTTTATGTGATTTTCTCGAACATGAAACGATTTAGCTTCTTCTATTAAATTCCAAGCCCTCACATAATTAAATTTCTCATTGATTCTCTTTTTTAGAAGTTTGTATTTTATCATTTTCAACGACTTATTATATGCTTCTTGAGCTTTCTTATAATTTTCTGCAGAAACCATATAATTACCCAATCGATCTTCTATACGAGCTATATATTGATAACTCGCCGCTTCATAAGAATAATATCTTCTATCAACACTCTCTTTTATTGTGTGGAGAAAAATTTCCCGTGCTTGATTTAAAATAGTTTCTTCTCCCGTTATAATCCCTAATTCCTCATATAATAGTCCTAACCTCATTTGCTCCGTAATGGCACCAGACCGAGATAATATACCGTAACTGGTTGATTTTTTTTGGGCTTTTATTGCCTTTTTAAGGTTTTTGATCCTTTCTTCCTTCTCTTTAGCGATATCTGCAAGTGTTTTATAAGCCTTATAAAGACTTGTATAACCACCAGCCTGAGGAAATCCTCCTTCATATTTTAAACCGAATTGTTCTGCCTGTTTTGCATGTTGAAGCATAATTTGGGCATATTCTTCTTGTTTTGTTTTTGATTCTGCGAGAATTGTAAGTTGAGAGTAAGCTAATATCAAACCTTGGTATAACCATGCTGTAATACTGGGGTAATTAGGTACACTCATTGCTTCCTTTACATATTGGAGCCCTTTTTCAGCATAAATTTTGCGTTGTGCTGCAGTAAAAAAACTCCTCTGTGAAGAATTAGTATAATAAAGCGCAGGTATAATATTTCCCATAGAACGATAAAAATTATAAGAATGTGCATAAATCTTCCCTAATTCCAAACAGTCTTTGATGTCATTAAGAATTCTCTTCTGGAGATAATTGATTCTGCCACTAAAAAGTGCAAAGTAATCTATGAAAAACAAACTTCCTAGTACGTTAAATTTACTTTTCGCTTTTCTGGAAAAATTTAACGATTTCTCTAGTAATTCTATTCCCTTATCAAGGTATTCCTCTTGTTCTTTTTCATCTTCGACGAATTGATATCCAGTGTAGCAATAACAAATCCCTATTGCTGAATAAACTAGACTGAGGGCATAAGGATCATCTACTTTTTCAATAATCGCAATAGTTTTATTACCTTCTACCAAGAAATTCTTTGCTCCCTCCCTCAAATTTTCATTTTTTTTAAAATCTTTGACTGACCATCCCATAAAACTAATCATAAGTCTCATATTCAATGACTCAGACATAAGCTGAATATTTCCAATCTTTTCTGAAATCTCCCAAGCTTTATCAGCACATTCACTTCCTTGTTGGATAACTTGGTTATATTCATCTTGATTAATGTTATAGTTCATGAGGAAATACGAAGTTGACGCTATACGGCACATTACTCTCGCAAAACTCTCTTTATCACCTTCTTTGGAATATATCTCACTTGATTCACTTAAAAGTTTAATCACATGAAGAAATGCCTTCTGACCTTCCACATCAGAAGTTGCGAGAATCCCATTTATAGAAAATATTTCTGCTTCGCACTCAAACTCTACAGATCTATTTCCAAGTTGCTTAAAGAGCTTATTTGCCTCTTTGTACGCTTTAATAGCACACTTAAGTTGTTTCAAATAATCCTCCGCAGTTTCTATCGTATCAGCACCTCTGAAGTGAGCATATCCAAGATTTTTATAACAATTAGCAGCTTTTTCAACTAGATTTTTCTCTAAATAGAATTTGACAACTTTTTCATATAACGCTGTTGCTTCAATCCAATTGTACTTTCTTTCCTCCTCTCTTGCCTTATCTAATAGTGACTCTTCAGTTTCCGCTAAAGTCATTTAGGATCAATTATAGAATTGTTTGTGTTCTATTTCGACCTTAACTGTCTAATATTAATTACTTTGAATAATTAATAAACATTTAGTTCAATTTATAATATTTTACTTTTTTAGAAAAATAGTCAGCGCACTAGTCTTATCTTGTGCTTTGAATAAATAATCGTTTTTTACCCTGTTCTTTTTCCCACTTTTTACGTTCAGAACGCAGCTTGAATAGATCTATATCTTTGAAAATCAATCCTTCTTCTTTTGCTGGGATAATTCGTTCAGTCCGGTCTTTTTCTGGAGTATAAATAAGGGATTCTCCATATTCTCCAATATTAGCAAAAAATGAATAGGCATAAATGGATCGACGGGCATCAAAATGGGCTGCTTTAAAATCTGCAGTTACTGGCGTAAATGCGGGATTTAGAATTATATCTATAGGAGGCTCGGAATTTTTTAATTCTACCCTTAAGTCCATGTCAAGAAAGTCTCGACAAATCGCAATAGCTATTCTTCCATATTCCGTATTGCAAATAATTGTTCTTCGAGGTAAACTGCTAACTTCTATTCCCTCTTTGAATTGCTTTCCCGCCTCGAAGCTTATAGTTGCGGGAATATGTTTCTCTTGTTCCCAAAGAATACCCTCTGGTCCAAAAACCATACTAATATTTCGTTTCGTTTCTGCTTCATGAAAAGAACCTGGAACAATATACATCTCATACAATTTAGCTTGATCTGCAATTTCTTTAAAAACTTCCCCATAGTTCAGATCAATAGTCATTTCTGGAAAGAGTAATATATTGACTCCTTCATTGTGCGCTTTTTCAATCATGACTTTAACTTGAGATATTGTTTTTTCAATCCTATTTTCTTTTATTTTTAACAGACCTGAAGGACTCATTTCATAAAGTTCATCCATTATATCTCCAGACTCGGATACACCTATTTGGGCAATACCAACCCTGCATTCTCTTCTTTGAACTTTAGTATATTCTTTAACCAAATCTTTATAAATAAGTTCATACTTTTTTCGTTCCATTCTCTCCATGGTAACTCGAAGTTCCTCCTCAGTGAACTGACGAGCTTCCCCTAGTCTGGGCGATTGGCTGCTTTCGATAGGGCAAGAAGGAGCAACTATACCTATAGTACTTCGAGAGATTGATGGTTCTTTTATAGTATTTAAAGCGGAAAAAAGAATGGATTCTTCCTTCTCTACTCTGTTTAATCTGTCTTGAACCTCAACAACTTTATTTTTATAACCCGCTTTATTAAATAATTCTAAAGCTGACTTTAAATAATTTGATCCAATACCCAATAACCTTCCTTTTTCATTTATATCCAGTTCTTTGTCAGCTTGAATTAAGTGCCAAGCAGCATCAAAATAGATCGAAGTAGCTAAAGCCCAATCTGCTACATTCTCAAAACCGCTTTTGCCATAAGAGGAAGCTGCGTTACTTAGCATCAACTTCACTTTAGGATATAATTCTGTTTTTATCCTAATATTCATTGATTGATCAAATTTACAACTCAACTCAAGAGCTTGACAAAATGCTGAATTACCTAAAGCTAATAACTTTAATTTTGTATCAATAAAGAGGTTACTAGCTTTTGTAAATAGATTTGCAGAATATTCAAACCTTTCTGGTTCTTCAAATTTTTCAGCAAGTTCCATACTCTCCCATGCTCGACAAAGATAATATATTGCTTCAAGCTCCTTTCTTTCTCTTTCTAACTTATATCTTGTACAGACACCTCTAAAAACCGATGCTGCAATAGCAAATTTTTCTGAAGCTGTTGAATGATCCCCCGTTTTCCCTAAGATTCTAGCTTCTTCTAAATTAATTCTGGCGTTACAATAACTTATTCTTACTTTTGCGACCTTCTGAAGTTTATCTATTCGTTCCCTTTCGGGTTGCCCTTCAGCTTTTTCTAATGCATTTTCAAGTATTATTATAGCTTCTTCGAAAGCTTGTATTGTTAATTTATACTGATTTATAGCTTCTTTTTGTCTTTCCTGTTTACTTAATAGTTCTGCTTCTTCTAATAAGGCCCAAGCGGCATTATAAGATCCTTCAAAAGAATACCTTGGGATTTTTTGTAAAATTTCACTAGATTTTTCATAACTTTCCTTTGCTTTTAAATGATTTTCATTTCTATGATGTGCTTTAGCTTTCTCAATCAGGTTCCAGGCATGAGCATAATCTATCTTTTCTGTAATTCTTTTTTTAAGTAACCTATATTCAATGCTTTCCAATGACTTCTCGTGATTTTCTTGAACATTTAGATAATATTCTGCTGAAGCTGTATGATTTCCTAATCGATCCTCTATACGCGCAACATACTCATAGGTAGTACCTGCGTAAGAATAATATCCTCTTTCCAAGCTACCTCTAATTGCTTCAAGCAATTTTTCTTTTGAATTCAATAATTTATGATTATCTTTAGTTAAAATACCAAGTTCTTCATAAAGAAGCCCTAACCGCATTAGGGCTGCTATAACACCTGCCCGAGATTCCGTTGCATAATCCATATATTTTTCTGCTGAATCTATTGCAGATGTCAGCATTATAATTTTCTTTTCTTCATTTTCTGCGATGTCTGCTATAGTTTTATATGCTCTGTATAAAGATCCATATCCAAATGTCCGAACCTGTCCTCCTTCATACTTTTCTCCTAATTTATTTGCTACTTTTGCGTAATTAAGCATTTTTTCGATATACTGATTCTGTTCCTCCTTTGATGAGGTTAACTTCGCTAAGACTGCATAAGAAACAGTAAGAGCTAGATATGAATATTTATCCAATATAGGAATCATTTTTAGATTTTTTAAGCTATAATCAATCGCTTTCTTAGCATACGATATTCTTTGGAATGATGTAAAAAAGCTCATCAGAGCAGTATTAGAATAATATAAACTTGGTAAATAATATAGCTGAAAAAGAATCGCGGCAATAATTATTCCTAAAGAACTTTTTTGTTCAAAGTATTCCACAAATATCTTTCCCGCTCTTTCACTATCTTGAAGGTCTTTAGTAATTCTATTTTGGAGATACATTATCTTGCCGCTAAGCAAGGCATACCTGGACAATCCACCAATTGCATACATTAAAGTATTTTTGTCTTTTGTCTTTCTTGTATTATCTAAGCTAATCTCTAAAAAATTCATCCCTTTATCAAAATATTTTCTTTGTTCTATGTCATTCTCACAAATTTTGAAAGCATATTCAGAGTATAAAATACCGATTAGACTATGTAAAACTCCAAGGAATAATATATCCTCATAATTAGTGTCATCAATGATCCTTAAAGCTTCTTCACATTTTACTATTAGATCTCTATGTCTTCTTGCTTGAATATGCTTATCATAAGAAAAAAATCCATATTGGTTGTTGATAAACCAATATGTCATAAAATATAAGAAATAAATTAAGTAATTCACATTTCTAATGTCTCTTGAGATTTCCCATCCTTTTTCAAAAAGTTCAATATATTTTTGAGAGAAATTTTTAATTTCTTGAGGATTAGGGTCAAACATTGTTTTTATATGCATTGCCCCAATTTTCCCTAGCGCAATTCTAACAATAACTTCTTCTTTTTTTTCTTCCTTATAAATTTCATTTAGTTTATTATAGATCTCAATTGATTTGTCAATCATTTTATCCGCTTCAACTATAGGAATTTGGCTGGATATATTAAATAGCAATTTAATTGCTGTGCATTCCAATTCTTCAGCTTTCTTCCCTAACTGCTTATAGAAAGATTCGCATTTTTCAAAGATTTTAAGTTCTAAACTAAAAACTGCTATAAGTTGTTTAGTTGTTGAAACAGTAGCGAAGTAAAAATTACCATAAACGAAAAGTTCCACACAAATCTCCAATACTTTTTCTGGATCTTTTTTATCAATATAATAATCCACAGCTTGATCAAAAAACCTCACTGCTTCCAACCAGTTATATTCCTTTCTGTGTTCTCGAGCTTTTTCTAATAAGCTGAGTCCACTTTCATTCAATAAAGACATTTATTATCGAACTTGGGTTTATATTTACTAAATTTCGACCTTATTCGTCTAATAAGATGATTAATAAACAGTCAGCTCAATTTATAATGTTTTACTTTTTCATAGAAAATTAATTTCTCTTAAATTCAAAATGTTTTAATGATTTAGGAAATTTTGTGTGATATCTTTTTAATATATTAACATAAAAATTTTATAAAAAAGATTTAAGATAACGATAATCAAGTGAAAAATTATGGCTGTACCAATAATTTTAATTGTCGCATTAATAGCAGGGATAATCTCAATAGCAATGGCAATGTATTTTAGATCTCTGGTTTTAAAAGAAGATCCGGGGAATGAAAGAATGCAGGAGGTGGCCTCTTATATTGAGACCGGGGCGACAACTTACCTCAAAGTCCAATACAAAATTCTTGGAATTTTTGTCGCTGCGCTTTTTGTTGTAATGTTATTATTTTTACCTTCTGAAATGACAGGATTTACCGTTCCCATTACGAGTGGAATACTTAATTGGGAACAAGCTTTAGCATATGTAATTGGTTCTGTTGGTTCTATGTTAGCTGGTTGGTTGGGCATGTATGTAGGTGTTAAAGCTAATACTAGAGCAGCACAAGGTTGCACCATAGGAACCAAAAAAGGATTTGATATAGCATTCTTTGGAGGTTCAGTTATGGGATTGGCTGTTGTGGGTGTAGCATTAATCGGAGTGTCAATTATTTATTGGATCTTTCAAACACCTTTAGTTGTATTAGGTTTTAGCTTCGGTGCAAGCAGTATTGCCCTCTTTATGAAATGTGGGGGTGGAATTTACACTAAAACAGCTGATGTAGGAGCAGATCTCGTAGGAAAGGCAGAATATGATCTTCCAGAAGATGATCCACGAAATCCCGCAACGATTGCCGATAATGTTGGTGATAACGTTGGTGATATTGCTGGAATGGGTAGTGATTTATTTGACTCATATGTAGCATCAATTGTTGCCGCAATGATTTTAGCAGCAGCTTTAGTTACTTTAGATGTTTCAGGATCATTTGTTATTTATCCAATAGTACTATCAGGAGTTGGATTAATAGCATCCCTCATAGGAATTTTTCTTATCAAGTGGAAAGGTTCTGAGGATCCCGGAAAATCTTTAAATTTAGGCACATACCTTGCTACACTTATTTTTGCGGGATTAGGGGCGCTTTTCGCTTTCTTAATGACATTAGATCCATTGCTGGATCCAAGTTATTATGGAAAAATATGGTTGAATTATTTTGCTGTCCTATTAGGTTTAGCAAGTGGTTTAATTATCGGTTTTACTAGTGATTACTTTACGAGAGATGATAGAAAACCAACACGTAATATGGCTCATGCGGCACAAGAAGGACATGCTGTTGTTATTCTTTCAGGGTTCTCCTATGGATTGATGAGCGTTGTTCCGCCAGCGATAGGAATTGTAGTTGCTATGGCTGTTGCATATGCTTTTGACGGATTCTTAGGTGTAGCAATGGCCGCTGTAGGAATGTTATCTATTGTTGGAACCATAGTCTCTAATGATGCTTACGGTCCCATAGTTGACAATGCTAGGGCTATAGCCGAGCAAGGAGAATTAGGCGATGATATTATCCGTACTGCTGATAGATTAGATTCTGCAGGAAATACTGCTAAGGCAATTACTAAAGGATTTGCAATTGGAGCTGCTAATTTGACAGTATTAGCATTATTATTCTCAT
This sequence comes from Promethearchaeota archaeon, assembly GCA_048938005.1. Classification (GTDB taxonomy): domain Archaea; phylum Asgardarchaeota; class Lokiarchaeia; order Sigyniarchaeales; family SOKP01; genus Loki-b32. Next base: position 23,725 of record JBHLMQ010000036.1, on the reverse strand, counting down.
TTGCAACAGAAGCGGGGATTGCAGTAACGGATATATCTTTATTATTTCCTAAAGTCTTAATTGGAGCATTCATAGGTGTAGTAGTTCCAGCACTCTTTTCAGCACTTTTAATACTGGCAGTTCAAAGAAACGCAGCAAAGATGGTGGATGAAATAAGGCGACAATTTGAATCTAATCCGAAAATTCTATCAGGTGAAGAAGCAGCAGATTTTAGTAGAACAATTGATATTGCTACAAAAGGTTCATTGAAAGAATTGATTTTACCGAGTGTAATTTCGATTGTTATACCTATTGTTGTAGGTGTTTTATTTGGAGTCGCTGCTTTAGGAGCTTTCTTAACAGGAGCAATCTTATCCGGATTTGTCTTCGCTGTAATGATGGCTAATGCAGGTGGAGCCTGGGATAACGCTAAGAAATGGATAGAAGAAGGTAACCTGGGAGGAAAGGGTACGAAGGTTCACAAAGCATCTATTACAGGAGACACCGTTGGGGATCCTTTCAAAGATACCGCTGGACCAAGCATAAATACTTTATTAGTTGTTATGTCTCTTACTGCTTCAATCTTTATGGGATTACTTTTACTTCCTATTTTCAATAGTGGACTTGGATTACTCATATTCTAGCTTAATATCACCAAATTCAAAAAGTAAAAATTTTTTCTTTTTTTTAAATTTCTATTTAATTTTTAATTTATTTCCCTTATCCTAAGATAGAATTCTTTAAGTTTGTTTTAGGAATCTTGTACAATTTTATAAAGCTTACTTTCACAAAATTAAAAATATCTTCTAAATTTTTGAATAATAAATTATACAATTTATAGATTTTAAATTAAAAATCAAAACTGACAGAAATATGTTTGATAAATCTCATTGTTCTGAGTGTGAAAATGTTGACTGTTTAACTCGATGTCAATGGATGGATATTGATCAAGAGACAGCGAGAATTGAAATGGAAAAAATGATTAGCGGAGAGGATTCATTCGTCTTAAAGGAATGCGTTACTTGCTATGCATGCGATGAGTATTGTCCGTATAGTTCACATCCATTCGATTTAATAACAGAATTACAAGAAAAACATAATAGTCTTGATATTGATCCTAATACACTAAAAACTACAATTGATAGGTTTAAACCTCCTTATGAGTTGAGATTAAAGGAAATAGACCCAGATAAACCAGTTTTTCATAAATGTACGTTTTCAACCTTAAATCCTGAAGAAATGAAGGGACAAATGTTTGAAAATTTACAATATTTAAGTGGTCGTGCTTTTTTTTGCAATTTACAATATCATCACTTGGCTAAGGATTCAGTAATTAGAGAAAGACTCCCAATCATAATGGAGAATATTAAGAAACATGGCGTAAAAGAATTAATTTGTTGGCATGATGAATGTTATGGATTATGGACATCTTATTGTCAAAGAAATAATATTGATGTGCCTTTTAAACCCATTCATCTCTTTGAATATGTCTATAATTATCTTAAGGAGCATGAATCAGAATTAATCAAGCTTAATATGAAGATTGCATATCAAAGAAATTGTTCCAATAGATTTATACCAGAAACTGATAAATGGGTTGACAAAATTTGTGAATTAATAGGAGTAGAACGGGTGGCAAGAGAATATGATCGAGAAAATGCATTATGTTGTGCGGGAGCATTTAGCTGGATAGGTAAAAGCAATTTGGCAAGACCAACGCAAAATAAAAATGTTAAAGATATGGTTGATCATGGAGCTGAAGTTTGTGTATATAATTGCCCCATGTGTAAAGAAGTGTTAGGAGCAAAAGTAGAGAGAAATGGATTAAAGAATTATCTGCTAAGTGATTTAGCTCGTATGGCACTAGGTGAAAAATTGAATTATTAAAAAGTAAAAAAATTAAAATCAAATATTTATTTTTTTTTTCTATTTGTTTATATCAATATCTAGTTTATCTAAAATCTCTATCAAATCTATTACTTCAAAATCCATATTATACTTTTTGTTTGCATCTGATAAGTTTGTTCTACAGAATGGACATATTGAGGATATTACAGATGCACCTGTTTCTTTAGCTTCTTCTAACCTTTCTTGTGAGACTTCTACTGACCATTCTGGATAACCAATCTTTACCCCTCCACCAGCACCACAACACCATGCGTTTTCTCTATTTCGTCGCATCTCTACTAATTTAATTCCAGGAATTTCATTATAAACTTCTCTAGGGATCTCATACATCCCCACATGGCGCCCTAAATGACAAGGATCATGATAAGTTACTGTATTTTTATATTCAGATTTAATTTTTAATCGATCTTCATCTAAAAGCTGTTTAACTAATTCAACAGTGTGATATACCTCAAAATCATAAGTAGCACCAAATTTGATCCAGTCTTTCTTTAATGTGCGATAGCACCCGGCACAAGACGTTATTACTTTAGTTGCTCCTGTATTTTTAATTTGAGCGATATTATAATTCATAAAATCTTCTACAGGATCAATTTGACCTGTTCGGATTATAGGACTACAACAACAATGTTCATCTATTAAAGTAAATTCTATACCTGCTTTTTTGAGAAATCTTATTGTTGAATCTCGGAGGTTTTGTTGACGATAATTTGATGTGCATCCTATATAGTATACCCACTCTGCTTTATCTGGTAAATCATATTTCTTTTTTAATTCTTGATTATCAGAATTTTTTTCACCGTATGGATTATAATTTTCTGTATTTTTAGTACGTTCTAATAAAACCTTTTGATTTTCAGGACAGAATCCATTTTTCACAGCTTCGGCTCGAGCTGCTTCAATTATATCAACAAGAAAATCATTAAATTTTACAAATCTACAATTTTCTACGCAATTTCCACATGTAGAACAAGCATATAATACATTTGCCAAATTCGGACTCCATTTAAGATCTCCATTAATAATACTATATATAAGCCACAATCTACCTCCAGTACTATAAGTCTCAAATCTAAATTTTTTATAGCTTGGACAGTTAAAATCAGAATAAGTATGAGTAAATTTACAATAACCGCATCTAAAACATCTATGAACAATATCTTTCCAATCTTGCCTTACTTCTAAACTCATATTTAGTTCACCTCCCAATTTCCAGGATTCATTATTCCATTTGGATCTATAGTGTTTCGAATTGTTTTAAGTAGTTTTTTATAACTAGGATGCATTTTCTCAATGATGAGTTTTTGTCCTGCTAATTCAGCTTTCCAAGGGATCCCTCCCAACTCTAAAACAAGTTTATTAGCCTCATCTAATGCATTCCGAGCATTTTGTATATCAGCAGGATCTGCACGATTAAACGCAAATGTGGGGGCGAACATTACACAATGACCTTTTCCAATAATTCTTAAAGTTATGGTGGGAACAATATTGTATTTATTTGAAATCGCAGTAGCTTTTTCAATTGCTTCAGGGGTTTTTTCTAAGGGTAAAAATGAACCAACATATTCAAAACCGCCTCCTTTTCTATAATCAGCAGCAACAGCAGCAAATTGAGGTTTCTCTAGAAATATATTCATTATCCTTTCAGGTAACTTCATAAGTTGAGCGCCATTTTTACGATATAATCGTTTGACATCCTTTATTTTAGAGTCTAATTCTTCTTTTGAATCTCCTGTAATATAAACCATGATAGTGACATATCCTTTTAAATAATCTGGTTTATCTACTTTGCCAAGAAGAATATCTTCTGCTACTTCAGTATAAGTTATCTTAGAAATCAGGCTTGGAATAATGTTTGGATCTTTAATTATCCCAAAAACCATATTTCGCATTTTAGGTTTTGGAAATAATCTATATGATAATTTCGTAATGATTCCCATTGTTCCAAAAGAACTAATAAATAAACCAATTAAATCAGGAATTGGTCCTCTCGTAAACCAATAATCTGATACGGCACAAGACCCCAATTTACAGATTTCTCCATTTGGTAACACTACTTCTAATCCATTGATCATATTTCCATGATTACCATATTTCTGGGATAGATAACCTGATCCATGGATTAAGGCATTTCCTGTTACCGTAGCTGAAGGAGGCGCATCAGGAATTGGTGGTTGTAAATCAGGATAATGTTCATTTAGATGTGCAAGTAATCGACCTGTAGTAACTCCAGGTTCAATAAGAGCATAACGACTTGTTTCGTTTATTTCTATAATTTTATCCATTCGTTTCATGTCTATAACAATTCCACCTTTAATTGGAATTACTAAACCACTTAAGGTTAATCCACCACCCATAGGAACAAGTGGGATTTTTTCTTTATTTGCTAATTTTACAATTTTCTGAACTTCTTCGACTCTTTTAGGCATTACCACAAAGTTAACTGGTCGTGGTTCAGAAGCTCCAGGATCTTGGGAATAGATGTAAAGATCTTCGGCTTTATTTGAGGCAAAATCTTTGCCAACAATTTCTTCTAAAACAGTTAAAATCTCATCGCTATTCATTTTGAAATCTCCTAATTTCAAATTTATAATCAATAAAGAGTTCTTTTTCAAAATATTTATGATTAGTTAATATGTTATTAGATTTTAAATATTTTAAAAATAATAATCAAAAATGTAAAAACCGAAAATTAATTTTTTTTAAATTATAATTCTTTTATTATTTTTATAATAAATTATTAATGGGATGAATTAATGAATAAGATCCTTTATAAAATATCTCAAAAGTCAATAAATTATTATATTGAGAAAAACCTCGATGAATTTTATACCAAATCTTCTGAACATTCCAATTTCACTTCTCGAATAGAAAATAAAATAAACTGGGTTTTTGCTAAGAGCGTAGATTGGCCGAATTGTATCTTTAGGGCAAATTTAAAAAATTTAAATATAGATAATGAAATAAATTATATTAAAGAGTTAATTCGAAAAGGAAAAGCACCTAATGGATGGACAGTTGGCCCTTTAACGATACCTAAAAATTTGGGCAACCTCCTAGAAAAAAACGGTTTTTCTAATGTCTATCAACAAGCAGGTATGGCAATTGAATTAAAAAAATTAAAGGGTAAATCATTTGATAGAAATGATTTAATAGTTGAAAAAGTAGATAATGAAACATCCTTGAACGAATGGTCCAAAATTGTCTCATTAGTTTTTAGATTAAATGTAGATTTTGACTTTCTTAAATTTATATGCTTACAAGAACAAGTTCAATTTTATTTAGGTAAATTCGAAGGAAACTCAGTTTCAACATTAATGTTATATCTTTCTTCTGGAGTAGCGGGACTCCATGCTGTATCAACATTACCCAACTATAGAAATAAGGGTTTTGGTTTAACTATCAGTCATGATGCATTAATTGATGCTTTCAATATGGGATATAGAGTTGGAGTACTTCAAGCATCATCATTGGGAGAACGAGTTTATAGAAAATTAGGATTTCAAAAATATTGTGATATTATTTCTTATGCTTTAGATAAAAATAATAATAAATAAATAGACAAAAATTTAAATTCTTATTTTTCCTTTAAAAAACGAGACGAGTGAGATATGGAGCTGACGGTGGGCTTGACCTGCTGAGTGAACCTCACCCCACTCTCCAAGCAAGGTGTAGATAACTACTACGGTGAGAACCGTAATTTAGCAACTGAAACGACACTGCCTTCTTACGCATATTAATGACTTGGACATAAGCCAGAGAAATAGTAGGAAGGAATGGTTGGAACGAGCTAAAACCTTGGTGCAAGGCCAAATGAAAGCGATAATGTACTTGGAGCTAGCTTTAGGTAGGCCGCATAGTTTGATGCTCCACCTGATACCTGGCAACGGGATCAGTACAGAAGGGTGGGTATATATCTCAAGCGTCTCAATTTGTAACTCTTTTTAATTAAAAATAATTATGAGTTATATGTCAGAAAATGATCTCCCAATTTTAGGAGATGTCCAAGAGACCATGCTTGGACCTTTATGGGCAAGAGCAAAATATAGCCAATTATATCCTGATATATTAGATGATAAAAAATCCTCTGAAATAATAAAAGAAATTGATTATGATTTTTCAAAAATACGGGAATATCTTGGTGAATGGCGAGGCATTGGACTTTTAGTAAGAGCGAGAAACTTCGATGATGCAGTACTAAAATACATAGAAAAATTTCCAGAAGCAACTATTATAAATGTTGGAGCAGGACTTGATACAACATTTTACCGTGTAGATAATGGTAGTATTAAATGGTATGATCTAGATTTACCTGATGCAATTGAATTTCGAAGAAAATATATACCAGAATCAACTAGATGTTCATATATTTCGAAATCTGCTCTTGATTATTCTTGGTTTGAGGATGTAGAATTCGCTCCAGTTAAGGGGATTTTTATTATTGCTGGAGGTTTTATTTATTATTTTCAAGAATCAGAGATTTCAGTATTTTTTGATGCTTTAGCTAAAAAATTTCCAAGTGGTGAATTAATTTTTGATTGTGTATCGAATTTAGCGATTAAAGTAGCCCATAAAAGGGCAAAAAAAGCTGGAGCAAAAACACCATTTTGGCATATAGGAATAGGTGATCCCATAAAAGCCCTTGCTAAGTGGTCTGATAAACTTAAAGTAGTTGATTGGTATACTATGTATGCTCGAATTGAACTTAATCCAAAATGGAATAAAAAAACACTTAAAATGGTAAAAATGGCTGAACGTTTTAAAACAGCAAAAATTGTACACGTAAAATTTATGAAGTAGAAAATTTTTTACATAAACGCTACTCATTGGGAAATCCACATTTAGGACATTTCCATCCAACCGGCATATCTATTTCTTCTTCATTTCCACATTGTAAACATACCCAATGAGCTTTTTCTATTACTGTAGGCTTAATTATATAGTTTTCTGGTTTTAAAATTTTTCGTTTAAAGTAAGCTTTAGAGCGACCACAGGAAAAACATTTCCAGTCCTCAGGTAATTCCTCTAAGGCAACTTCATATCCACATTCCATGCAAACCCACCCAGAGATATCTTTTTGTTCTAGAGATTTTTCGTCTGGCATTAACTGTAAAATCTTTCTTTGAAAATATGACTTAAAATGCCCACAAGAAGGACAATTAAAATCATTAGGCAACTCATCCATCGCAACCTCATATCCACACGCTAAACATTTCCAGTAAGGAATCATGTTTCTTTTAAAAAACGCATTACTTTTAACTAAATTTAAGAACATCTTTAATCTCTGAGATTGATTTCTTTTAGTTTGAATAATTTCTTTTAAAACTTTAGCAATTTTTTGATATCCTTCTATTTTAGCAATACTTACGAAATTGGGGTATAAATCTTGCCATTGTTTATCTTCTTCTTTTATAGAAGATTCTAAATTTTGTATTGTTGTTCCATAAGTAGTTGGGCTCTCAATTTCTACAGTTAAATCTTCAAATAACTCATCCTTTTTTAATTGTTGTAATGTTTTATAACACCAATTAGCAACTTCTCTTTTTTGATTAGCGAAATCTTTAAAAATTCTAAAGATTAATGTAAGTTTCTCTTTTCTTGCGATTTCTGCGAAAATTTCATATCGAATTCTTGTTTGAGATTCTTTTATAAAACCTATCATTAAATTGGTAGCTGTTCTTTTCATTTTTCTGGTTTTTTAAACATTTAACTTAAAATTATTATGCAATATTTATGAATTCTATACGATTTCTTCCTAGATGGCTAAAATTTGAAAATTAGATTCCTTTTTTGTTCTTCTTACTAACGCTTTTACTTGTTTTCTTTTCTTTTTCATTCTTCCTCCTTAAAGATAATTCCCATAGAAAAAAAGACTTTCCCGTGTCCTTTTTTTTCTCATCGGGGGACTTCAATATTAATAATCACCAAATAAAATTTATATATAAAATCAATATTATTGAGCAATACACCAGTATATAAATATACCGATTCAAAAGAAACTGTGATTTCTACTTAGTTCAGAAATTTTTGAGGATTTTGACAAATATAAAAAAAAAAAATTTTATTAATACTTGTTGGATGACTCTTAATATTTATAATTTTTTTAGCAGATTTTCGATTCCAGATGGCATGAATAACACAATTTTCTGACTTGGTTCATGAGAAATATCTTGAATTGTTTGTAAAGATCTTAGCTGGATTGCAGCTGGATTTTGAGCTAATAACTCTGCAGCTTTTGCAATGTTCTTTGCGGCTTCATATTCTCCTTCAGAAGCAATAATTGTAGCACGTTTTTCACGTTCTTTCTCAGCTTGTACTGCCATTGCCCGTTTCATATTTTCTGGTAACTCAATTTGTTGGATCTTAATTTGAGTAATTTGAATCCCCCATTCTCTCGTTTCCTCATCAACTACATTGCGTATTTCTTGTGAAATTTTCTCTCTTTGTGTAAGAACTTCATCTAGTTCCATCCCACCAATAACATCTCTTAAAGCTCCTTGAGTATAATTAAATACAGCTCTAGTAGGATTTTCTATTTTTGTAGTGGCATACTCTGGATTAATCACTTTATAAAACACACTCGTATCTGCTGTAACTGGAATATTATCTCTAGTTATAATATCTTGTTTACTTATATCAAGCGTTTTTATACGTATATCAACCTCTATCGATTTCTCGATAAGTGGTAATACATATACAATTCCAGGACCAATAGTTCTTTTGTATTTTCCAAATCGAAAAATTATAAGACGTCTATACTCCGTTGCTGTCTTTAAACCCGTTAAAAGCCAGATGACAACAATTAATAGTATTACGCCAACAACTATACCAATTATCATCGCAATATCTGAAATTTTCATCCCTCCATTAATTTAATTTCTATTAAACACTTATTTTTTTTTGGTTGATTGGATTATTATGACTTAAAAAATAATTAAGATATAAAAACTTCTGGCAGAAAAAATAGTTTATGTAATTATTCGAACCTTTCTCCCAATAACCTTTATTACTATTTTCTTAAGACTAATCGAGCGAAATAATCAAAATCTCGATTATATGATCTTTCAGCATCTTTAGATATCTTCGCAAAAACACATCCAGGTAATTGATCCATAGAAAGGTGATATTCTAAACATTCACAACATTTACCTCTTCTGTGGCAATCATATGTACAAGCACAACTATTTTTTCTCTCTTCTTGATTACATTCAACCATAAATTTCTCTCTCATATCCTTTTATTTCAATAAAACCAGTGAGTTTAAATAATTTATAGTTTTTAAACCATAAGATATAATAGAGAATAAAAGAGAGAATATAAAAGAATTTTAGAAAAACAAAAAAACTGAAAGATTAAATTATTCTTCCAGACTAAAAGTTCCATCAGCATCTCCACATCCAGGGCATTTGAACCCTTCTTCTGGAAAATCATCTAATTCAAATTCATAACCACATTTATCACATTTCCAGAGCAATAGTTAATTCCCTTCTTAAATCGATGTTTGGATACTCTTTATTAAAATAAAAACAATCAAAATATAAAGTTTTGTGGAAAAAAAAACTTTAAGTGTGTATTTCTGTGCTTAACTTAATTCTTAGTTTAAATCTATCGTTAGGAAATTAGAGAAATTACTTTTTCAAATATAAACCGATAATTTTGGCGATTTAACTTCAATATTACAACTGAAGGGAGATTTAATAGATAATCTTTAAGTGGATGCTGTAACTTTAAGCCTATTGAAGCTAAAATCGAAACATCTGATGAAAATATTTGTTTAATAAAATCTTGGAATTTTTTAGAAAATAATTCCATCTTTCCAATCTCATCGATAATAACCAAATCAACGGATTTTCCTTCTAAATTTAAGGCGTTATTTAGGTAATTATCAAATTCCTCAATAAAAACATTATATTTTCCTACCATATGTTTGGTTTTGAAATTTCCTACTCTTGATAATTGAGATCTCTTCCCAGAATAAATATCTAAAATATCAAAACCTATCCGATTGCCACTTTCTCTAATTTCAGGGGTTAAAAAACCATAGATAATATAATTCTTCTTATTATTATAATAATCAATTAATTGAGAAATCAGAGTGCTTTTTCCGCATCTAGGCGGACCAGTAATTAAAACTTTTTTCTTCAATGGTTATTAATTTATTTGAAAACAAGTTAATTTATTTTTTTTTACTCAATTCTCTAAACTTTTCCAACAATTCTTTTTGTTTATCTGAAACTTTTCTAGGGATTTCAATATTTACTATGACGTACTGATCTCCCCTGCCCTTGCCTCGCATATATGAAACTCCACGATTTTTAATCCGAAATTCCGTTCCAGGTTGAGTCCCGGGAGGAATAGTTAGTTCTTTTTCTGTCAATTTCTGTTCTTTATAATCTAATGTTGGAACTGTAATTTTGCCGCCTATTATAGCAGTTACAAGATCTATATCAGCTGGTGTATAAAGGTCATTACCACGTCGTATAAATTTTTCATCACCAGTTATTCGTATTCCTAAATAAAGATCACCCGGAATTGCATTAACAGAAGGGACATGTCCTGCTCCTTGAACTTTTAAGTGAACACCATTTTCAACTCCAGCTGGAATATTTACATGTATTGTTTTAATTTCTGGGATTACCTTTCGTCCTCCACATGTTTTGCATTTTTTCTCTATTACCTTTCCTGTACCATTACATCTATAACATTCTGATTCACGGATGATAGTACCAAATCCAGATTGAGTCATTTTCCTTATTCGTCCCGTTCCTTGGCATTCTGGACAGGATTTTATACTTGAAGGATCTTCCGCTCCTGTCCCCTCACAATCATCACAAGGAGTGTATCTTTCTATAGGGACATCCTTCTTTACACCGAACATCGCCTCCTCAAAAGTAATTTCAACATGATCTTCTAAATCTTGTCCAACTTCTCTACGTGGAGCAGCAGTTCTTCTTCTTGCTCTTGAACCGAAACCCCCAAATCCAAAATCATCAAATCCGCCAAAAGGACTAAATCCACCAAAAATATTTCTGAGTAATTCATCGATTCCTGGAATACCACCACTGAAAAAGTCACTCATATCAATATGTACTCCACTAAAGCCAAATCGATCATAATTTTGTCTTTTGTCTGGATCACTTAAAACCTCATATGCTTCTTGGAGTTCGATAAACTTCTCCTTTGCTTGTGGATCTGTCTTATTCAAATCTGGATGTAATTTTCTGGCCAATCGCCTATACGCAAGTTTGATGTCATTTAAAGTAGCATCTTTACTCACACCAAGAACTTCATAGTAATCTCTTTTCTTAGAACTCATGATTCTTTAGTCCCTAAGTATAATGATATATGTAAAAAACTCAAGTAATTAAAATTGTTTCTAAAATTTAATTTTTTAGGTCGTTGGTTATTAAATTAAAAACAATTTAAACTTATATTGATTAAGAGACTTCGAACACATTGCTTTATGATAAAATACTAAAATTTTATAAAAAATAAAAGATATTAATAAAAAAAAGGATTAATCCTCATCCCAATCTACATCTACAACCTTCTTTTTCTTGTCTTCTTCTTTCTTATCTTTTTTATAAGTGGCACCACCAGCACCCGTCTCATCAACTCCACCTGGAGGGACGCCACCCATTCCGCCTGGTGGAACGCCCCCCATATCACTTGCAGCACGCTGAGCTTGCTCAGCAGCTTGTTGATAGACCTGTTCTTGAGCTTGAGCCTGATAAATCCTTTGAGAGAAGCTATACATCGATTTTTGTAGATTTTCAACCCCTAACTTAATTCTTGAAACATCATCGGTTTTGATATCTTCTTCCAATGATTTTATAGCTGTTTCAATTTCTTTCTTTTCATTTTCTTGGATTTTATCTTTATTATCTTCCATTAATTTTCGAGTTTGATAAATCATCGAGTCAGCATTGTTTTTAGCTTCAACCAATTCTCTAACTTTTTTATCTTCTTCCTCAAATTGTTCTGCAGTTTGAACTTTTTCTCTAATTTCTTCTGGTGTTAAGCCTTGAGAACCTGTGACTGTGATACCTGTTTCTTTTCCTGTTCCTAAATCTTTAGCAGTGACATGTACAATTCCATCGGCATCAATAGAGAATTTTACCTCTATTTGTGGAATACCTCGAGGAGCTGGAGGGATACCTGTCAAATGAAACATTCCTAGAGAAATATTATCTTTTGCCATTGCTCTTTCTCCTTGAAGAACATTTATCGTAACTGCAGGTTGATTATCTGCTGCTGTACTAAATACTTGACTTTTCTCAGTAGGAATTGTACTGTTTCTTTCAATTAATTTTGTGAACACGCCACCTAATGTCTCAACACCCAGAGATAATGGGGTCACATCGAGGAGCAATAAATCTTCGACATCTCCGGCAATTACACCCCCTTGTATTGATGCTCCAATAGCTACACATTCCATAGGGTCTACTGAATGCTCAGGTTCCTTTCCTCCAAAGAATTTTTTGAATCTTTGCTGGACAGAAGGCATTCTTGTTGGTCCTCCTACTAATATAACTTTATCAATATTATTAGGTGCTAATTTCGCATCTGAAATTGCTCTTTGCATAATTGGATCTAGACGTCTAAGAGTTGGTTCGATTAATGATTCTAACTTTGCTCTTGTAAGTTCCATGGTTAAATGAACAGGATTCCCTCCTTTCTGTGAAATATAAGGTAAATTTATGGTAGTTGATAAAGTTGTGGATAATTCTATTTTAGCTTTTTCACCTGCATCCTTAATTCTTATCCATGCTTTTGAATCACCTTTTAAATCAATACCTTCTTTCTTTTTAAACTCTTCAGTTACCCAGTCAATTATCTGATTATCCATATCTGTCCCTCCGAGCTGTGTATCACCAGCGGTGGACAAAACTTCAACTACTCCCTCGCCATATTCCATTATGGTAATATCAAATGTTCCCCCACCTAAATCAAGAACACAAATTTTCATTAATTTATCTTTAGTATCTTTATCTAAACCGTAAGCCAAACAAGCAGCTGTAGGTTCATTGATCATTCTTACAACTTCTAAACCAGCTATTTCACCAGCATTTTTAGTGGCAGTTCTTTGAGCATCATTAAAATATGCAGGAACCGTTATTACTGCCTTTTTGACATCTTCTCCTAAATATGCTGATGCATCGGTTTTAATTTTCTTTAATATCATTGCGCTTATTTCCTCTGGTGAAAACTCTTGCATTTTATCCCCAACTTTCAATTTAGCTTTGTAAGAGGTTCCCATCTTCCGTTTAATCGCAGTGACAGTACCGTCTGGGTTTGAAACAGCTTGACGGCGAGCAGGTTCTCCTACTATTTTACGACCATTTTCATCAAAAGCTACATAAGATGGGAAGGCTTTTCCTCCAAGAGTTCTACCTTCTGCAGCTGGTACAATTTCTGGTTTTCCTGTACCAGTTAACACTGCACAAGCACTATTAGATGTTCCTAAATCAATTCCAATTATTTTCTCTTTTCTTTTTGGCTTTTCAGTTTTTTCTTCACTCATAATAATCTCATCTTCTTTTCTTGGAATAGTTTGTATTAAAAATCTTAATTTTCAATGGTTTTCTAGAATTTAATAATTTAATTATTTTAAATTGTAAATTTATACTTACTAAGTAAATATTAATTATGCGTAATAATTAAATTTTATTTATAATGATCTATATATCATAAAGAATAAATCTGATTATCAATTTTAAATTATATATTTACTGTTCATAAAAAATATTTATTGAGTAATGAGGTACAAATATGACTGATGATAACAATGATAAATTAAAAGAAGAATCTAAACCAGAGGTTTCAGTTGATACAGAAACATTTCCAACAGAAGACCAAGAAAATGCAGAAACAAAAACAGAGTCTCAGAAAATTAAAAAATTAGAGGAAAAAGAGCATTTTGAGTTAGATTATTTTTCGAAAGAAGATCTAGTCAAAGAAAAAGAAAATCTGGAGAAAGAATTAGCTAAACTAAAGGAAAATCTTGATAAAATACAAAAAGAAAATGCTGACTCTAAGAAAAAATTTATACATCTTCAAGCTGAATTTGAAAATGCTCAAAAAAGATGGGATAAAAATCGACAAAACTTGAGAATTGAATACACAGCATCAGTTTTAAAAAGTTTCTTACCTTTATATGATTCATTTAAAAAAGCTCTTGACAGCGCTAATGATACTGAGAAGAATGTGTTAAAAGGCTTCTATAATCAGTTTATGAACATTTTAAAATCATTTGGAGCTGAACCAATACAAGTAAGTGTGAATGATCAATTTGATTATAGTGTACATGAAGCATTAACAACTGTTGAAAAAGAAGATATTGAAGAAAATAGTATATTAGAAGTAGTTCAAGACGGTTTCAAATATGGAAAAGAAGTTATCCGCTATGCAAAAGTGATAATTTCACGAAAACCTAAACCTCCAGAACCAGAACCTGAAGTAGAACCCGCAACTGAAGAACCGATAGTTGAGGAAGATATAACCAAAGAAAAAGAGATTGAAGAAAAAAAGGCGAAAGAAAAAAAGCATAAGAAACATAAGAAAAAAGACGAAATAGATTAAAAATCTCTCCTTTTTTATAATTTCTCTTATTATATTGCAATATTAAATTATTGACTAATACTACAGTATAGGAATCGCAGTATCCTACTAATATCTCTGGATAAAAGCCAAAAAATGAAGAAAATCATTAATATATTTATAAATGGCAGAAATCTTAGTTATTATAATAAACTATTAACAAATTTATACGATTTGTAATTTAAGGAGAATAAAGATTTATTAAAAATGAGGAAAAATCTTAATTACGATATTTTAGAGGGAGATAAACATATATCATAAAGAACTCAAAAAAGCAAACCAGTTAAATGAGGATGGTAAATACTATGAAGCTCTTCGCCTACTTGAAAATTTTGAGGAAAATGAAAACCTGACGATCCATGACCTAATTTCATCCAATCTTTTAAAAAGTAACATTCTAAATAAAATTGGAAGTTATAAGGATGCCTTTAAATATGCAGAACTAGCGTACCAAAAGAGCCAAGAAATAAGTGATAATCTCCAATCAGTAGATGCACTTCTTTCTATGGTTTATGCTTCAGTATGGCAAATATCATTAGATAAAGCTTTGGATCTACTTGAAAAAGGTGAAAATATTCTCAATAAATATAATGAAGAAACTTCAAATGTAATACGGCAAAAACAAGCTTCTATAAACTATATTAAAAGCTTTTATTATTTTTTCAAAAGTGATTCTGATCAAGCTATAAGAAATGCAGAAAGGAGTCTTTCAGTAAGAGAAGAACTAGGTAGTAAAGCTGAAATTGCTGAATCTCTCACAAGTCTAGGATTAATTCATACTCTACTAAAATATGAATATGATATTGCTAAGGAATATACAGAACGAAGTCAACAATTAGCGGAGGAAACTAAACAAAAGCATATTATGGCTTATAATTTTATGCTTTTTGGAATGATAAATGCATTTAAAGGTGAGATCGAACTTGGTCTTATGAATTATAAGCAAAGTCTTACAATGTCAAGAGAATTAAAAAACAAAAGACAAATTTCAACTCTTTATAATAATATTGGAGGTATATATCAACAGAAAGGTGAAATAGAACAAGCTTTAGAATATCTAAAGAAAGCTTTGACAATTGCTGAAGAAATTCGAAATAAATGGAATATTGGAAGTGCTCTTAGTTCAATTATTTGCCTGTATGTTGAAAAAAAAGATCAAGATAATGCACAGAAATACTTTGAAATGTTAAAACAATTCAATGAACAAAATAGATTCAAATGGTCTCAATCATATACTCGTTTATGTGAAGCTTTAGTACTGAAAATGAGTACTCGAATACAAAAACTGGCTAAAGCCCAAGAATTACTTGAAGTAATTATTGATGAAGAGATTATCTTAGGTGAGGTTACTTTTACAGCTTTAATAAATCTTTGTGATTTATTATTATTTGAACTGCGGATATTAAATAACCCAGAAGTAATAGAAGAGTTAAAACCCCTTATTAATAAATTATTGAATATTGCTGAAACAACAGAATCACATTTGTTATTAACAGAAACCTATCTTTTAAAAAGTAAATTATCATTAATTACCATAGATATAACGGAAGCTCAACGATTTTTAATGCAAGCTAAGCAAATATCCATTAGATTTGATCTTAATAAATTAACTAAGAAAATTGAAAATGAGCATGATGAACTACTAAATAAATTAGAATTATGGGAAAGATTAAAGGAAGAAAATGCCCCAATGGCTGAACGTATAGAGTTATCCCGTATGGATGAGCAAATTGGAAATATGTTTCAGAATCGTGCAATTTTAGCTGCCCAAGTAAGTGAAGAGAAAGTTTCAATTCATAAAGAGAAAAAAGTTTGCCTTATATGTAGAGGAGAAGTGTTAAAATATTCGTACATTTGTGAATGTGGTGCGATTTATTGTGGAAACTGTGCGCGAGCGATAACCGATTTGGAAAACGTGTGTTGGGCGTGTAATGCATCAATTGATGAATTAAAACCTAGTACACCATATAAGGAAGAGAAAAAACAGAAAGTTGAAGAACAAGAAAAAAAACATAAGGAAGTATAAGATACAGAAAGTTCATAATCAATAACTTGACATTTATTTATCTTAACCTAAAAAATTAATAACGTTAATTTGCTTTTTTACTTAAAAAACAAAAAAAAGAAGAAAAATGGCAGAAGAACCAGAACTCCCTGCAATTCCCGCAATTGGAGAAATAGTAGATAGAAAGAAAAGGTTTGTTGAAAAAAAACACACTGTAATTAAATGTGGAAATTGTAAAGATGATTTTTCACGTATATTTAAACCTGGAGATTTTGTATTTAAAAAAGTAGAAGATGAAGAATGTGTAAAATGCCATAGGACAAAATCCTTAACAATAATAGAAATTTATTCTGAATGGATTGATCCTAAGAAAAAATAAATATTCTATTTCTCGAGTCTTAATATTATATTTTATTAATCTTAATAACCTCTAAAAAAATCGCGAAGTGTTCTATAACCAATTACTTTTATGTCTTGTGCTTCAACACACGCTTTAATTTGTGAATCTATGAAGGCCTCATAATCTTGATTCCTCCAAGTTGCTGATTCTGGAGTAATAGCAATTAATTCAGGACTCATCTTAGCAGGGTGAAATAAAAAGTGTGTAAGTCCCGGTTTTATTTCTGCAAAAAGCTTACAATAATAATCTATTTTATCCACTTGCTCACCACCTGTATGAGTTATCATGTGATCAATAAGAGGAAAACCTCTTGCTTCGATTGTTGATAACATTTTTTCATATAATTTTATATAATCTTCTAATCCCCTATCGATTAGTTCTTGTCTAGTTACTCTTGGAAAGAATCCAGGAATCTCGAATTCTTGAGCAAGTTTTAAATAGGATCTAATAAATTTTGGATTCGCTACAGTTTCCATGTGTGAATCAATATGAGTTACATCTATTCCATTATCTAGAGCTAATTGAATTTGAGAACGTAATTCAATTTCAGCTGCTTCAGTAGTTACATTAATAATTGCTTCTTCTGTTGTACGCCATAGAGAATTCTCTGAGTCCAATAATCCTGTTTTAGGATCAACAGTGCTCAATGCTCTCCATCTGTAGAGATCATATTCACACGTGAGAGTTAGATGAACTCCCAGATCATATTTCGGATTATTTTTATAAATTGATGCTACTTCTAAAAACCAAGGAGCAGGAGTAATTATGGAGCCACAACTAGCAACCCCGAAATCTAAACATTCGAAGGCAGCTAAATTTGAAGCATGTGAAAAACCTATATCATCGATATGAAAAATGACTACTTTATCTGTAGCTTCATAACCTAACTTTTCAATTATTGAATGATTCTTCATAATAAATCTACTATTTTATTCATAAAACAGATAGTAAATGCTCATTTATTACTCTAAACCCAATATCTTAATTATTAAATTTGCCATTGAATAGGGATCTATAGACTTTTTAATGGCTTGATCAATATATTTTCCAATTTCTTTATTAGAGCTTAGCAATTCTTCCACTTTTTCTGTCAATTTATGTTTTAATATTTGAATAGTCTCATTTGTTATTCTATTTTTCAGATAATTCGAAATGACTCCTGATTCTTCTAAAAATAATCTATGTTTTTCTATTAACTTAAGAAGTTCTACGAAATTTTCACCGGTTTTTGAGTTTACTTTTGTAATTTCTGGGTTCCATAGTTCTATTTTTGCATATTTTTCGCTAAAATCTTTTGAATCATATTTATAATTTTTCCTAAATTCTAGCATTTGTTTTATTTCAGCAATCTTCTTATCTGCTCCTTGTAAATCCATTTTGTTTACAACAAAAATATCGGTAATTTCCATGATACCTGATTTTATTGCCTGAATATCATCTCCTAATCCTGGTACTAATAAAACTACAACTGTTTGCGCGGATTTAAAGATATCAACTTCAGATTGCCCAACACCAACAGTCTCAACAATTATAACATCACACCCATACGCATCAAGAATTTTTATTACATCCTCCGTTGCTCTCGCCAGCCCTCCAAGCTGACCCCTATTTGCCATGCTTCTAATAAAAACGTTATTAAGTGAGAAATTTTGTTTCATCCGGATTCTATCCCCTAAGAGAGCGCCACCAGTTAAAGGAGACGTTGGATCAACGCAAATAATTCCTACTTTTTTACCTTGGTCAACATAGAATTTAGTCAAAGTTGAAATAAACGTGGATTTACCAGTTCCTGGCGCTCCTGTAATGCCTAGAATATATGATTTGCCGGTATGTTTATAAATAGAATTGACTATCTCTTCAGCAGCTTCTATATCATTCTCAACAAAAGTAATTAGTCGTGCTACAGCTCGCGGACTGCCTTCTAGTAATTGAGAAATATAATTAGAATAATCCATTCTATTATTATCTTTTCAAGTTGTTTTTAACAAATTCAACAATTGTTTTTAGATCAGTACCAGGACCGTGAAATCCTTTTAATCCATGTTTTTCTAAAAATGGTTTATCTTCGTCTGGAATTATCCCTCCTACAGCCACTAGAACATCGTCAATGCCATGTTCTTTTAGTTTTTCCATGATTAGTGGACAAAGTGCATTATGAGCTCCAGATAACATACTCAACATAACAGCATCAGGATCTTCTTGAATTACGGTATTTACAACGTCATCTGGAGTTTGGTGTATTCCTGTATAAATTACTTCCATTCCAGCATCTCTTAAAGCTCTTGCGAGAACTTTTGCTCCTCTATCATGACCATCTAATCCTGGTTTACAGACAAGAACTTTTATTTTTTTTTCTACTGACATTTGATATCACTTCTTAAAAGATTGAATCTTCATGATAAGTTCCAAACACTTCTTTCAAGGCATTTATAATTTCTCCAATAGTGGCATACTCTCTTACAGCATCAATAATAAATGGCATCAAATTTTCTGTTCCTCTCGCTGCTTCCTTTAACTTTTCTAGTTTTTCCTTCACTCTTTCATTATCTCGCTCTTCCTTCAATCTATTTACCTTTTTTATTTGTTCTCTCGCAACTTCTTCATCTATTTTTAGAAGCGGAACAGTACACGGCTCTCTTTGTTCGAATTGATTTACAGCTACAATGGTTCTCTCTCTATTCTCGATTTCTCGTTGATACTTATAAGATGCATTAGCTATTTCTTTTTGAAAGAAATTAGCTTTTATCGCCGGAACCACTCCGCCAAGATCTTCAATCCTTTGAAAATAATTTTCTGCTTCTTCTTCCATTTTATTTGTAAGCCATTCAACATAATATGACCCTGCTAGTGGATCTACTGTATCAGTGACGCCTGATTCGTGGGCAATTATTTGTTGCGTTCTTAAAGCGATTTTTACAGCATTCTCTGTTGGAAGGCATAAAGCTTCATCAAATGAATTTGTGTGTAAAGATTGTGTTCCTCCCAGAACAGAAGCAAGTGCTTGCATTGTTACTCTAGCAATATTATTTTCTGGTTCTTGAGCTGCCAACGAGACACCTGCTGTTTGTGTATGAAATCTCAATCGCATTGATTCAGGTTTTTTTGCACCATATCTATTTTTCATATGCCTCGCCCATATACGCCTAGCAGCACGATATTTGCAAACTTCTTCAAAAAAGTTATTATGAGAATTAAAGAAAAAAGATAAGCGAGGCGCAAAATCATCGATATCCAACCCTCTCTCTAGCGCAGCTTCTACATAAGCAAAACCGTCTGCCAAAGTGAAGGCTAATTCTTGAACTGCTGTTGATCCTGCTTCTCTAATATGATAGCCACTGATACTAATTGTATACCATTGAGGTACATATTTTGTACAATATTCTATAGTATCAATTATTATTCGCATTGAGGGTTCAGGAGGAAAAATCCAAGATTTTTGGGCAATATATTCTTTTAAAATATCATTCTGTATAGTGCCTCTCAACAGATCTGGTGTATGACCTTGTTTTTCAGCGGTCACAATATATAATGCTAATAAAATTGAAGCGGGGCCATTGATAGTCATAGAAGTACTTATTTTTGAAAGATCAATGCCATCAAATAAAGTCTCCATATCTTCTAAACTATCAATCGCAACTCCCTCTTTTCCAATCTCTCCTAAAGCTCTTGTATCTGTCGCTTCAATTCCGTAAATAGTATGCAAACTAAAAGCTACACTTAACCCTGTATTACCATGGTCGATTAAGAATTTATATCGTTTATTAGTTTGTTCTGCATTCCCAAATCCTGCGAATTGGCGCATTGTCCACAGCTGTCCTCTATACATATTTGGATATGCTCCTCGAGTAAAGGGGTATTGTCCCGGAAATCCTAAATCAAGTGCATAATTTAAATCTTTAATATCATTGGGGGCATATAATCTCTTAATTTCTATTTCAGATAAATTCCTAAAACTTTGTTTTCTTTCTTTTTTAAGTGAAATAGAGTTCTCCCATTCTTTCTTATCTTGTTCAATTTTATCATATTCAGTCATTATAATTATCCTCTAAATTTTACTTAAGGATTTAATACTTTACTTTATGACTATTAATTCTTCAATTAGATAAGAGTTTAAAATTATTTTAACTTTATTTTATTCTTTTTAAAAGAATACAACTTGTAAATGTGTACTTATAAAAATTCAACAAAAAAATAAAGTATTATTAAATCACTAATTTATTCATTGGGATAAATTAGGAGAAATACATATGACTAAATTAATTTATTTAGGTTGCTTAAGCCAAGAGAATTATAAATCAACATGTGAAAATGCGATAAAAATAATTAAATTTCTTGATAATGAATATAAACTAATCGAGAATCCTCCTTGTTGTGGTTCATTAGCATATCATATATCTACCGATAATGAGCTAAAAAATCACGTTCAATATGTAAACAATTGGTTTAAAGCTAATAACGTTACTGAACTTGTGACAATATGCGCAGGTTGCTATAATTATCTTAGTAGATATTATCAAGAATATTTAAAATCTGAATTTAACGTTAAAATAAGACATTTTCTTCAATTTCTAGCTGAACCTAAGAATTTAAAAAAGCTTAATCTAAAATACACTGGAAAAAAATTGAATGTTAATTATCATGATGCATGTCATTTAAGAAATGCAAAAACACCAATTATAGAAGAACCAAGAATAATCTTAAATGCAATTGAAAATGTTGAACTTGTTGAGATGGAATTTAATAAAAAAAATAGTATTTGTTGTGGAGCGGGAGGAGGTGTTTATTCGGTTTTTAAAGAGAATAGCGATTTTAGTGCTAAATCTATTTTTGAACATATGGAAAAAGGTAAGATCTTGTTAACAGCTTGCCCTTTTTGTTATACTGCCTTAAAACGAATAAGAGAAGAAAATCAAATTAAAAATCCTGTTATTAAATTTGAGGATTTCATTGCTAATTTAATGAAAGGAGTTGATCAATTTTAATGAGTGATAAAGGAAAGGAGTTATATGAAGACGTAATACGTAAAGTAAATAAATTAAGTGAAGAAGATACATATGAAAAGAAATTTTGGGATTTTTTCAAACTTGGTTGTGTTTTGAAGACAAGGCAACACGACACTAAGAAGTTTTATGAGGATACAAGTCGAGAATTTGTGGAGAAAAATAGAGAACAACTCATAGAAATGAGGAAACAAGTTCTTGAAAACATTGACTACTATGTAGAAAAGTGTATAGATGTTATGCGTAAAAACAATAATTTTAAAGTCTACTATGCCAAAACCAATGAAGAGGCTCAACAATTTTTCATAAATGAGCTTGGAAATAATAAAGTTATTTACAAATCAAAATCTAATGAAGCAAAAGATATTGGCATCATTGATATTTTAAAGGAAAACAATATAGTAATTAAAGAAACAGATTTAGGTGATGTTCTTGTTGAATTATTTAACTATAAATTGCCAAGTTTCCAGATTGGTCCAGGAGCTCATTTTTCGATAGATGACATAGTAGCAAAGATTAAAGAAGTGCATAATGTAGAGATTGAACCAAATCCCAGTGCTATTGTAGATTATTATAGAAAAACTTATCGTAAAGAGCTACTCAATGAAGTTAAAGTATCATTAACATCGGCTAATGCAATATCAGCGGAGGATGGTGTTATTGTACTTGGTGAGAATGAAGGAAATATAAGTCTATTAACTCGAGCGACTGAAAAACATATTGTAGTTTGTGGGATTACAAAAATAGTGCCAACAATTTTAGATGCTGTACTTGTGGCAAAAATACAATCTCGAATTAATAATGTCCCCTTTGCATATATCAGCCTTATTTCAAGTCCATCCTGTACATCTGATATTAGAGGTATAAATGTTTTAGGAATGTATGGCGCTAAAGAGGTTGTTGTGATACTTGTAGACGATTGGCGGAAGAAGGCATTGAAAGAAAACTTGATTTATAAGGAATTTTTAAATTGTATCAATTGTGGAACATGTAATTTCATATGTACTGCATCACGAGCTTTTGGTAATATTTTTGCATCTAAGTATGGTTGGGGTGCTACAGCTATTATTAGAGACTTTATTCATAATGGAATTGAAGCTGCAGTAAGAGATGGATTATTTTTATGTACTAGTTGTGAAAACTGTTACCATTGGTGCCCTGTATCCATAAATATAGGAGAAATTATGAAATCAATTAAAAAAGAAGCAACTAAAGTTGGTTTATGTCCACCTCCTCTAAGAGAGTATCAAAAGAAAATACTTAAAGAAAAAAATCCCTTTAAATAAAATAAATTAATTTTAAAACTGAATAAAATTATTTAGAACGAGAAATGATAAAATCTACGAGTTTTCCAAGGTTTTTAACATTCTCATAAATTTTTGGTACTTTTTCTTTTAAATAGTCTTTAAAAACCTCCCAATTCTCTTTCTTACCTGAAGGGGTTTCAGCTAATAATTTTTTAACTTCATTAAAATCCCAAACAAAAACAAGGGCATTATCAATTCTATTAGCCTCATCACATAACAAGAAGAGATAATAATCATTTAAATCCCAAGGATTTAAAACATGATCAGGTTTATTTCCATCCCCTGCTTTCTTGCCTCTTAATGCACGTGTATCTACCTGTGTTGGTAACACCATACTAAAACTTATATTCTCTTGTTTATATTCTGTTGCCATAGCTTTTTGCATTCCGACGATGGCATATTTACTTGCAACATATGCAGTAAATTTTGGTGGAGCGTTTGGATAGGCTTCGCTTCCAGTAATTATAAACCTTGCTTTATCTTTTTTATCATCTTTCTTCATATAAGGATAAGCAGCTTTAAAAGT
>JBHLMQ010000035.1:0-32613 GCA_048938005.1 Promethearchaeota archaeon | reverse complement strand
AACTCTTCAGCATTATTTCCTTTCACAATTAAAATTAGTGGACCTTTATTTATCTTCTTAAACTTCTTTAATGCTTCTTTTCCTGATTCTTGTACATCTATAGATGGAAATTCGGAAAGTCTTCTCATTAAATATCCTACTATGATCTCTGATCTTTGCTTTATGGGTATTCTCTTAATATCTTCAATATGAATTATCCCTATGATTTCATCTCGTTGAAAAACTGGGAAATAAGATTTCTTGTAAGGAATAAAGAATTCTCTTATTGCCACATCGAGTGTTAAGTTAAAAGGGATTTGCAGATTTGGCACACTAAACATGTCTCTCACACTGATATTAGATAAAATAACTTCATTTTTTGTCTGAATGTATGATTGTTTTGCAGAAGAATTCAAGAATGAGCCAATTAATATTAACCAAACTCCATTAAATAATCCAATAGCAAATATCTGGAGAAATCCATAAATCATTAAGCCATAACCAAAAAAAGACCCAACTTTCGAAGCTGTTCTTGTTGCAGATAATCTATTATTTTTTCGTTTCCATAAAAAAGCTCGCAATATTCTCCCTCCATCAATTGGAAAAGCTGGAAGTAAATTAAAAATACTCAAACTTATATTTGATATACCAGAATATAATAATGTAACCGCTATGATGGGAGGAAGATTTATAGGCAAGAAAAATAACAACAATAGTCCTATACCAATAAATAAGCTTGTTAATGGACCAACAATTGAGATGATCATTTCAGACTTTGGTGTTCTTGGTTCTTCCTCAATTTTCGAAACGCCACCAAATAAATAAAGTTCAATTTCCGAAACATTTAGTCCATATCTTTGTGCCATTATTGAATGACTTAATTCATGAATCAAAATTGAGAGCAATAAAATTACTCCATTAATTAATCCAACAATTATTAAATCGACTATGGTTGCATTAGATACTAAAGAAAGATAAAAACCTATTGAATAAAAACCCACTAATGCTATAATTAATAATGTTGATAAATGGAGCTTTATTTCAATACCTTTAACTTTTGCTATTTTTATAATTCAAACCTCTTTTTTTTTAAAAATATTATTAAATGTGTAGATTCCTAACTGTGCAAAAAAAATTAGTCTATAAATTCTCTTTGATTATCAATTGAAATTAAATTGAATTGATCTATTATCTTTCAAAATGCAATTAGCTCTAATTTTAATTAGGATAAATGATATTGACTAAATTTTTTTCATAAAAAATGTTGAAAATGATTATATTAATTATAAAATTAAATCATTTTTTTTTCCAATTTGATAATCAAAGATAAAAAAAAATTATAATATATGTTGAATTTAACAATGTATAAAAATAATTTCCAATTTAATTTTAAGAGGTTGAAAAATAAAATGGCTGATATTAAAAATTTAGTTGTGGTAGGCGCTGGGCAAATGGGTCATGGAATTGGTCAGATGGCCTTAATGGCCGGCTATAATGTCACAATGGTCGATATAAACGATGAGTTTGTTGATAAAGGGTGGAATAAAATCGAGGAAGGAATGAAAAAGCTCGAAGCGAAGGGAACTTTACCCGGAGGTAAAACTGCTGCTGATTTTTTGGCAAATTGTAAAAAATCGACAGATTTAGCATCAGCAGTAAAAGATGCTGATATAATGATTGAAGCAGTCATCGAAAAGATGAATGTAAAACAACAGGTTTTTAAAACTTGTGGAGAAAATGCTCCACCTCACTGTATTCTTGCTTCAAATACATCTACAATGAGTATTACGGATATTGGAAAAGAATCAGGGAGGCCAGATAAATGTATTGGAATGCACTTTTTTAATCCTGTACCCTTAATGAGATTGATTGAAGTTATTTATAGCGAACATTCTTCTGATGAAAGTATAAATATAGGAACGGAATTCGCAAAATCTATCCCTTGCCTTAGAGGAGAAAGGTATATCGCAAAAGTATTAAAGGATAGACCAGGATTTATCTGTAATAGAGTAACGGCACCACCTCAAATATATCAAAATTATGTTTTTGACAAATGCGCTGAAGAAGGAATTTCATGGGACCAACTTGATAATGATGCCCGAACTGGTCCTATGTCAATAACAGTACTAGCTGATTATGTAGGTATTGATGTTCTATATCATGGCCAAGTTTATTATTCTCAAACCCTTTCACCCGATTTTGCTCCGGGGAAAGTAATAACTAAACTATTTAATGAAGGGAAACTGGGTATGAAAACGGGTCAAGGATTTCGAGACTGGTCTAAAGGTAGACCTGAACCAGATAAAAGTGCTGGCAAAGCAAGAATTTATAAGATGAAATATCCAATTGCTATTATGTTAAATGAGGCATGCAGACTTTTAGAAGAAGGAGTAACAACTAGTTGGGAAGTAATTGATAAAACCTTAATGGCAGGGATGAATATGCCTGGTCCGATGGCTCCAAACGTAAATACATGGCAGAAACAAGTTGAAGTCTTAAATGAACTTGTTGAGCTTACAGGTAAAGAATATTTTAAACCATGTGAATTGTTGAAATCTGGTAAATGGGTTGACATGAAATAAAACAATCTTAAATGCTCTTTTTTTTCTTTTTTTTTTTTAATTTCAAGTTAATTTTTTAAAGAAATGAGAATGTCAATTTGAAAATTTTTAATTTTAGAAAAAATATTACTACTTATCTTTAAATCTAAATTTTAAGGATTGTAAAACCATTAGAAAAGAGGTTAGATTAAATGTCAGAAAAAAAATATGAACATATAATTGTAGAAAAGAATGAGGAAGGAAATTACGCTGTTATATCTTTAAACAGACCAGATAAACTGAATGCATTACATAATCCTTTATTGAAGGAATTAGTAGAAGCCCTTGAACCGATGGAATTGGATTCCAGTATAAGATGTGTCGTGCTTAGAGGTACTAAAGATTTTACAAAAAAACCAGCTTTTTCTTCGGGAGCTGATTTAGCGTCAGGAATGGGCGGAGGTGTGAAAATGAATATACCAGTGCATATGTCCCATGCAATGCATGTAAAGCATAGATATTATGATTGGATTGAAGGTTTTGCCAAACCTTTAATAGCGGCTGTCGACGGATATGCTTTTGGAGGCGGTTGCGAATTAACTCTTGTATGTGATATTGTCATAGCTACAAAGAGATCAGAATTTGGATTTCCAGAGATTTTAAGAGGAATTTTTCCGGCTAACGGAGGAACTCAAAGAATGGCTCGCCGTATTGGGCTAAATAGAGCTATAAGAATGATTTATTTTGGTGAACGTATAAGTGCTGAACAGATGTTAGAATGGGGATATGTCAGTTTTATTAGCGACGATGGTGAAGAGTTCGAAAAATTAATACATGAAAAAGCATCATGGTTGGGGCATGCTGCTACGACTAGTTTATACGTAATTAAGAAAGCTACTAAATTTGGAACTCAAGCTGCATTAAATGTTGGAGTAATTTTTGAACAACTAGGTTTTGGTGTAAACTCAGCTAGCAGTGATGTTAAAGAAGGAATAAATGCTTTCTTAAGAAAGAAGCAACCAGAATACACTGGAGGAATGTAATCCCTCAAAAACAATACAATTTTTTTTATCCTTTTTTTTATATATTTATAAGTAAAATTTTCAATATAAGAGATAAATAATTATAATTTCCAGAGAATGAGACTAGATTTAGAAATTATTGAAGAAATAAACGATAAGAATCTATTTCTCAGAAAGATTTCTAAATCTGATGCAAAATTTTTTCTAAAAAGTTTAAATGAAAAAGGTATAACAAATTACCTGTCATTAGGTCCTTTAGGAACTTTAGAACATACTAAAAGGTTAATTAGTAGTTATTTAAAATATTGGGATAATTATCTTCAATTTAATTATATAATTGAATTACATGAAGCAAATAAGGTAAAAATCGGCTCAATCAGTCTTTGGAATGTCAACTGGCAGCATCTTCGGTCCCAAGTTGGAATATGGTTAATTCCTTCTTTTTGGGGTAAAGGATTGGGGGAACGATCTATAAATTTGCTTAAAAACATCGCATTTAATCATCTGAAAATAAACCGACTTGAAGCATATATAGCTGTAGTTAATAAGAGATCAATTTCTCTCTTTGAAAAATGTGGATTTAAAGAAGAAGGTATATTAAAACAATATATGAATTTTCAAGGAAAATATCATAATGCTATAATACTAGCTTGTTTAAAAAATGAAATTGATTGATACTCTTTGATTTATCATTTTTTAGAGGCTTCTTCTACTGAATCTTTAACT
Organism: Promethearchaeota archaeon; assembly: GCA_048938005.1. Taxonomy (GTDB): domain Archaea; phylum Asgardarchaeota; class Lokiarchaeia; order Sigyniarchaeales; family SOKP01; genus Loki-b32. The sequence goes on along the minus strand of JBHLMQ010000035.1, from coordinate 28,346 downwards.
AATTTATCTAGTTCCGTCTTTTTTTCTATTGATTTTTCTATAAGTTCTTCTGGTTCCATCGTAGGTTCTACTGGTTCAGCTCCTAATTTTTCGGGTAGAGTTGATTCTAAGGGTTTTGTTTTAGCCAATTTAATACTACTACCACTTATCTCTCGACTATACATTCGTCTGAATGCAATTTCTCTAGGCATTATAATTACATTAGGTTCTTTTGTCTTCCGTAAAGTTCGCTTGAATTTTCTTACTTTTCTAACAGGTCTAGGATACTTTAAATATTTTTGATATGCAACAAGATATCCCCCAACACCTGCAGTAATTACACTAGCAATTACCAATAGTGTGGTAAAAAACCATGGTTCTTCCAAAATATCTCTATAAAAAACATCATAAGATATTTCTAAAAATACATCATCTATTGAAACAGTTATATTCCTATCTAAAGAGAATAATTCGTCTAATATAAAAATTTGAATCGAGAGTGATATATTGATATCTTTTGAAATTAAAGTTGTAACATCGTATCCTCCTTCTTTTGCCTCCTGAAAAGTAAGTGTAGCTGAACTTAATTTAAGTTCAGTTCCCGTGAGCGGATTATCATTAATTAAAACTCTAATTTCAGAATATGGAGCTGATACAGGCCATAATTGATCGATTTTATATTTAAATCTTAAATTTGCTTCAGTTATCTGAATATTATCTCCAGAAATATCATCACCAACTTGATTCCACGATATGGCAGTGAATCGGTCTATCTTTCTTTCATAAGTAAATGATAAATTACAAGATTTAATCCATAAATCTACCCAATCATCTTCATCCCAATTAAAGTTATCTTCACACCATATTCTAATTCCTAAAGTTATTGTAAAGTGGAGATTATCCGTTCTTAAAACTGAAGTAAGGTATTCAATTAACCTTTTTTGAGGTACATTTGTTAGAGCAGTGTCTAGCATATTGGTAATTGTGGGATTACTATCTTGTCCTAAATTCTTAGTTTGATTATATGCAACTTTATAAACCTTTTCTTTTGATAAATCAGATAATAACACATAAAAACTTACATAATCATGAGTAGCATTAACAGTAACAGTGTCTCCTGGAACTTCAATTCCTCCACTTCCTCCGCCGGTTGCTTGTACTGTAGCATTTACAACTGTATTAAGGGAAACAGATTTTATTATATAATCAGACATGGAAACGGGCATAGTAACATTCTTATCCCAATGTACAGAAGGAGATTGATCGGCTCTTTCTGCCCATTCATGTGAAACATAACATCCATAACCGTCTATTATTTGAGCTGTATCAGGTAAATCGGGAAAGTTGGGATTGACAACTCTTGTCCATGTATCATCAGGTGGACCAGATATATTCGAATAAGTTCTTATTTCTCCTAAAACTTTATAATTTGCTTGCCCTTGACTTATATTACCATCAATATCATCTTTATCCCCAGTTTCTTCTTTTAGCAAATTCCAATGCTCTGATGTATCAAATTCGGAATTTTGTAGCCATTCCCTTGTAACAGAATTCACAGCTGAAAGAGATAAGCTTTCAGGATTTTGTATTTCTTTGAAGTTAAATTCATTATTCTTAAATTCACTATAGTTTTGAGTATTAACAATTCGGATTATAAAGGGATTTAGCAATAAAATGAGTAGAATTATAATTAAAATAAAAAACTTTTGATGTTTAGAAAAGCTTAGACTCTTAGAGATATGTTTTCTCTTCTTTAGTTTTTCAAATCTTTTTTGATCTTTTCTTTTAGTAGGGTGTTTAAATAGGTTTGTGTTATTATTGCTTTCAAGTTTTTCAGAGGTGTTATTAACATTATTACTTGAAGGGTTTTTAGGTACAGTACTTACTTTTTTAGTAGGTTCTATTTTCTGTTCTGTTGGTTTTCCTTTTCTTAAACTCGCAGTTGTACTCAATTCTTTATTAAATGAGGCAGTAAAACTTCTCTCACGACTGGAAATTGGGGTGCTAGGGGCCTTTTTTCTTCTCAGAGTTCTTTTATATTTTCGAACTTTTCGAACTGGTTTTGGATATTTCAATATTTTTTGATATAGAACTAAATAACTTCCTAGAATAAGGGATGCTACAAGAGCGACAATAAGTAATATGCGAAATATAAGAGGTTCTGGAAGAACGTCACTAAAAATTTCAAAATAAGAAATTTTTAGAGATACGTTATCAATCGAGATTTTAACTTCTTGATCCAAACCAAACTCATCACCAAGAAAAACTTGAATCGAAATAGAAATGTTAATATAAGCAGAAATCAAAGTAGAAACATCAAATCCGCCTACCTTTGCTTCCTGAAAGGTTAGGGGGGCATTACTGAGTCTTAATGTTTCTGTATGTTGTTTGCCATTAATTAATATTCGAATCTCGGAGTTTGGAGATAGGGCCATTGACCAAGTTTGATTTATTTTATAGTCGAAATTAAGAATAGCATCAGTAATTTGTACATTGTTTCCGCTAATTTCGTTGCTCTCTTGTTCCCACACTGCATAAGAAAATTTGTTAATAATTTTTTCATATGCAAAAGAGAAATTACAGGATTTAATACGTAAGGAATTCCAGGTGTCGTTATCTCCCATCCCATTATCTGCACAATAAATTCTCATTCCTAAAGTTAACGTAAAGGATCTATGATCAGGATCTTTTTCTAATACTGTTGTTAAATGTGATATAATTTTTTCCTCAGAATAAGTAAACATTTCTGTATCTATCATATTTGAAATTGTGGGACCACTATCTTGTCCTAGATTCTTAGTTTGATTATATGCAAGTTCGTATGTATAATTTTTTTGTAAGTCTGAAATTAATACATAAAACCTAACATAATCATATTCTCTCTGAAAGTCTGGATCTGATCCATCAATAGTATCACCTTCGACATCCACCCCCCTTCGATAAAGCGGAGTAGTACCATAAGGCGTAACTGTGGCGTTAACTATTGCTGTTAATGAAGCTGAAGTAATATTATAGTCAGTAATGTCAAAAAAATCGGGTAAAGTAATATTTCTATCCCAATGAATGCTTACCATTTGGAATGGATCTTCTGGATCTTGCCAAGAATGATAAACATGACAACCATAATCATCTATTTCTTGAAAAGACGGTAATGATGGAAAATTCGTATTCGTAACATTCTTCCAGTAACTAGATGTGGGTGTACCAGAAACATTTGAGTATGTTCCTTGATCACCTAAAATATAATAATTTGCTTGATCATTGTTAATATTTGCATCGATATCTCTACTATCTCCGGTAATATTTGAAACCCAATATTCAGTTGTATTAAAATCTGAGTTTTTCAACCATTCTATGTTTTGATGTGGAATTTCACTTGAAGTGTGTATCTTTCCTTGTTTTTCAATTTCCAATGTGTTTAAAGAATTCTTGGCAATATTAGCAGAGTTTTGTCCAAAAACTATGTTTAATGTAAATATATTAAATGAAAGGATAAATAAGATAATAATTATGAAGAAATAAAATCTTTCTTTTTGTTTTTCTAATTTCATAATAATTTCAACCTATTATTAGATTTTCTTCAAAATTAAATTTAGTTTAAATGAGTAAATATGTTACTTTAGTATTTGCTTTATTTAAATTTTATATCACTTTTAAAGGCTTTATTTAAATATTTTTGCAAAGAAAAAATATTTAAGAATCAGGTTTTTTAGGTAATTTTTGAACTAAATCATCAGGCTCTTTCTTTTTTTTTTCTAATGATTTGCTTATCAATTAGTCAGAATCTATTTTTGTTTCAAAAGTTGTTTCTGGTGGCTTTGCAAATTCACCTTTTTCTATAACTTTAGCTACTTTTGACTCACTAGGTTTAAGTTTCAGTCCTTTAGACGTTTCAACTAATTCTCTGTTATAAGATTTCTTAAATGCTATTTCTCTTGGCAATATTGCTACATCCGGAGCAGAACTTTTATTAAGAGTTCTCCTGAATTTTCTCACTTTTCTTACAGGTCTAGGATATTTTAAAACTCTTTGATATGCAATTAAATAACCACCTAAAGAAATTGCACCTATACTTACTAAAATTAATAATAAGGCAAATATCCATGGTTCAGGAATCGAGGGCTCGGTCCATGATTCTATCCAAGAAATGTTTAAATAGACATCTGTTATTGAAATAGTAATATTATGAGCTAATCCAAAATCTTCAGCTAAAAACACTTGAATTGATAAAGTAAATTCTTCATATGGTAAAATTTTCGAAACAATGTCAATACCGCCTATCTCTGCGTCTTGAAACTCTGGCGAATAAACATAATCTATTAAAAATTTAGTCCATGATTTTCTATCATCAATAAAAATTCGGAAATGGGAATTTTGGGAGGCTTCGGTCCAATTTTGATCGATTTTAAATTTAAAATTAAGATTAGCATCAATAATTTGTATAGTAGAGTTAATTCTTGTACGATTAACTGCATTCAAATCTTGATTCCACGAGATAGCTGTAAACTGATCAATTCTTTTCTCATAGGTGAATGTTAGGTTGACGTATTTAATTCTTAATTTTTCCCAATAATCATCATCATAAACAGCATTATTATCTTCACAGTGAATATCAATTCCTATAAGAATTGTAAGACTGGTATGATTCAATTTAAATAAACTCTCCAAATCATCAATTAAGAAACTTTCTGAAGGAGATAATATGGTATCTGCAAAATGATCTTTTCCATCCAAATCAGCTCGAGCATCTAGACCTAAATAAGGAGGATTATTATTAGATTTATTATATGCTTGGGGGATTATGCTAATATTATTTGGATCAGAAAGTGTAGTATAAAATCTTACAAAATCACCATTATCAATTTGACCGACTGAATCACCAATGCAATCTATACCACCATTCGTATGATCAAGTGCTTGAACTGTTGCATTAAAAATCACTTTAAGCGATGCAGAGGTAATAATATAATCTGACATGTTAACTGGAACGTTGGGAATGTTTTTTTTCCATTGTACACTAACAAGTTGTCCAAGCTGACCTCCCATACCATTTTCATCCCACCTATAAGTAAGAAAAGCCCCATACTTATCAGTACTATAATTATTATCATATAATGCTAAATTAGGCAACGGACCCCAATTAGGATCAGAACTAACGTTCCATGTCTCATCGGGTGTTTCAGCAAAACTATATTGTCCTGAATTTCCAATAACCACAAAATTTGCTTGATTTGGACTTGTTGATGTGCTAGCATCAGAAACATCTTCCTCAATGGTCGGATACCATGGATCTACTGGTTGTATAAATGTAGGATTAACAATCCACGGTTCATTGTTATGGTATGATGTTCCAGAAGTTTCAAGTTCTTCAAAAGAGTTTGTATTAATATAAATTTTATTTGAACTATTTTTTCCTATAAACATACATAATGAAGAAATAATAAGTATAACAAACAACAAGGAAATAATTATTTTGAGACTATTTTTCGTTTTCATTTTAGGTATATCACTATTAATTTAGAAATCTATTTTTAATTAATTGCTAAATAAGTTATATAAGAAAGAATTATTTATAATTTAATTTATCTTTATTTGTATTGTCTCAAGATTAGTATAAATATAATATAAATGAGTTTTTTACATAAAAGTTAATCTCTCATAAATATTAATAAATATAATTTTATCTTACAATTTTTTAATATCAAAATAAAAATTTACTATAAATAACTACATTTACTTACATATTTAATTAAATAAGATTCTTATAATTATATAATTAGTTATTAGTTAACTATATACATTATTAATTACATATTTAAAGGGAAAAAAGAGTGATTCAAGGTATATTAACATTTCAATTTAAAATTAATCAGAAAGAGACAGGCGAAATTGAGCCGGAGTTTGACCCAATTCAATTAATATTCCGAGAAGAAAAATTTGATGAAACTAATTTCTCGGAATTGATTGTTGAAAATGATATATTTGCGATTTTTTATCAACATACTACAGGGCTTTTTGGGGTCAAATACAGTTATAGTAATTTTTATGAGGGAAGATTAAAAGAGACTCCTTATCAAGTAATTTCTTATTTTAAACAAGTTGCTGACGGAACACAATATTTAGCAATTTCGATATTTGAATTGGATGATGAAATTGCTATATTTGAGGATCTAATCAAAGATATGGGTAATAGATTAGACAGTATCTTTGATAAATTGACAAGGGCTAGAAATTCAAAACAGCTTTCCTTAATTGAAAATATAAATATAAGATTGAAAAATGAAATTAAATTCACAATTTTTCAAGTAGACCGATTAACAAACCTGGATAAAATTCAGAAAGTCGCATTAATCTATAACAGTGATGAACGATTAAAAATTTTGGAAATTTTACGGGAGTATCCTATTTCAAAAAAGGAAATGAAAAGTATTTTAGAAAAAATGACTTCTACTGCAAATATAGATATATTACTTCAACCATTTTTAGAATTGAACATTATTCGCCGAGATTGGATAAAAGGAGAGAAAGATAAAAAAACAGGGGAATTATCACATCAAGGAGAGTATTTATTTCTAATTAAGGATATTATTCTTACTCGCATCCCTAATGAGAATTTGCTAAACCACTTTAAAGAAACAAAGAATGAATTATTACCAATATTTAAACAAAAAGTTATTGATTTCTTTGCAAATTATGATCCTTATACCCAATCTATTGAAGAAACAAAAAAATTAGCATCTATTCTTTTGAATCCTGATGTTTATGATTTTTTTATATTGATGAGACATAATCATTATCCCATGGATAAAATTCCTAAAATATTTTCAGAATTTGCTGTTACTGAGATTTTATTAGATGATTTAAAGAGTTTAAATATTATCACTGAAGTTACTGATGAAAACAATAGAAAATGGATATGTCTATTAACCGATATTAAACCATTGATTGTATTTCCAGAATATTTACTTCCTAAAATTAGAGCAGCATATAAAAATCAAGAAACTGATGGGGGGATTACTTACGAAATTGCTAAGAAAGCTCTTAGTTTATTAGAAATAACCTATCCAGAAAAAGTAACATTTTGAGTAATAAAAATCAAAAAGAGAGGTTTATGAAAAATGTATCTGTTTAAAGATAAAGATGTTGTCGAAGTTCCAATTACATGTAAAATTTGCCTAAAAGAAATTAAATTTCCGATTTCAGTTGATGAATATAAAGAAATTAAAAAATTTCCTATTAGAAAAGAAGATATTCATGGTGAACCAGCTCACAAATTAATTGTCTTCATTAACCAGTATTTAGAAGTTGAAAATTTTGAAATAAAGGATGTAATAGAAAAAGAAAAAGATGTTTCTTATTCAAAAGAGTTAACAAGGCAAGTATTAAGTGAAATTGATTTATCTGATGAAGAAATTGAACTCTATTTTCGAACCACAGGTCGAGAAGCAGTATCTGTCGGGGAAATGGCAATTTTAATTAACAGGCCAAAAGAAGTATGCAAAAAAATTGCTGATAAATTTGTTGAAAAAGGTTTATTTAAAGAGATTATTGGTGCAACACCTCACTATCAAGCTTTACCGCCTTATGCTGCTTTAATTGCACAATTAAAGAACTTTTATTCTTATATTTCAGATATTAAGTCACGGATACCGAAACAGCTAGATGTATCTTTTGCAAAACTTGAAACAGAGGCCCAGGATATGGAAAAACTAAAAGATTCTAGTGAAGTAATGACTGACTTGAAAGAAAAAATGCTTTCTCAAATCCACGCTCAGAAGAAAGAATTTGATGAAACTATTTCTGCAATTGATCAAATCAGATCGATTACAGACGATATCTCACAATTAGGAGATATTACAAAAACTCTATCTGATGATCAACTTGGATCTTTAGCAAAGCAATTTCAAAACCTTAATGTAAAGACATCCCAGATAATTAAAAACCAAGTTGATGATCTAAGGGATCAATTCGGTGATATTAAAAGTACTATTACTGAAAATTTACAGAAATTACGGTTAGGAGTTATTCAGCAAGCTGTAGGTGATGTCATTGATAAAGTTATCGCTTCACGTCTAAAAGACATTACTGACAATTTAAATGTGCAATTGAGTGTTAGTCAGACTGTTTTTGCAGATGAATTAAAAAAAGCAACTGAAGGATTAAATACAGAAATTATTTCAAAATTAAAAGATTCACTTCAAGATGCCGTTAAGAATATTGAATCAATTACTTCTAAATCAGGAGCAGATAAAGAAAGAATATTTGGAGAACTTTCTGATAATTTTAATAAAGCTGTAAAGCTAGCAGAAGAGAAAATCGATGGGCTTTCTGGAGGGATTTTTGAATCATTTGGCAATATAAAAGATATCTTTGGAAAGGGGATAGTTGACACATTAGATAATACATTATCAGATATTTTAAATAAATTAGAAGTTAGTGAAATTACTACTAGAGAATTTTGGGATCAAGCTAAAGGAAGACGAGGTATTACAATGAAAGATATCTGGTTTATTCGCTCTCCAGAAGCTGCTAAAGCTCATATTAATGATGAAATCGCAAAAGCTAAAATGAGAGTGTTAATTGTTGCTCCTAATCTCTCTGATATTGATATTGATGCAATTAAAGCCCGACCTTCCCGTATAAATTTCAGAGTTGCCACTTATATTGATCCAACCATACCAGAACATGAAGCAGTTATGAGAGAAATGGATAATATGGATAACGTAGATTATAGAAATAGAGCTCTTCAAAATCTTTGGGGGATTAACAAAGACTATGAAGAGGTAATATTATGCGTCCTTTCTAAAACTGAATTTCGGGGAGAATATGTTACTGAAATTGCAGGAATTGGAAGTATAATTGAGGAACATATCAAAATATTTGTCCCAATTCTTGAAGATGCATGGGTGGGTGCTAGGAAGGAAGTTATGCGTACAATAAAAAAACCTGTACTAGAAGAACCTTTGAAAGAAGAACCCTTGAAAGAAGAACCTTTTGTAGAAGAGGAGATTATAAAAATTCCACCTAAAGAAGAAGTAGAAGAAAAAGAACGTATAGAAGCTCCAAAATCGACAATTTTATCAAATCAATTTAATGAGATCGTCAATAATCTCGAAAAAATGACTGGGACGGAAATTTCATTAGCACTTGAAAAATTTCAAAATGAATATGTTAAAATTGAGGGTTATAACAGCGTGTTAAAAAATATTCATAATGAAAGTATTGAGCTTAAAAGCAATCCTGACATATTAAGCCGCCCTGAAAGGGAAGAATTAAAGCTGACAATGAAGATATGGAGACAAAAACTCAATCTTTAAGAAAAATTTTTTTAAAAATTTTTAATAATAAAAGCCCTAAGACTACTGATTTCTTATAATAAAATACTTATTATTTAAATTTTAATTATTTTTTTTATGGATAAAGATGTTATAACTTTAAAATCAGGGAAGATCAATGAATATCTCCATCACATTGACCCAAAAGCATATGCAACGACAAGGATGTTATCTATTTTTCTTGGAGAATTTGATGATAGTTCAATTTTGATTGATTGCGGATCTTCATTAGAAATTAAAAGGGTATTACGATATATTAAAAAAAATCAAATTCCCTTGTCGTCATTTAAATATCTAATAACATCTCACCATCATTTTGATCATAATGGGGGAATGTGGAAATTATACGAGGAAATAAAAAAATATAATCCAGAGGTTAAAATTCTTACTAATAACCTGACTAAGGCACTTCTAAATGATTATGAACTTCATTTAAATCGTGGAAGAAGTACATATGGAAATTTAGTTGGTGAAATGAGACCCATTGAAGATATGGCTTTTAAGATCATTGAACCAAGCAATAATTTTAATTTAAATCCTCATAAACTAGATTTAATTGAAACATTTATTACCAATGGTTCAGAAATAAAATTAGCGATATTAAAAACACCTGGGCATACTCCAGATCATCAAACTCCTGTCCTGATAAAAAATAACTTAATTGATTTTATTTTTTTAGGAGAAGCTGCAGGTACTGTATATCATGCCTCAAAATTATTAACAATGCCTACATCTATGCCTGTTTATTACAATCATGAAGTTTACATGAGAACTTTAGAGAATCTAAAGAAGTTACAAATACCTTTAAAGGCAGGATTTGGGCATTTCGGAGTTATAAATGGGAGAAGTAATGTTAGAGAGGTTCTTTTAGAACATGAATCCTTCATGAAGAAATTTAAAGCTCTGATTGTGAAATACCATAGAGAAAAGCCAGAAACAAAATATATTCTCGATAAAATGATGCCACATTTACTTCCGAGAACTGATTTATCAATTGGTCATAATTCTATTTTTCGCTCTATATCTCTGGCTATAATATACGGAATGATGATATCCTTGGGATTTCGGTCAATCCCTAAAGAAGAAATGAAATATATAAAATAAAAAATTTTTAACATTCCTTCCATAAACTTCTAATTGATTATTATCATTAAATTTTATAATGGATAGAGATTTAGCTACTTTTGATGTGTGTATTGTTGGTGGAAGCATTGCTGGTAATTATTTATGTTATTTATTATCAAAAACAAATTTAAAAATAATAGTTATTGAAGAACATAAAGAAATAGGTCTCCCTCTCCAATGTGCTGGTATTGTTTCGCAAAAATTAAGTAAATTAATTGATTTACCTCAAGAACTTATCTTAAATCGTGTGGAAACAGCTAAAATTATTGCACCCTCAGGAAAATATATTAAATTATCCGATAATGAACAACCTTATATAATAAATCGAATTGGTTTGGACCGTTTATTTTATGAAAAGGTAAAACTAAACAAGAATATAACTTATGTCTTTGGAGAGAAGTTCAAAACCTTTAAGTATGTTAAAGAAGGGATACAAAAACATGTGTTAATTGAAACTTCAAAAAGAAAATTAAAAGCAAAAATATTAGTAGGATGCGATGGTCCTTTATCACTAGTAGCTAAATCTTTTGGTATAATTAACAAAAATTTATTTGCTATACAAATCCGTATTGAGTCCGGTTTTCCCGTAAATGAAGCAGTAATGTATTTCAGCCCACAATGGAAAGAATTATTTGGATGGATTGTTCCTGAAGGAAATCAAATTTATCGGATTGGTATGGCTTGTTTAAAAAATTTAGCAAGAAATTTTCGTCATTTTCTTAAAAAATTTAATTTAGAGATGCAAAATAAAATAGACCAACAAGGAGGACTTATTCCATATGGATTAATGAAAAAAATTGCTTTTGAAAATGTTTTATTGGTAGGAGATTCTGCCTGTCAAGTTAAAGCTACGACAGGTGGTGGCATTATAATGCTTTTAACAGCTGCTAAATTTGCGGCAATCTGTATTCAAAAATGTTTTAAATATAACAACTTTTCAAGGAGATTCATTAAAAAATACTATGAAGCTCCATATATATCTACTATTGGAAAAGAATTAAAAATTCATTATTTAATTCGAGCGTTTTTAGAAAAATTTAGTAATAGAGATTTTGAAAAATTATTTCAAATAATTAAAACAAGTAAAATTGAACATTTAATCTCTTTATATGGGGATATGGATTTCCCTAAAATTGTAATATTTAAGTTATTAAAAAATCCATTAGTTTTTCCGTTTTTAATTAAATTTATTTTAAAACATCCTGGTATTTTTATCAAATTATTGAAAATATTAACTTAATGAAAAAATAAATTATGAATTCCAAAGAATAAAGGAGGCTTAAAAGTGCTATTACATAGTTGTGGAGATATTTTTCAATTATTTGAAAGTATTATTAATTTAGGTGTAGACGGAATTCATCCTATTGAGCCTACAACTACGAACCTAAAATATAATATTTTTGAATTATATGAAAAATTTGCTGATAAAATATGTTTTATTGGTAATGTTTCTCCTCAGGATCTTGCGGATAAAAGTTCAAATTTTATTGAAACCTATACCAAAAAACTCATTAAAAAACTCGCTCCTGGAGGAGGATTTATTCTAAGTTCTGGACATAGTATTAATCCCTCTGTTAAATTGCATAATTATTTAGCAATGAATGAGACATTAAAAAAATATGGAACATATCCAATTTCTATTAATTAGATTTTTAAGACACTAATGTATGCATTTTCTTAATTTTTCAAGGGGGGGCCATTGAGAAAAAAGCTATTTGTCCAAATATTAAATACCAAATTAGCATAAATACAAGTACAACTACAGTTGATATTAATCCGAAACCCTTTACCCCTTTAGGAATACCTAGACCTTCTTGATTATTCCTTTGAATGAAGGCCCGGATCATGGCTACAATATATATTAGAACAATTATTATTGCAACAATCCATAAAAACAACGTAAATAACGATAATGTATAGACTGGAAAACTGTTTAACCACACCCAATACCTTACTATCAAGTACGTAGGGATTGAGGCATAAATAGCTGCAGTTAATAAGAATACAATTCCCCATGTGATACCTTTCAATGCCATTTTTCTAGTTTTGTTAGTCGTTAAAGATTGAATGCTTTACTGTTTTTAGTTATTATATTAATAATAATTTAAAAGATTTGTTGGATAGGGAATCTAACAATGAGATGTTTTTAAGAAACCTTTTTTCTAAAAAAAATATTAAATTATGTTTTTTATTAACCATCGTAATGCTTCCATTACTTTTTCATCTTCCTTCAAAATATTTATAGGAAAATATTTAATTTTAATACCGAGCTCCTTCAATTCTTCTACTTCGAAAGTTGCATAGACAAATTCTGGCTCTATGTCTTCTTTATCATAAAATTTGTTTCCAATTAATAATATTGGAGCTAATTCAGTTTCCAATTCTAAGCGCGTATTATCAACAATTTGAAAAATTTCTTTGGTTCTAATAAGTGAGTTTTTATCTGATAAATTAAAGAGAAGAATAAAACCTTGAGAGATATTCACACAATTTTCTAAAGTTTCAAATTCTTTACACTCAAATTCGCTTATACCTTCATCATATTTTAAAATCTCAAGATTTTCAATAACTACTTCATAGATCCTTGTTGGTAAGTCATTTTTTTTGACATTTAGGAATTGAATTAATTCTATGTTCTTTAAAAATGTTGTCTTTCCAACTCTCGGAGCCCCGATTATAAAAACTTTTTTTATTAATCGTTTATCCCTTATTGGGGTTTCTAATTTGTATTTAGGGGATAATTTTTGAAAATATCTATTGAAAATATCCAAGAAACGGATTTTTAGTTCTTCATCGGCTAAATCTATTACATACTCATCTGATTGGCTGCTTTTCTTTAGATGTAATAATGACGAAATTTCCTCTAATTTCTTTATCTCTAAAGCAAAATCTTCTAAAACTGGTGTTTTTGAGTCTAGATATTTAAATACATCCACGATTTCATCCTTAAAAATTGCTGTTTTGATCATATAAGTAATCATCAATAATTCCTTTCCACCTCGGGCTAACTCAGAATCTATATAAAAAATATGATTAACTGTTTGAAATTTTCTGTAAGCAAAAATGAATGTGCCTTCCTCATCGTTAAATTCGAGGATTCTATTTACATCTGGTGTATCTGAAATTTCTGACAACGGTTTACTAGAATATAATGTGTTAGGGCCAATAACTTGATCAAAATAAGTTACACAAAGGATTTGGTCTTGGGACATCATTGAAAAAATAAGTTATACTATAATTTAAAATTTTTAATTGTTTATTATTGGTACTTTTTTTAATATTTAATAACATCAAAAAAAGAGGGAATTTAAATTTTATTAGTGAAAAAAGCCTAAAATGAAACCTAATCCACTTTGATATGGTGATATCGTACAAATTAGTAATGTAAAAAATAATGTATTAACGAGAGCTCCCGCAATTATATTTCCACTTTTCTGATATATTAATGTTGACAGAAAACAATTTATCAAAAATAATGGTATCGCAAAGGGTATGAAATTTCCAAAGTAAAAAAAACTCCTCATAATAAGTGAAAAGATAAAAAGAAATGTAAACCAGTACAGAAATAAAAATCCAAATATTGCTAATGAAGCTTTCACTAGTGGTTTGAATCCTTTTTCAAATTTGTTTTGGAAAATCCCATGAAACAATAGCCCATATATCATGAATATAATGAAATTTATAAATAAAAATAATGGCACCCAAGGAATTTTGACCAATGAAGGAATCATACCTAAATAATTTAATCCACCGGAGACATAAATTATAATAGTTAGTATTACTGCTAAAATAGCGCCTAATAAAAATTGTCTAAGAATGTTATTTCTTGAAGTTTTAAATGGTTTCTCTATTATTTCTTTTAATCCTACATTTCTCTTTTTACCTATTCGCCAGAGTAACATTAGAATTGCAAAAGCTTGACCGAATAATAATGCAGAAATAAATCCTGCAATCGCTAAAAATAATATTAACAAAATTGGAATAAAAATAATTATTCCTGGTAATCCAAGTATCAAAGAAGTTGCTACTATCTTCCCTCCTATATTAATTGCACTATTGTCATCCAAATCCAGCTTGAAAAATTCTTCTTCTCTTGATTTTAATATTAATTTTGAAAGAGGATCGATTATAAGAACAAAAAATCCAAATCCTCCAAATAGCTGCAGAGAGAGGATAAATAATCTCGTATTTGTGACAAAATTCTCATCAACCGGTCTTACATCTGGAAATGTACTTGCAATAAAATCACGAGACTCTCTTATGAAGTCTGGATCCCAAATACCTAATACATGGTTAGAAAGATCATCTAAGTATATCATAGAAGCATTCCCATCTTGAAAACTCCCATATAATTTATTAACATCAAGATCTGTTGCGGGAATTCCTGTATAATTAGATAATCCCTGTTTTAGATCATCTGATGTTATTATTTCATCATATCTTCCAAGAATCATTAAAATATTTAAAGGCGCACTAGAATTTCCCTTTCGAAGGTTTTTTGGCAACTGAGTTCCAGCACCTATAAAACATTTGAAATTAGTAGATTCATTGACTACTCCTATTCCTACACCCCCCATCGAATAACCAAGATATCCAAGATTCGATGAATCAATATCTGGTCTTGATCCTAAATAAGAAATAATTGCTTGTATGTCGTTTATTAATGATCCTGATCTATGGTCGCCAGTACTCTGTCCATGTCCTCTAAAATCAAAAGGAATAGCGACAAACCCTGCAGCTGCAAATTCAATTGCATAGCCTTTCATCATCTCTTTATTTGACATCACTCCGTGTCCTATAATAATCGCTTTTTTATTCAATCCATCTGTATTTGGCTCAAAAACATTAAAAGAAATTGTAACCCCGTCAGAAGTTTGAACAATTTGATTATATGTGGCTTTTACACCTATTGGTATTATAAAAATGAGAATTGTTCCTATTATGAAAAGGGTTAAAAATAAACACAACAGAATTATTCTTTTTTTCGTTAAATCAATTTTTTTCATCTTTGCCAAGGTTAAATTGCTTTAATGAAATTTTAATAGTTGAATAATTTGATTTTATAACTTATTAATGTTTATTTTTTTGAAATGAATAGTTTATAGAAATAGAATTAAAGACCTTCTTATTTCGAAATAAAAAAGTTAATTTGAAATATATTAATTATATTATCATGGTTGGGGCGCCACGCGAATTACATGGAAAACGTCTTATTGGATATGCTCTTGGCAATTTCGGGATGATTATGACCAATATGTTCATTGGCGTTTTTATCTTCCAATATTATGTTTATACAATTAATCTTGACTCAGTATTAACGTCAGTGGGAATTTCCCTGCAACTGATAATTTTTGCCATTTTCTCGATTGTTTTTGGAATTCTTGCTGACAATAAAAAGCCGGGAAAATTTGGAAAACGCCGACCTTTTCTTTTTTATGGTCTACCCATTTGGATTTTAACCAGTATTATCATCTGGTTGCCGCCTAAATGTCCTCAAGATAATTCATTATATTTACCTACAGCAGTTTTCTTATGGAGCATTTTAATAATTAAATCAATAGCAGGATCATCGATAATAACAGTTCATCTCTCTATGCTAACAGAACAATCACAAACTCATGAAAATAGAGAAAAAATTGCGGCAGTTACAACATTTTTTCAAATTATTGCTTCAATACTCGCTTTAATGCTACCTCTAATTGTTGAAAGTATATTGCCGGAACCCGAAAATGTAAAATGGTGGGAGCATTCAGGACAATTGATCCTTTTTTACATGCCTTGGATAGGGGCAGGTTTTACCCTTTTTGCTTTATTCAGTATTATAATAACATTTTTTTCAGTCGATGAAAGTTTCCATAAATCTCCAACTCTAAAAATTAGACAGAAAAGAACTTCCTTAAGAACTTTTTATCATCAAATGAGGGAACCATTACGGGATAAAAAATACAGAAAACACCTAGCAGTAAGGTTCTTTAATAGTATATCAGGTAGAATATTAGGCGTAATTGTGATTCCATTTCTAACTTATACACTTATATTTACTGGGAGTAAATTTTATATTTATGTAGGAGTCTCAATTCTAAGTAAGATATTAGGGTTCTATATTTGGCGAAGATTACTTAAAAAAAATTCAATACTTAAAACATATAAAGTGTGTATTATAGCTTCTATTATTGCTTGTTTTTTAGAATTATTGTTTTTAATCGAATTCCTTTCTATTGAATTTGAATTAATTTTATTCATACTTACTATGGGTACAATCTTAGGCTCAATGTATGGATTAGGATTATTTGATCCCCCTTTAGCAAGTGTTTTAGTTTATGAAGCTGCTGATAAAGTAGAAGATACAGATTTCGATGAAACTGTTTCAAATATTTCTGGAGCCTATTTTGGCTTAAGTTCTTTCATTATAGCAGCGGGTCAATCACTAGCTTCTTTAATAATAGGACTAATTCTTACAGGATCTAATGCTGAGAACTCAACAATAATTATCATTACATTATCTTCAATGGGAATATTTTACTTACTTAGTTTATTCTTTCTTAAAAAAATTAAATTAGAGAAAAAATTTATCACTAAGCCGGTTATAAGTCATGAAATCTCAGAAGAAGATATATTTCTCGAAAAATGATTATATATTTGCGGGATTTCGTATAAAGGCTTCGACTAATCGGATGGTGTGATAAATATCTTCAAGTTTTAATAAGCAATTTGGTGAATGAATATATCTACATGGAACAGATACTACTGAACTTGGCACCCCTCCACGTGATATCTGAATCTTACCAGCATCGGTCCCACCATACTTGGGTTTTTTAAATTGATATTGAATTTTTTGATCTTCAGCATTTTTTATTAACCTCTCGTTGATTTTTGGATTTGAAATTATTGATTTATCCGCAACTGTAATCGCAGGTCCTTTTCCAATATATGCTGGAATTTTATCTTCCTCTATTCCAGGAACATCAGCTGCCGTTGTGTTTTCAATCGCAAGAGCCATTGTTGGCTCCAATTTATAAGTACCAATTATTGCTCCCTGTCCACCAACCTCTTCTTGTACCGCAAAATTAAATAGTACTGTGTCAGAGTGTTCTTTTTCTTTTAAAAGCATTAATGCGTGGAGAAGAACGTTACATCCAGTACGATCATCAAAAGCTTTACCACGAACCATTCCATTAGGTAATTCAACGAAAGGACTGTAAAGAGTGCCCACTGTTCCTATATTTATCTTACTATCAAGAACTTCCTCCTCAGAAATCATACCTATATCAATATACATTTTAGATATATCAATGACTTTCTTTCGTTCTTCAATTGAAGTAATATGAGGGGGTTTTGCCCCTATAATTCCATTGAATAACTTACCATTACTGGATTTCAGGATAACGGATTGTCCTAAAAGAATTCTACTGTCCCAACCACCAATTGATACGAATCGTAAAAACCCTTTCTTATCAATGTGAGAAATCATAAAGCCAATTTCGTCAATATGAGCATCTAATAAAATCCTATTTTGTTCATTTGTTCCTTTTTTTATAGCTAAAACATTTCCAAGCTGATCTATATATGACTTATCTGCTAAATTTCGATTTTCGATTTCTTCAATAATAAAATTTCTCACTTCTTCTTCATGTCCTGATACACCAAGCAAAGAAGCTAATTCTTGTTGTAATTTCTTAATACTTTCAATATTTAATGTTTCACTTTTCATGATTAAAACAATTCAAATTAGTTATGAAAATAAATAATTTGAGATAATTAAAACTCATTAATCAAATAATTTTATTCATTTAAAAAAAAAATTTAGAAAAAATTCATTATCCAAAAAAAAAGCAAATTTTGATTATTTTCGTCTCTTTTTTAACTCTGCTATTGATTTTTCAGCTAATATTAGTGCATCATCAGACCTTGATTTATATTTTTTAACCTGAGCTTCAAGTTCGATTATTTTATTGTTCAAATCTAATATCATTTCACTATCTTCATCTAACTGTATAATATCTTCACCACCTTTCTCAGCCATCTCTTTCAAGAAATTATATTTTTCTTTCCATACATTTATTTCGGTCTGTAATTCTTCTATAGCCTCATCAGTTGCTACAAGGGGAATTTCTTTCCCTTCTTTCACTTCGGCAACTTTTTGTTTTAATCGGGATACTTCATCTTCTAATTCTTGAATTCGAACTTTTAATGCTGCAATTTCATCTAAATAATCAGCAGCTCTTTTTGGCTCCAACATTTCCTCATACATTGATTTACCAGTTTCTAATTCATCAGCAGATTTTCCTCCTAGAAGCCTTTCTTTTCGTTTCTGTAATTCTTCTACAGTTTGTTTTGAAAGGAAATCTAACGGATTAAAACTAACTCCACCATGCTTTGTTCGTCTCTTTCTTATCTTAACAAAGAGAGGGATTCCCTTAACAGCTTCCCCACAGAGTATAGCTTCCCCTTTATCTAAACCAGAAATATCTGATTTATTTTCATTACTTAAATCTTCAGCACTGGAAATTGTTATTCCAATATCTCGTATATCGGAAAGGTTGTGAACAACCCAAGTACCTGCTTGAGCTCTGATAGTTGTATCTAATAATTGTGGACGCTGCGTTCCAATTACTATATTAGCTCCGAATTTTCTTCCCTCTTGAGCAAATAATTTAACTACTTCACAAGTTTCTGTCTGTTTTTTTCCAGCAAATAAATGGGCTTCATCTAAGAATAAGTAGAAAGGAAATATACTTCTTGTTGTGCTAGCATCATAAAGTTTCTTTAGTAACTTGCCAGCTATAGCCTCTTGAACTTCTAATGCCATTCCATTCAAATTGACTACAGTACAAAGATTAGGCGCTACAATATCCGTAGGCTTTAATGAAAATAAGTATTCAATATCAACATCACCGCCTTTATTTTTCTTTAAATCAGCAAATTCAATTATACTATCCACAAATTCACTTTCACCCTCCGGAAGATCTTCACCAGCAACCTTTAAAGCTCCATATTCTCCATGTCTGTCCAATATTACTACTGGAATTCCCTTTTTAAGAAATTCCTCGCATAATACTCCCATTGTATAAGATTTTCCAGATCCAGATTTTCCGGTAATGAAAATTCTGCCAAAATTTTTTATTAATAAATAAACTTCATAAGGATAACCGATAAGCTTTCCCAAAGAGAGAGATTCTTCTGGCGGATTGAAGATTCCTAAAATCTTTGAAATTTGTTCTTCCTTTGCCATGAAGACATCCGAACCAATTTCAAAAGGTCTTTTTGGTCTTTCTCCTAATACAGATAACTTTGCCATACGTCCTTTCTCATCAGTCCACATATCGGTTATGTAAAGTACATAATGGGGCTTCTTCCCTTCTTCATCCTTTTCTCCATAAATAGTTAAATAATTATTTCTTTCAACTGAAGGACCTTCAAATAAAACTGTTACTGTATGAGTTGTCGTTTTACCAGTTAATCTGCCTACTGGTTTTTCTTCTTGTGTACCTTCTTCTGACATTCATACCACATAAATAAATTTAAGTTATAATGATCTTAGAAATTTTAAAAATATAAATCTAAGCGATATCAATTTTTAATTCCTTATTAAAATTTGATATCTAATTCTTAATTCCTTGATAATTAAATATCTTACGTAGATTTACCAAATTACTAAAAATATTCAAAAAATTAAAAAAAAAATTTAGTATTTATTATTAAAATTTTACTAATTCTTCGTGCATTAATTTTCTTATGTTGTCGATCGCCCATAGAACGTACTTATAACATTTTTTTCCCCATGTACCATCTTCGATGTATTTCGTCAATGCATCTGGCTCACTGAAATCATATCCAGATAAATTTGGGCAAATTACTGAACCAAATTCCTTCTCAAATTCTTTCGCAAATTGTGCCGATTTCATATAAGCAACAGGAATTAAATCATTAGACATCTTTTCTCTTCCTTTTCCTCCTAAAATTGCTCCTATTGCAGCACACCCTCCAACTACCGCCCCACATGGGCCATACCAGTCTTTTTCAGACTTATAACCACCTAGTCCACCAGATAAAGGAATCATTATGTTATTGATTAATCCATCTTGGATTCCTAGTATATTTAAAATAGCTGTTAATGTGCCTTCCGCACAGCCACCTTCAGTAGGATTTAGTTTAGGAAATATCTCTTCAAATTGTTTAAGTGCTTCATCAAACTTTTTATCAATTTCTCCCTTCATTGCTTTTTGTTCCATAAATTTTTTCCCTTTTTTTAATTTTATTTAATTTTAGAAAATTAATTTTTTTATGTGTTTTTTTTCTCGGATTACATATCAAACTTTAAATATAAAAAAAAAGAAGTATAGAATGGAGGATTGTTGGTTTAGTAGTAGCTTCATCAGGAAGTATTTTATCTAACCCAACTCCTCCATTTTCTATATCCTGATTTAAAATTAAAATTTCCCTTCTTCTCCTTCATTATTATTTCTTATACGTTTCCAGTAATATTTAGAGTGTAAGTCAGAGTTATAAAGATTCTCCATCCATACATTTCGCTTCCAAAATTAAATTAGTTTAAAGACTATTTTCCCTTTTTCCAAAAATAAATTCCCTGCCCTATTAACCAAAGTATGAGAAATGCATAATATGTCCATTCAGTAAGATAAACTATCGCATTACGTGGTACCGGTGTATATTCCTGAATTATAAAGCCCCCAAAAAATAGACCTGAAAAAATTCCTGATAAAATTGCAATGATTGCTATTAATTTAGAATATTCAGTGTTAGTATATTGTAAATATCCAAGCCAAATGAAATTAAAAGCCATAAAACCAAGGAAAATGATAACTGCTATTCTGTGAATTTCATATGCGAGAGTAATTGCTGGGTTTAAAGGAAAAATTCCGACTATTATTAGCCCGATTAGACCTATAACTCCTGTAATTATATATATCAAAGTCAATTTATAATCAATACCATTTTTCTTTAAATCTCTTGTTATATAGAGCATAAGAAATATCGTAAAGATTGCTAATAAAACCATGCCTGTGGAATATGAAATTTGAGCTCCAATTGGTCCAGCCTGTAAATCGCATGAATAATTCGTAAAAATGCTAAAAGAAGGATTAAACGGTAAATAAATTATCACTGCTACTAACAAACCTACTCCTGTAGCTATTAATGCTAAAAAAGCAAAATATGCCCCATTAAACTTTTCAAAAAATCCCATAATTCTTTTCAACTCCTTTTATTTTAATTAAACCTTGGATTTCTTTATTTGATTTTTGTTAGATTTTCCGAATCGATTCGTTAAATTTTAGTATATTTTAAAAAAATCATTATATATTAAAAAATATCGAATTCCTTATTATTCGTTTTTATTTATAAATTAGATTACATTTATATTTAAATATTTCGGTATTAATCGAATAATAGAAATCAGAATTTTCAAAATAACTTTAATAAATTTAAAATAAAAATATAAATTTATATGAATCGATTCGATATAATCCAATAGAATAATATAGAAGCAATAAGATTTTTAATATAATCGACTTTTCATTATTCGTATTATTAATAATACTTATAAACTTGAATTGATTCTATTAAAATAAATAAAGAGAAAAAAAAAGGAGTAGTAAATAATAAAAAGTTGTATTTTATTATTCATTAAATTGTCATAAAGGTGGGTGGTATGGAAGAAAATCAAATAAAGCCAACAATTGATATTTTAGATTTAACGGGAATACGATTGCGAATATGGGGTCTATTGAAGGTATATCCTGAATTAAGTTTTACCGAATTAGCGAAAAAATTAGGAAAGTCAAAATCTACAATACATCCTCATTTACAAAAATTAATCGAGCTTGGAATTGTTGAAATTTCTAAAAAAGAACATATTAGGGCAAATATAGAGGCCCATTATTATTCTCTAACTACTGATGCTGATGAAAAAACCTTAATATGGGGTTATGATCTTTCAGACGGTTTAGATAAGGAACTTGTTCAAAAAATTGCTAAATCAAGAAAATCTTTTGCAATATATAATAGAAAGATGATAGATAGATATATCAAATTCTGTGAATATATAGAAGAGACTGATTCTGATGATATAGTAGAATTTTTTAAACAAATTTATACAACGACAAATTACACAAAACAGGATATTAGTCTTCTTTATATGGGGGGCTTTTTTCTAACTGAGAATCAATGGAAGAGATGGCAAAAACTATTTTATAAATTAGGTATGGAATTTGAGGAACAGTGTGCTAAGGAGCAAAAGGAGAACCCTAATCAAGAAAAATATATTTATTTTTATAACATAGGCATACCTGTTAAAATTCTATTCGAAGAAATGGAGCTAAAAAGATTTACAAATAAAAAATAAAAATATATTCCTTTTATTAAAAGCAATAAATCTTATTTAATTACTTTTTTTTGATAAATAATGCTTTTCTTTACCATTTTGATAGGTTTATAGGACTCTTTTGCTCTTCTTAGCCCTTCTATTCCTAAATCCTGTTCTCTATTAACATAAACCGCATCTACGCAGCAATTTTTTAAAAAGAAATTATTGATTGCTTGATAAGAACCCTCATATTCGGCATGAGCTTTCTCAATATGTATCACTAAAGTGTTTTTATTTAGCATTTCACCGAACGTGTAAGCGGCACATTTATCATTCACACATAATAATCCGCCACTAAATCCAAGTGTATCAAAATTATTTAAAGCTTCGTATATAGCTTCTTGTTCTGCCTCTAAACTCTCATCTTCAGTACAAGCTCTCATTATACACCATTCCAATTGGAGCTCTTTGCATTTTTCAACAAGATCTCCTGTCAATAATTTGAAATCATAATCGTAATTGTTTAAGAATTTTTGTAACCATCTTCTATTTTGTCTGTACTTATTTCCCGCTAAATTAAGAATCTCTTCTTTGTTATGGACATAGTCCCAATTATTACGATCTTCAAGACAGTCCAAATTCAATTTAGAAAATTTCTCATTTTCTCTTAAACTAACACAGATATTCTCTGAGACTCTATGAACTTCTACATTTCCAAGTGTTTCAAATAATTTAATTATAATTTTTTCGGGATTAGGGCCAATTGGAGGAAACAAATAAATATAAATTTTAGAGTCTGTATTAATTGGCTTTTTTCTATTTTTCAAGTAGTCAAAAGAATAAAGGATTAAATGCTCTTTAAATTCTAAAAATAAGAAATTATAGTAATTCCTCCACATAAAGAGATTTGTAAAGGTAAATTCAGAAGTTTCCGGAGGATATTTGCGAAAATATTCATCAAATAAGCTTTTATCTGTTATTTCAATAGGTTTTCCCGCGCTAAGATCCATGGTTTATTAATTATTTAAAGAGCTTTAAAAGGATTATTCTTTTATACAATTAATTAATTCATCTTTCTAGAACTGTTAGAGATTTATATCAATGGATTTCTGGTCAATTCTATGGATTGTTTTTTTAATATTTCTAATAATCCTAGGTATTTTGTTTTTTATTGTATTTGTTGTACTAAGAATAATTCGAAGATATTATAAATTTCCTATTCCTGCGTTTATGACTCGTTTTATCGATAATCCAATTAGAAGAAAGTTTATCCAAAAACCTGAAAAAATTGCAGAACGTATGAATCTAAAACCAGGGATGACTATTATAGAAATTGGACCAGGAAAAGGGAGTTACACAAAAGCGGTTGCAAAGAGGGTTTTACCGGATGGTAAGGTATATGCTGTAGATATACAAGAATCTGTAATTAACCGACTTAAGAAAAGAATTGAAAAGGAGAATATCACAAATATCATTCCTAAAATAGATGATGCCTATAATCTTTCATTTGAAGATGAAAGTGTTGATCGCGTTCTAATGATTGCTTGTCTTCCCGAAATTCCTGAACCTGTCAGAGCTCTTAAAGAAATTAAAAGAGTTTTAAAACCTGATGGTTTGATATCTTTAAGTGAAATGCTTCCCGATCCTGATTACCCACGAAGAAAAACAGAAAAAAAGTGGGCAGATGAAGCTGGTTTTGATTTAAATGAACAATTTGGGAATTGGTTTGTTTATCAATTGAACTTTAAGAAAAAGGTTATTTAATTATGAAAATTCAAGGATTAAAAATACATAGGAAAATCTCTTGGTTGCTTGCTTTTTCTTCATTTATAGTACTTATTATAGTGGCTTTACGTAAATTTCTTGAAATTTATGATTTTTACCCCTTTCTGCACTTAGGTTCTGAATGGATTTTAATGGGATTATTAATTATACATTGCATTCTTTCACAAAAATATTTGAAACTCTGGTGGATTCGTATATTTAGAGGCCTGAAAAATAAAAGAGCACGCCCTATCTACATATTAAGATTAATACAATTAATCACAAACAGAGTAATAATTATTTTAGCTGCCCTAGTTGTTTTATCTGGTTTAGGCTACTATGAATGGTACGCTGAAAGCATAGGAATAGTAATACCGTTTGATTCACATATCTATTATGATTTCTTTCTATCAATTTGTATCATAATCCACGTTGCTGTGGGATTTAGATTTATGTTTATAAGAAAAAGGATTAAACATTGGAGTTCTAATCTTTTTATAATCCTATTTAGTTGTTCTTTAATCCTCACAATGATTTATTTGAATTTTATAATTTAATAAAAATAATAAAAAAAAGAAGTAAATGGATTATATATTTATAACCTTTTAATTATTAACTCAGCCATTCGATTTGAAAAGCCCCATTCATTATCATACCAACTCAAAACAAAAACTTGATCTTCAACAACCTTAGTCCAAAGACTGTTAAATATTGAGCTATGGGGATTGCCAATGATATCACTACTTACAATAGGATCTTCCGTATATTCTAAGATGCCTCTTAAACTATTATTAGAAGCTTCTCGCATTTTAGAATTTATATCCTCGGCAGTGCACCTATTTTCTACTACAGCTTTTAAATCAACAACGCTACCATCAAGTGTGGGTACTCTTACAGCAATACCATCTAGTTTTCCTTTCAGTTCTGGAAAAACTAAGCCAATTGCCTTCGCAGCTCCAGTCGATGTAGGGATCATATTTTGAGCAGCGGCTCTTCCACGGATCATTTTTTCAGGAGTTCCTGCTCTAGCAATATCTGCCGTTGTTTGATCATTAGTATATGAGTGAATTGTTGTCATCAACCCGTACTTAATCTTAAAATTTTCGTTCAAAACTTTAACAACTGGTGCTAGGCAATTTGTAGTACAGGATGCATTCGAGATTATCCTGTGTTCAGCTGTTAATTTATCATCATTACATCCCAATACAACTGTAATATCTGGATCTGTTGCTGGAGCACTGATCAAAACCCTTTTCGCACCAGCAGTTAGATGTTTACTTGCACCATCTCTAGCTACAAAACGTCCAGTTGACTCAACAGCTACATCAACATTATTACTAGCATGTGGTAAATTCGCAGGATCTCTTTCAGCAGTAATAGGAATTTCTTTACCATGAATAATCAAGGACTTATCTCTCGCCTCAACGTTTCCTTTAAATCTTCCGAAGACAGAGTCATATTTTAACGCATAAGCTAAATATTTTGCTTCGAAAAGATCGTTGATGGACACGATATCAATATCATTCCAGAAATTATCGTATACTGCTCGAAAAAATAGGCGCCCTATACGCCCGAAACCGTTGATTGCAACTCTTTTTGCCATCATATATCACTTTATTCTTTTTTCAAATTGATTCTTTTTATTAGAAATAACAATCTAAATATGTGGTAGATAGTTTTTTAATTTTATAGTTTTAT
The DNA here is from genome assembly GCA_048938005.1 of Promethearchaeota archaeon. Taxonomy (GTDB): domain Archaea; phylum Asgardarchaeota; class Lokiarchaeia; order Sigyniarchaeales; family SOKP01; genus Loki-b32. The sequence continues at coordinate 2,120 of JBHLMQ010000035.1, read as the reverse complement.
ATTTTTCTTTATACAAGAATTATTATAGGAAACTTTATAGGAATAAAAATGGAGAATTTAGAGAAATTAATTCTTAAAAAAATAGACGATATGAAGGATGAAATTATTAAATTTCATCAAAAAAGTATTCAAATCCCCTCAGAAAATCCACCCTCTAAATATCAAGAAATTGCTAAATTTACTGAGAGTAAAATGAAAAAAATCGGATTAAAAACACAGATAAAGAGAAAAAATGTTATAGGAGAGATAGGAGAGGGAAATGGAAAGACATTGATTTTCAATGCCCATTATGATACAGTACAAGCTTTTAAAAACTGGACGAAAGATCCATTTGGTGGTGAAATAACTAATGGTAAAATTTATGGACGTGGTGCGTGTGATGATAAATCTTGTGTAACTGCTGAAATATTTGCGGCTAAAGCTTTAATTGATGTAGGAATTAAACTCAAGGGAAAATTAATTTTAACAGCTGTAGGTGACGAAGAATTAGGTGGACTTAGAGGTGCAGCGTATTTGCTGGGAGAAGGATTAGTAAAGGGTGATGTCTGCTTATTAGGAGACGCTCCAGCAGAATATCCTTTTGGTTATACTGGTGGAACAATGTATATAACTATTACTATATTTGGAAAACAAGCACATGGCTTGGGAGCTCCAGATCTACCACTTCCTTACCGTACTAAACATTCTGGAATAAATACTATAGATAGAATGGTGAAAATTATGAACTTCTTATCAGATTTAAATAAAGAATTTATGACTAGAGAAACTGAATACGCTTTACCAGTGGGTTTTACAACTAAAGTTAGCTACATAAATTTAGCAGAAATTCATGGTGGAAATAAAATTACTACTGTGCCCGATAAATGTTACCTTCATTGTAGCGTTAACACAATTCCGGAACAAGATATTGCAAGCATCAAGAAACGAATATTAGATTATGTAGAGGAATTAAAGAAGGAAGATCCTTATCTGGATATCATAGTACAAATCCCTATTTCACTGGAACCCTTTGTAATCGATGGTAAATCTGATTTTGCTAAAGCTGTTCAACAATCTGCTCAAGCAATCTATAATGAAGAACGGGAATTTAAGTTATTTATGCCTTCGACCGATGCTCATTGGTTTCAAGAAAGAGGGATTGAAACTATCTTAATTGGTACAGGTCGCAACGATACAAATGCTCATGCTGCCGATGAATTTGTCTACATTAAAGATTTAATTAATGCTACTAAAATGTACGCATTGACAGCATTGCATTATTTAAAGTAATTTTCTTCTTCCTTATTATCTTGTTTAATTTTGACAGTTTTTACATAAACATTATAAATAACATCATTATCTTCTATAAATAATCAATGTTGATTTTATAATAAAGAAATTAGAGTGAGATATATATGAAAGATTTTAAAGATAAAGTAGCTGTTATTACTGGTGGCGCAAATGGTATTGGACGTGGAATTGCTAATATAGCTGCTAAGGAAGGGATGAAGATCGTACTTGCTGATATTGAATCAGACGCATTATCTAAAGCTGAAGATGAATTGAAAACATTAGGAGTATCAGTGTTATCAATATTAACAGATGTTACAAAAGCGGAAGATGTTGAAGCGTTAGCGAAAAAAACAATAGATACTTTCGGTGAAGTACATTTATTATGTAATAATGCAGGGGTTGTTTTGCCTGGTTTTATATGGGAACATTCTCTATCCGATTTGAAATGGATTATTAATGTAAACTTTTGGGGTGTAATTCATGGCATTCGAAATTTTGTCCCAATTATGCTTAAACAAGATAATGAGTGTCATATAGTAAATACGTCGTCTCTTGCGGGACTTATGTCAGGTGGGGAAACTGGGATTTATTCTGCTACAAAACATGGTGTTGTTGGCCTCTCTGAAGCTTTAGCCAGAGAACTTGAACAAGTACATTCAAAAATAAAGATCTCTGTATTTTGCCCATCATATGTAAATTCCACAATTATGGATTGTGAACGAAATCGTCCTGCTGAATATCGCGGTCCAGATTATGTGCCTGCTACAGAAAAAGTAATTAAGAAATATCCAGATTCTAAGCAAACGTTCGATTTTCTTCGTAAAATGTTTAAAGCGGGTCTTTCACCC
>JBHLMQ010000008.1:17508-107223 GCA_048938005.1 Promethearchaeota archaeon | reverse complement strand
GCAGAAAAAGCTGCTGAAATCTATGATATCCTTGAATCCAAAGGAAATTTAATTGACGACAATGACATTCTTATCGCCGGGATCATGCTGTCCAATGGAATCACAAAAATTATAACTAGAAATGTAACACATTTTGAAAAAATAGAAACTATAGAGACAATTGAATATTAAGTTATACTTTAAAACTTAAAGCTATTTATAGGATTATTTCAGTACTTTCCACATACTCTTTCAGAAGGGGGCACCACGGGGGAGGGAGGTAAGAATAAATTGGAAAAAATTAGGAAAAGATATATTTCTATTACATTTATTATATGTTAAGACAATAATTGAAACGTGATAAGAATGGCTACATTATCTAATGAAGATAAAGAATGGATTGAAAATCAATTTATTGATGGTAAATTCGATTGGGATTTATTTGATAAGATTAAGGGGAGATATTTAAAGATTTTTTCAGACAAAAAATGGGAGGAGATTTTAAAAATAACGGATCCTCCCTCATTTTCTCAACCTGGGCTTGAAATCATGATGGATCTTTCAAAATTAGGTATTGTGACAGCAAAAGAATTATTATCTCAATGTCTTGAAGACCTTTCAGATTCTTTTGAGATATTTGAAGTTTTTGCTGATGAGACAGGAGAAAGTTGGTTTAATTTCATACTAGATTGTGTGGAAATTAATGTTCAAAACGCAAATGAGATACTCTCAAGGGAGTTGAAAGATTTCAATGATCAAGTACAAAAAGTACCTTTTTCCGATAATGCTATTTATTGGCTTGAAATATTGGAAAGATTAAGTGAGAAGGGTGTTGGGGATGCTAAAAAAACATATATTAGTAGTATGAAAAATTATATCAAAGACAGAAATACCGCAGAGGTTGAAAATATGATGGTGCGAATATCTTTAAATTTTTTGACAATATTTGAATATGAGTCAATTATTAAAGAACTTCAAGAATCAGCTTTTCCTAATATGGATGAAAAAATAAGCGTTATTAAGAAATTTGTAAAACTAAAGAATTTCTCTAAATCGAATAAAGATAGAGATTGAATCTCAATCTTTTATAGATAATGGAGAAGGAGGTTTGATTTTGACTTTTTTAATTCTATAATCACATCCTTGTATTTTCATTTTATAAAAATAAACTTACTTCTTATTTAATTGGGTTCCAAGTCAATAATTCAAACTCTATTGCTTGGAACGTAAATTCTTCCCCTTTTTTTACTGAATAATATTCGATATCAGATGGAGAAATTAAAAAAATGTCATTTTCTACCTGAATAGCGTGGAATTCTTTAATGTGATCATATTTTAATTTTATATATTTAGGAATTCGCCATTTGTCTGATAGCTTGTATTTACCTAAATAATATCCTTTTAAAATAGGAGTTTTTAATTGATCCTCGGTTTTGTGATCTACTGGAATACCACTTAGAGTCATAAAAAGTAAGCAGTCAATCTCCTGATTTTCCATATCTCTTAAATCGTATGGAAGATTATCAAAAATTCTAATTTCTCTCATAGTTTGAAGTCGTCCTAAAATCCAAAAATCAAAAATTTCATCAGTATCAGGATTAAATGTACTTATTCCCACTTTCTTAATCATTACTTTCATTTAAATCACTATTGTGGTTCTATTTTCTCTATTTCACCAGTAATACTATTCAATTCTATGATAAATGATATTGGTTTAAGATTATAAATGAAATTATATTTATATCTATTATTTCCTAATGGAGTAAAATCATTGTATTTTATTGCATTGTAGACAAGTTCAGATACCATTCTACATGATACAAGTGGCTGTCGATTATCAGCTCTAATAAACCATTTTGCAAATTTACTTCTATGCTCTAGAAATGAATGCAGGAAACCACTCCCTGAATCATCACTAAGATGGAATCCTAGGAAAAGAGGTTTTATATTTCCATCAGGACCTTCTACTGTCCATAACAATGTACTTAGTTTTTCTCTACTAAATTTATCCTTTAACCATGAAGCTGTTCTAACATCCAAATCTGAAGATATTGATGCTTCTTCAATAATATGTTTATTCATCGCATTATAATAAGTAGTTCCTTTTATTATCTCGCAATATTTATCGAAGATTGATTCACTTCTTACTCTTATTCCCTCATCTACAAATCTTTTAAATGCCAATTCCCTAGTTAGTGCACGATCAAAGCACTTCGTAAGTATTGATTCTAATTTATCTAGATTATATGCTTTTATCTTTTCTAAGTTATACATTAAAGGTCCTACAACTTTATTAAATAAATTATTCTTTCGAAGATCAAACCCTACTTCGTTACTTATTCTATTAGTGTATAGCGTGATTAAAACTTCTAATGCAAATAGTTCTACTTGATCATCACATAACCAAATTTCAACGTCATATCCAGTAAAAAAATCATCAATAAATGATTTTGGTTCCAGTTCGAGGTTTTCACCCTGAGAAAATCCAAAATAATCAGCTAAATTTACTTCAAAAGCGTTTAATCTGACATTTGGTTGAGATATCTTCTGGGCTTTTCTTATATATGATTTTAGACGATCAATAAATAAAAAATCCGTATTATCTTCTGTTTTTCCTATACGTTTAAAACCAGTTCTCGGATCTGTAATTTTATAAACTACTCCCCAAACTCCTGATTCTCCATTGGTTAATCTCTCTTCATTAATTGAATTAATCAGTTTTTCCAAAGATTGTCGATCTTTTACTTTGTAGCTTTCTTTATCTTCAATTTTCAAAATTTCAACAGTTTCGGCATATTTACTACTTATAGACTTTAAAAACGCTTGATATTCTGCTAAATTCATATCTTCTATTGGTTTTAGTTTTCCTAACTCCCAAGTATTTCTCCCATCAGGAAGTTTTAAACCACCCATAGGAGCAAATCCATACTGCTCTATAAGCATTTTTCCATAGTCTGTTAAGGTTATTTCATGGGAAAATTCATTGAAATTGGGCTGTGAATTTACCATATCCATAACTTCTTGAATATAATGCTCGGTAACACCTAATGTGCTCAGTGAGGAGATCGATTGAGATGCTACTTGGCTGGCTGATGTAGTTAGTGGATTAGTGAGTAATGGAACGATCCTTACCGTCGGTGAATTTAAAACCCACGTAATATCAGCGGCAAGATCAGGACGCACCTTGGTTATCTCTCCAACCATTTCTCCTATTTTTTGATCAAGCATTTCTATCTGGTATTTGGTCTGAAGTTTGTCGATAGCCACATCAGTAGCAACACCTAAAGCCGCGGTCAAGACTCCAAGATTCGACCCTCCAAAGATACAACTTGCAGCAGTAAGCCCAATACCCACAAGAGCACCCTTTATAACAAGTGATTTCAATACTTGCGTATTTTCCAATTTTACCTTCTGTTGGATTAAAGTATCAATATTAATATTAATGTCTATTTTAGGCCCCCTTACCCCTTTTATCGCACCCTTTATTAGATCGGATGCTGCGCCAAAGAATGCTTCTCTAAAGGAAGTAACAATCATCGACCAGAACTCTGCTGCTTCTGAATCCCATCCTGCCTCATAAAACCATGCCGCTATCCAATTCTCAATCACAGGATCTACGTACAATTCTTCATAAATTTCGGATAAGATACTTTTTGGTATACTAAGTGCGGATATACCCAGCAATCGACTGTAAGTCATTTGTGAGGCTGTAGAAAAGAAGGGGCTCTTAAAATAGATTCCAGCAGTAATAGGCACAAGTATAAGGTTCGAAATTAACGTTGACCAGAACGTAACAAGTATCGTATAATCTAAAGAAGCCTTATTTTGTCCATCTTCTGCTGCCATCCAATATTGATTGAAATAATCAGAAATGGCATAAGAACTTGCTTGGGCTAAGGCAATCCTACTAAGCTCATCGGCGGTGGTGTTAATAATCTCAAGAGGTTTAGTCGGAGTATATGGGGTAGGTGGATATTCTCCCAGATGTGTTATTGCCCACGACTCAGCTGGGCCTTCCTCATACGAGATTGAAGGAGGGATACCGTTAGGTATGAGTGTAGAGAAGTAAATATGTATGTTATAGTCTAGGGCGTTATAATAATCCGGTATATAAGAATATGAAATCCATTCACCTACATTTTGGAACACAATGTCTTCTAAAGTTCGATAGAAATAGAGATTACTCCCAACGACAGTATAATCAGTAGGGTCTACATCAACAGATAATAAAGGTTTATTATGAATTATCTCAATAATGGGCCAACCTGAACTTAAGATTTTTTTATCTATTGCTAATTTATGAATTAAACCTACTAGAAAGTTAAATTCTTTCTCTCTACCCATTCTATTATCCTCTTCAGCGGAGTGGAGACCAGTTGCGCGAACTGACAAACGAAGGATATTATAACACAACATCATGGGCGAGATATGATTATGAAGGGAGATAAACTTATTTCTTGGAAGAATATTCTTAATAGTGAAGAATTAGAAACTTGCGATGAGGAGTTACCTCTACATTGTCCTTACTGTCAAAATAAATTAGAATTAATGTAAATTGTCTATAATTTCTTTTTAGTATTTTTTAAATAAGATTTTTTAACTATTTTTTATCATTTTTGAGTTATTTATGGTTCAATAAAAAAAAAGAAGGTATTAAATTTTTAGAAATTTCTTGATTTTCCTTTTCCATCGAAGTTAGCTATAATCCCGCTTCTATTTTTAAACTCCCAATCTCTTCCAAAATCATTAAATTTCCAGTAGTGAGTATTACAGATTTTTAAATCTGAGAGGAACACACCAAATGGAGAATTTTCGATCTTTTGAGGATTTTTTCCATCGAGCCCTTGGGTATAAGATAATTTCATTTCTCCATAAGGCATAGTAACTTGAAATGTGTTTTCTTCTTGATTTAATTCAATATCAACATATCTGATTCCTAAAATCTTTTGTAGAATTAACCCACCAGGGATTTTATTAATAAAAAAAGGTTCTAAATATCTTCTTTGTTCTTCAGTAGTCTTATTACTGATATATAATCCTCCTTCTCCACCTTTAGTCAAGAGATCTGCAGCTTTATTAGAATATAAATCAATGACATGTATTACCATTACTCCACTGATATCCACTTCACCTAGTTTCCCTTCTTCATAATGGAATAATTGAAATAATTTACATGGAGTTTCTCTGTCCCTCCCAAAATAAAAGGAGCAATGACCTTCTGATGCACATGCCTCGTAATACACACCTTTCGTACTCCAACTTATTCTTTCTTTTACTTGTTTGGACATTCTTTCACCACTCTATTTTTTAAAATTAGGATATTTTTAACATTTAATACCTATGATAGAAAGTATATAAAATAATATGAAATAAAAAAGAAATATTATCTAAACAGATAATATTCCGATTTTAATAAAAATCTAATTTCTTTTTTTATCTTTTAAATAAGATAAGATTGTATTATGAAACTTAGAAGTCTACAGGTTTTCCTATATATGCATATGCAAAGATTTTTTTAAACTCATCTTCGCTTACAAATCTGGGATTAAATGGAGTTAAGATGTCTTTTTTAGCAAATGATATCAATTTCTCCAATTTTTGGTTCCAATCCATTTCATTAGATATTATTTCTTTTAGCAGAACAGGGATATTAATTTCTTTTAGAAATATTCTAAGAAAATAAGCTAATTCTGAAGTTGGATCATTATAACCTGATATATTAATGCAATTCAGAATTTCCTCATAGTTTTCAGCACACTTGGATTTGTTGAATTCTATTGTATAGGGTAGCATTATTCCAACAGCTATACCATGCTGTATTGTATGAAGAGCGCCTAATGCATGCCCACAAGAGTGAGCAAGACCACAACTTGAATTTCCCATTCCTATTCCTGCGATTGAAGCAGCATTATGTAATCTTTCTCGGATAAAAATATCTTTTTCATTTTCTTTAAGAACTTGAGGCAAGAATTTAGTTAATAATCTTATCGCATGGAAATTCATCGCATCACTAAAATCAGACCTCATTTTACTAGTTATACCTTCAATTGCATGAACCAAGGCATCTAGACCAGTCGATATTGTTAATTTTGGTGGCATTAAAAGCGGTAATCTAGAATCTAAAAATACTGTTGAGGGAATAATTTCACCTGAAGCGATTGTTGTTTTTTGACCCGTCTCTGAATTAGTTATTATTGAAGCAGGTGTATGTTCGGCGCCAGTTCCAGAAGTAGTTGGAATCAATATTAATCTTGATTTCTGACCAAGGTTATAGGATGTTACCGGATTACATTCATATACTGAATTTTTTTCAGTCTCATAAAGAAAGTAAATCATTTTTGCTGTATCCATGACAGAACCTCCACCAAATCCAATTATTAAATCTGGATTAAAATCAAAAGCAATTTCATTACCCTTCATAATCATTAAATCGTTTGGATTTGGCTCAACATTATCAAAAAAAATGCATTCTTTTTTCTTAAGATATTTTAGAATTAATTCTGCATGAAGACTTTTAATCATTTTGTCAGTAACAATTAATATTTTCTGTTCTTTTATCTTTTTTAATTCCTTTAATGAATCTTTTCCGTGATAGATAATGGGAATTTGGATTTTATTTAATGACAAATGATTTCTCCCATTCTGATTTTGCTTTAATATTAAAATTCATAAATTTTCAATTTATTTAAAAATATTGGATAGAAATTTGAAAATAGTTATTCTTATTAAGGATTATAAAACTAAGAAAAACTTCTTAAATATTTCATTCACTAGTTAACTTTTTAAATTCTTCTAAATCTTTTATATTTTCAAGTTTTTCATCCAATATTGCCCTTTCAATAAAACCTTTATCAATCTCTATTGCTTTTGATAATAATTCCAATGCTTTTACTTGATTATTTCTTAGTGATTCAAGGCATGCGATATTATATAGTATATTAATATTTGTGGGATCTTTCTTGATTGCATTATTAAGATAATACTCGGCTTGTTCAAGATTCCTCTGCGTCAGAAATAAGTTCCCAAGATTGTTTTGAACATCAGCAACGTTGTATAAATAGGTTTTACGGTCTTGGTTTGCAAACTTTTTAAAGATCTTTAGTGCCTCAAGGTACATTTGTTCCGCTTCTTCAAATTTCTGTAATCTAGTGTATATGGTACCGAGTGAATTTTGAATAATAGCAATATTGTACATGTATACTTCTGGATTTTGTTCTGCTAATTGTTTAGAAATTTTTAATGCTTCATTGAACATTGGCTCTGCATCCTCAAATTTATTCAAAGTTGCATATAAATCTCCAAGATCCAATAGAGTAAGGACTAACTCAGGTAAAACCTGATTTGGATAATGTTCAGCTAAATTTTTTTTAATTTTTAACGCTTCAAGGTGCATCCGTTCTGCATCCTCAAATTTCTGTAATTCACTATAAATTAACCCTAGATTACTTTGTGTTTTAGCAATATCGATTAAATACATATCATAAGACATCTTTGCTAACGTTTTAAAACTGTCCATAGAATCAATGGTTCCATCTTTAATATCCTCTAATAAGTCTAAATCAATATGTATATTACCAAAATCACCTTCAATTGAGGGTTCCTCAGGTAAATATATATCATAATATTTTTTTAATATCTCATTGTATGCCCTTAAATCATCAGTATATGATTTTTCTAGACCATTATACTCTTCTAAATGAAAGTCAGATGAATGAACATCATAATAATGTCTTTCTAACTCTTTATATGAACTTAATGCTTCGCTATATAACTTTTCTGCCTCTTCAAACCGTTTTAAATCTATATATAAGGTTCCGAGGTTTTTTTGAGTCGCAGCAATATAAGGTAAATATATCCTATAATATTGCTTAGCCAGCTTTTTATAAAGTTCTAAAGCATTAAGGTAGATTCTCTCGGCATCTTCAGAATCTCCTATAACGGAGAAGATACTTCCAAGCACGATTAGAATTGGTGCTTTATATTTATCTTCAAGGATCAATAATTCTTCTGCAACATTAATTAATCTTTTATGTCCGTAATCAAATTGTTCTATACTATTGGCAATTGCTAAAAATTCTTTAACTAATTCTTCAGTTGGTCTTATTTTTGCCTTATGATAAAGAACCTCAATTTCATCAAAAATATTATCTCCAAATTTTTTTATCTTTTTTTCATAATATTTTAAAGCGTTTTCATGGCAGTTTTCATCAATTAGGATATCTAAAGCATCTTGAATTTCGGGAAATGTGAAATCATATGTGTCCTCTTTACCTTCTTTTTTTTTTATTATTCTTGTATCAACTAACTCATTGAAGGCTTTCTCTATATTTGGCAATTTATAAGCTGTTTTAATGGTCTTTATATCAATATTACTCTCTACCTCTGTATTTATCGCAATCAAATTTTTAAGCAACTTTAAAGCTTCTGAATTTGGTGAAAGAATCTCTTCAATAACTAGTTTATAAAAATTCTGTATTTCTTCACTTGTTAGATCAAAAACCTTTAATTTCTCAAAATTTATTCTCTGATAATTTTTCTTAATTAACTTTTTTAATCCAGAATGTCCCTCAGGAAGCTCTTTAACTAATTCCATGACCTTATTTGGGTATCTTGGCATAATTCGGTTCTTTATGTTTTAATTACTAATTTTGAATTTCATACTTTAATATTTAAATTTACTTGATTTTTGACAAAATGCAAATAAAATGATATAAATTCACTTTAATTTTTTTTCTTTTAAGAGTTTTTTTAAATCATTAGAAAAGTAAGAATCACCATAATGAGAATATAAAATTGCTGCGGGATTATGAGGATGTGATCGATCTTTCGCAATTAAAGTAGTAACTGGAGCATTTGAAAGCTGGGTAAATGTAATGTCGTGTCCTACACACAAGCCTATAATAATATTCATATCTGTTTTAGCTTTATTTAATAGTAGCGCTTGAGCAATAGGATTACATGAGATAAAGCCAATGGGATATCCAGTCTTCGAAAACATTGTAAATTCCTCAGGAACCTCAAGTTCTGTTTTTTTAACTCCTCCAGTTTTGCAACAAACTGAACATACTTCAAATCCATATTTATTTAGGATTTCAGCAGTTCTTCCAGCTTCTTTTCTCAAACCAATACAAAAAGCTAATCCTAATTTTTTAAATCCCATTCTTCGTGCAAATTCTATAGTGTCTTTTAAACGAGGCCAATGAATATATCCTGATGCTTCTACGATAGATGCTATCTTTGTGGTTTTTTTTATGAATTCGTTAGTTTTATAAAGATCAATCGCCTCTCTTTCGATTTCAGGGCTCATTATCATAGGACAATTTTGCATATTTTTGTTTGGTTTTCCAAGAATGCAATAATTAATGCTATTGCATTTATGACAAGTAGGTTCCATTTCAAATCCTTTATTATTATTAATTGATATTTCATTCTCCATTGGATTTTTAAATAATTCATTTATTTAAGAACTTTTCCTGTTTCCAAATACCAAAGATATAAATCTAATTCAGCTAAATTTAATTTAAGCTTTTCTCCGATATCTTTTAAAGATTCTTCAATTTCAAGATATTTAGATTTTGTTATAGTTTTTGGTTTTTGAATTAGATCATAATTAACTAGGAGATCAATTATATGAAAGTCAATAATAGCGTAATCATTATACCCAATATTCCTTAAGAAATGACTGGCTTCCTTATAACCAATACCTTTTATGTTCTTAACAATCCATTCTCTTACATTTATTCCATTGTTGGCATCTTTAATTACATTTTCTAATTGAGAAATTTTGTTTCTTGCTTCAATTATAAACCTAGATCTCACATTTGGAAATCGATACCCTAACTCCTTGAATTTATTTGCTAATTGTATTTCAGAAAACGAGAGAAAAGTCTCTCCAATATGCTCGTGTATCTCAATACATTTCGCAGCACTACAGTTAGCAGTCATAATACAAAAACAAAGTTCTCTAAATATTAAACTTATATCTTGATTTTTAATCTCACTAAATTCAGCTAACCTAGAATTAATACGATTTTTAACGGTGCTAGCTTTAAGATTCTGTATTTTATCTAAGAGTTCTTGCATTATTCAGTATAAATAATTATACTTTATAAAAATCGTTAAAATTTTTAGGAATTTTAAATAATTGATAGTTAAACAGATAAGTAATTAGGATTAAATAGATAAACTTTGCGGGAATTGCCAAGTTTGGTCAATGGCTAATACGAGCTTGATAAAAAGTCGATCATAGGCGATGGGCTCAGATCATTAAAAGTTTATAGTGCCATAGATATTCTAATTGGAGATACCCATTCTCGTAGGAGTTCGGGAGTTCAAATCTCCCTTCCCGCACTTTATGTTTGAAGTCAAAATAATAATATATTAGTAAAATTATATAGTAATATATAAACAATTATTTGTCCAACATCATGTCAGATGAATCTATACCAGATCTAGAAAAAGAGAAAATTATTGTCTTTCAATATAATGATAAACTTGGTGAATTTCAAGAACTAGAATTAGGAGAAGATATTCAAATACAAGAATTATTAGATCCAGATTTCGTTCTACTTTTTGTTGATTTTAAGAGATACCGTGTGTGGATATGGCATGGAAGCAATACAACAACACGAATGAAATTTATTGCTGCTAAATTAGCACCTAGTATTAGAGATAGATATGGAATAGGTTTTAAAATAGCAGCTGTGGATGAGGGTAATGAAACGTTAGGTTTCAAAATAGCTGCTGGTTTCGAGGAAGAAATTGATTACACAGAAGTCCAAACAGGACCTACTTATGAAGGAACTGAGCAAGATTTGGAATTAATTGAATCTTTATCTAGAGAAAAGATACTTTTGCTTCTTGAAAAAGCCGGTGTGCCTGAAGGATATGAAAGAAAAATGGTTATAGTTAAAAATAAAATATTTGGTTATAAGGAATATGATAGAAATTATTTAGATTCTGTGATAAAAGAGAAAAAACTCTTTCCTTTACAAGAAGATGTTGATGATGGGCCATATTTAGCTGATAAATATATCCCAAGGATGCTATTTTCATTCAATAATGTTGTTTTAACCGAACTATTGCAGAAAATTGATAGGAAAAATAATTAAATTTAATATTAATTCTTCCTGAAGTTGAATACAATGTCTCATGTTAGACGCAACCCATCTCAACAACGCAAGGCAGTTATAAAAAGGAATATTAAAAGAAAATGGCTTGGTTTAATTATAATTCTTGTTCTTTTTGTTAGTATAGTAATAAGTATAATTTTAATAACATTTTGAATGCCTTAAAATACGCTTGAATCATTAACTATATAATTTTAAATCGTTTACCCAAATTATCATAAACAATCTAAGATTTAATTTGAAACTTAAAAAGATCGATATTGTTTTTATTATTTTGTTAGTGATTCTAACAATTCTCTCATTGGATCTTTTATTAAATGCATCACATAGAGAAGCTATAGAAAATATTTCGAGATATGGATCTTTTCAGGATTTAGGTTCTGGTCTTCTTATCACTTTTTGGGTCTGTATGATTGGAAATCTACTCCCAATCCCTACTCCTTATACTTTTGTAGTATGTTTTAGTTCCCAACCTTTTCGACAAATGAACATTTTTATTCCCCTTTTAGTTGGTTTTATTGCTTCAATGGGTTGCTTAGTTGGGGAAATGGGTGGCTACCTTGTTGGTAGAGGTGCTTCAGAAGTAATTTCTATCGATCGAAAAGAAAATTTAAAAAAATATCAGCAATATTTAGTAGATCATCCAAAAATTGCTCCGCTACTTATTTTTATCTTTGGTGTTACGCCATTAAATGACGATATGATAACGGTTCCATTAGGATTGATAAAGTATGATGCTAAAAAAACAATTTTTTGGATATGGTTAGGAAAATTAGGATTAATGCTTATTTTTGCTTATAATTTACTTAATATTTGTATTTTTCTTGGGGGAGAAAATTGGATTTTTAGTATAGTTACTTTATATTTCACAGTAATTACCGTATATCTCATGTTAAGAGTAAATTTTATTGAGATCTTCAATAAATTAAAGAAGAAAAGAAATAAATCTACTGATCATTAATGGATATTTCAGTGCCTGGAAGAGATACCTTCCCTGCCGATATACCTTCTGCCTTCTTATAATACTCTAATGTTCTTTTTTCAACTTCTTTAATATAATCTAAAAGCTCATTCTCAATTCCCTTGTCTAACTCTGGTGGAATAAATGATTGAAGGATTTGTTTTACTTTTTCTCCCGCTCTCCCAATAATATCTTTTGCCCCTTTTTTACGCCATGTTGAACGTCTATTTCTGTCAATTAAGGAAGGAATGAATAGTTCTTCTCGCATATATTTGCGGGTGTGTGCTTCGCCGAGATAATTTACTCCTTTTTTTGGGCTTGAAGCTACTTTCTTTATAACATCTAGCGCAATTGTGTCTTCATCTACACTAATTCCTTCAAGTAAACGTTTTACTATATCAACTAACTCATCATCAATTACAAGGAGTTCTAACGATTCTACCAGAGTTTCTTCGTAAGTTCCTGCGCAAGTGATATAATTTATCCCAGCTTGAGCTGCTACTAATAATGTTTGTAATCGTTCGAAGCCACACTGGACATCAAGTACTTTTGAATCTGTAATCCCACCAGGTCCTCTCGACGGTATGTTATAAAATCGAGCCATTTGCGCAATTGCGGTAGTAATAAGTCCAGTTTCAATCGAGCCTAAGGCAGCATTTCCAGATTTCATGTCCGTTATAGTAGAAACCGTTCCAAAAAATACTGGTGCTCCAGATTTATAAATTTGTGTGAGAATTATTCCTCCAATAATCTCAGCATTAATTTGAGTTAAAAGTCCTGCCATAGTTACAGGTGCTGTTGCCCCAGCAAGAGCTTCTGGAGCGATTATTGTAGGTTGGTTATATTTTGCAAAAATTTCAAGACCGTTCGTCATTAATTGGGGTAGATGTAGTGGAGAGGTAGGATTCATGAAACCTACAAATCGAGCATTTTTAATTAGCTCATCCTCACTTCCCACAATAATAGATGCCATATTTATTACATCTTGACTTACTACCCTTCCCCAACAACCAAGACCATATGGCTTACGGGTATTATGAACCCATTGATAAATACAATGAACATGAAGGGAGAGATAGTTAACATCATTAGGCCATACATCTAAATGAGAACAATTTATGTTTTTTAAGGAGTCTACAATCCTAATTTGCTTTATCGTATCATCTAATACAGTTTTTCTGATGCCACTTTTTTTACTTGGATCATAAATTTTTACAGGTGTTCCAATAGTAGCAAACTGTGTGGATGTTGTATTCACTTCAAAATTAAATTTACCATCAGGTCCATGCAATTTAAATGAATTTGGAACTTCTTTTAATTTTTCTTTTATCAAAGATTCTGGGATCCTAATAAAAAGATCATTATCGCTAACTTCAGCACCATTTTCCTTAAATAAATTTCTTGCTGAAGGAGAATCTATTTTAATTCCTACCTTAGATAGAAGTTCAATAGATGCAGAGTGTATAGCTTGTATTTCATCATTAGAAAGGACTTTAATTTTTTTTAATCTCATTTCATTTTCCTCCGCTATTTATTAACTCCAAGTAATTTTTTCACTAGAACGACCGCTTCAATTGCATCATCAGCCCATCCATCAGCTCCAATTTCTTCAGCCCATTCATTTGATGTTGGTGAACCTCCTAAAATAACCTTATACTTATCCCTTAAACCACGATTCTTAAGTTCATTTATAACCTCCCGCTGAAAACCCATCGACATTGTTAATAGAGACGAGAGCCCTATAATATGAGCACTAACTTCTTCTGCCTTATCAACAAAATCAGAAGCGGGAACCTCCTCACCTAAATTAAATACTTCAAAACCATTAGAAAAAAGAAAACTTCCTACAAGATCTTTCCCTATACTGTGGACATCGCCTTCAACAGTGCCGATGACAACCTTACCGAGAGTTTCTTTAATTTCACCTGACTCTCTAATCGCAGGATCCAGAATTTCATCAATTGTGTTTTTGACAACATTTGCAGAACCAACCAAATCAGGAAGAAATATTTCCTCATCCTCGAATTGTTTCCCTACGAATTGCATGATTCTCCCAATTATTTTTAACAATTCTGCTGGTGTGACTTCTTTATTTTTAATAGCAACGTTACATATTTCCTTTAAACCTTCTTCATTCCACTCGATTATTGCTTCCTTTATGTTTTCTTCCAATGTCATTTTTAATTCAATTATTATAGATAAATTACTTTCAGTTCTATAATTGAAAATTTGTAAAAAAGTTTATCTACGTATTCATTTTTGAAAGATTATACTCAAAAAACAATATTAAATTAAAAGAATATTGAGAACTGCATGTCAGAAATGAAAAAAACATTTCAAGAATCAATTAAAGAAAATCGAGACAAATGGGATAAGCTTAAGTTTGATACACAATTAATTCGTGCTGGTGAGGACCCTTATCCTGAAACATCACATAGTTTACGAACACCTATATATGCAGCAAAATCTTATACTTACTCTTCTTTAAGTGAACTATCAAAAAATCATTATTATTATTCCCGGACAGAAAATCCAACACTTTATGCTTTAGATAATAAATTAGCTACATTGCATAGAGGTGAAAGTGCAATTTCAGTTGCTTCAGGTATGGGTGCCGTTCATCTTGCATGTTCAAGTGTTTTACAACAGCGTATTGAACGTGTCCGACCTGATAAAATAAAAAAATTATTACCACAATCCAAACCAGAAGATGTCCCCAATATAATAATCCACATTAATCAGTATACAGGTATTTATAGACTTCTCACTAAAATCTATCCTCAAATGGGAATCGAGTTTAAAAGAGTAAATCTCTGCAATATCTCTGAAGTAAAAAAAGAGATTGATAATAATACTAAATTGATTTTTTTCGAATCGCCGGCGAATCCTACTATAGATATAATCGATATAAAAGCATGTGCTGATTTGATTCATGAAGTTGGTGGTAAGTGTATTGTAGATAACACTTTAGCATCTCCAGCACTCCAACGCCCACTCGAATTAGGGGCGGATCTTGTAGTTGAAAGTCTTACTAAATATATTAATGGGCATGGTGATTGCCTTGGGGGTGCTATAATAGGTCCGAAAAATGAGATTCAAAATATTCGTTATTTTTGGCAGGAAACACAGGGTCAAGTTCTTAGCCCATTTAATGCTTGGTTAATTTTACGAGGGATTAGAACACTTAGCTTGCGAATGTCTCGTCATTCATTAAATGCGGTTAAATTAGCAAAATTCTTGAGGGATCACCCTAAGGTTGTTAACGTTATTTATCCTGGTCTAAGATCTCACCCTGGTTATGAAATAGCGAAAAAACAAATGAAAGATTTTGGGGGAATGATGGGTTTTGAGCTAAAAACTGTAGAGGAATGCAATAAATTCATCGAACTCTTGAAAATAATTAAAGTCGGTGTATCATTAGGAGATCTAACATCTCTTATAGAATATACTTCTGTAATGACAGGATTTGACCTAGCTTCATGGGAACTTAAATCTATGAATATTTCAAATACACACTTTAGATTTTCAGTAGGTTTGGAAGATCCTGAAGATTTAATAACAGATTTAGATCAAGCATTGAAGCAAATATAGAGATTTAGATAAAAAAAAAGTTTGAAAAAATTTCTTATATAAAAAATCTTAGGTTGTTTTGACTTTCTCTCCTTTTTCTTTATGTAATTCTATTAATTTTACTTTCATTTCTTCAACTTTGGATTTTGTAAATGGATAGAAATAAAGACATATTAAAGTAATCACTAATGCTATAGCAGGAAATACGTACATGAGTATCCTAAGAACTACTTTTTCTGCAAGTATACCTATAGGGGCATAAACCTCCCATGAAATTTGCGTGAACATCACGCCAACAGTTATAATAGAAAGTATCATTGCCAGCCTCATAAAGAAGTTTGTAACACCAAAAAATGCACCCTCACGTCTTACACCTGTTTTTAACTCATCCTCATCAATAACATCAGCAATAAGTAGATAAATGAAGTATAACATGCCTCCAAATCCAAATCCCATAAATACAGCTACTATTAGAGTAGTGAGGTATGAATCAATGAATAGCAGTGGAAAAGATCCTATAAGATATGCAACTATCGATACAGCATACGCTCGTTTACTCCCCAATTTTAAATCAAGCCATCTCCATACAACCACAGAAACTACACCTACAACATACATTATGCCCATTATTAATGAAGTTTCAAATGGAGTACTATTTAACACATTCCTACCGAAAATTTGAACAACAGTTCCAAGGAGAAGTAAGATATATTCATATAGAAAGAACATTGCTGTATACAATACAAAGGCTTTATTCTTCAACGTATATTTTAAACTTTGAAAGAAACCCAGCCCGTGTTTATAATCAAGTTTAAATTCTTTACGCTCAACAGCACCAAACATTAATGCTATTACTAAAGATTCGCCTACAATTATCGATGTTATAATACCATTCAATAAATAACCATCTAATGTTTCAATATCACTAATAAAAATACCAGGAACTATAGCAGCCAATATTAATCCAATCACTGCCAGAATTTGTTTTATAGTATTTACTTCTGCTCTGTCTTTAACTGTTGTATAAAGTTCCGGAAAAAGTGCATCAAAAGGCAAAGATACCATAGTATAGAAAGTATCATAACAGAATAACATAATAAGCAGGTATATGAAAGTTATAACATCATTTCCAGTTGGAGGTATCCAAATTATGATTTCTAATATGATAATTGGAATTGTTCCAAGCATAATATATGGTTTTCTACGCCCCCATCGAGTATGAGTGCGATCTGAAAGATATCCTATTAATGGGTCATTAAATGCATTCCAAAGTGTCCAAATTACAGCAGCTAGTATATAATATCCAATAGGGAGTTTTACAGCCGCAAAATAAAATGTAAAAACCCAGATATTAAAAGCACTGTTGATAAACCATTGAGCAAAGTTTCCCATTCCAAAACTCCATTTTTGACCTCGACTAAATTGTTGTTCTTCACTCATAATAAAAAAACACCTTAATCTAACAATTACTTACAAATATATTATTTTAGATAATAACTCAATCTAAGTTTTAATAAAGATTAATTTTTATTTTTAGGTGAAGTGATCGAAAATATATAGAATTCTCTATAGATTAGTGTGGAAATATATATTTGAAAAACCTATTTTTTATGAATATTTCTCAATAATGTAATTCTGCAATGACCAGGCATATTTCTCTAAGTTAAGAATTAACATTTTTTGTTGTATTTCCCTTAAATATGGAACATCAATCTTCTTAAATAATGAATTTAAGTAATCAATAGTTTCAAAAATTCCCACAATTACTTTCCAATCGTTTGCCCATTCTTCATCTTGGACTAATTCCATTATAACATCCATTTATGAAAATATATTTTCTGAGGATATTCATATAAACTTGGCTTTATAAATATTTAGATGCTAGTGAATTTCTAACTAATTTTGTAGAAAAAAATGAAAAAAAATAAATTGTTTAAGATTTTAAAAGAATTTTATCCTGATTTAATTACAACTGTTTCAGAGACATGCTGCATTATCCTAAACCTATACTTAGGATCTCCAGAATATTTAAGTATTCCAATAAGAAGATCTAATATTAGAAAAGGGGAACTCTTGAAAATATTATTTATAGCATAATTACTAGAAGATGCAAGCCCTAAAGTTTTTTCATCTACAGTTCTAATTTTTAGCGCCTTTTTCCCTAAAGTTTGACCATCATTATATGCCTCTAAAAGCCAGTAATATATAAATCCGAGCAACCAATCGAAGGGAAAGCTAATTGTCCACCACTCTCTTTCCCAAAAGAATAAAGGATTAAATGATATCCACCAAATAAACAATACCAATGAAACTAATGACCCTATTATGCCAATTATAATGCTATCAATAATAAGAGCAAGTAGTCTGATCCAAAAATCAGCATATTGTACTGTTTCTGGTGTTATTTGTGGTTTAGGGGGGATTTCTGTTATTGTAGAGATATTTACATTGGATTTATCCTTTCTTATACTTAAGTCTGCGCCACATGAACCACAAAACATTGAATTTGGTTTTAGTTCATTTCCACATTTAGGACAGAATTTTAAAGACAACTTTATGTAGCACCATTTTTTTGAGATTATTAGTTTTTTTTTTCTAATAAGGTTTAGATTTATAATTTATTAAAGATTTTAGTGGTCCAATTTTCGAATGATTATATTATCATAAGTACATTTGAAAATTTTTTTCAATAATATCTTTTGTCTCTTTGAATTCAGAAACGTTAATTAATTTATTAAGATCTTGGATCTCGATTAATTCGTTTTTGTATTTATTTTTAAATTCTTTAGCGAAATTTTCCATTAGTTTTTTCAAGATAGCATTTTTACGATTAGTTATCAAAACAACAGCGAATCCGAACTCATCATAATTTACAATAATATCCGAATTGTCTGTTTGAAGTACTTCTATTTGGTCTTTTGGATCAACAAATTCAGAAAGAATGTGATTAATTCCTATAAGGATATTTCCCCATATAGTTGAATTAATTTCATTTTTAGGAGTTCTAAACTTGTAGGAATACAATAATATTCCTGATTTATGATAAATATTAATATAATAAATTTTATTGGTCAACTCTAAAAACATCTCGGGTTTTTTTACTATAATATAACATATCCCTAGAATATTTATCCATAGAGAAAGGATATGTAATTCTCTAAAAATCGGTAATTGAAATATAATATATAAAATGTACATTGAGATTGGAATAGCAAAGATAATAGTGTTTATAAACAAACCTCTAACAATCTCTTTATTTCTTGCTCTATTAGATATCATGCGGGAAAGAAAGAAATAGTAAATTACTAAAGAATATTGAAATATACTTATTATCAATCCAGTCATGAAATTAAATTTGTAATTTATTATTGAAATATCTGTAATTAAAAAAGGGGGAGAAAGTAATGAATTTATATATACTTGAACCGAATTTGGTGAAAAAAAAGAACCGATTAGTAATCCAAAAAGTATTGTAAAATACAAAAAGGGAAAATATGGTATCTTTTTGAATTCTTTTAAAAATGCATAACTCAATGACGTTAACATTAAAGAAATAAAACCAAAAATAAGAGAAAGTTTCCATAAAGAAATATTAACGTTTTCAGAAAAAAAGAATGAAACAGAAAACATAAAAAGAGTAGAATATATCATAATAGCACTGAAAATCGTTAAAAAATTTAAAATTGCTGTGAATTTAATCCCGAAATTTTCATGATGATTATAGATATACACTAGTGTATATGTTCCAACACATAAGAGGAATATGTATCCTATTATTAGAATTATTAAAAATACCATGTACATCATTTAATTTTTTAACCAAAAATAACCATTATCAATATTTTATACAGATATGTGATTTCTACAAGTAACAAATTAAATACAAATTTGTTAATGATTATAAAACATATCATAAATATAATTTTATTTTATTATTGATAAATTCTAAAATAATGAGAAAAATTCAGATACACTAGTTATTTTTTTTTTATAAGCCTATTTTTATGGTTTCTTTAATTCTTTATAACAAAAGGCTCGAAAAATTCCATAATTATATCTTTTGCATTTCTAAATTCTGATACATCAACTAATCCATGTAGGTTTTTCAATTTCTCTTTATTTAATGAAGTAAATTTGTTCATAAAATTGTTGACTGCTTTATCTATATAAGTATTTTTATGATTAGCTGTCAACAAAAGTGCATAGCCATGATTATTATCATATTCAAGTATAATGTCTCTATTATGCATTTTAATAAGACCTAATTGATCTTTTTTATCAATAAAATTTGAAAGAATATGGTTAATACCTATTAGTATTGAACCTTTTAAGAGAGATTCATCAGTATCTTCTCCAGTTTCAAAATTATATGAATACAAAAGAATACCACTTCTATGGAAGATAATGAAGTCATAAATTCTGTTAGTTAGTTCAATATATAAAAAAGGCGTTTTAATTATAGAATAGGTTGCAAAACACGAACCTATCAAATAAAAAGCTACATAAAGATATCTGAATAGGATATTTTGAGTAAGAATATACACTGAATATAAAGAAATTATAATACAAAATTGAGATGTAAGAATACTTAACATTTTTCCAGCTCTTTTGTCACGGATTCTAGAGTAATATTTAATGAGATTATAGCACATTACTCCCATTATAAGAAAATTGTAGCTTAATAGGAAAACCAATAGTATTAAATTCTGGAAAATAAATCTATAGTTACCACTATTTGATTTAATTGTAAAAGAATTAGCTAGAAATGTTAAACCTAATATTATGCCTATTACAAGTGAATAAAAAATGAAAGGTATAATTGCTTTTTCTTCAAATTTAATAATAAATTTTTGAATTACACTTAACATAGTTACTGAAAAGATCCAGAAGATGATTGATATAACCCAAAAATTTAATACAATTTCCTCTGGAAAATAAGTTTCTGTGGATAAAGAAAAGGAGGTGAAAAAGAAAATGCCCAGAAATAAATATAAGAAAATGTTTATAAATATAGTTAGTTTATTGCCGAAATTATGGCGATTGAAATAAACATAAAGAATCCCTATCGTAGAAATTATTATTGAAGCTATGATCAGAAATATATTTATTATCATAATTCATTCATGAATTTCTTTAACTCTAACAAAAAACATATAGGTTAATATTATTTAAATTTGTTATTTTTTTAGTACTTCATTTCTTAATTTCTCTTTTCCTCAATTTTATTAAGCAAATTCTGAATTTATTTGCTACTATTAAATTACAAATAAAAAAAAAGAAATATTCTTATGATTAATTTTTAAAGAAACCAGATTGAGTTTCTCATATAAATGCAGGATTTCATTGAATACCTGAAAAAAGAAAAAATATTTAGAAAATTAAAAGAATATTATAAAAATAACTTCATTATTCCTAAGGATGAAGTCTTTCTTAATAGAATTATCGAAAGTTTTAGTGGACTAAATATTGTCAAAGAAAGAAAAAAAAATCGAGTGTTTTTTGACTTAAGTAATCAAAGATTTGACATTTTTAGTGCTTTATATGAAAAAACTCGAAACCATAAAGAGAAAAAGAAGTTAGGTGAATTCTATACTCCTGCTTCAGTAGTTAATTATATTTTAAATGCTGTAGGCTATAATTATCTAAATAAGATTGAAGCTAAAAAAATAATTGATATTAGCTGTGGTTCTGGAAGTTTTATTATCCAGATAGTAATGATTTTGATTAACCGATGCCTTGAAATTTATAAACGAAAAAAGATTTCTGAATTAACGGTTGAAGAAGCTAAAGCAATAATATCAAGGGTTAAAAATAATATTTGGGGGATAGATATTAATTGGATTGCCTGTATTTTATGTCAGATCAATATATATTTTGTGCTATTTGACATTTTTAGAATCATTAGAGAGTCTGAGCCTAATTATCATTTACCACAGTTTAATATAAAAAATTTTAATGCATTAACAATCAATAATAAAGAAACATATGATTATGTTGTAGGGAATCCACCCTATTTATTTATTAGAGATATTCCAATTGACCAGAGAAAATTAATTGATAATAGTAATTTTGAAACTAATTGTGGTCAGTATGATTACTATCAGATATTTATAGAACTTGGAATAAGTATTTTAAAAAATCGGGGGATGTTTGGATACATTGTTCCAGATTCGCTTTTAGCTTTATCATATCGTTCAATTATCAGAAAATTTATATATAATACCACAAAAATCAAGGAGATCTATCATACAGGTCCAAAATTCAATGATCCTATTGTTTCAAATATTATTTTAATTTTGCAAAAGGAAGAAAACATATTAGAAAGAAAAAAGAACCAGATTAAATTAAAAGTATTAAATATTCCGGAGAAGATAATTCCACAAGAAGTTATAGAAAAATGGGACTATAAGTTCTTAATTTATTTGAATAAAACTGATATATCGCTTATTGAACATTTAAAAACTAATTTTCCAAAATTAAAGGATTTAAATGAAAGAAATGAATTTAAATTTGTATTAAGTCGAGGAGTTGAGTTAACTAAAACTGGAGAGATAATATTCTGTGAAACTTGTAAGAAATATACACCAGTTCCTAAAAAAATATTAGAATGTCATGATTGTAATTCTCTTTTAAATAAACAAAATATTGAAAAAATTATTTATGACACGCTTCCTGATGATGCGATAAAAGAGAATTATAAATTGTATTTATATTCAATTAACCGTTATGATAAAACTCAATATAAATATATTGACACATCAAAAATCGGAATAGTTTATAAAGATTTAAGTTATTATGAAGATCGAATAATTATAAGGCAAATAAGCCAAAATAACAGAATATGTGCCACTTATGATAAGAATTTATCATTGACATCTCAATCTTTTTATAATTTAAAAATTGAAAAATCTTATATCCCCGAATTTAATAATTTTTATTTCCTAGGAATTTTGAATTCTGATCTATTGTCTTATTATTTCATAAAATCATTTGGTTCATATAAAAAATTATTTCCAAGAATTTTAATTGAAAAAATAAAAGATTTTCCGATAAAAATCCCTAATACTGATAAAGAAAAGGAGAAAGCAAAAAAAATAGGAGAACTTGTAAAAAAAATTTTAAAAAACATTGATGAAATGGAAAATCTTCAGAAAAAAATTGATACTTTAGTTTTTGATTTATATCGAATCTCAGATAAGGATCGAAAACATATTATGAATTATTTGAAAACTCTAAATTAACTAAATCTTACTTGCTTTCTTTATTGACTTCTTTTTTTTGAATCGTAGGTTTTTAATATCCTGTCCCATTTATCAGCTAATTCGGTTAAATTTGTCCTTCTAAAGAGTTTAACTGCTCTATCTAAGATTTTAGCAATATTTTCCTCGTATTTTAAAATATCTTGGTCAGATGATGAAGTCTCTATCATATATAAAAAATGGCAAGAAATAAAATAAAAAATAATATGGTATGGTGATATCTTCGGAAATATGATTATAATGTTATCTAAATACCTATATTTATATTATCTAGGGATATTATATTCTTAATATATTAAATTTAAAGATGGAATACCAATGGAGAAGCTTCCAAGTACTAGACTTTTAAAAGATATCATAAAAAATTATTTTAATGAGGTAGAGGGTATTTTAGGTGTAGCCATATGCGATAGAGATGGTTTTATTATCGCTTCAGAATCAAAACAAGAAAATGAAGAGGAATCAGACGCGATAATTGGTGCTCTTTCTGCCATACTTGATACATATATAGACAGAATTAAAGCTGAGTTTGGTACTACAGATAACTTTTTTAATATCACAGAGACAGGAGACAAGAAGTTTGTTTTTAGCTCAATGGGACCAAATTCAATATTAACCACAATAGCAGAACAATCAACCACAGATATAGAATTAAAGGTTTATTCAGAACATGTTGCTTCTAAAATTGAACTAGTTTTAGATGGAAATGAAGAGGTTTCGCCTAAAATCCCTGAAATTATAAAAGCACTATCAAAGACTCGAGGAGGTCAACTTCCAAGTTTAGATGGAGAGTACTCAAAAAAAATTATTCTAACTGGTGATTATTCTGTAGGAAAGACATCTTTAATAAGAAGATTTGTAGAAAATAAGTTTGAAAAAGATTATATTTCTACATTAGGAGTACAAATCAGCAAAAAATCAGTAAAGTTAAGTGAAACAACCAAAATGAACTTTATCATTTGGGATATTGGTGGTCAAGTTCATCAAATGGCACCATATAGAGCAAAATTTTACAATGGAGCAAATGCTGCTTTAATTATTATAGATAGAACTCGCTCGGGCAACTTATATAGCATTGAGAAATGGTATAAGGATATCAAAAAATCATTACCCACAAATATTCCTGTTGTAATAGTCGGAAATAAAACTGATTTAATAGATGAATTAGTTATAAGTGAAGAAGAAATAAAGAAAGTTGCGAAAGAATTTGATTTTCATTATATTCTTACATCAGCTTTGACGGGCGAGAACGTTAATGATGCTTTCTTATATATTGCCTATAGAGTTATTGAGAACCTTTAGCATAAATGAGTCGAATCTTCTTAAGAATTCTTTTTCTGTTAAATATTTGACTAGACCTATGAAAAAAATTATCTTTTATTTTTACAAAGGTAGAAAAATAAGAAAAGAACCATTGAATCTATGAGACAAAGATATAAGACTTAAATTAATAATAATTAGGTTTTATATGGTTCAAGTAAGTATAATATTCTAATAATCACATTTATATTCTCTAAGGTTATAATAATCCTAAGAACTTAATCTTTTTATATGAGCAGCTATGGAAAAACGTCCAAATTTAATGCTATTGAAAGAAATTTTAAAAAATTATATGAGTGATATCGAAGGCATTATTGCTGTGACAATTTGCGATAGGGATGGCTTTATTATTGATTCAGAATTTAGAGAAAAGGAAGAAGAGGAGTCAGATGTAATTATAGGTGCGATATCGGCTATGTTAGATAATTATATAGATAGAATTGAGACAGAATTTGGAACTCATGGAGATTTTTTTAACATTACTACAACAGGTGATAAAAAATTTGCAATCTCTTCTCAAGGACCTCATTCAATCTTAACAACGGTTGCTTCCAAATCAATAACCGATATCAAATTAAAAGTATATTCAGAACATATAGCAACTAAAGTAGAACAAGTTATAGATGGAAATGAAAATATTTCACCAGAAATTCCTGAAATAATTCGAGCATTATCGAAAACACGTGGAGGAGAACTCCCTAGACTAGAAGGGGAGTTTACAAATAAAGTTATTTTAACTGGAGATTATAGAGTTGGGAAAACATCATTAATACGTAGATTTGTTGAAAATGAATTCAAAAAAGATTATATTTCAACTCTCGGAGTGCAAGTTTCAGAAAAGAGAGTTAATATAAGTGAATCAACTCTGATAAATTTTATAATCTGGGATATAGGTGGTCAGATTGCTCAAATCGCTCCTTATCGAAAAAAATTCTACGATGGAGCAAATGCTGCTTTTATAGTTATTGATAGAACTCGTCCTAATAATCTAGAAAGTGTAAAAAAATGGTACAATGACATTAAAAAATCAGTAGAAAGGGATATTCCGATAGTATTGATTGGAAACAAATCCGATTTAGTAGATGAGATAGTTGTAAGTGAAGAAGAAATAAAGGAAGTTGCTAAACAATATGATCTTCATTATATTCTAACATCAGCTTTGACGGGCGAGAATGTTAATGATGCTTTTTTATATATGGCCTACAGAGAAATTGAAGCTCTCTAACTTTATAGCTAGAAACTTTTTTATGAATTTTCATTCTTTTAAATAAGTGATAATATAATCGAAATAAAATAAAGAATTCAAAATTAATAAAGGAGGTTAGAAAAATATAGTCCTAAAGGTAAATTGGCACGATGTACTTGCAACCTGAAACGCTGCTGGATATGTCATGGGATTTTCAATTAAAGAATTAACATACAAAGGAAAATATCTTATATATCTTAGTGAACAAGATTTAACTGGCCCTTGGTTTAGCTTTAAATTAGAAGGCAAGAAAATTGGTACAATTCCAGTGATTCTAAAAAATATCGAACCAACACCAATATATAATATGGTTAATACTCGTACTGGTACTGCTATAAGTAGAATTACGTTAGATTTCAATATTACGGAGTATCTAAAGAAATTGGAGCGGGAAAATAAATTAAAATCAATAGGGTTAGAAAAAAAACAATTTGTTCGTGTGTACAAAGACATTTTCAATCCGCCTAAAGTACCATATATCAATACTTTCTTTACTATAAAAAATATTTCGGATTTTGCCTTGAAAGATTTTTCAATGTATTTTGTTTTTGATTTTGATATAAATGGACTTGAAGGTTTTGATAATGATCTATCTGGTTATGACAAAGAAAACGATATTATTTACCAATATGATGATACTGGTTTACATGGTGGATTTTCTCCCATTTCTAAATCAACAAACTACGAGACATGCTTAACAAAAGATTTTCACATTGATCAAAATAGAATGAATCTTTCGAATATTTTATATGGAGAACCAGGAGAAATTTTATCTGCGTTACAGATTGAATTTATGACTATAGAACCTGAGCACACTTTTCAAACTGCTCTCGTTATTTCTGGTGGTTTTAGCAAAGAGGAACTAATTGATAACATTAAAGAGGGAAAAATCAATGCTATGAAACACTTACATCAAGTGAATAGATCTGTGAAATCAGAGCAACGAAATTTACAAGAAGAAGCTTTCATAAAAATTAATCTCCAGCAAGCTGAAGATTGCGACTAAAAAAATCCATAATAATGAATCAAATAAAAAAAACCTTTATGGGAAGTTATTTGATGAAGACTCTGCACGAGGTTGGATATATTAAACTTTCAAAAAAAATAGAAAAAAATTGTAGTTTTTAAGAATTTTTATTATTTTTCCAATGCTTTTAAATCGAGATATGTAATTTCAAGAATTTTAAGATATTCAACAAGTACTTTATTAACTTTTGATTTTTGCTCATATGCTGTTTTAACAGCTTTTAAAAGATACTTTGGAAAGATAAAATCAATATAGAAATCAGAAAGAAGTGCATAATATTCATTATCTTTATCATCATGGAAAACTTTAATCATTTTATTGTCCCAAAGTAATTTCAAAACACCATAAATATCATCAACTCCCTTCTTTCTAAGTTTTTCAAGATCTTGTCTTGTAACAATCGCAGTCCTCAATAATCTTAAAGTCTCAAAAACTTGTGGATTGATTAATGCATTAATAATTTTAAGGTTATCTTCTTCTGTTGGATGATAATCTTGGAAAAATTCTTTTATATTATTTAAATATTCTTTAGCAAATTGAGAAGGCAAACCACGGTTCACAAGATTATCTAATAATTTAATTGGGGGTATTCGAAGCATATAAAGATCTTTGATTAGAAAAATGAGTTCAGAGGGCAAACCTTTGATGGAAGCGACTTTTATTATTTCCATTTTAATAAGATCCATCAAAATAGCGTCGATGTCGAAAAATCCTCCAATAAATTTATCTTTGAGCCATATATCCAATTCAGATTTGGAAATTACTCCTTCTTCTCTTAAAATATTAATAATTGTTCGTTTAATTCCATTTTGATAATGGGAGATAAGGATTTCCTCCTCACTAAGCGATGGATATACAGATAATCGCTGAAATAGTGATGGAATCAGTTGTAAATAAGACTCATCTTTCAAATTTTCTAAAATAATCCGTACATTATCTGCCATTCCCGCTTCATATACATCAGGATCGTCATCTAAATTCAAAAGTAGGAGAAGATAATAACCACTCTCAGGTCCAGTGTAATATGAGATAATATTTAATGATTCTGTTATTAATGTGATCACACCTTGTTCACCACTATATTCATGGGTGCTATATACTTGCATTAAACTTTTTGTTGTAATTTTGAGATCTTCGGGATATTTAGCTATGATATTAGTGCCAATTTTTTCGTCCCATTTCATTAATACTAGTCCAAGAGGTTTTTTGTCATGCTCTCTAACAGATTCAGAAATCTTCTTTTGTATTTTTTGTTCTTTTTTCTCTTTTTCAAGGTTTATACTAAAAATATCTTCTATGGATAATCCAATTGCTTTCCATTTATTTTTTATAATTTCTCCAATAAATACTTCTTTATCTCTATATAAAATCTCTTCTGAAATGGGTTTTTCTCCATCAATAGTTTTTTTCATCGCTCGAACTTTTTTCACAAATGTAGGAATTTTAGCATGTTTATATGCTCTATATGCTACAAGACTACCCACTATTCCAAGAATTCCAATCACAATTACTAAGAAATAAAATGTAGGTATACCAGGAAAGATCTCATCCATTCCAACAACGATAGTAATAGTTAATTCTTCAGATTTATAATCTTCTTTAGAAATATTAATTTTTCCTATAAACGTTTTTGGATTAAAAAATGTATCTATATTGCCTGTGTGAAAATTAAAAATATATATACCAGGCTCACTTTCTTCAAATTCATAGTCCCTCCCCATTATAGTCAATAAAACTGTTGCATTTTGTAATGGAATATCCCCTCTTGTAGGATCTGTTAATTCTAATCTTAAAGTAGCAGTTACTCCTTTTTTAACATTTATTTGGTTAATTCCATCGTTGAGAAGAGGAATAATTGTTCTTTTATTGACAGTTAAAGAAATTATGGCATTTTTATATTCATAATTTTTTTTACCTATTGTAGCAATTAACAAATATTCTCCAAGAGTTAAATTTTCAGTATCAAAATCTAATACATGTAATTGATCGGTAGTAGTGACTAAAGTTCCTTGTCCACTAGCAATTACATTGCCATCAATATCATATTTCTCCCATATATAATATTGAGCTGTTAAATCAGTAATTTTAGTTCCATTTAATAAATCAGTATATACAAAAGAAAAATTAATAGCATCACCAATATAAATATTTTCAGGTTTTCTGAAGAATCCCGAAGATCCATTAATCAATGTTAGACGATCTAATACAGTCAAATCTAAGTCTTTTATAGCTGAAGCATAATTTTGTTTAATAACAGTGAATCTTATAGTATAATCTATGGTATCGAGTATAGTTGTATTTATAGGTTGTAGATAACATTCCAGATCCTCATTATACTGAACAGTTCCAAATATAGCAGATTTTTCTATTATATAAGTAACAATTCCTTTTGTTTCATAAATTTCCATTCTTGAGTAGTCTATTGTAAAATTTAGATTGAAAATAGTTGGTTTGTTTGTGCTTATAACAGCTTGGTATATAGTATCTTTATCTAAATTTTCTAATGAAAAAATTCCTTGCCCTAAAATAACATCAGAAACGTTATAAGAGGTTCCACCAATTGTAATATTCATTGCCACTTCTGATGGAAGAAGATAATTTTCACCGTCGTAGATTTCACTAATCAGTAATTTTGTAGAATCTTCAATCCAATCTTTCTCATCGACTCTGACTTGAAAAGTTCCTCCATTGTTATATTCTGTCTTCGATATATAAATTGTCTCTAGATATTGATTTTGCTGAAATTCTTGAATGTATTCAACTTTAATTATAACATCAAACATAACATCTGGATTACTTTCTACGGTGAATAAGAATTGGTTATCTAAAGGGTAAATAATTCGATCATCTATGATTAACTTTCCATAGCCAGAACTTCCTGAATCCATTGCATATTTAATTCCTTCATTGGTAGATATATTCAAATTAATGTCAGATAAGGGATTTATTGGTGTCCAATTGGAAGTATTGAAGCAGTTATAGAGTTCAAAAGTAATATTTTTTATAGCCCATCCTTCAGCTGCAGTTAAAAGAGATATAGTCTCTGTAATGTTAAATCTTGAATATTGAACATTAATTTTATCTCTAATAAACAAGGCATCAGCTATAATGTCTATATTACCAGAAAATGTCCCTCCAATGGAAAACTCAAAACTGTTATCACCAGTGGGACTACTTTTGTCTATGTTAAGCTCTATTCCTGTCCATATACCTTGCGCATAATCGTGGCCATCATGATTACTAATATTAAAAACTTCGAGGATTCCATAACCATTCACCGCAATAGTAATATTTATATCATCGGGTGGAGCATTCCAAATAATGTCATAAATATTAAAGGTAATCTGTGATAAATTCCAATCGTTTGAGATATCTGGAATTGAAAACTTAAATGGTGTATCGTAATTTATATCATAAATATTATATTCAAAAGTAGAAAATTCAGAAATTATACCATAAGGTTTTACTGACATTTCAACACTCTCTTGCCAATATACTGATTGGGATGAATCATCGTTTTGTGATTGGTTTAATATTAACTCATTTTCATTAAGGTATAGAAACATTATTACATCTGGAGGTAAAACATAACCAGATTTTTGAGCACTTATTTTAAGTGTATATATGGTCTCAATTTCTAACTCATCAGTTTCAATTTCTACCTGATGTCTACCAATATAATCATCTTCTGGAGACATTATATTGGATTGAATGAGAGTTGTGTCTTCAAATATTTGATATTTCATTGAATCTGCATAAGTTGGTCCTAGTAAATCTTTATATTCAGGTCCAGAAGGTACTTTGGTAACATTCAAAAGAGCTCTTAATTTTATTTTCGAACCCCATTCAACAATAATATTATTTGTTGGATTTAAAGATACTAATTTTGTTTCCAATTTTTCTAACTCAGTTGGAGCGAAATGAATGCTTATATTATAAGTAATTTCAGCTTTCACAGTAAAATTTGTCTTCCCTACTACTCCAGTCATACCGGGTATTTCAAAATCCCAGAATTGTCCATAAAAACTAACTCTTAAGGAATAATTTGAATTTATTCCAGAAGAATTTACCCATCTAAGTGTTGCTTTTCCATTTAAATTCGTGGTTAAATTTACTATATTTTCAACTGGACTAAGCTTGTCTAGTATTAATTTTGCACCATTAACAGGGGTGTAAGGGTAATCATAAGTTAACACTGTAAAGTTAACTGTAGTTAAGATCGCAGTTACATTGACATCGAAATTTGGTGTAAATATATCCCCCGATGCTATTATAATTTTTTTCGGATTGTAATTAAAATCTTGATACCATACTGTATAATTATATTGATAAGGACTAGTGTTTAACCATCGAAATGTTGCATGTCCTGAATTATCAATCGTACAATTCTGAATTGGATCTGAACTATTACCAACTATTATCCATCCCGAATCAAGGGGAACCCCATCATTATCTACCACATTAAAGATATTTCTGCTTATGTTGCAAATTAAATTAATAGTCTGAAATGCTCCTTCTATAAGGATAGCTTCTGTTGTTCTATTAATAGTTATACTTTTATAGGGAAGAATATTTGATGTCATGGAGACAGTAAAGTTATATTTATCTTCAATAGAAATTAAATCTTCAAATATAACACTTCCATTAGCCTCTGCGATATCACTCCTAATTAAATCATTATTTTTATAGAGAGAAATATTTACATTTGGTATTGGATTGCCATATAAATCAGTGGCATTAACCTGTAGATCGGTAAGTGGAGTCTCTTCCCCTCCAACTGAGAAAAAATTACCAGGATCTTTTTGATTATTGTATTCAGCAGTAATCCAATCTTCTGAACGTTCTACGTTGGAGAGACGAAACTCATCAATAGTACCATCAAAATAGCTTGAAGCATTCCTAGCTATATCCAAAGTCGAACTAATAATGCCAACTGTATCTGTAATTGCCACATGATACCATTCACCTGCGGTTACAGTCGAGCTATTTACGCCGTTAACATAAATATTTGTTGCGCCCGGGAAACTAAGGGTTTTTATTTCACCACTATTTGCATCAATAGAAATTTGAGTAGTGCCATTTAAATCAATTATGGGTATATCAGATAAAATACTATAATAAACAATAATCCTTATATGGTCAACACTTAAAGTGTAATAAGTAGAACCTGTTTTTTCTAACCAAACTCTAAAATTAGAATTAGAAAAATTAGAGGGTGACCACGACTCCCCCCATGTGTCTGACGAACCACCAACAGATCTATATGAATCAATTGTACTATACCAACTTTGAGATTTATAACTAGTATAACGTATTCCCCCATTCCCAGAGAGTCTAACTCTACATCCAGTTGATTGGTATTGTTGTGAGGTATGTGCTTCAATGGACACCAAAATTCCATCAATGGTAGCCTCAGCAGGTATATTAAAATTAAAGTTGTACCAATCTTGATCGTCATAATTAGTCGATTCTGATGCTCTAATATTATTACTGCTATAAGCGTCTTGTGGATTAGTCCATTCATCATAGTCATATCCAGTTGCACTTGGACTCCTATAACCTGTATTATAAGAATCAGAACTACCGAGAGTATTAGGATTCATCCAAAATTCAATAGTTTTTATTCCTGGGCCAATATTATTGATATTAACATAATCAGGATCGGCATTTCCATCAAAATTTAAGCTACCATCAATCTGTCCTGGTTCCTGATCACTGGAGCCCATACTAATAGCAGTTCCGTGATTACTATTACTAGTTGAATCTTTAATATCTCCTGGAATTCCAGGACCAGGATCTTCCTTTAAATGCCATACTCCCTTATAATTGGTATTCCAAACTCCTGTTGGATTTTCTTGGGAGCCCATAGTTGAGTTACCATAAAACATGAATATTATAGTATCACTAGAAGTAGATAACAAGGGAATCCTGACCCATGCTATCAATTGAGCTTGAGTAGCACTATAGCTAGGATTATATAGTTCTATCTCATGGTCCAACCAAGTAGTATTATTAGCAAAGGCGATATCATCACCATCAAACTGAGTTTTGTCATCCAAGTCTGAGTCAATAATAGAAATTAAAACAGGAAAGTTGTGATGGTCTGATCCATTAACTTTTGTGTGATCAATGGTTATAACCTTATAATAATTAAAATAATCTGCATTAGGAAGATTGTTTGAAGGGGTAGAAAGAGATAATTTTTCCATAGGATCTTTTACAATATTTTTACTTGTATTTCTACCAAAAATTGTAAATAATTGTATATTAATTGTTGTTGTAAGAATTAATGTGAATAAAAGAATTGCTAAGAATTTTATTTTATTTTTTGACTTTCTGTCATATTTTTTATTAATTTTCATTTTTAATTTAATCCCTTTATTAATAATATTCGATATACCTTGTATCCTTAAAAATAACTATAACAAAACGGGTATATATTTTTATAGATCAATTTTGATAGGATTAATATAATTAGCGCTGTAAATATCATCACTATTTGGTTAGCTAAATTTAAATCTTTTTATTGTGAAAATAGTAAAAAATTTTATAATATAATTATCTTATAAAAAATGAAGCATATAAACGCAATTTCGCCCATAGAGAATAAATGAAGAAATAGTCAAAAAGAAGTTGAAGCCTTAAAACATATATAATCTGAATTTTACATATATTATACAATAAATAAATTTTAACTCAAATTATTATAATAAAAGAATATCTATTTTATATAGTGAAGTATCATTTTAAGACAAGTAAATATTTATAAAAACGCCACTCTAATATATAGAAGAAATTTCGGTAAAGCTCTATCGCAAGAAGTGTTTGAATCATCAATACAAAATATTCTTTCTAAGGATGTTGATATTGAACATATTCATTATAATGATTTAAAGAAATACAGAATTTCATTCATATCTGAGAAAGATTTCAAACTTTTATTTTTATTTGTTCATAGCAAAACTGATGATTTTATTTTAATTAAAAAAGAATTAAAAAGATGTAGGAAAGAATTTTTAAGATTATTCATGGAAATCCTAGATGAGCAAATTGATCCTAGTATTTTAAAAAAATTCGATGAATTTCTTAATTCTGTATACAATAAATTTCCACCAGTAATATCATTTTTAGGATACTCTGGAGTTGGTAAAACAACTATCACTGATCTAATTAGAACAAAAGAATTCCCTATTTTAAAAGATTCAAAAATTAGTGGTGAAATATCAACTCTTAAAATTGGAGGATTATACTTTTTAATACGAGATTTTACGGGGCAAGAAGAAATTGGTTTTCTTTGGAATAATTTCATTAAAGGAAGCGATCTCTTAATTATAATCACAAATAGCACTTTAGATAATGTAGAAAAAAGTAAATTTTTTTTGAAAAAAATTAAAGAAGAGGTTCCTCAAGCTTATGCTTTTGTTTTAGCTAATAAGCAGGATTTAAATAATGCAATGACACCATCCCAAATAGAAGAAATCATTGGATTAAAAACAATTCCAATTAGTGCAAAAAATACAGAAAATAAAGACAAATTAATACAAATTATTGTAGATACTTTAGAGATGCATGAGGAAATTTCTCCTCTATTAAATTTAAAATTGGAAAGGAAAAATTTGATAAATGAATTTGAAAATGCTTTAGAAGAGGTTAATTTAGAGAG
This sequence comes from Promethearchaeota archaeon, assembly GCA_048938005.1. Taxonomy (GTDB): domain Archaea; phylum Asgardarchaeota; class Lokiarchaeia; order Sigyniarchaeales; family SOKP01; genus Loki-b32. The sequence goes on along the minus strand of JBHLMQ010000008.1, from coordinate 73,069 downwards.
AGCAGATTTCATTTATAAAAAGATTATTAATATCTGTTTAAAACTTGGTGAAAATCCTCTCAAAATGGAATTCTATAAAAAATATCAAGAAGTTAAAGTAAGGTTAAAAAAATTTGAAATCGCTAAAGAACTCCCAAGTTCTGAAATCACAGGTGTACACAGAACAATTTTTTCATTAGAAGGTCATCTGAAAACACTATTATTAAATTATATGAATAATGTGAAAAACGTTTTAGCGGTAATAATAAGTGATCGCGATGGTTTTGTTATAACTTCAGAGAGTAGAAAAGATACTGAAGATGAATCAGTTTTAGGGGCAATAGCTGTCATGGTTGATAGTTATATAGAGAGAATTAAAAAAGAATTCGGTAAAGAAAGTAGTTTTTTCAATATTACCACAATTCAAGATAAAAAATTCGCCTATTGTTCAATGGGACAAAAATCAATATTATTAACGATTGCTGATCTAACAACTAATGATACTGAACTACGTGTTTATTCTGAACATGTTGCGAAAAAAGTCGAGTTACTTTTAGAAGGAAATGAAAAAGTATCACTTGAGATCCCAGACATCGTAAAAATACTTGCTAAAACAAAAGATGGTAAAATCCCTGTTGGTGATTTTTCACTTAAACTAATTTTGATCGGTGATTTTGCAGTAGGAAAAACATCGCTGATAACAAGATTTGTACAAAATCTTTTTAAAGAAGACTATCACTCTACAGTGGGAGTAGATATTTCACAAAGGTTAATAAAATTAGGTGAAAACACAAAAATTAAATTCATAATATGGGATATCGGTGGTCAGATAACTAAAATGGCACCTTATAGAAAGAAATTTTATGAAGGAGCAAATTGTGCTTTAATTGTAATAGATAGAACACGCCCAGATAGTCTTGAATCCATTGATGAATGGCTTAATGAAATTAAAACTTATATTAAAGGAGAACTTAATGTTATTTTGATAGGAAATAAATCAGACTTAGTAGATAAAATATTAGTTAGTGAAGAAGATATAAGAATAACTGCTAATCGATATGGGCTTAATTATATTATTACTTCTGCCAAAACTGGAGAGAATGTAAATGAATCTTTTTTATATATCGCCTATAAATTTATAGCATCAATTTTTTAATTTAAATCGTGCTATCCTTTATTTTAAGAAAGATTTAGATATTTTGAATTTATTTGAAATAATTTGTTAAAATACCTAATTAGGCTCATAAATTCATTCTTATCTTAGATTGTGCAAACATCTTTATTCAAATAATATTGGTTTTTGGAATAGTTATTTCTGAGACTCTAGTTCATTAATTTTTCTATCCTTGTTTTCCAATTCTTTTTCTAAAAAATTTAACTTATTTTTAAGTTCATTTATTTCAATTTTATGCTTAATTTTCTCTCCTTTAGCTTTTTTGTATTTAATCAATTTATTTCTTAAATCTTCTATCTGTTTTTCACATTTATTGAGTTCCTTTTGCAGTTCTTTATTTAACTCTCTTTTTATTTTTCTATTAACCTTACCTTCTAATAGTGAATTTTTAATTTTAATTTCTTTATTTAATTCTTTTTTAGTTAGATTTAAATTTTTAATTTGCTTGTCTTTTTTTACGATTTCTTTTTTGAAATTTCCCAATAAAATTTCTTGCATATAAAGTTCTTTTCGTAATTCAATAGCTAAATTCTCAAGACTTAATAAATCATTGATTTTTTTTTGGTTCTCCCTTATCTCCTCTACAGATAACGCTGATGATTTATTTCTTTTTTTAAGTTCTTCTAGTTCTCTTTGGAAGGCATTTTTTTCTTGTCTTAAGAATCCCATACGATTTTTTAAATCTCTAATTTCCCTTTCTTTCTCTTTTAATTCAAAACTATATTTAGTTTCAATTATTTTTTGAAAAGTTGCTTGAGAGGGTGTTTTTGAAATAAACTCATGAAGTTTCATAAGTTCCTCTTCATTATCATGGATTTTCTCATTATAGATATTGATTTCTTGATTTTTTTTGTCTAATTCCAATTTTAATTTATGTATCTGACTTTTTAACGAATTTAAAATACTTTCATCATCCTTCATAATGAGTTCTCCCTTTAAAAAGAGTATATGTTTATATGTTTAATTAAATATTAAGATTCACCATTTATTACTATTCAGTCCAGAGTTAAATTATTTATATAAATATTATAAGAAAGTGTATTGCTTAGATATAATAGTAGCTTAAACTATAAGCTAAGTTATACACATTCATAAATTAAAATTTTGTTTTATGGTCAAATTTGAATTTTTCATATGTGAGCACAAATTCATTTCTATTTTCACTATAATTGTTTATTGAGTATAATAATATTTCTTTCTCTTGTTTTGTAATAACGGGAACGTTATAATGCACTGATCTATATTTAGTCTCTTTGACTTCCTTACTATATTTCTTAATAAAATCAATATGTTTATTCAATCTTGCATTATTAATATCAGAATTCAGTTGTTTAAGTTTATGGATATTCATTTTGAAAAAATTCATAAATTCTGAGTTAATCTCATACCCAATTGAATTTCTTGCAGAAAGCATTGCAGCTAATGTAGTTGTGCCTATTCCCCAAAAGGGATCCAAAATTGTATCTTTGTATAATGAAAACATATTGATTAGACGATATGGTACTTCCAATGGGTAAGCCGCGGATCTTTCCCTTATTTTATTTTGGTTAACATTATTTTTATCTAAATTTTGAGTTGTTCCTTTTATATCTTCCCATATATCTGAAAACCATTTATTTCTCTCTTCCCAAAAAAAAGCACTATGATATCTGTTTTCTGATTTTGGAGGTAAATCACGCTTAATATCTCCTTTCCTAAAAATTAAGATATATTCATGTTCAAGAGTAACATACGCATTAGGAGGCAACATCCCAGAACCCAAGAATTTATTCGGACTATTTGTCGGTTTTCTCCATAAAATACAAGGTAATTCAATAAATTCGTTATCATAAAAAGAATTGGATATTTTAACATGATTAGGGAATATTTGAAAATTATGACCTATTTTTCTTGTAGCATCTCCAATATTTATACAACCTATTCCTCCATGTTTTAAAACGCGTGCTACTTCTTTCCAAACTTTACCTAATTCTTCATGCATCAAATTAAACGCCTTTCTACCATCCTCTACATCAAGTGCTTGTTTAATTTCATCATTTAAAGAAGAAAATAATGAATCCCACATTTCAATCATAGGATAAGGAGGTGATGTGATCATTAAGTCTATTGAATCTGACTCTAACTCACACATATCAGATGAATCCTTAAAATAAATTTTATGAATAGTTTTCATTATCACTATATAGTTTTCCTGATTAATTCCAGTAGATTTTTAAATTTTAAAATAAAAAATTCAAATTCTACACAACAATATTTTATTTAAAATTTATATAAATTATTATCAAATAATAGATAAAGATGAGTCGGAGCGCCAAAGTTAACCAAGTTATATTGATTATTCTTGACGATGTTCGTGCTGAACATTTATTTAAGTTGATGAATGAGGGTATGCTTCCAAATATGGCACAAATTGCGGAAAATGGAATTAAATGTTCAAATTGTATTACATCATATCCCGCAATTACATTTCCATGTTATGGTAATATAGTTACTGGCTCATATTCGGGATATTTTCCTAAAGAAGGGAATGCTCTTCCTCTCTATCATTGGTTAAATAGGAAAGATCCACCATCAACCAGTAAAAAGCCACCATTTATTCGTAATTATGGAGATAGATCGCAGTTATTAAAAGCAAATAAAGATATTGGTAAAAATGTAAAAACGATTTTTGAACAAATACCAGAGGGAAATATCTTAAGTTCCAGTTGCTTCTTATTTCGTGGAGCATATTTTGTTGTGGGAAAAAGTGTTTACGATGTAGAGGCTATCTTTAAACATCTCATAGAAGCATTTGAACATCCTAAAACTTATTTTCCAAATAAGGAAGTTCCAATATTAAGTGTAGGTTATGTTTTTCAAACTGATGATCTTATGCATGAATTAGGATTTGACCACCCTAATTACATTAATTTAATAGTTGAGTGCGATAGATATCTAGGATCTTTAATGAATACTTTGAAAAAAACAGGATATTATGATTCTACTGCGATTGGCCTAATTTCTGATCACGGTAATTTCAAAGCAAAGAAAATTGTCGACCTTGAACCATTTTTTCAAGAAAAAGGATTAATACCATATAATCCCGAAAAAGGAACTGGAGATTTTGATTGTAATATTGGATCAATGGGTTTTTTTAATTTTCCAGGGGATACGTGGCAACATCATCCTTTAATTCAAAAGATGCAGAAATTTATGGTTAGTGGAAAGGGAAAGCAAGAAATGAATTTGTTTAATACTCTATGGGAAATTCCTGGAGTAAAATATATGTATTATAGAGATGATGATAATAAACCAGAAAAAGGAATAATTCATATTGAATATTTTGATAAAAATTCTGGGAAAAAAAGACATGGAATGATAGAATATAGAGGTTTTGGAAAAGATCAACAAACCAAATATACATTTAAAGGCAACGATTTTTATCAATACAGCGATAATGAGAAATCAGCAAAAATTCTGGATAATAAATTTCATACACTCGAAGAATGGTTAGAAGCTACAAATCATATCAATTTCCCTATAATAATTGATCAAATTCCACGCTATTTTAAAAATCCCCGATCATGCGATATTATTATTTCAACGTTAGGGGAATATGGCTTCAATTATGACCATGGAGTAACTAAAAGTGCTTCACCTTATATTCATGATATTGGAACTAGAGAGTGTATGATAATTCCATTTATTATTGGAGGTTCACTTGAGCTTCCACAGAAAGAATTGGAATATTGTAAAACAACAGATATGGTTCCGACTCTATTAGAATTATTAGGAATTAAACCACATTCAAGTGTAATTGGAAAATCTATATTGGATTAAACTAATAGATATTTATATAAAAATACTATTTTGAAATTGATTTTCAAAATTATTAAAAAAATAATATTTAATTAAATGTTTAACAATTAGTAAGAAAAAAGACTAAGAAATTTTTGAGTATAATAAGTATGAAAGCAAATAATATTATAATCGTCCCGCATACGCATTGGGATAGAGAATGGTACCTAACTTTTCAAGAATTTCGCGCTAGACTTGTAATTATGATGGATAAATTATTGACTATTCTACGAGATGACCCTAATTATAGAAATTTCACATTAGACGGACAAACGATTCCTATAGAGGATTATTTAGAAGTGCGTCCTGAAAGAAAAGAAGAAATTAAAAAATATGTAAAAGAAGCAAGGCTTTCTATTGGTCCTATGTACGTTTTACCTGATGAGTTTTTAATCAGTGGTGAATCGCTAATAAGAAATATTTTAATTGGATATGAATTTGCTAAGAAGTTTGGAAGGGTTATGAAAATAGCTTACATTCCAGATCCTTTTGGTCATATAGCTCAATTACCACAAATTGTAAGCGGGTTTAATCTCTCCTCTATTATTTTTGAGAGAGGTTTTGGTAATGAGTTTGAAGAGAATGCACTAAATATGGAATTCATTTGGGAATCTCCAGGAAAATCAGCATCAATTTTGGCTATTCATTTAATTAGAGGATATGGTTCATTAGTAGATCTAGATACTTCTTTAGAAGATGGTAAGTATAAAATAGCGTTGGAGAAGATAAAGAGGGTAACTACTGATATCGAACAATATATTGCATCACCTATTGTATTGCTTAACAATGGTTCAGATCATCGAGAGGCATGCGCAGAAATTCCTGAGATAGTTCGACAGTGGAATGAGTTATATCCTGATGTATTATTAGAGCAAAACGACTTTGAATATTATATCGATAAAGTTATGTCAAAAAAACTTAATTTAATATCTTATCGAGGCGAGCTTAGAGGTAGTAAATATTCCCCTATTCTATCTGGAGTTTTATCTGCTAGAATGTGGATAAAACAAAGAAATACAGAAATAGAATATTTATTTGAAAAATATGCTGAACCGATTTCAGCGATTACATGGATTCTTGATAAATATCATAAATTTGAATATCCTAGTTCTTACCTTCTTACTGGAATGAAATGGTTCATCAAAAATCATCCTCATGATTCAATTTGTGGGTGTTCTATTGACCAAGTCCATGAAGAGATGGTAACTAGGTTTGATTGGGCAGATCAAATAGGAAATGAGGTTTTCAATCTCTCATTTTTGTATCTTTCGAACTTAATTAATATTCTACCTCAAGTAAGTAATAAAATTGCTTTAATAGTTTTTAATCCATTACCCTGGAAACGTAGAGATATTGTAATATTCAATGGAATTTCAAAAGTATACAAAATACGTGATAAATTTCCAAAAAAATTTAAATTAGTAGATTCAGATGAGAAAGAAATTGACTATCAAGGTTATTCTATACCAGGAGATCCTAGATTTTGTGGAGAAACAGACATAACTTATTGTTTTTCATTTTTAGCTGATGTCCCAGCATGCGGTTATAAGACATATTATATAATACTGGAAGAAGAAGCAAGAAGTAGTATAATTAAGGAAGTAGACTTTAAGATTAGTGATTATTCAGTTGAAAATGAATTTTATAAGGTTAATGTAAAAAAAAATGGCCAAATCAATATCTATGATAAAATTAGAGCTTTATGGTTAAAAAATGTATGTCAATTTGAGGATATTGGTGATTGGGGGGATCAGTATGATTTTTCAGGACCCGTACGTAAACAAATTGACAAAAAATTTACAACCAAGGATGCTGAAATTGTAGAAATAGAGCCTTTTCTAAATGGTTCTTCTCAAAAAACAATTAAGATCAAAATGATAATGAAATTACCACTATCATTATCTGAAGATCGTCTTCAGCGAAAAACTCATCTTATTGAAAACAATATCAATTTATACATTTCACTTTATAAAAACATCAATCGCATAGATTTTAAAATAGAGTTGGAAAATCAAAGCAAAGATCACAGGATTAGAGTGCTTTTTCCCTCAAACATTAAAACAGACAAGATATTCTGTGATGGACAGTTTTTTGTTGTCCCTAGAGATATTAACTTACCTAAAGCTAGACATTGGGCCCAAAAACCTTCAAGAACAAATCATCAAAAGGATTTTATAGCATTATATGATAATTCAAAATGTTTAGCAATATTAAATCGAGGATTACCAGAATATGAAGCAATCAAAAATGAAGATGGCACAATTTCAATAGGAATAACTCTTCTACGCAGTATTGAGTGGTTTTCAAGACCTAATTTAGATTCTAGAAGATTTGACGCCGGACTAAGTATTAAAACTCCTGGAGCTCAATGCATTGGAAATCATACATTTGAATTATCTTTAGTTATCGAACAATATGAAACAAATTGGCTGGATTCAGAAGTCCACATTAAAGGAAAAGAATTCAATTGCCCTTTAAAACATTTATTTCCGCTAATGTTAAAATCCCCTCTAAAAAGGACAGATTTATTAATATTATCGAGACTGGGAGTATTATCTGACTCAATTAAATTACCAGAAAAAAAAATGAACTCTTACTTACCAACTGAAATAAGTTTTCTTGAGTGGAATAATAAGAATATTATTCTAAGCGCTTTGAAAAAATCGGAAAAAGAAAATTGTTTAATTGTTCGGATTTATAATATTGCTCCTTCTTCACAAAAAGCGAGATTGAGTTTTTATAAAGGATTATTAATAAAGAATGCTGTGATTGTGAATTTATTAGAAGAAACACCGAAAAATCTAATTAAAGCAGAAATTCATAACTTTAATAAAAATAAAATTGAAATATTATTGGAACCACATGTAATAGCAACAATCAAGATTGAATTTGATTTAATCATGTGAATAAAGATAAAATTTTGGATTTTAAATATTATTTATGAATTTCTCCATTATTTAATAATATTGAAAATTGGGAAGCATTTTTATTTGACTAAAATTATTGCAGCATAATTCAATTAAAATACTATTATCCAATAAGTAGAAAAGTATATTTTAATGAAATTTACTGAATATGCAAAAAAATATGTTCCTGAAATTAATAAGGCAATAAAGTTAATTTATGATAAGAAACTGAATAGTGTAGAAAATCCTTTTCTTATAGATTACTATTCAGAACTCAAGGATTATTTTCTATCAGGTGGAAAGAGAATCAGACCATTATTGTGCATAGCTACTTTTAATGCTTTTAGGGAAACTCAAGAAAAAAGAATCGTTTTACCTAGTGTTGGAGTAGAATTTCTTCATAATGCTTCTTTAATTCATGATGATATTATTGATAAAGATAATTTTAGAAGAGGGAAACCTACTTTTCATTTCAGATTCCGTAATTATCATAAACAATATAATTTGAAAAAGATGATTGATGTTGATTTTGGTAATTCTGTAGGAATAATTGGAGGCGATTCAGCATTTATTATAGGATTAGAAGCGTATTTTTCAAACGATTTTAATAGAGATTTAAATTTAAACGCAATAAAATATTATGAACAAGCATTTGTAGATATTGTCAATGGTGTTTTAATTGAAACCGACATGGTTAACCAAAAAAATCTTACAATTTCGGATTATATTAAGATGGTTTCACTAAAAACTGGAGCTTTGCTTGAGAAATCGATTCTAATTGGAGCTAATTATGCAAGTGTTGATGGAAACATATTGAAGGAACTTTCAATTTATGGAATAAATCTTGGTATTATTTTTCAGATAATTGATGATATATTAGGGACATTTGGCGATGAAAAAATAACTGGAAAACCAACAGATGGAGATATTAGAGAGGGAAAAAAGAGTTGTTTATTAATTGATGCCCTTAATAAATTAGAAGATAAGGAGAGGATGAGACTCGAGGAATTAATAGAAAAGCCAGATATGACGAAAAGAGATGTTCAAAGCGTTAAGGATTTGTTTCTTAAATCAAATGTTGTTAATTCGTGCAAAGAATTAGCAAATTCATATTTTAAAGAAGCGAGATTATCTCTAGATAAATTAAAAAATGAAATAACCGAAACAGAAATGGAATTCTTTGAAGATCTACTAAATTTTGTTATAAAAAGGAAATTCTAAGGAAAAAATCCAATTAAAAAAATATTTATTCCAACAAAAATAAATTTTAAACGAAGTTCATTTTAAGATTATTTTTTATGAGAAATTGGTATAAAGAGATTTAAAGAGGAATTCAAATGAAAATGCTCCAAGATATTTGGATTTTAGAACAGTCTGGGATAGTTATTTTTCATAGAGAGTTTGATAAAGCAGTTTCTCCTCAGCTTTTCGGAGCAATGATGACTGCTTTAAATATGTTTGCTGAACAATTAGCAGAAGGAGGATTATCAAATTTTGAATTAAAAGATATAAGATTCACAATAATAAAGAGAGATGAGCTTATATTTGTGGCTAATTCCTCAAAAAAATTCAATCAAAAGAAAGTAAACAAAGAATTGCAAAAAATCTCAAAAAAATTCTTGAAACTCTATTCTGAGGAAATAAAAAATTTCAAAGGAAATATTGATACTTTTTCTGATTTTATAAATGAAATAAAGGACGTTCTTGAAGAAAAAACTTAAGAATCTCAATAAGAGATATCTTAAAGTTAGTTACAATTTTGATACTTATTGATTGACCCATTGATACAATTCGCCCACTAATACCCTTTTGTCGTTATTGCTTTTTAATTTTTTAAGATTATCCATATTCATCAACCACATGGAAGATCTTAATTCTTGCTTCAAAGTTTTTATTTCTTTGAGTGTATTCGACTGTGTGTTGTTTTTATAGTCTCTCCATGCTGTCTTTAAAAATTTAAATGCAAAACCCCCAATATCAGCACCTAAAACAATTGATTTGGCAATATCTATACCAGATCGTAAACCTCCAGTTGCTATAATTAATTTTTTAGATACTTTTCTGACATTCATAATACTAATTGGTGTTGGAATGCCCCATTCTCTAAAAGTCTCTGCTATTTTCCGAGTGTAAACTTCATAGCTATCTTCATCACGTATTGACTCTATTGCAGCAAAACTAGTACCTCCTGTTCCTCCAACATCAAATCCATCAAATCCGAGTAAATCTAGCTTTAAAGCCAACTCGTTATTAAAGCCTGTGCCAACCTCTTTTGCTATAATAGGAATCTTCAAATTTTTTCTTATTTCTTTGAATTTTTCTTCAAAATTTTTATAGGAAATGTTTCCTTCCCTTTGAACTAGTTCATGTAAAGCATTGAAGTGTATAGCCATAACATCCGCATTAATCATTTCAATGCATTTTTTAAAAACATCTAAATTGAAATCGGGATCGCATATCTGTCCTATTCCTAAATTTCCTATTACAGGAATAGAGGGTGCGACATCACGAACAATTTTAAAAGAATCAATAGTAGAGGGATCCTCTAATCCTATTCGCTGACTACCAACACTCATAATAATATTTTCTGTCTTTGCTGCGTTTGCTAAGATATTATTAATTGCTTTGGAAATTTCATGCCCTCCCGTAATTGCGGCTATACATATAGGAGCGGATACTTTCTTTTTAAAGAAATCTACAGAAAGATTAATGTCATCTAATTCAATCTCTGGGAGGGGATAATGAATTAGATTAATATCATCAAAATAATTCTTTCTATGTTGAACATTATACTCTAAAGGTATTTTAATGTGTTCTATCTTCCTATTGTACAGTTTTCTAACAAATTTTTCATCGGGAGATACTTCAATATTAGTGCATTCTAAATATTGGTTATTTAATGCTTTAAGGATATTTTTATTTTTAAGCCCATTAATAATTTGAACAGGGATATTGAAATTTATAATCTCTTTAATAGTTTCAAGTTTCCCTTTTATACCTCCAGTTACATCTATTTTTTGATCTAAGTTGGCTAATTTTAATTCAGCTAAATCTTTGGTTTTTAATTTTAAAGCAAGTTTAGTTTTTCCATTATCTTCAATGTATATGCCATCCTTTTCAATAGCAAAAATAACTTTTGAAATCTTAAAATTTTGAATTTTCTCGCATAATTTTAAAATAATTTGATCTCCTGAAAGAATTGAAAAATAAGAATCCCAACTTAAAATAATATCACCATATAGAACGGGCATTATTCTAAGTTCAAGCAATTTTTCAATTGGTTCTATAGTTTTTATATTTATTTGATTAAAATCTTTTATAAAAATACTAGAAGGTTGAATCGAAATTGCTGGATATCCTTTATCTAATAATTTCTTTATTATTATAGAATTAAAATTATTCATAGTTTCATGGGTTTTGGAAAGCCCTATTATCTGATCCTTAACAGATTTATTTAATCCTTGAGAAATTTGATATTTTTTAGCAATTGGATGCCCGAATGATCCACCTCCATGGATTAAAATAATTGGTTTTTTACTTTCAATAATTTGATTAAGACATTTTTCTAAAATCTCTTCTCTAAGAGAAAAAGGTTTATTCTTATCAGTTAATATACTACCGCCTAATTTTAACAGAATTATCTCATTAATATTTTTCAATTTTAACTCACACTCATCCAATCATGGTTTTCCAGGCATCATATCCTTCTTTTTCAATTGCTTTGGCAATCTTATCTTGTAGTTTCTCATTTTCTGTTAGCGCTATAACCAAGCCACCCCGCCCTGTTCCTGTCATTTTAGCACCAATAGCTCCATTTTGTAAGGATATATCAATTAGTTTATCATTAATCTCTCCAGATACCGTAATATCTTGTAGTAATTTATGATTTTGATTCATTAGATTACCAATAGTAGTGATATCACCTTCAATCAAGGCTTTTTTTGCCTCTTCTGCTAATTTTTCATATTTCTTGAAGATTTTGTCAAATTTTTCTGGATTTTCTTTCTTTAAACGTCGAACATCGGCAACAACTTCTGTTGTTGAAGCTGTTATTCCTGAATTTGCTATTACTAAAGGTATCTTTTTTGGAGATTGCAGAAGATCCATAGTATTTTTTCCCCCACTCAAATTTTTTACAAACCAAATCATACCACCATAAGTAGAGGCTGTGTTATCGATGCCCGAAGGGGTTCCATGGTATGCTTTCTCTCCTTCATAGGCAGCTTCGTTTATCTTTTCGTTGTTTAGATTAAGATTAAATGTGTTATTTAAAGCTCGAGAAAGAGATGTACATTGAGCTGCTGAAGCACCTACTCCACTCGCGGCGATTAAGTCCCCAGCAAATTTTATTTCAAGTTTTTGATTCTCTATATCTATATTTAAATACTCAATTATATTTTTAATTGATTTTTTTGCTTCATTAAATTTCTTTTTTTTATAACCGGGTGTTGCAGGTCTTTGATCATCAACCGTCCAACCATTACCCTTAAGAATTTTAACTTCCGCGGTTGTAAAAGATCCTAAAGCTGATACAATTGCTGGAAGGCCATATACAACAAAATGATTGCGTTTATTCCTGAAATGGGAAATAAATTTCGCCAAAAAGTATGGTCTTTCCATATCCTATTCCAGATCCCAAATTCTTCACCAATTATACTCGTATGACATAATAGAATTTGAAAAAATTCAAATTTATAAAAATAACTTAATCTATTACTTAATTAAATAATTTTTGACTTTATTTAAAAAGTTGGATAAAATAAGTTGAATGAAATATTAGAATAAATATTTTAAGTAGTATTAAAACAAATGCTTATTTGTCGTAGAAGAATCATTAGCAGGCTTTACAAGAATAGTTTTTTCGACACCTTCAATATTTTCTAAGATATTTTGAACATGTTTATTAATTTCTGGTCTGCATAGACAGTGTACATTCGGTCCTGCATCGATGGTAAAGAAGCAATCTAAATTTTCAGATTTTCGAATATTTAGCACTTTCTTTATTACTCTTAAAGTAGTTGGATTCCAATAAAATAAAGCTGGTCTAGATGTCATCATTACTGCATGCATAAATATACAATTTTTTTCAGCAATTGTTCCAACTTTCTTAAAATCATCATCTAGAATTGCTTTTTTGATTTCTTCAGCTTGTTCATGCGATTTTTTCACTCGTACTGTATTAAATATGCTTGTCTTTGCCGATTCATGACCTAAATCAGATGTTACATCCTTTCTTCCTTCATCTATTATGGCAATAATTGCATCCATGTCAAAATCATTTGGACCACATATTTGTTCTGCATAGGAGGTTTCATGGGAGAATCCCCGATGCCAATATACAAATCCTCCGTGGATAGAGCGTGCTGCAGAACCAGAACCTAATCTTGCGAATGTAGATAATTCCCTTTGCGTTAAATCTAAATTTAATGCTTTTGCTGCCGCAATAGTAAGTGCTGCAAAACCCGCTGCGGAAGATGCCAAACCTGCTTGGGTAGGAAAGTCATTAAAACTCATCATTTTGAATTTGTAATCAATTTTTTTTAATTTTCTTAATGGATTAATGATTTTTAGAATCCTTTCCATATCTCTTCCTTTTAATAGATTATTATTTAATTTTGCTTCATTTTCCTTGAAATCTTCTGAAAATTCTATTGTAGTATGAGCTTTTAAGTGAGTATTTTCCGATAACCCATATTTCGTCATGCTTACGCTATCATTTAAAGGAATATTTAGTTCTGGGGACACCTTGTTCCAATTACCCCAATATTTTATTAGCGCAATATTTGAATGAGCAATTGCAGAAGATTTCATAAATTCTAAAATGAAACTAATCTATTATTTCTATAGTTCCTTCTAAACCATTAACAATAACAACTTGTCCAGTTTTTATATAGCTAATATCAATTTTATCCACGCAAGGAATTTCACTGATAATACACCCTACTGCAACAATTGTATCGATTTGTTTATTGACGATTGCAGCAGGAGCCATGTTATTCTTTTTCATTCTATACATGGTATAAGATCCTACTGTAGACCCCTTGCCTGTTGGAAATACTAAAACTTTTCCTGTTACCGACTGACCTTCAAGTTCATGTCCAACTTCAACTACTTTCCCTGTATCAGGATCAACACCACCATAAAATGAAATACCGTCATTGGTAACGATTGCTTCCGCCTTAGCAGTACCCTTATAAATTTTTCTTCCTTCCAACTTCATTTTGTTGCCTCCCCCACGCATTTCTCAACTGAACCAATTGTGATTTTAAATTTATTTTTAGCCCGACCATAATAACATGCTTTTGCTGAATCCACCATCATACCTTTGAAACGTCCCTTAATTGGAGCAACGACACAGCAAGTATCTGCCGCAAATTTCGCTCCTGCATCTTCTATTATTTTTGAGTAACCCGCTTCATCAGCAATTCTTTTAGTAGGTCGTGCAGTTGTAATCCAAAATTCTTTTTTTACTTTCTTTCCCTTCAATAAGCTCGCAATCTTAGCGATTTCGTGAATTGAAGCATGAGGACACCCTATACTAACAAAATCTATTTCAATAACATCATCAATAAGTTCCAATCGTGTTTTATCTATATCATCTTGATTAATTTCAAATATTATTTCACTTGGAGTAGGATATTTATTATATTCTGGAGTAATTCCTTCCATATGGAATAATGCTGTTCCACCGTAAGTCGCAACAGACGCACAAAATGATTTTAGCTCTTCAACTGTAGCAGAAGGAACTCCTGTAATATACGGTATTTTCTTTCCCAGTTCGACCAATTTATCTCCAATTATTTTTCCTAATACCCCAAATTCGTCTGTACCTTTAATGTGAGTGTTAACTTTTACTAAAACTTCCCCATACCGATTTTCATCCAAATGATAACCATATTTTGGTGTTTTTCCTGTAATGGCTGACGCTAAAGCACTTGGGCCGCCCTCACGGTTTGTTCTAGCACCAATAACTGAGTTTGCATAACATACAGCACTACTTTCAGCCCATGCGAGATGTTGACCGAAGTGTGGAGCATTTCCAATTAAATATGGAGTACAAGAACATGTTGTAATTATACCCATTTTAGCAAAAGCATCAATTGCGCGATTCTGATTTTTAGCAAATTCTTCATCTATCCCTAAAGCTTTCCAATTTTCACGATCCATTCCTGCTGGATTCAAAGTCGTTAAAACTCTAACCTTACCATCTTCTGCCATTTCATTTAAAAATTCTAATCCCGCTTCACCTAGATTTGCATAGGAAACACCAGCTATCTGGACTCCATAAACCTCAACCATGTTTTCAGCATCAAATATATCACCTAGTGTAGTTAAAATTTCCATAGACTTCTTGGTAGCTTTTCCATACTTGCCATCCAGCATTTCTTGCTCTTCTGATGTCAATTTCATTCTTCCCTTACCTCATCTAAAAAATATTTGTTAATATTGACTTTTGGAAATTCTGCTATTTCAAAACTCTTTCCTTTGACTATAAGTGGCTTAGTTAAATCAAAACCAATTTTCGTAGTCATCTTTGTTCCCGGTTCCGCACTTGGATCTAAACTACTCCCTGGCTCTTTATCTTTAATAACCATTCTGGTATCTCCTTGAAAACGAGTCGCCATCGCCCATTCTACAGATAAAGGATCATAAATATTAATATCTTTATCAACAATAAAAGCATGTTTACAGCTTGTATGGCCCATAAAGGTCCCCTCTATTGCTTTTTTCCCATCTTCTTCTGATCTTTTATCTATTTGAACTATTGCATGTAACCAAGAAGACCCACCAGGACTAATATTGACATCAAGGCAATTAACACCCATTTCATTTACCTTATTGAAAATAGTAGGTTCTCGAGGCATGCCCATCAAAATTTTGTGCTCAAGCGCACCAGGTAATAAAGCTTGCCAAATGGCGTCCTCTCTATGAGTAATTTTTTTCACTTCAAAAACTGGTTCTTCCCTGACCATATCGTAAGTTTCAGTTAAATCGACAAATGGTCCCTCAGGATGTTTCTCTTCCTTATAAACACGACCTTCTAACACAAATTCTGCTTCTGCCGGAATTAAAAGATCAACTGAATTTGCCTTAACAATTTTAATAGGTTCTAATGCGTTTGCTATTTCTAATTCATCAATACCAATATCTACAGAAGTTGCACCAGCAATTAAAATGTTAGGAGTATTTCCTATACAAAATGCTACATCTAATTCATCGTTTTTTTCTAAAAATTGATGGAAATGACGACCACTAACTATTCGAGTAGAAAATTTTTCTTTGGAAAACTGCATTGCGCGATGAAAATCCATATTTTGTCCATAATCAGGATCTCTAGTAATAACAACAGCAGAACTGATATAATTTCCACCATCTTTTTCACAGTGGAATAATATCGGAAATTTATCTAAATCCACATTTGATTCGATCACTTCTTGGCAAGACGCATTTGAAATAATCTCCGGTTTAGAATGATTAGAAATTGCGTTTGAAAGCATTGGTATAAGATCTGCTGGAGTAACGCCGAAGTATGACGCAATCACATTCTTAGTACAAAAGACATTGCCAACAACGCGAAACTCGGATTCTTTAACATTATTAAAAATTACTGGTGTTGGTTCAATCTTTTTTAAAATTCCAGAAATCTCTAATTTCTTCGATACTTCAATATCTACCTTTCGAAGAAGATTTTTCTCATCAATTTGATTTATATATTCTCGAAATCCCATAAGTTACATTCATCTTAAAGAGTTATTTCCATTAATATAAACATCTATAATATTATATGTTTAGAGGAGTTACAGAAACAAATTTTATAAAACTAAAGGTTTTCATTATTAACTATTCTTTGTAAAATTTCTTTCGCATAATCTACTCTAATTTTTTTATCTTCTACTAATTTCTTAGCAACTTTTTCTATTAATTCTTCTGGTACTCCTGCAAGTTTTGCAATATTTCTCGAATGTAGAGTCATATGCCCCTTCTGAATTCCCTCTGAAGCTAAGGCTCTTAGAGCAGCTACATTCTGAGCCAATCCGAGAGCAGCAGCAACTTGGGAAAGCTCATTAGCACTTTTAACGTTTAAAATCTTCAAGGTAATTCGGGCCATCGGATGTATTTTAGTCATACCTCCAATAATGCCAAGTGCAAGAGGTATCTCTATTTCTCCTACTAAATTTCCATCTGAATCAACTTGATATTTGGTTAATGGAGAATATTGTCCACTCAATGCAGCATATGCATGAGCTCCAGATTCAATAGCTCGCGTATCATTTCCTGTAGCCATTGTTAAAGCTATAATTCCGTTCATAATACCTTTATTATGAGTTGTGGCTCTATAAGGATCTGCCAGTGCAAACTCATATGCATTTAATATACCTTCTACAACTTCTTTTCCACCTAATAATTCCTTATCAAAAGTCGCTTTACTTTTTGCTATTCGATGGGTTGCTAAATTGGATACAATTCTAAGATATATCTTACCTCCAGATACTTCTTCTATATATGGGCTAACAGTTTCAGCCATAGTATTTACCACATTCGCTCCCATTGCATCTAAAACATCAACTAATAAATGAAGAATCAACATTTCTCCTTTTCTAGTTGTTAGCTCTCGAATTTCAAGATCAAAAGCTCCTCCACCTAATTTTATTAGGAGCGGATCCTTTTCATTTGCTTTTTTTAAAATAATTTCCTTATTTTCTTCTAATTTGATTTTGGCAGATTCTCTATCTTTTAAGTTAGTTATCTGAATTTGAGATATCATTACAGATTTAACGTTTTCAGATTGAAATCCTCCATGTTTTCTAGCTATTTTTGCAGCATTTGAGGCTGCTGCAACAACAGAAGGTTCTTCAATAACCATAGGAATTAAATAATCTTTATTGTTTACTTTGAAATTACAAGCAATTCCAATTGGTAATTGATAGGAACCAATTACATTCTCAATTAAAGTATCAATTTGAGTTTCTGTAAAATATCCTATGTTCTCCAGAATCTTTCTATCATTTTCAGAAAACTTAATAAGCTTAGATAAAAGTTCTCTGCGTTTTTCTATTGAAAGTTTATAAAAACCAGAAATTTCAGAATTATATCCATTCATAATTAACAATTAATTTTATCTTTGTAGAGAATTATTTTTTATACATTTTTAAAATTAATACAAAAAATAATTATTATTCCTAATTAATTAATACTTATAAGAAATTTAAATTTACAATCAAATATCTGTGAGAATTTTGATTCTTATTGCGATAACTGGAGCTTCAGGTATATTAGTTACCGTTAGATTATTAAATATTTTAAAAGAAAAAAATATTGAAACCGCATTAATTATATCTAAAGCAGCTGAACAAGTAATCTTAAGTGAATCTAATATCAAAATTACTGATCTTCAACAGTTAGCTTCAATTTATTATGATGTCAATGATTTAACTGCTCCACCTGCTAGTGGCTCGCATAAAATTGATGGCATGATTATTGTTCCCTGCACTATGAAAACTTTATCAGCTATAGCTAATGGTTATTCTAATAACTTAATTACTAGAGCTGCAGATGTAACCATTAAAGAGAAAAGAAAATTAATTCTAATTGTAAGAGAGAGTCCACTAAGTCCAATACATTTAGAAAATATGCTTAAATTAGCTAGGTTAGATGTTGTAATTGCACCACCTGTTCCTTCTTATTATATTAAACCAGAATCCGTTGATGAACTTATTGATCATACTGTTGGTCGAATTCTAGATCAATTCGGAATAGAAAGTGATATTAAAAGATGGGGAAATAAATAGGTGGAATGCGAATTTCATTTAATATTTCTTATCATTATAGATGAGGGATAGCAAGATCTTGGATTTGATCATTTCTTTTTACTAAAAATTTCTCGGGTATCGGAATATATATAGGGCTCCAATTTAACAATCCTTTTGCATTAAAATTCTCTTCCTTTTCATTCTCAACCCTCCGTATTTCATATTCTAAAGAAGCCCCTTTTTTTACATTACTAGCTACTCTTACCAACCCTTCTTTTAAATATTTTAGGTCATTATTATCTGTATGAACTATTGGATCACTATTTAATTTCGCAAAAAGAGGGAAAAATCTCTTATGATATCCCGAATGCCCTTTCGGGCAGTTATTTAAACCCTTTATATTAGGGAGAAGACACCCCTCATCACAAAAATGAAGTGTAAATCCTCTATTATTGTTTTGTTCATGTTCTATAATACGTCCTAATAATATTTCTGGTTTAGTAATACCATTCTTTATTAGTTCGTATTCTTGAACGCTTTTTCTCTTCTTGAGAGATATAAAATCATCAATATGAGGCCCTTTTCGGACGATTTCTTCAAATCTGTCTTGAACTTTTAAAAGACCAGAAATACAAGTCGCTCCCGAGCCGTATGAACCAAAATAAATTGTATCATTAACACGAGCATGATTTTCTAGAAGGTATATAATTTGAGCCCAGAGTGAAGCGTTATACATGTTTCCAAAATGCATTGGGACATTTAATTGAGGAAGTACCCTTTCCTTTACATTTGTATTAACCCAATATGAAAATCTCTCTAATAGGGGGGAACTAAATCCTCTTTCTTTTAATTTTAAATAAAGATATTCTGGTAAAACTGTAACATCATGTAAAAAACGATCAATCTTCTTGAGTATAGATGATCTAATCTGCTTTTTCTCAAATTTAGGTAACTCATTTATATGTTTAATCCAGCGTTTTAGGATTATTTGTTGCATTGTTTTAAGGGGAAGTTTGGAATATGGGGCATGAAAAGTATAAAAATCTGCATTAAAATCGCCAATATTTCTAATTAGGTCATCATAGGCACCAAGCTGGAATTTAATATATGCATCTTGAGAATATCTACCAAACGCTCTTGCATTTTTATCATTTGCAGGTCTAAAAAAGTCATTAACATTTCCTGAAACTTTTCCAAATTTTTTACTAAATCTAGCTATTCTAGGATTTTTCGAGATAATAAGGCCAATAGCACCTGATCCTTGTGTTGGTTCACCTGGGGAACCAAGATGGTATGAAGAGATATCTGTGCTTATAATGAGAGCTTTTTTTATAATTTCTTTTTCAATTAAAGCGATCGCATTGAGAATTGCTAATGTCCCCCCAGCACAGGCGTTGTAGATATCCTGAGTCAATGAATTAGATGATATTTCTAACATCTCAGCAAAAATATTAGAAACTGATTTAGCAGCATATACTTCTGTTTCAGTACCAACAAAAAGTGCATCTATACTTTTAGGAGAGATACTGCCTCTTAATAAAGCATTATATCCTGCTTTTAATCCAAGCGAAATAATATCTTCGTCGATCTCGGCTATTCTTATTTCTTTTGATAATAATCCCTTAGCATATTTTGCAGGATCCACCTTTCTTTCTAATGCGAGTTCATGAAGATCGACATATGACCTTGTAGTATAAAAAGAAACTGAATCAATTCCAATGTCCGAAAATAGATACTCGTTAGAAAGCATTTACCGTGTCTCTCAATGTGCTAATTTTTCCTTATCCTAATGAAAAAATGAATAATTATATGTAATTTTTATTTATTCAAAAAGTTATTTATATAAATTTTATATTTTTCAGTACAAGTAATTATTTAAAACTTCTCAACAAATTAATATTTTCAACAGTTCAAATTCTTATAAGTGTTAATTGTTAAGAGTATTATTATCATTCTTTTGTAAACATTAAGAATTTAAAAGCAGGATCATTAATCATCAAATTTGCATGGAATATAAGAGAAATGGGAGATATTTCCCTTTTTAATTAGAGATAAAAAGATTGATTAATAATAGTTCTCTGAAATTTTTAGATAAAATTAATATTTTTAATATTTAATATTAATATTGAAAATATTACAATAATGTAATGGGTTAGATGGAAACTACTTTAGAAGAATTAAAAAGAACAGCAAAAGATAAGCTACCAAAGCATATCGGACTGATTATCGATGGTAATCGTCGATGGGCAAAAAAAAGAAACCTTGATGTCAACTTAGGTCATCTAGTTGGTTATGAGAACCTAAAAAAAAGATTATTTGATTTTTTTGATGCCGGGATCCATTATTTAAGTTTATATATTTTATCACTTGAAAATGTGAGGAAACGCAATCTTAAAGAGCTTGAATATATTTACAAGATAATGGTTAAAGCTGTTGATACTGTTATAACTGAATCAATTGTTAAAGAAGAAAAAGTTAAGTTCAGTGCTATTGGGCGAATTTCAATGCTACCACCGAAAGCAAGGAAGAAAATTGAAGAATTGATAGAATTTACCGAGGATCACGATCAAAATTTTATAAATCTTTGTATTATGTATGATGGTCATGAAGAAATCGTTGATGCTGTCAAAAAGATAATCAATGATGGTATTAAACCAGAAGGTATCAATACAGATTTGATTAAAACATATCTCTACACAAAAAATTTCCCTCCATTAGATTATATAATTAGAACTGGGATGGATGATGGAGCAAGAATCTCAGGATTTTTATTGTGGGATTCTTCTTATGCTGAATTCAAATTTAGAAATGAATTATGGCCTGATTATAATAAAGAAATGGTTATTGAAGATTTACAAGATTATATTAGAAGAAATAGACGAATGGGACGATAAATCTTCATTTTATTTTATTATTTAAATCTATAATAAATAACTCGTTAATAATTATTAAACCTAAAAAGTAATAAGATATTTGAATCATTATAAGTCAAACGAACAAAATTAACACTTAAAATATGTCAAACGCAGACAAAATCATCTCTTTAAATATAACCAAATTTCCCCAAAATCTTTTAATTCCAGATATTGATAATGCTATTTCAATTCAAGCAATCAACCATTCGGGTAAATTAGAGAATTTTAAATTTAATTTTGAAGGAGAAAACTTAGAAATTGTATTCGAATCAGAAGATCTTAAAAATGAGATTAAATTTGGTCCAGGAGAGGCCAAAAATATAGATATAAAATTAGTACCTACTGCAGATGGTTTTGGGAAATTAAATATTAATGTATATTGGGTTAAAGTAATAGAGTATAAAGTTAAAGTACAAAAAGTGAGAGAAACTGTCCAAACTAGTAAAATCAAGGTAATTTTAGAAAGGTATACCTTTAGTACTAAAGAAACGGTTGAAATATTTAATCCAGAAGAATTTTTTATTGATATGACCGAAGATGTAATAAAACAGGCAGAAGAACAATTGAAAACACTGAAAAATAATTATAATTCATTACAATCTATAAATACAAAGACTCCTGAACTACTTAAAGAAATAGATGCATATATAAAACAATTAGCAAAAGGTTATCTCTCAATTAATAATCCACTAAAAGCTTTAGAATTCGCACTTATATTATCCGATAAGAATGAACAAATTATTTTTTATATGAATTTAGTTCGAGCCTATGCTTTTAAAAATTTTGATGAAATGCTTCAATTAGTTAAAAATTTACAAGATTTAGATATTCAACAAAATTTATTCAAATTTTTGGCATTAGATCAAGCACAAATTAATCCAGAACGGGCAGTAAAAGTCGGAATTCTAGTTCAAAATCCTTCTATTAAAGAAAATCTTCTAATCAATATTTTTGGTAAAATAATTGAATCAAATCCTTTATTAGCTCTAAAATTAATTGAGAATATTGATGATAGTATTCTGAAAGCTAAAACATTATTCAATATCGCAAAAAAATTGTACGAAGAAGATGCGAGAACTGAATTAATTAATATCTTAAACTCAATTATTGGAATAGCTATAAAATCATTTGAGCAATATTCCACCAATAAAAAATTCAGGAAATTATGTTATAAATTGCTTAAAAATGCAATCCATGCACTTGCAGAAATTGATAGTACTACAAAAGCAGATTCTATTATTAAAAATATAACTATTCAAGAACTTAAAGAAAAAATATCGAAGGACTTATTCAATGTAATTTATGTCATGGTTGATGAAATTAGAACAAAAATGGAATCTAAAGTAGTTTTTTCTCAATATTTCCTGTTAAATACTTATATTTCCACTGTCAATAATGATATTAAAAATTTTAGTTTAACTGGTGGAAATGTAAGTAGCAATATCCTTATAAATGATTTCAAATTTAATATTACATTTTTATCCTTATTCGGTTTTGATTTTAGCATTTTTCCAATACTAGATCGTGTATACAACGATTTAAAATACTCATTAAATAAATCAATAGCATATTATGTTTTTCCATCAAAGGAGAATTATAATGAGAATGAGTTAAAAACACTTACTAATTCGTTAAGGCAATTTTTCAAAAACATAAGAAATGCTCCAGGTCATGTGTTTGTCATAAATTTAGATTTTATTCCATATCTAGGGAAACCTACTGTTATCGTTTCAGACGGCAATGAGTTAGATAAATCTTTTTACTCCAAAGTTAAAAAGCTTGGAGAAACCATTAATCTGATTTTTGATGATTCTTTATTTAAAGGTGGTACAATCTCTGATAATCTAAAACAAATATTTCCCCCTGACAAGTGTAAAATCATCAATTTAGTTCTATCCTACGAATTTATCAATGATTATGACATATTTAAAGCTTTTATACAATCATTACTCTAAAATGAAGATAATAATCCAAAATTATAAAATAGGAATTTATTATTTATATTGTAAGTTAAAAAAAGGAAAAAAAGAATATATTATATTAGAAAACAGTGTAGAGCAATAAAAAGGGAACACATCAATGGCTAAAGATAAGAAAAAGAAGAAAGAGAAAAAGAAGAAAAAGAAAACCGGACAGAAAGTTGATACTTTTTCCCAGTTATATGCTAAAAAAGGCAAGATTGGTGTTTCATTGGGACAAAGCATAGACAGATCAGGTGATAAATTATTTCTAGGGACAGATTATCGAGAAGTTCATATCCCTGAAAGACCATGGGCGGAGATGCTCTGGGATACTGAACATTGGACCCCTTTACCATTCACTCATGGTATTGAAATGGAATTAATCATTGCCGATGACAATGGAGATTATCCTCCTGGAGAAGAAATGGTTTTTCGGATGAAAGAAATTGTAAAGGACGCCATTAAAATTATGGATCAAATTCTATATGATGGGAGAGATGATTTTCTACCCGTTCCTGACTATATTAGACAAAAAGTTTTAGCTAGACCTTGGGGTCGAGATGATCTAGAAAAGGGGTATGCTATGAATTTACGCTATGCTTTGGGAGATTCTTCTGTCGATATTGATTCTTTTGCAAGAGATGGAAATGTAACGGCAATTACTTATATATTAGAGCTTGTAACACCACCTTGTGCTTATATTGAAGAATTAGCATATTGGGCAAGCACTCTATTCTTATTAGCAAAAGCTACTCTACCAAAAGACTTACATATAATCGCATCTGCGATAAATCCTGCAACCCGTGAATATATGCGAGGAGTATCCCAAGCAGATCATAGTCATTTAGGAACGTTTCAATCTGAGATAGAAAAAGTTCAAGCATATTGTATGATACGGAATTTTATACCACATATTATTGCTCTCACCTGCAATTCACCTATTTTAAATAATAAACCGACTGATGTTGTTAAAATTATTAACGGAAGAATTACCGCACCTAACTGCGTTAGGTCATTAAGATTGAAATATAATACTACAATGTTAAGTGGAAATAATCCAAAATATTATATACCCTATTTAACTTCCACAGATCAGAATTCACAAAATTATTTCCTCCAAACTGTTCAGAAAGCGAGTTTAGAGGATGGACGCTTCCAAGATGTATTTCCCTTCACAGATTGGGGTACGATCGAAGTTAGGATTAGTGATGCACAGATATCTATTTGTCGAAGAATAGGAATTGGAATGTTGATTCAGGCGATGTGTTATAAAGCAAGAAAATTATTAGAAAAGGGAATTTGGGTACCCGATGCGGGGAGCGAAACAATTGCAATAAATCGTCAAGGGGCAATTGAGAGGGGATTGATTTCTTTATTCCGACCTCAAAATATTACACGGGAACAACTTGCACAATACGATCCTGAATTTGCAGAACAATATTTAGGACCTGAAAATCAGCCAGTAAAATATATGATGCAGGCTGTGCAACGCATGTTCTTCTATCTAAAAGATGTTTTAAAAGAGTTGGGGTTCTTGTATAGCCCATTCTTAAAACCGTTGCTTCAGTCCGTCTTTGGGAGTGTTTCTTATGCAGAACCACCAATAACAGAGGCGGAGTATCAACTTTCCCTGTATGATTATAAATTAAAGAATGGAGAGAATCCAAGCATATTATATGATTTAATTTATTTTACCATCCAATATTGCCAAGATCCATTAAATAATCCTCTTACAGGGGTTTTAACTCTTCCAAAAGAGATGAGAGAATAAGAATCTTGATAAAAAATATGAGAGAACTTTCTATTAAAATGTTCTTAAGAGCAGGTTGGTATAAATCATTAGAATTATATAAAAAAACAATATTTAGTAAATATGGCGGAAAATTTTAATAAAGATAACTCTAATGAACCAGAATTTTTGAATAGATTATATAATTGCCCAAAATGCAAAAAAACTCATACTGTAAAATTACAGAGAGATTTATTCAAAAATAAATCGAGTTTTCCTTTTTCCTATGCATATCTCCATTCTTCTGAGGGGAATTTAAACGATTTACTCACAATTCTCTACTTAGATAAACAATTACAAATACGAGGAGTCGATGTCATAGAAATACAAGATAGTATAGGAATTTTTTCAGAAGAGTTAACGAGAAAAATTACAGAAACATTAATGGACGAAATAGTAAGCTTACAAGAAGAAAATTTTCAGTTAAATGAACTTTTAAATAAAATTGAAATAAAAGAATTAAATAAAAGTAGAATTCTGACGGGTAATGAGACAACCCTTTCTAGTTTGGAAGATATAATTGAAGTAGAGGAGGAAACGATAAGACAAGAAATTCAAGAAGAAGAAAAGGATACTTATAAAAAAACCTTATTTACTATCAGAACTAAAACACCCGGATCAATACAATCCAAGACTCCTGCTAAAGAACCTGTTATTGAAGCTAAAAAGATTACGATCTATTTCTTATCAACTATAGGACCTGGTGAGAAAAGACAAAAATTAATAATTGATACTAATAATGTAATCAGTAAAATCAAAGAAACAATAGGAAATATGTATGGATTGAACCCATTAAATTTTCATTTAGTTTCGGGAGGTATTACATTTGACGAAAGTTTATCCTTAAAGGACTACAATTTGGTTGATGGAGACGAAATCCTTATAATCCCTTCAAGTACTGCAGGTTAACTATAATATAAATGTTGGAAAAATTATTATTCCTTAGAAAAATTAGGAGTTTCTCTTACGCGATAACCATAAATAACAGAGGCAGAATATCAACTTTCCCTGTATGATTATAAATTAAAAAGTGGAGAGGATCCAAGCATTTTATTTGACTTAATTTATTTTATATGCAATATTGCCAAGATCCATTAAATAATCCTCTTATTGGAACCTTAACCCTTCCAAAAGAAATGAGGGAATAATTTTAATAAAATTATGATCTTATATACACTTTTCTCTAATTATCTTAAATTCAATATTAAAAAAAAAGGAAATATTGAATTATTTCTATTTATATACACCGTATTCTTTAGTGAAATCAATCATGGCTTTAACATTTTCTGGCTTTGCTTCATCAATTACTGCTCCATTCATCATCAAATAACCACCATCTTTACCTACAGTATCTATTAATTTTTTAGCATAATCTTTTACATCTTGGGGTGTACCTAAATTTAATAAAGAAATCGGCATATTACCTCCCACACATGCAGAGTCGCCTAGAATTTCTTTTGCTTTTTCCATATCTGTTAAATCAAAAGCCCATATAGCCTTACCCCTAGGTAAATCTTTAATAATCTCAAGACGTGAGTTAAAACCACCCTCAACATAAGAAAAAGGTACACATCCTTCTTTTATTAAACCCATAAGAACTTTTCTAAAGGAAGGCCAATAAAATGTCTTAAATTGCTCATCAGAAAGAAAACCATCAGCTCCTTTATGTAAAGGTATGAATACTATAGGATTTCCATTCATCTTAGCCATAGATACACCCATGTTAATCATCAATGGTATTGTTATTTCAAGAGCTTTAAGCAACTTATCAGGTTGCCGGTATATATCAAGCATAATCCCTTTAGTTCCTCTGAGAGTATCGCCTATTACATCATAAGGTGCTTTTGACGCTCCACCAAAGAAATTTGGAAAGCCATTTTCTGCCATCTCCTTGTCAAACGCTCCGAGAGTTCCTACCCATTTTAAAGCCTCACTTCCTGCTTCCATAAGGGCCTTTAAAGCTTCCTGAACATCTGGGAGGCCATATTGTAAAAGATTTCCTCCGGTAAATGGTAATTCGATTATGTTAGTGAGAGGTGCTAACTGTTTAAGGGGCTCTAACGTTCCAAATATACGAGGTAAATAGACAGTTCTGAAGAAACCAGAGGGATCTTGGATAAAGGCATCATATTCATCTGCCTTCATATATTCACCCTCAAGGCACTGATATGAAAGATTAGGAGAAACCCCATGGCCAGGCCAAGCATATAATCTATAATCAAGAATGTCGAAGAGTTTTCCTGGACCAGGTACAAAACACCCTATATGAGCATCTGGTTCTAAATCTAAAATCACTTTTTTCCATGCTTCAAAAAGTTTATCATAATCATACATAGATTCTTTTGGAGATATGCCACTGTAAAATGCAGGAAAAAAGCCAATCATTAGTACAACAGGAATTCTATCAGGCTTTTTTTTCAATTGAACAATGTCTTTTATCCTCATTACTCTTTCTTTATACGAGTTCTCCGCATTGGGGCTGACAAATTCAATGCCCTGGGGTGAAAACCACCTTTCAAACATTTCTTCCTGTTTTTCATCTAATGATAAATTTTCCCATTTATTTTCCATTTTTTATTACCTCCTACAATTTCTCTACTGAGGATATTATTATTCACCCATCCACTCTTTAGCTAGGACTACTGCTTCGATTGCATCTTTTCCATAGGAGTCCGCACCCACATATTTTCTTACATCCTCGTTTATCTGCCCTCCACCAATCATTATCTTCGTTTTTTCTCTTAAACCTGCATTTTTAATTTCCTCTATAGTTTCTTTCATAGATTCATATGCTAGGGTTAAAAATCCACTCAGGCCTACTATTTTTGCATTCACTTCCTTTATTTTTTCTACAAATTTTTCTTTTGAGACATTTGCTCCAAGATCATAGACCTCAAACCCATTTGACTCTAACATAAATTTTACAATATCCTTGCCTATATCGTGTATATCACCAAATACTGTCCCAAGAACTACTTTTCCTAAACTCCGGATTTTGGCACCAGTTTTGAGCTTTGGTTCTATAACTTCTGTTATTTGCCTTAGAATCTCTCCAGCCATGATCAAATCCGGCAAGAAGAATTCATCATTCTCAAATTTCTCTCCCACTTTAGCCATAGCAATTCTAATTTGTTCTAAAATTTTCAGAGGGTCCTCTCCAGCATCAATTTTTTTCTGAACTAGGTCTATAGCTTCCTTCTCACATAAATTTACTATTAAATCTATTAAATCCTCAGACATTACAATTCCTCCTTTTATTTAAAACTTAAACTTGTGAATATTTTAGATTTCTTATTAATCTCATAACCGCCTTTAATTTATAAATTTTACCTTAAATTTGCATTAAATATTCAGACTTTAAATATTCTTATAAGTTATCATGAGATAAATATAACCATCTAATTCCTTATCTTCATTGTAGTTATATAGAAGAGAATGTTTATCCTCTCATCTCTTAACTAAAAATTAAAGTGTAAAGCATTGTATATCCTAAAATAGTTAAGAAATGAATTGTTGCGAAAAGGGCTCCATTTTTTAGCAAACGCTTGTAATCTAAATTCCGCACTTTGTATTTTTTTGCCATTGATAATGTGAGAAGATCACAGGCAGAACCTTGCGGTAAAAAATTACCTGCCATATTAACACCGCTTATGAAGGCAATGATAATCGGGTTCGGAAAGAAACCTTGTCCTATGAGTGCCGAAAAAATGGGGAGAAGGATGATGGTGACGGGTGTACCTGCAAGAAATGCTGATAAGAGGGAAGAGATGCCTAATGTTATCAACACTGCGAGATAAATGTTATTATTTACAAGGTTTACCAACCCTGAGGAGATCAAGTCTGAAAAACCGAAGTGTGCTAATGAATTCGAAAGTATGAATAAGATTGCAAATACAATGATGATTCTCCACGAGATATCATTCTTAAGATCTGAGAATTTAATTTCTTTAGAGTGAATAAGAAGAAGAATAGCCGCAGATATGATCGCGACAAGTGCAGGTTCAAATCCGAAGAACATGAACACAAAAGTAGTTAAAACAATAATAACTGTCATCAAGAAGTATTTTTTATTCTCAATAACAATTTCAGGTTCTAGCATTGATAATAAAATCTTTTTGTTTTGTTCAGTTGGTTTTTCTTCTTTTTTCAATATGAACCTATCAATCAAGAAAATGGTGGATATTAACGTGATTACAAACAAAATGCCCATATTGGCAAGATACTCACCAAAACCCCACCCAAAAGTTTGACCAATTATTAGGTTTTTTAAGCTAGAGACGGGCGTGAGTATTGCACCAACATTTATTGTAATGGTCATCCCCATCATATAAGTGCCCGCAGGTATCTCTAAAACTCGGCATGTCCTGTAGATCAATGGAATCAATATCAAAGAAAGGGTTAAATCCTCTATAAAGGCTACGATTATACCTGTAAACAGACAAATCATATAGAAAAATAACCTGTTATTCCCTTTCGTGATATGAATCAATTTTATTGCCGTATATTCTAAAACTTTGTCATTGACTGCAAAAAATATAATTATTTGCATGGCAAATATGAAGACTAATGTGTTGAAATTGATAAATCCAAGAATTTGTTCCTCTCCAACATTAAAAAGAGTGAGCATTGAGACTACTGCGATGGCTCCTATGATCAATGCAATAGGGAAATAATCGATCTTACTTTGAGAAAAAAACGCCATTAAAATGGCAAATAAAACTAAGATCAACAGTATTGCGGGTAAGTTCATTCTATAAAAAGAAATGGTTTTTATTTTAAAAATATCACTTTGATTTAGAAATTAAGAAAATTCAAAGAATAATAGAATTTTTTTTACCTTTTCTTCATTAATTAATTTTAATTTAATTTACATAATAATAAGTAAGTTTTAATTAGGTAATTATTACTAATTTCTAAATAAAAACAATAATTGATCTTTTCATGCTAACCTGTACCATAGAACAAGACGGAAAAAAGAGAGTAGAAAATTTACTTGTAATTGATGCTCATTCTCATTTAGGTCAAGATGTAGATGGAGCAACAATGATGAATCCTTTAGCTCCTGGAGCAGGAACATTCGATTTTTGGGGAAATGTTCAAGGAAGAATCAAGGCTGATTGGGAGAAAACAGGGGAACAGTCTTTTACAACTACAATGGATGGTAAGTTTACAAAAATATCATGGTCATTTACTCCCTTTCCTTTTACAGATAGGCTTTATATCGAGCTTGAGAAGCTAGGAAAGAGACATTCTGATTTAAAAGAGAAGTCTAAATTTTATTCATTTATAGATCAAGGTGTCTGTTTTCCATTCCAGGATGTTTTTCGGAGTAAATACCCTGAGGCATTATATAGAGCAAGTAATATAAACGTTTCACGTTTTACAACGAGATTTCCGTTTTCTATGAAGTTAATTGGATATGGTCGCTGTGATCCAATGGAAGGTGTAAAAGCTGTAAATGAAGTGAAATATATAAGGGAAGAATTAGGACTTCGGGGTTTGAAATTACATCCTCGATCAGAAGGATATATAGATAAAATAACTTCTGAAAAAGTGATAAATGTTCTTGTAGAAGCTGCAAGTTATTCTATGCCCGTAATTTTTGATACAAGAGGTAGGGGTTCAATTCTCGAAATTGGGAAATTAATAAGATCCGCTAGAAATGTAATTCAATCCAATTTTTCAGATTTATTACCCCACTTTAAAGTTATTATAGCTCATTTTGCTCAAGGAAATATTGATGATTATGAGGTATATAATACTATTGTCCAGCCAAATACATATGGGGATCTTTCCATGTTACATGGTGTGGGTGCAGGAAATTTCTTTGAAAGTTTTAGAAAATGGTTTATTTCAAATAATAAACAAAGAGTTGATAATCGTATATGGTCGGAATATCTCCTTTATGCGTCAGATTATCCATATTTTGGAGATACTCACGCCCAAAAATTAATAAAATACATTATTAACAAACAGTTCTTTGACACTGGAGGAACAATTACAGATGTCAGAAATATCCTTGGATTAAATCAACTAAGACTACTGCCAGAATATAATGCACCTCAAAATCAGAAAGAATCAAAATCTGTGCCAAGCTTAATCGTTTCTAATCCAATATTTCATCAAAATAAAATGAGTACTTATGACGTATCTATAATGGCTTTAGCAAGATTAATCGTCGAGAATAAATTTGATATTAAAAGGTTTTGTATACAATTTAAAGATTCTTGGGATACTTTTAGTGAAGATGTATTATTAACTACAATATCAAATAATAATAAGCAAGAAAGAAATTTATTATTGATGAATCTGGTGAAAGACCAAATAGCTCTTTTTGCTCCATTGCATTCTAGTATGGAATGGAAAAAATTTGGCTATAATTATTTCACCCCTGAAGATCGTGCTTTTTTTGCTTCAGCGTTCAAGCAAAGTTATTTAGCTATGGATGTTATAAAAACAGTAGATACTTTTTCCCATATTTATGCTTAAATTAAACATCTTCACAGCATAACTATTATATTTGTTAATACTAATTAATATTAGAGCAAATATTATATTTCTACGTTATAAACTAGAAAATTAATTACTTCTTAGGGAAATACCTTGAAAGGAATTGTTATTCTTAATCTTGATAAAAAATCAGAGTTATCTATAGATGCCGAATATCCAGAAAACATTGTTAATGAATTAGGGGTTACAGACTCAATGCTTTCAACAGTTTTTGATGAACATAAAAGTGTAAGAACGGGACCTAATTATCTCGAAATGCAAATTAAACGTGATCTTAGTGTTGCTAGTTTTTTTACTGGTCATTCCTCGAGACACTTTATTGGTAAAGGGGATCATGTAATCACAGTTTTTCTTTCTGATGAGGATATCCTTCCAAGAAATTTTGAGGGTCAAGTAAGAAGAATCGCTTTTGAATTATTACCAAAAAGAAAGGAAAAAAATTTTGGAGAACTTTTTACTAAATCTTATGAATTATTAGAAAAAGGTGAACTTGATGCGTATTGGCAGGAAAGGCAGGAACTTGAACAAGAGATTGGGGAAAAAAAGGAAAAAATTGATGATCTTGCTCAAAAGGTTTCTTTGTTAGTTTCCGATAGATCAGAACACCTTCGAAATGTAGAAGCTTTAAAAAAGGAGGTTACCGAGTTATATTCAAAATTAGAAAAGTGGAGTATGCAAATGGCTGAATTAAATGAATATAACGCAACTTTAACATCAAAAAATAGAGAATTAACTAGATTAACTAATGTACAAAAATTAGCATTAGATCAAAAGGATGAGAGAATTAATAATTTAAAAGCAAAATTAACTGATACAGATGAAATCGAAAAGGGTGCCGAAAAATTAATAGCAGAAATTAAAAATATTAAGATTGAAAATGATCAATTTAAACAAGAAATTGAAAAAATGAATGAGATTAATAAAAAATTGAAATTTCAAGTTTTAAAATCTAATAGGGATAATGAATCTCATCTTGAAACAATTACAAATTTAAAGCTCGAAGTTAAGAAATTAAATGATAAAATGTTAGGTACTACTAATGAAAAACAAAATCTTAATCAAGAAGTAATAGATTTAAAAAAAGAGTTAAAAGTTTTACGCCGAGAATGTGATCATTATCAGAATATTGTAAAAGAACATAATCTTCTTAAATCTAATGCAAAAATTAAGAAAAAAAAATAAGAAACAAATTTTAAGATTTTTTTAAATATTCAGCAAGAAAGGTAAGATTCCACTCTAATATTGGACTTTTCCATGATTTTAATTCTTCAGAAAAATCCTCTCTTTTTATTTGATTTGGATCTTCTCCAGCATCAATCCGTTTTTTTACCAATTCAATTATTTCTTTAATGTACTTATTTTCTAAAGAGAATTCCTCCTTAGATGCTAAATTTCCATGTCCTGGAACAGCAATTTTGAAATCAAGTTCCAATAATTCATCATTTACCGATAACCACCCTTCAGGATCTCCAGAACCTAACCAGGGATCTACTTCCGCAAACAAAAGATCTCCTGCAAATAGTATTTTTTCATCTGGAATATATATTATGACGTCCCCATCTGTATGAGCTTTCTTAAAAGTTCGTAAATAGACAGTCTTTTCTTTTCCATGAATAATGCATTCTTCTTTAAAAGTAAGATTAGGTTCCCGAAGGAAAAAATCATCTGAGCGAATACTTTTAAGAAATATAAGATCATTTTCAATTTCCTTTCTTTTCTCTTCATTTGTTTCAGACTTTAGAGATTCTTCCATCTCTTTTAGGTCCATATTCTTAAGCTCTTCAATTCGTTTCTTACCATCAGTCTGAATGTTATTTAGGGTTCGATCAGA
Source organism: Promethearchaeota archaeon (assembly GCA_048938005.1). Taxonomy (GTDB): domain Archaea; phylum Asgardarchaeota; class Lokiarchaeia; order Sigyniarchaeales; family SOKP01; genus Loki-b32. The sequence goes on along the minus strand of JBHLMQ010000008.1, from coordinate 39,416 downwards.
TGTCATTATTTGAGTTGATATATCAAATAAAGAAGTTCCCATAAGATGATCCATGTGATAATGAGTTATAACAATAAAATTGGGTTCTTTTTGAGTATATTGAGCAGCAGCTTTTATTAAATCTTTAGCAGCATTAATATTTCCAGTAGTATCAACTATTATCAAATAATCTCCAATATCAATAAATCCTACGTTTCCTCCCATACCAGAATTTTCTTTAGAGATAGCCGCATAAGCACTTTCTGAGAGCTGGTACAGTTCAAAGAATTCCGATTTAAAATCTAAATTTTTAATAAAATCAAATGACATAAATTTTTCTATAACTAACCCTTGAAAAACTTTTGTGAATATTTAATAATATACTTTATTAAGAAGAATTAGAGGAAAAATAAAGATTTTTAATCAGGTGTAAGTGAATCTAAATCTGATAAATCTAAACCACTATCCATTACATCTGGAGCTTCTGCTAAAAATTCATCCAAAATTTCTTTAAGCTCATCGCCTGATCTCTTTAAAATAAGCCGAATTAATCCTATATTGATGTCTGGATCGGAAATAAGCGTTAAAACACCCTTAGGTCCACATGATGACGCAAATATTTTACCACCACCAAATTCCGATGTAACTATCTCAAGATTACCAAGTTCTAGATTTTTTCCTTGTTCTTCAGAAGCACAGAAAACTGCACTTGCAATTGCCCCAATCCCGTCAACATCGGCTGGGAAATAGGAAAACTTCGAAACGCTTGCGATGGTTAAACCAGTTCTATCAACTAAAATTACTTTTTTGATACCGCTTTCACTCTTTATTATTTTACTGAGAATGTTATCGAAACTTTTGGTATCAATACTAATACTCATACACCTTTTTAACTAATTTTTTGATTATATATTTAATAATATATTCTTCAATCTTTAAAACTATTATAATTATTTGAATTTATAAAATTATCTTTTTAAAATCTTTCATAGGAAATTTAGGAAAATAAATTCATTAGAAGAAGATTTTAAAAGGTTTATATTAAATTCCTAATAATTTTAATAAAAGATATTTTTCATATATTAATATCACGAAAGTATAATTAGAAATGAAATCAGAATTGAAAACGGTAGATAGATATAAACATATGCGAGATGGAATAGAAAAAAGATTTCATAGAGTAATGATAAAAACAGACAAAAAAAAATTATTTATCCCTATACTTTTGAATGCTTGATTGCTGAAAATCATAGTAGATATAATGAATTTTATCGAAAATGTACTAAATTTATTGATTTCATTTCGAATTCTAAATAAGGATAAGAGTTGTTTAAAATGAACTTGGGTTTAAAAAATAAGGTCGCATTAGTTTTAGCATCGAGTAAAGGATTAGGATTAGCCTGTTCTAAGGGATTTTATGAAGAGGGAGCTAATGTAGTGATTTGTAGTCGCTCAAAAAAAAATCTAAACCAAGCAAAGGACCAAATAGAATCTATAGAATCCATTACTACAGAGAATAGGATTTTTTCGATTGTTGCAGATTTAATGTACGAAGATCAAATAGGGAATCTTGTGGAGAAAACTTTAGAAGAATTTGGGAGGATCGATATTCTGGTGCATAATGCTGGGGGGCCCCCTTCAGCTCCCATCGATAAAATAAGTAAGCAAGATTGGTCAAATTCAATTGATTTAAATCTCCGTTCTTTTATTCGCATTACAGATTTAGTGATTCCTATTATGATAAAACAAGGCAGTGGAAGGATTATTGCGATTACATCTGTTTCTGTAAAACAACCGTTAAATAATTTGGTTTTATCAAATACGACAAGGATGGGAGTTGTAGGATTTGCCAAAACACTCGCAAATGAATATGCAAAGTATAATATTTTAGTGAATGTTGTATGTCCTGGTCCAACACTTACAAATCGCATGAGGGAATTGATAAATAAAACAGTAAAGGATACAGGAAAATCTTATAATGAGGTTGAGAAAACATGGATAAACCCCATACCATTAGGAAGATTAGGAAAACCTGAGGAATTAGCAAATTTAGTGGTATTTTTAGCATCTGAAAGGGCAACTTTTATCACTGGAACTGTAATTCAAGTAGATGGTGGATTTGTAAAAAGTGCTTTTTAGCTGAATATCACTTTCATATTTTAGAGATTAAAATAAAAAATTCTAACTTATATTGATATAAAAAAAAGATTTTAATATATCATATTTATATTATTAACCTATATATAATTCTAATAACTTATTTAGTAAAAGTTATATACTTATTATTTTAGATTTGCTTTAAAAAATAGAATGAAAAACCTTCATTGGTGTATTGAATTGAGAGTAAACAGATCTAGATTTTTAAATTTGAATAGAGTTAATAAAAAAAAGACTATAGTTTTATCGGTTTTATTTATGAGTTTTTTGATGATTGCATTTTTAAATACTCTTAACATAAATCAGAATTCTAATCAAAGTTATAATGAAAAGGAACAATTATTTTCTGAAGATTTAAAAACACAGGCTTTAACGACTGATAATATATTTAGTGGTAATGGAGCACCTTGGAACGTAACTCATTATGCCAATCGAACAAAAACTAATTTAGCTGTAAGTTTTTATAATAATTCTTATGATAATACTAATGCTAAAGTAGAATTATATGGATGGAATGGGTATCAATTAAATTCTACGGTAAAGGACTTATATGATACACGAAATTGGATTAATGGGACTTTTCATGCTGGAACCGATAATGGCCCTGGTGCAAATGATAATGATAGTCTTGACGTTGCCAATTGGACATTTGATGAAGGAGATATTGGACATGATAATGATTTTTCAGGAAATTATTATGATGGGGTAGGAGATGGTACTGATGGAGCTGATTGCTTGGAATTAAGGGTTGGAGACGAGAGTGGAGAATATGACGTTGGTGATAAGTGTTGGTGGGAAACTACTTTTGAACTTGATAGAGGGGATGTAGATGAAGCTTGGTTAAGTTTTGCTGCCTTTCCAAAGTACAGTGACCAATATAATAACCATTTTGTATTACAAACTATAATAAATGATAAAACCTTATGGGGAAATGGCCTTGCATCAATGTTAGACGCATGTGGTAATCCTTCAGGGCAATGGTACAATCCGCAACCTATTTTTTTAGATGTCAATGATGAACAAATATTTCCTGTTGGAGTTAAAAGTATGAATATAACTTTAGAATTTAAAAGGGTTAGTGGACATGAAGATCCTGGTTATTCTACCGCATATTCTGTTCTCATTGATAATGTATCCTTAGTAGTTAAAGCTAAAACAAAACCATCTCAACTTGATTTACAATTAAATGGTGAAGATGTAAATGATAATGCTAATTATGGTGAAGGTAATGTTGGAATTATGGGTAATTGGAATGGAAGCATCCAATCATCTGTCATTGCTAATTTTAGTAGCAATTTGAATTGGCCTTTAACATTTGAAGAAGACGGGAGCTGGATAAGCTACAAAATAGACCTTGACGCAAATTTGAATTTGTTTGCAAATAAATATACGCCTGAAAGTTATTATGCAGCTGATCCAGATCTAGATTATCAAGGCTCAGCTTTTAGTGTATCTAATAATAGTAATGTGGATTGGACAACTTATGCCCATATGGAGATTCCAGCAGAATACGAAGAAACAAATATGACTGTTGAATACCCTTCAGATTACAATTTAATAGGAGTATCTTTCTCTCAAAATCCTAATTCTATTTCTCAAACTACTATAACAGAATACGGAAACAAAAAAGTTGTAAATATTCCAGTAAGTTCCATAACAAACAATACAAATGGATTTTGGAAGCTAACAGCTGTATCACCTAATTATTGTTCAGAGTTGGATGTGTATAAGGGTTCTACTGCTACTGGACCATGGGTGCTTAATAATTCATTCATGAGTGGAGATTATATTAATATAACAGGAGAAATAGTAAGTCCTCAACTTGATATATCTAGTTATATCGGAAGTACTAACGCAACCCTGTACTTAAGATTTCCGGATGGAACAATTTGGACAGGAGAATATCAAAATAAGCAAGTTAACGATAATGGGATTGTTTATTTTGACCCATTTATGATACCTAACAATGTTCCTAATTATAAGGCTGGAGAATATGAAGTGGTTATCACTTGGAATAATTCATATTCATCATTTCAATCAAATGAAACAGGAATTATTTATCAAAAGTTTGCAGTAATTCATGATTCTAAACTTGAACCTGATCAAGGCATATATTTCATTGAAAATGTGATTGACGACAGTGAAGTTAATATTTATGTATCGTTTAGAGATTTAATAGATGATACAGCAATAGATGATGGTCTTGTATATACAAATTTTGCAGGTGAGGATCATAATTTCACTAAAACAAGTCCGGGGTTTTATTTATTCATATTTAATGCATCTAAAGCTAGCGCTGGAAATAATACATTGACAATTTATGCCAATTCTACATATCATTTAAATAAAGTAATAAATATCACTGTTGATGTAGTAAAAGAAACCCTTCTCACGGTAGAAGATAATTTTTTCAGTGTCCCTTGGAAGCAAAATTTTACTTTACAATTTAATTTTACTGAAAAGAACAATCCTGGAATTGGAATAGATGCTGTTGGTGATATTTCGATTAGTTGGTTAGGTGATTACTATCTGAATCAACCTGTTGTAGGACAATATGAGTTGCAGTGTAATACTTCTGCTTATACATCAGAAACTATCCCATCATTCATTATCTCTATTAATAAGTATAAATATGAAGCCCAATCTGTTATAATTAGGGTGTATATTACTGAATTAGCGTCTTCTTTAAATTTATTTTTAAATGGAGAAGAAAAAGGAAATAATGACAAAATATCAGTTAACCTTGATGCGATAATAAATGTGACTATAACTTTCACTGATAATTTAACAGGTACACATCTATCAAATGCAAGTGTCAATTTATCAGGAATAGGTGATTTTAATGAAACAAATAACTATTACAATTATAGTATAAAAGCTATTGATTTAGGTTATGGAACCACTCAATTCTCAGTATTTGCAGAAGTCCCAAATTATCAACCGCAATCAATAGTTTTTTGGATTGAAGTTAGTAGAATAGTTGGAAATATTAGTCGAGCAGATGGAGGTGATCAAATAGAAGTTTATGTTGGAGAAGATGTATCATTAAATATTATCTTAAAAGATCCTTTAAATAACACTATTAAAAATGCTAATGTGACATTTACATGGGCCTATGGACAGGGAGAACTTGAAGATCTAGATAATGATGGGATATATAATGCAATCCTTCCAAATGTTCGAAAAGGAGTTCATGAAATAAGAATAAATGCTATTTCCGGGGAATATAATTTTAAAGAATATAAGATAACATTGATAGTAAGCACCCCTTCTACTACTGCTGGACCTGACTTGAGTTGGCTTATATATGCATTAATTGGGGGGATCATTGTACTTATTACGGTTTTCACGCTCTATCAAACACATTATAAATATCCTCCAATGGTAAGAAAAATCAGAAAGTTAAAGAAAAAAGTTAGAAAAACAAAAAAGACAAAACCTATTTTAGTACCAAAGCGAGATGATATCATTGAAACTAATTTCCAAAATCAAGTAAAAATTTTAGATTTGGATTTAATTCAAACTGAAAAAGCAGATAAAATTGAAAAAATATTCATTAAAAAAGAGGGAGAAGATTAAATGCCATATGGTTATATTATAACTGAATGGACTGAGGACCAAGGTTTAGTTGTTAAACTTAAGTATCCAGAAGAAGTTAAAATAGATTTGGATGATATGATGCGTATTTTTTATGCTCACATTACAGGTGCAGGAGCGGCGGGAAATGTATTAGTACGATTAGAAAAAGCGCGCTCGAACGTATGGAGTTATTTTACTGGTATGGATTCAGATATGCCTGTAATGATCAATTTAATGTTAGAACTCGGAGAAGATCCAGAAATGTTTGGTGAAGCGGTATTAAAAGAGGTTAATGAAGATCTCTTAAAGTATTTAAGACAAATGAGTATGAATGTATCTCAAAGTTATGAAATCGTAAAAACTATAAGACTCTACCTAAAGAATACTTTAATTTTATTAGACCGATTGAAAAATTTATCAAAAGAGCAAAGATTAGCACAAATTTATACCAGTGAAAAAGCAAGGGCAATACTGGAGGCTTTACAAGAAAGAGCATTATTTAGGAGAGAATTACAAGGAATTATCGAAGAGAGATTGCAGAAAATAATTCCAAATATCGAATATGTTTTAGATCCTTTTATTAAAACTGGATTAATAATGCAAGATTGGGTTGAAGGTGATACGGATATCACCTTATTCCTTCTAAATGATTTTGCAATTTTTAGATCACCAGTAACAAAGTTAGTCGAAGACGCTAAGAAAAATTTGCCAACACCAGAAGTAGCAACCAAATATCTCGAAGAAGTAAACAATTTTTTTGCAAATTATAAGCCAACATTTGAAGATAATATAAAAATTGCCAGAATTCTAATTAATCCGGATAACTATGATTATTTAACTTTATTTAGGGAAAGAGTATATCCATTAAACAAGATTCCTAAAGGACCCGGAGAAAGTTTAGGCCAAGTTGGGAGTTTTTTAAAGGCTATGGAAGAGGATCAAATTATTAAAATAATAAAAGACAGTAAAGATACAGTATGGGTATTTTTATTAAGTGATATTGTTGTTCATACATTTTATCCCGAATATATAATTGAAAAAATTCGAAAGGATCGAATAGATGGGAAGTTAAAGAAAAATGTAGCAATCAAGCATTTGGAATTTCTTGAAAAAGCATATAAAAAATAAAAAAAGGTAATGTTCAGTTTGTTAAGTGACAATGATTCAGTAACAAAACAAGTTTTAGAACTAATAGGATTAGCTCATGATGAAGTCAATACATATTATAAGATAACAGGAAGAGGCCCTGTAATGGTTGGTGAAATTGCTATACTTGCTAATGTTAATGAAGAGAGAGCAGCAGCAATCGCAAATAACCTATTTCAAAAAGGGCTTCTCAAGCAAATCCCTGGAAAAACGCCAATTTATGAAGCATTACCTCCATACGTGGCACTTGTAAGCCAGATTCATCACTTCAAAGAAGCCATAAAATCATTTCAACAAATAACTCCTCAGAATATACAAGAAAAATTTGATTCTTTAGGACAACACTCCGCAAAACTTAAAAAATTAGATGATTATCGAACATACCTTCAATTAATGAAGACAAAATTGCCAGCTCAAATAAAGACTCAATTTGAACGCTTTGAAAAAGAACTTGAACAAGTTAAGAGGTTTCAAGATGTAAAACGCTTTATCTATAATTTAAAAGAAATTGTACCCGCGGATATAACTAAGGAATTTGAAGCTATGGAGTCTCAATTAGAATTAATAAAATCAGAGATAGCAAATAGATTTGAAAAACAGTTTAGGGTTGGAGCATTGAGTAGTATGGCTGAAAAAATTGTTTCTAAAGTAATTTCAGAACAATTTACAGAAATAACTAAATATTTCAAGGATAAATTCGTTCAAACAACACAGAACATGCTCGATCAAGTCATAAATCAATTAGGAAGTCTTACAGATACTGCCGGGGAGATTGGTACTGATTTAGGAACTGTATTTACAGACATAGAGAGCGGGCTTAAAAGTACTTTAGAAGATTTGGAAAAGAGAGTTTTAGGAGTTTATGATGATATTATTTCTGGAATCACAGAACTTAAAGATCTATTCCGGAAAGAAATTTTCGAGACAATACAAGATGATATAGTCAATAATATTATAAATCAATTGGAAAGTGCCGAGCTTACTATGAATGAATTTTGGGAGCGCTCAAAACAAGCTTCACTGTTAAGTTTTAAAGATGTATGGTTTGTACGAAGCGTTGAAGGGATCATGGCACAAATAAATGCAGCATTATCAAGAGTGAAAATGCGAGTCCATATTGTAGCTCCTAAATTGGAGGATATTGATTTAATTGCTTTATCACGATTAAAAAAACATATAAACATTAGAATATCCACAAATTTTGATTTAACTGATCCAGAGGATCAATTACGATTTAAAGAGGTTGCAGATCTTTCTAATATTTCAATAAGGCATTATTCTAGAGAAAATTTATGGTCGATAAATAAAGATTTCGAAGAAGTTGTAGTTTGTGTCGTATCAAAAACAGAAACGGGGGAAATCGAAATTGCTGGAATGGGATCAGTCTTAGAGGAACACGTAAAACTGTTTGCTGCTGTTCTAGAAGATGTATGGATTCAGAGTAAAAAATATGAGCAAGTAGAAGTTTTACAGGCGATAAAACAAGCTCCTGTGCGCGAGTTTGCGCAACCGCGATTCCAGCAACCCATCACACCAACATCAAGGGTATCTGAACAAATACTACCCAAACCCATTGAAACACCTGAAATTATTGCCGAAGAACCTATTAAACCAATACCGTCTAAGCCTTTAGTGCCTCAATTAGAACCTATTAAAAAAACACCAGATATTCAACCTGCTGCTTTTATATCAACAGATGGTTTCCTATCTAGCCAATTTGATAATATATTGAGTAAGATTGATACACTGCCAGGGGCTCAGATTGCCTTACTTTTAGAGAAATTACAAGATGATCTCCTTGAAAGAAAAGGTTTCAGTGCTGTTTTGAGGCAGATAAGAATGGGTACTACCGATCTCAAGCGAAATATGAATTTATTAAATGAGGTCGAAAAAGAAGAACTCATCCAAAAAATTAACTTTTGGCGGAGTAAATTGAAACTCTAAATAACTCCTTTCTTTAATTAATTTTCTCAAGTCGTTTAATAAAGATAAAAAAAAAATTTTTTTAATTTTATAAATTTACTTACTTTTTTTCCTATTATACAAAAAATATGTTAATCCTATTATGCTTATAATTGAAGTGCCAATTAATATCATTAAATCATACCCGGGAATTGTAGTTTGTCCAGACGTAGAAGGTTCAGTATATATCTCAAAATAATCGCTATAATCATTAATAAGAGAATTTGATACATCTGTAATTTTTACTTGATACTGTGTAGAATTATCGAGCCCTGAAGGAATAATCCAAGGAAAGCTACCATCGTTAGGTGTACTTGAAACAATTTCCAACTCAAAAATATTATTCTTAAAGAGTTCAATCTTTACATCTGTAATAGAACCTGTTGATGTCCATGTGATGGAATGACTCGTTTCTGTTTCCCATGAATCGGTAATAGAAGGGCTTGTTACGGTAATAGTGCCTTCTATGATTTCAAAATATGCATCACTGATATCAGAAGTATTTGTAAAATCGCTATTAGATACATTCACTTGGTATAGATCGTCGTATAATGAAATGTCACTGGGAATATTCCATAGATAAGAACCATCATTTTGAGTATTGTTGACAATACTTCTCAAAAAATTACCATCGTGATAAAGGTCAATATTGACATAATCAAAATCACCACCCCATGTCCAATCAATATTGTAAGATGTACCTACTGACCAAGAACTAGTACTTGTAGGTGCAGTAACAGTAATAAAATCATCCAACCAAAAATCTGTATAATAAGCCGAACAATTATAGCCAAACCAATGATTTATTGCGACAAGCCACCATTGAGCCGAATAATGAGGATAGAAAATTCCTGAGGCTGATACCTCCTCATCTGAAATAAGCTCAGTATAGGAGAAATTCCCACGAGTGCGCCATTGAGGTTGAAATGCAACCAAATTCACAAAATCTGTATTATTCATAATATACCATGTGAATCCTGGGCCATATAGAGTAGAAATGCTCCATTCAAAATATTCTTGTTCACCGTGAGTAAGCGCACTACTTCCAAATAAAGTCCCATACGGATTGTAGTCGTAAATTGTAATTGTCCCATCACTGGATTTGATTGAGGTTATATCTTCATTTTTTGAATAATCATTATTTCTTAACACCGATAAGCCCAAGAAAAAACCTAGTGTTAATATCCCTATAATTATTACTAAAAAATATTTTATATATTTCGAATTATTTTTCATTAGATCTCATACCATTTTTGTTTCTGATTAAAAACCAATTAATAGGTTATAATAATACTTTATCTAAAGATATTATTTAAATTCATCTATAATATTTTTGAATATATTTTAATAATAATCCTAAAAAATGTAATTTATAGCTTATTTATTATCTTCTCTTTTGATACCCAAAGAATGAGATTAAAATATAAATCTTAAATATTAAATTAAATTCAACCTAAATTTTTTAAGAATCTATTTCATAGAATGATTAAAGTTCTTTTAACAATAAAACTCATTTGAGAGAATGAAAAATGAAGAATAATAATAAATATTCTATTGATCTCAAAATAAAATTCAAACCTTTAGAGATCATTGATATTTCCCAATTAATAGAAGAATGTTCAAAAAAATGGCAAAATTTATCCCTTTGTAATGTTAATGATTCAGTTGTTAGATTAGCAGTTATTGAAGGAGAATTTCATTGGCATAAACATGAGAAAGAAGATGAATTCTTTTTTGTTATCGAAGGATTATTAATAATTGATTTGGAAGAGGAAGTAATTGAATTGAAACCAAAACAAGGTTTTACTGTACCAAAAGGTGTTATACATCGAACAAGAGCTCCTTCTCGTACATCAGTACTATTGATAGAAAAAAGTTCTATAAAACCAACTGGGGATTGAAAGAATTCAAAATAAATGTGGATTTACAATTCCAAGATATTTTTCAACCACACCTAAAATCTCATCTTTAGTTCCAATATATCCAAAAAGTTGATGTTTAGCTTTTCCATGAGAGGCATTATCAATTGTTTCAAATTGGTTCAATTGGAGTTCAATTTCTCCATAATTCAAGAATTGTTTCTCTGGTGACTCAGAATTATATGATTGAATAACTCCTATCTCAGAATCAGGATTGTCTCGAGCTACATCAAAACATTCATTTTGAGTTCTTGCAATATCATCCGAAAGTTTGACTAAAAATCCATAATCTCCATTATCAGGCATTTTAAGTATATAGCCTATTTTAGCTGGTCTTGAAAAATCAATATCTTCAGGTCTAATAGCTAACTTATAAATATCATCTACATCAACCTTAAATGCTATGTAATTTTCTTTAACCTTCAAACGATCTTCCGGAATAGTTCGAAAATATGAGAGTGGTTTAGGGTTAGATTTAGTGTGGACTAATACTGTACCTGGATTCTCTGGACCACCACTTATAATTGTAGCTAAATTCCACCCATTTATTTTAAGATCTGGTCTATAAAATACACAATCATCAAGAATTTCTACTCCACAATAAGATAAATCCGTTTGATACGTTTCATTTATTAATCTAAATTGTCTTGTAATTTCTCCTTGGTATCCTTGTTTTGTTCTCATATTAGTAATGAATAAATTGCTTGAAACTGAACAAGAAAATTCATTACTACCAAGAATTTCATAATTAGCAGGATCTAATCCACTAGCACAAAACCAATCTCTAAAATTTTCCGGATCTTTATAAAAGAAATCTCGTTCAGGACTTATCCAATATCTGTCTCCCCCAATTGCCCTATTTCTTGTTTTTATTATTTTTCTAATTTTTGGATTTATCCATAATAAACTATAGCAATCCTGCTTTGGAAAAAAACCTAAAACTCGTCCACCATATTCTGATATTATAATAGTTGCTTCATCAGAATTCAATTCAATTAGCTTAGTACTATTTCCAACTGCAGAGAGTAATGTATCTTTGGTATAATAATTCATAGTTAACCTAAATGTTTAGCAGTATAAATTTATAATTTTCAAAAAAAAATTGAGACTCTTTTCTATTAAATATGTTTCAACACCTTTGAATCTCAAGCTAAAAATTTATATTTTTTGCGAATGATTTAAACTAAGAAATATTAAATTTGAGGTGAATTTATGACCAAAATTAACCATTTCGAAATTAATGCAGATGATCCACTTCGGGCAAAAAAATTCTATGAGAATGTATTTAACTGGAAAATTGAAAAATGGGAAGGACCTATTGAATACTGGCTTATTACTGCAGGGGAGGAAGATGAGGAAGGAATTAATGGTGGTTTACAAAAACGGGAAAATAAAGATGACCACATTTTTAATTATGTTGGTGTAGCCTCGGTTGATGAATCTATTAAGAAGATAAAAAAAGGTGGAGGAGAAATTATAAGATCTAAGAGTCCCATTCCTGGAGTCGGATATTACGCGTTTATTAAGGATACAGAAGGTAATAGATTAGGTATTATGGAAGAAGATGAGGATGCAAAATAAACCTATCAGAAATCTATTTTTTTTCTTATTTTATGTATAAGATTTAGCATGGATCAAATTTAAAACCGCAACATTCGCAAAGATTTTCAAGATTTTCAATGTAGCTTAACATTGAGTTATACCATTTGTCTAATAATTTTTTAAACTGGATTTTTATTGAATCCATATTTTTAGCATTATATACATAAAGGTATCCTTGTTTTTTCGTATCTTCTAACCCTTTAACATGGGTGTAATCTTTCATTGACATGGATTTCCGTTCAATGAGTTTTAATTCAGACAAATCTTGAAGAGCTCTTTGAATTGAGCTTCTATCCATCTTTAGTGTATCTGCGATTTCGGATGTTCTAACATCTTTAATTTTTAATAAGTATCCAAGAACTTTAGATTCTGTTTTATTTAAACCCAGAATACAATTAAATAATCGTTCACTAGAGAAGATTTTTTTTTTATCTAATAACTTATCAATTATTTCAAATTCTTTTAATTGCTTTTCTATTACTTCCATTAAATATTCCCTCAAAATATTAAAAAGGAATTTAAAGAAAAAAATAATATATTAAATTTTTTTTACTGGTTTAGTTTCTCTAATACTTTTTTCATGCCTTCATAATTCATCGCTCCAACAATTTTATTTACTACTTCTCCATTTTTAATAAATAAAGTTGTTGGAATCCCAGTTATTCCATATTTCATCGCTATTGCGCCATTTTCATCAACATTAACCTTAACAAATATGAAATCTTTTTGAAATTCATTTTGTAATTTTTTGAAAATTGGAGCGAAGAACATACAAGGACCACACCAAACTGCCCAAAAATCTATGATAATTATTTTATCGGGGTAATTTTTCAGAATTTTATTAAAATCATCAGGAGCATGTATCTCTATTATGCTCTTTGGCATTGCCTCATGCTTTAATAAAGCTTCAGCTTTTTTTAGTCTCAACATTTCTAATTCCTTATCATTTTGTTGCATTTATTTTTCACATTAAACTACTGTTAAATAAGTTGTGTGTTTTTTTTTCACAACTTTCTATAATTATAAAATCTATTAGAGTATTTAAACATGCTTATAGTAAAATAAAAGAAAAAATAAAAAAGAATTTATTCTATAGTTTCGGTAATTTGGACAATTTCTGGGACTTTAGCAACTTCTTCGATTTCTTCAGTTTTCATCATTTTTTCTCTATCGATAATTTCAAGGTGTCTTATTTTTGTAAAAAACCACAGAAAATAAGGAAAAACGCTCCCTATAATAGCACAGATAAGAAATAGATTGACTATTCCAATAAGTTCTGCTAATGGACCAGCAATGAGGGCTCCAATTGGAGCAATTGCCATAGAAATCATATGATCAATCGACATTATTCTACCCATTTTATCTTTAGTAACAACTATTTGTAGAATTGCTAAATAAGTAGAAACTGTAATTGGAATAAGTATCGCTCCTGGAAACAGCGCAATCATCATTAGTATGAAATTACCCTTAGGTGCTAGAATTGCAGGCAATTGGCATACAAAAAATATTGACGCACCAATTATATTTAATTTTATTTTATGTTTCCAAGTTTTCTTAATTGATGTAATCACAGAACCAACAATGTTTCCAAGTTGCATTGATGTCATTAATAAAGCAAGATCGAAAGCAGATCCATCATGAGTATATTTTATAAAGTAAGGTGTTAAGACAGCCCAAGGTCTATTAATAAAATTCCATACCATAGCAAGTACGATCATCGCTAATAGCCCTGGAATCATTTTGATAGTTAATAATCCTGTTTTAAAATCCTTAAAGAATGATTTTTTTGTGGCTTCTTCCGTAATGCTATGCATTCTAGGAATTTTTATTATCAATAATGGGACAAGAGCTATAATAAATGTTATTATGTCAATAAGGAAAATTTGTGTTATGGGAAAAAATGATAAAAGAGTTGCTGCTATAACTGGACCAATTCCAAAAATCACCCCAGAAAACAAGAAATTCATACCATTAATCCTACTTAAATTCTCCTTAGGAACCATAGCAGGGATAAGAGCTTGAACTGTGGGGTATTGGAATGCAAATAAAGCAGCACTAAATGTATTTACTGCTAAAACAAGCCAAATATTTTGAAAATCAAAAAAGAAAAAGATAAATAGCAAAAATGTTAGAGAAGCTTGTAGTGTATCGGAGATAGCAATAATAACTTTTTTATTCCATCGATCTGCAATAACTCCTGAGAAAGGAGTTACTATAATTTGCGGTAGAAACATCAAAAATACGGAAATTGAAAGATATACAGCACTACCCGTCTCCACTGTAATCCACCATGTAATCACAAATCTTACTATTAAAGAACCTAACATAGAAAACTGTTGTCCAAACAAGAAATATAGATAATGCGACTGCGATTTCTTGGTCTGTAAATTTTCCATTTTTTCTTTGACTCTATCTAACTTTATTTAAAAACAATCCTTATAAGATTTCTATAAATCTTTACATAAATAGTTTAAGTTGATGAACTTAGAGTGAACTTTAAACTCAAAATGGAGTTTTACATATTACAAAAAAGTAATGGTAAAATTGATGGAATTACATCAATTCATAACAATTTTTTAAAAAAATAAAAGCGATTCAGATCAATTATTAAAACCATAATTATTTAAATTTGTGATTATTTTATTATTGTGGATAAGTTTTTTGCAAATTATTATAAATATTATTCATATTTAGCTTAATTACCCTAGGAAAGAGGTTTATAAGATAAAAGTCGCGAGAATAAAGGACATTGATGTAAAAGTACATTCATCTCTTCTTTTATTTGTATTTATTATGGGGTATTTTTCTATAGAATTTTATAAAAGATATCTTCCTGAAGTTGGTCCAAGTGAGTTAATAATATTTGGTCTTATAAGCGTTCTTGTTATTCTATTTTCAATAGTTATTCATGAATTAGCACACTTAATAGTTTCTCGACGATTAGGAGTTGTTGTAGCAGAAATTGGATTTAATTTTTTTGGTGGAATTGTTAATTTAAAGGAAGACATTACTATTCCTAAGAACGAAATTAAAATCTGTATAGTTGGTCCATTAACAAATTTAATCATAGGAACCGTGTTTCTAGGATTAAGCAGATCCTTATTGTTAAATTTTCACACCTATATTACTACTTCATTTTACTTTTTTGCACTCTCGAATGGGATTATCGCTTTTTTTAATTTAATCCCCGCATTTCCATTAGATGGTGGACGAGTTTTAAGGGCATTTTTATGGGATCGTACTCTAGATTATGGTTTTAGCACAAAAGTCGTTTCAAAGATAAGTAGTATTTTGGGATATAGTATTTTGATTTGTGGGATTTATTTTATTTTCACTTTACAATTAGCTCATGCAATCTGGTTAATTCTAGTAAGTAGTATTTTTATTATTTCAGCAATCCAAACCAATCGAAAATCAACCTCAATTTTTCTCAAAATGCTAAGAAATGAATATGATAAAATTGATAAGCCAGTCGAAGAAAATCCCAAATGTTTTGTTATTTCTTAATTCTTTCTATTAATTTTTGCTTTTTTTATTTCTTTTTAAATCATTTAGTTCCATTGTTCATGATTTTTTCTTCTATTTAAATAATTAACATAATAGTAATTTATAATAAAAAAAGAATTCCTAGAAGATTATACTCCTAGGAATTCGGAGATGTTATAAAAAGAGAAATGTAAGTGTTCATAATGTGGAAATAAAATGAACATGAAATAAATTAAAATAAAAAAAAGTATTTACCAAATTCTGTAAATCATATTCTTGATAATAATTAACTCTCTTCTTTCCAAGCTTTTTTTATACATTTTTTTTTACCTCTTTTTTGTTATTTTTATTTTGCTTATTGTTTTAAATTAAAAAAATTTTGATTTAATACTCTAATAAACTCTATAAATCCTCCAATATTGTTGATTATCAACTTTTTTTATAGGAATTGTTTCTTCAAGATATCTGGTGTTTAATTCAACCTTTTTTAATAAATTTAATAAATCCGTTTTAAATGGTTTCTTCTCTATTTTTATGATCTGATTAGACGTCTCCTGTCCAGGAAGTATTTCCAATATGATTTTTTCAATATCAACACATTTTTTTTCTACACAATTTTCTACTGCTGCTTGAGCCATTTTTTTTTTCACTCTAAAGTTTTTTTCCTTAAATAACAAATAGAAAGTACAACATATATAGTTTTGGTACATATACTTCATATGGAGTTTGTACTTCAAAGAGAGTTCATACTCCCAAATGAACCAAAAACTATAAATATAGATTGGATTATATATTAAATATAGGGAATATGGTGAATTTTTAATGAGTGGAACAGAAGAATTGAATTATCCACCAGAAGAAATTTATGTCCAATTAGGTTTTCAGAAAAAAAATATTGAACATATTATTCTCTGGATGCTCAAAAATAACGAAATTGTAGAATGGTCGAATTTTAAGGAGGACCCCATAAATATTGCCCAATCGACTCTATCAAATTATCTAAATAAGTTGGATAGTAAGGGGTATATTGAAAAAATAAAGAGAGGGCATTATAAAATTACTTCTAAAGGTGAGGAGAGATATAACGAATTATCTAGAGCTAAAGAAGCAAAGAGAAAATTAAGTTATCCTCCTAAGGCAATTAGTGATAAAAGAAATTATGATCACATAATTCTCTGGATGGCCTATAATAATAATTACTTAAAATGGTCGGATTTTCTTGATGAAAGAGCACCTGTTTATATTAATCAATCATCATTATCAAAGAATTTGAATTTGCTAATGGATAATGGGCTTATCAGGAAAGAGAATAAAGAATATAGGATCACTCTTGCTGGTAAATCGGAATATTCAAGAATGTTAAAATCTTATGACTTAGACAGACAATCTATCTTAAATGAAGAAAGTAAGAGGATTGAAGAGATTACTAAGAGGACAATTAGATTTTTTGAAAAATATGATATTGTAGATGATGATATAAAATTTCGATTTTTGAATAATGTTTTAACATTACCCTTTGAAAAATTAAAAGGTTCATTAGACAGTGAAGAAGATTTTAATAAGATATTACTTTTCCTTTCGATGAATCACCCAAATCAATATCCATTTTATAAATCAACAAAAGATTTCTCTAAAAAATATAATATTGATATTTTAGATCTTGAATTTAATATTCGGCAAATCGTAGAGAAAAATGTGTATCCAATTGAATTTTTTAGGTTAGAAGTTGAAGATGAGAAGATATATTATTTTCAGGCAAATGAGAAGATAGAGAAAGTTTTAAGTGCGATTACTGAGGATCATATTACCAAATTCACCTATTTGAACAAATTATATGAAAAAATCACAGATGACAGACCGATCTTAACTCTAGAATCTACTGTTGATGCGATTTTAAATGAAATATGCGATAACTTATTTGTAATGGATTTAAAAGAAGCATTAAAGAAATTTTTACCAGAATATATAAATTACTTAGCTTATAAAATAGAAACTAAGAGGACATTAGTGGATACTTTAGATAAATTAGAAGGTGTTGCGTGGAGAAATATCCCTGAGGTTTTTCAATCAATTAGTTCCCAACCTGAAATTGTTGAGCAAACTCAGAAGACATATTATATAGATCCTTCATTATTGAGAGTGTTAACGTTCTTTGCATCCCCAAAAATAGAAGAACTTTTTGAAGAAGCAAAATATTTTATGAAAAAAAAGGAGCATGAAGTTGCTCTAAATAAAGTAAATGCTGAGATTGAATTAGATAAGGAGAATATAGACCTACTTTTCTTGAAAGCAATTGTCCTTAGTTATTTGATTCGACATCAAGAAGCCATAGAATTATTAAATACAGAGGTAAAACCTTATATTGATGACAAAGATGAAAATTCTATGATCTCTTATTATTTCATATCAATCTTTTGCCATTTAACATATGGACGGTTTGAAAAAGCATTTAAACTCAGCAATAAATTAAGTAAGACTTATCCAGATCATCCTATTAGCTATGCAACTAGAGCTTTAATATTAGGGCAAAAAATTATTTATGAATTGGATCTCGAAGAAATGAGGAGTGATCAAGTTTTAGATGATATCGATCATGCCATCTCATTAGATTCGAATAAATCAAATAAAGCAAAGTATTTTCTATTTAAGAGCCTCGTTTTAAACCAATTAAATGAATTGGATGATGCGATTGAAGCAATAAATACTGCTATGGAGTTAGATCCTAAAGATCTTAAATTGTTTTATTATAGATATAAAATGTTCTTTTCTAAAGACGATTTCGAGAAGGCAACAGAACTAATTGAAAAAAATCTTAAGAAATTTCCTGAAAAAGAAGTGGATTTATTGTTACTTAAAGCGAATCTTATGAAAAAGATGAATAGATTTGATGAAAGTTTAAAAATCGTCAATAAATTGAGAGAAAAATATCCAGATAATCTTGATATCCTTAATCATAAAGTATATTATCATTTATATAACAATGAGAAGGAAGAAGCGATAAACGCAGGAAAACTACTGACTGAATTAGATCCTGATGATGGGAATTATCATGATACTTTTGCCGAAATTTTAACAGACTTCGGGGAATACGAAAAGGCACTGAAAGAAATACAGAAAGCGTTAGAGCTTGAACCATATGGCTGGTTTACTTATAATTCATATCTTCAAATGGCTAAATGCTATAAAGAAACGGAGAAATATGATTTAGCACGAGAAAGTTTAGAGGAAGGAGAAAAAGCGATATATACATGTTTTTGCGATATAAAAATGAGAAAAGAATGGAAAGAGAAAAAAATTAAACTCTTAGCGGAGATGGATGAACTAGAAGTAAAATTTTAAATGTTAAATTAAAAGTTCAATATTTTAATCTATTTATAGAATTGACAATTTTAAGTTAATAAATTAAAGTTTTAGATGAGATAAGCGATGAAGGAAATATTATGTTTTATATACGATGGATTTGCTGATTTTGAAACAGTTCTTACCTGCTCAGGGATAGATGGACATGAGAATTATAAAGTTGTCTATATAGCATATGAAAAAAAACCTGTTAAAAGTACTGGAGGATTGACAATTATTCCAGATAAAGAGATTTCAGAAATTTCAGACATAAGCAATATAGAAGGATTATTAATTCCTGGAGGAAGTACTAGAATATTAAAAGCAGAACTTGAGAATCTAGTAAAAAATCTGAATAAAGAGAGAAAGTTAATTGCGGCAATCTGTGCAGGACCTGAATTTCTAGCAAAAAGTGGTATTTTAGATGGGAAAAAATATACAACATCTGAAGAACCACTATACTATAAAGAAAAAAATGTCCCAGATCCTTTCCCAAGGGAAAATTATGTGGATGCTAGAGTAGTACTGGATGGAAATATACTCACTGCTAAAGGATATGCATTCTCGGATTTCGCTCTTAAAATTTGGGATTGGTATAATATATATGATTCTGAAGAGGAAAAAGAAGAATTAAGAAAACAATTTACTCCAGGTCAAAATATAACAATATTGAGAAATTTTTAAAATTTAAATTTCTATTTTTTATATCCAATTTTTATTATCATTGATAATGATTCATCAAATACCTGTCCCTCAACTTGACATTTGAAAGGCATTTCTTCTGATGTAAACAATTCTGTGAAATATCCTAACCAATAAGAACTATAACGTTTATGTTGCCTATGCCTGAATAATATATGAAATTCATCTTCATTTTCTTTTACAACATCGATTGTATGAAAATAATTAGCAACAACCCACATTTTTTGTACAGTTTTTATAATTTCTTCTATTGAGAGGTTTTTAAGTGGTTTTGCCTCATTATACCATAAAATCAAGTCAATAGCAACATTCTTGCGCCATGGTTTCTTCAAACTCTCTTCTGGAGCTTCAGCAGCAGCGATTAACTGATTAAAAGTAGTTTTTCCTATGAGCATCATTTTCATTTCATCTCTAGCACGAACCCATAGATCTCTATCAAGGTTTCTTTGATCTCCGTAATATTTCATGGCACGTTCAATAAATGAAATATCAGATTCATCTTCCTCTTTATACTTTTCGATGACAGCACGAATTTCTGGAGATATGGAATTAAATTCATCATAACATTTTACCGAATGTCTCACTAAATCTGATATTGTAGTCCCTTTTTCTTTATATTTATCAATTAAACTCCTTGTATCATCACTTACCTTGACGTATATGGGCTTATCTTTAAGCTCGGGTTCTTTGATTTCATCTTTTTGAGTTTCATTATTTTTATCGTTAGAATTTTCATTATTTTTGGACAATTGAATCAACTCCTTTATTCTTAACCTATTTTTTTACAGCTTCGCTATTCGAATATATATTTTTATATTAATAAAGTTTAATTTTATCTATTAAAAGAGAAAAGAGCTTTTTAAACAATTATTTTGTATATATAGATTTATATACATTTCCAATACTTAATTATTTGTAATTTTCAATTTATTTATATATATTAATATATATATCTCAATACTTAAATTTAAATATTTCCGCCTTTTTTTATTAAATTTCGATTATAACACAACATTTAAATATATAGGTATATACAGATATATTGAAAATAAAATAAAATATAAAGAAATATAAAAAAATATAATAAGGTGATATAAAAAAAATTGGCATGGGTTCCGTTTATTGTTGCAGGTAAGCGTAATAGATATCATAAAAATAGAGCTGCTAGAGCAATAATAGTTGGATTAATCTTATTCTTTATATTTGGGCTACTAATGTTTGTATTCTTTTATCGCTTTAATGGATTTACGATAATGCCCATATGGCCTATGATTTTTGGTTTAGGAGGTTTTTTAATCTTTATTACAATTATAGGAGTTATTGCATCATTGATGAGTGCACCTTCAAACAAGGCTAATGAAGAACCCATAAAATTATATGATTATCAATCTCAAGAGCCGTCTCAACAACATAATCCTTATAAAATTCGAAACTCAATTCAAGAACAACCCACAGAATCAATTTATAAGGAGATTACACAAGAAATCCCTATTGTTTCAGAGATTAATTATTGTAAATATTGCGGTGAGAAAGTCGAGAGAGATGCAATATTTTGTCATCAATGCGGAACTAAATTGTAATTTTTATTTTTTTATCATATTCAAATTCAATTAATTAAAAAATACTAAAAAAATAGGAGAAAGTATATTCGCATAATGGCTAGAAATTTATATAGTAGATTAATTGGGATTCAGTGGAATAGGAGCCATATCTTTACTTTTAGTTTTTTAATTTTAATTGGTTTAACCTTTACACTTATAGGACTTTTTTTAAACAATTTTTATGATTTTTTTTTTAGTATCTGCTTGGGTTTATTTATTGGTGGAATAATAATGTCAATTATATCAACTATTCTTGCTGAAATATCAACTCATGATCTTCAAAATATTGATCATCTAGACCATATAGGTCACATAGATCATACGGATCTTGGGCATATTGATCATGTAGATCATATAGATCACATAGATCATACGGATCTTGGGCATATTGATCATGTAGATCATATAGATCACATAGATCATACGGATCTTGGGC
>JBHLMQ010000008.1:0-17408 GCA_048938005.1 Promethearchaeota archaeon | reverse complement strand
ATAACGATCATGTAGATCATTTTGATGATACCGGAGATTCTGGTTTAATTAATGATACAACTCCAGCTCCTTTCATGTTATTATTTTCTACATCTTTATTATTTTTCGGGATATCTGGAATCTTATTCTATTACGTTTTCGGTAGTGAAGTGAAATTTCTCATATTTTTCGCAACATTAGCAATAACATATCTATTTAACAAACTCATTTCTACTACCTGGAAAAAGATAGCAAAATCTAGATTCTATAGTATTTCTTCTACTCAAAATTTAATTGGACAAAAAGGAGTCATTGTCTTGGATGTAGATAGGAGAGGTGGAGTTATCAAAATTCATTCCAATAACCCAATGAAATTTGAAAGAATTCATGTAAAACCACTAAATATTGATTCGTCCTTCGAGAAGGGAGAAGAAGTTTATATCTGCGATATAAAAGATGGTTTTTTATTAGTTGATAATAAAGTAAGCTCAATTCGATATTGAATGAAGTAAAAGTGGTATTAAATGAAAATAGTAATCAAAATTTAGAATTTTTAAAAAAAAATGTTAAAAATATATTTAAATAAAAAATTAGGAGGTAAAAAATAAAGAGATGTTGTTTCAAGAGGTATATACATGGATTACTTGGCTAGTTGTTATAATAATAATTGTAGCGTTCTTATTTTTAATTTTCATGGCAACAAGATATAGAAAATTTAAAACAAACCAGTTTGTCATACATTTACGTAATGGTAAAGTAAAACATGCGGGATTGGGAGGAAGTTTATGGCTATTACCTTTAATTGATGAATATCTTGTTATACCTACAACAAGTATTCAAACAACATTAGAAGCTCACGAACAAGTTGTTTCAATGGAATATCAAAACATTTCAATTGTAGGAATGTTAATTTGGAAAGTAATTGATCCTGAAAAAGCGTTTAGTGCCGTCTCATGGGTTCCTAAAGATGATAACTATGTAGAAAAAATTCTTAAGAATGCTGCAGAAGCAATTATTCGTACTACTTGCGCTAATATGCCAATCGAAAAAGTAATTCGGGAACGTCGAGAAATAATAAATATTGTAAGTAAAGAAATTCACGAATTAACAGCAGATTGGGGAGTTGTAATTGAATCAATAGAAATACGAGAAGTAAACATTTTAGAACCGGGTTTAAAGAAGAATATGGAGGCAGTAAAACAGGCAATTGAGGCAAGAAAAGCTAGAATAGCTAAGGCTGAAGCTGAGAGAGAATCTAGATTAAGGGAATTAGAAGTCCAAAATGAAATTGGGATTCAAAATCAACAAGTAGAAAAAGAAATTGAATTGCGAAGGAAGGATAAAGAAATTGCAATAGCAGAGCAAGAAAGAGAGCGTAAGAAAATTGAAGCTGATGGTGAAAGACAGAAAAAGATTATTGAAGCTGATGCTAATGCTCAACAAATTAAACGAAAACTAATTGCTCAGGCGGAGGGTGAAGCGGAAAATATCAAACAACAAATGCTTGCTCAAGCTGAAGGTTTCCAGAAACAAGTTGAAGCTATGAGTACAGCCGATGAGAGATTCTTAGCAGTACAATTGACAAATATATTACCAGAAGTTTTTAAAAATTTAAATCCAGATAAAATGTTCATCATGGGAGATGGTAATGAAGCATTTAGTTCATTATCGCGTGCAATATTACCATTCTTACAACTTCTACCAGAGTATTCGGATAAAATCAAGGATTTCTTTAACAATGGTGGAAAAGAAAAAATAAAGGAACTCTTAGTAAAAAAATAATTTCAATTTTTTTTTATATTTTATCAATAAAAAATGTAAGGGGGAATAAAGTGTCAAGTTTCATACCCCCACCATATCTGCCGTTAATTATTATCTTAGTAGGCGTTAATGTTAGTTTAGCAATATTTTGCCTTTATAAAATTATTAAAAATATAGATTTATCAAAAGGAAAAAAAATTGGTTGGGGGTTCGTAGTATTTTGCTTTTGTTTTATAGGACCTATTGCATATATAATTTCAAGTAGACAAAGGCAGGTGTTAGAATAATTCTGAAAAATAAATTCTTATTAGAAGATATTGAAAAATTGTTGATTGAAGGAAATTACCAATTTCAAAATGAGCTTATTCATAAGCCTGAAATTTACTCGTTTGAGAAAAAAATTCCTAAATACCCTATACTGTTTCTTACTTGTATGGACCCCAGATTAGACGTCCATCAAATATTCCAACTTAATCCAGGAGATGTATTTATTTTAAGAAATGCAGGAAATACATTTACTCTTGACATGATGAGGTCTATTCTAATCACAATTTTAAAATATAAAATTAAATTTATTATTATTTTAGGACATTCAGATTGTGGGATGACTAAGATAAATCTAAAAGAATTAAGAGAGAAACTTCCGAATGAATTTCTTAATAATTTATCTACAAAATATCCAGAACTAATTTTAGAATTAAAAAATTTCTTTAAACCTTTTGATAACGAAATACGTAATATTATAAATCAGATTAATAATTTACAGAAAATTAAAGTTTTCTTTCCAGATATAGAAATCACAGGAATGTTATATGATACTCAAACTGGTTGGATTTTTAAATTAAAGGATTTTAGGGACTTATTAATTGAAGAAAATCATTATAAGATCTATAAAGGATTATTAGATGAAAAAATTCAAAAATTGTCTAAATTTCTCGAAGTTAATAATAATAAAGGACTATCTATTAAATTAGCTGATAAAAGTAATATTACTGAGTTAAGACTCAAAGACGATATAGATTCTTTAGAGTTAGTAGAGACAAATATTACAAGTATTAAGGATGATGAACTTCAGAAGCGTGAAAACAATGAAACTGCAAATTTTCAAATCAAAATACCAAAAATTCAAATTCCAAAAATTAATATTCCTAAAATAAAAATTCATTTATTAAATAACTTTAAAAATAAGGATAATTAAAAACACTCTTTTTTTAACTGGTTACTTTGCTGTATTAACTGGGGCTAAAATGTCAGAGTCGAAAAAAGATTCAAATCCATAAGGCAGGATAAAAATTACATGCGGCAAGTTTTAAGTATTCAGAAAAGGAATTTATGATCACTTTAAGAGGGGGCGGGGAATGTTCTTTAAGGAGCAGCATAAAATGCTTGATGCATAGTTTGGAAATTACATGGAAGTCTGGTGCCAATACTTTGCAATTCTTTAAAAAATATTGTTTTCAAAAGATTTGAATATAAGCACTATAATTTGCACCTACCCAAACAAATTAAAAAAAAAAGTAGTAATTTTAATTAAATATTTTTATTTCCACTTTTTGCGTCTCAAATAAGTTATCACAGATAATACCCCTGTTGTTCCTAATACGATTAAACCTACCGCAAATAAACCTGGTAATGGAATAGCAGGGGGGACTTCAGAACTAGTTGTAAAATTCCACGTTGAAGATTGAGTTGTACTTAACCCATCATCAACTATAATGTACCATGAATATTTCGTACCAGGTGAGAGTCCCGACCAGTCTACTGAAGCTGTACCAGTTCCACCTGTAACAATGACTGAGTCTATTAGGCTATCATCTGAAGCATCATAAAATGATACTGTCAAATCATCTCCGTCATCATCAGTTACATCCGCACTTAATGTAGGATTATATCCGATATTAGCAGCCCCATCATGAGGAGTTGGATTTGTAGGATCATTGGGCGCGTAATTTGTAGTAAATGCCCATGTAGCAGATTGTTCTACACTTAACTCATCATCGGATGTTGCATACCATGAATAGGTTGTACCACTTGAGAGTCCCGACCAGATTACCGAAGCGTCACCGGTACCCCCTAAAACACTATCTGTATCAATTATACTATCATCTGAAGCATCATAAAATGATACGGTCAAATCATCTCCATCGACATCAAATACACTCACGCTTAATGTAGGGGTGTAACTAATATCGGTAGCCCCATCATTAGGAGTTGGATTTGTAGGATCATTGGGAGCGTAATTTGTAGTAAAGGACCAAGGATCATATTGTAATACAGTTAATCCATCATCAGCTTTTACATACCATGAATAGGTCGTACCACTTGAGAGTCCCGACCAGATTACTGTAGCTGTACCAAGTCCCCCAACAATATAATCCCATCCAATCAGAGCATCTGTAGCATCATTATAAAATGACACGTTCAAGTTATCCCCTTCTAAATCATTTACATCTACACTTAATATAGGGTTATAGATAATATCCGTAGCTCCATCTTCAGGACTTGGATCGGAGATAGCCCCAATCTTTTGCATATAAATGAGTTTAACATAAGGTGGAATACTATTTGCATACGAAGTATAACAAGTTGCATAACCTGTAGGATTTAAGTCATGAGCATGAGCACCTGCACCATAATCTGTATAACCCGTAACCCAATTCGGTGACTCACTACAAAAAACACCGATCGACCCATCCGCAGTCTCTTGTAAGGAACCCCTCATGGGATAGGTGTGTCTATGGTTCATATTATCAGTTGGAATAGAGTGTGTATGTTGGGGAACCTCTCTATAGATATGTTGATGAGTGGCAGACCCACCAACACTTCCAGGTTGTTCTCCATCTGTTACACCTCTTGGAAATCTATTAAGCATGTCAGGAGTATTATTTGTTCCATTGCATTGATTCCAACCTGCGGGTATGTTCGCTATTGAATCTCCCCACATACTAATAACTCCCATCGGTAATGCATTGGTTACTACTGTATTCATTATGAACGCAACCTCGAAATAGGGGGGTAAATTGTCTGTATTCTCAGTTGTACAAATCGATTGTCCAACGGAGGGTACAATATGTGAGTGAGGTGCATTTTGATAACTAGTATAGCCAGTTGTAATTCTATAAGTTTGAGACATTAATATCAGCGCACCTACTGTCCTGGCCCTCCCATAAGGCATGCCATGGTTATGAGAGGCATCAGCAGAATCAATAGAATGTCTATGTTGGGGAATTTCCGTATATGTATGATTATGGGCTACCGTTCCCCCTAACGTTCCAGGATCATCACCTGGAGGGGCTCCCCGAATGAACTTGTCCCGAAGATCAGGTGTTCCGTACAATCCACTACAAATTGCCCAACCTGCAGGAATGCTATTTATGTCACCTGCCCACATTACAATCACCCCAACAGGAATAGTAGCATCATCTGTCTCCTTCTCGATAAATGCCAACTCGTAATAGGGTGGGATGAAGTTTTCTTGTTCAGACATATAAAGAAGGCCTGTTCCACCTGTATAGGTGGTATAACCACCATGATTATGCGGTGTAGCTGTAGTACCAGTGGTGGTAGAATATATACTATAACCGTCGTATGGAATGGACGGCCAAGGCTGGCCTCTAGTATAGTAAACATTTGGTCTCATATAGGTATGGTAGTGCGAAGCGCTTGTCGTACCAGTTACACCATGATCGTGGTAAGGAACTGTATTGTAAGTATGATTATGTGATGTACTACCACCTGTGGATCCAGGTAATTCTGCACTATCAGTGCTATAAACAAAAAGATTAGTTGTATTTATTGTGCCACTGGTACCATCACACAGTTTCCACCCAGCTGGGATTGTATTTAATGGTCCAGCCCACAATGCAATTATACCGGTCGGATCATATTCTGCACTAGTTCTTAGATTATTGATTTGGTTTTTACGAATAGATCCAGGATTAATCTGGAAGGTAAGGGTAAAGATTAGGGTACAAAGTATTAATACGCTTAAAAATTTTTTATAATTCTTTTGATGTTTATACATTGGAAAAACACTTTTCATTTTTATTAGATTAGATTTGCCTTGAGAATATATGATCCAAAGCTTATAAAGTTTACAAAAGCCTTCATAAAATAATAAGAGTTATAAATGAAAATTACAAGAATATTCAGATAAAATCAAGGATTTAACAATGGAGGAAAAGAAAAAATAAAGGAAATTTTAGTAAAGAAATAACTTAAGTTTTTTTTATTTTTTATTTTTTTCACTAAATATTAATAAATTGTCTAAAAGTCGCCTTAAATAGCTTTCAAATTCATCAATTTCTTTTTCTGAGAATCCATCATAAAACAACTTAGTCATCTCATTAGAGACGTGAAAATATTTATCTTGTAGCTCCTTATTCTTTTTTGTTAATTTAATATTAATAGTTCGCTTATCTTCTTGAGAAGGTACACGTTTTAGATGCCCCGCTTTTTCAAGATTATCCAACATATGAGATAATGTCGCCTTGCTTAATGATGTCCTTTTCTTAAGTTCTTGGAAGGAGATATCATCCTCACGCCAAAGTGGAAACATTACTCTACCTTGAGCGGGGTTAATTTCATGAATTTTATATTCTTTTAGCAATTTGGCAAAAATACGGCTTGATAATTGACGAATCTTTGTTATTAAAAATCCTCCTTCTTTCAACTCTTCCATTATTTTTCTCCTGGTTTAAATTCAACTTGATTTAATTTATAATAAAATCTTGCATTTTTGGGATGTAGTCTAAGTAGAGTATAATCAGGATCCTCCAAACCATTAGGGTAATATCTAGTCCACCAGTCTAGCCAAATTTTTCGTTTTATATCAATGTCATCAACAATTTCCACTTCTCCTCCAAACATAACTCCTTTAAAATTTTCTGGATCACAATAATATACACTAATTTTTGGATTTTCCTTTATTTGAGCAACTTTAGAAGAAGATGTATTGGTTCCTATATAAATAACAAATGAATTTTCTTGTTTTTGAAAAAATTCAGAAAACTCTGGAAATTGTTCCTTATTTCTTAAGTTAAACATTGCTCTCGTAATTGGAAATCCTTCAACATCGATAGTTGTTAGATAAGCTGCTTTAGACGTTTCTATTAACTCCAAACTTAATTTTTTTACTTCATCTATTTCCATTTTTCGTACCTCTTAATATTATTTTGATTTTATTCATCTCTTTCAACTTCATTATTTAATTTAAAGTTAGCTGCTTTTGGAATACTTGTTTCTTTAAAATTTTCTTTTAAGGGGGAAATTGGATGTTTTCCATTTCCAAAATATTCGATTTCGAAATAAAATGACATTATATCCATAATACCTTCCTTCATTTTTATTGGTTTGATTTCGAATGTTCGATATCGAACGTTCGACATAGAACAAATATCATCTTTCATATATAAATCTTTCGTAATGATATTCATCGTGTAGAAATTACAAATCTCTGAATATAAATCCTAAAATTATTTATACATTTTTTATTTAATACAATAAAATTAAACAAAACATCTCTTTTGTGAAAAATTATGATTGAATACATCTTTTTAGTTATATTCTTCATTATTGCTATAATAGACGGATATGGGGAACATAAGGGTAACAGAAAAATCATTTATACTGTCAAGCCACTCTTAATGCCGTTATTGATTTTATTTTATATTTTTGGCGTATTTGAAGCGACAGCAACTATAACTCGCGTAGACTGGTTAATTGTTGTAGCATTAATAGGAGGGTGTGCTGGAGATATCTTATTGATGCTTAAGGATCAAGATAAATGGTTTATATATGGAATGGGTGCTTTCTTAATTAATCAGATTTTCTATATTATATCGTTCTTCTTATCCATCACTAACTATGCAGCATTTAATTCATGGGGATTACTATTAATAGGTCCAACAATATTAATACTGGCTTTTATGGTGCCAAGATTCATTAATAAAACTGGAGACCTGAAGATCCCTGTTATAGTTTATATGATTGCAATAGTATTAATGAATGTGGCTGCGTTAATAAGATTAGCAACAGATCAAGCATTACCTTCCATTTTAATTTTTATCGGTTCATTATCTTTTATATTTTCTGATGCGACAATAGGATTAGATAAATGGGGCGGAGAAGTTAAAAACGCAAGATTAATCATCATTACTACTTATTTGATGGCACAATTCTATATTGTTCTAGGTTCGTTATTTATCGCTTAATTTTAAATGTAAAAATAAAAAATTCTTAACTCTTTTTTTTTAATTTGTAAAATGCCTTGTAAAAAAATTTTTAATTTAGCAACAATTAATTAGTTTATTAGAATACGCCTCCGTTGCTTAGGTGGTAGAGCGTTGCCTTGGTAAGGCAATTCATAAGGAAAATATCCTTTTGAGCTTATAGGTCGCGGGTTCAAATCCCGCCGGGGGCTTTATTGGAATATAAATGCCGGTGTGGCTTAGTTGGTTATAGCGCCAGACTCATAGTCCTTCTGAAAAATTGGGTCAGACTCTATGAATGAGTCATCTGGAGGGAAAGATGCGATATCTTTGCTGGAGAAAGGTCGAGGGATCATGCCCCTCCACCGGCACTCTTTTTTAAAAAGATGTTCTATAAATTAATAAATCTTATTATAAAAAAATCGAAATCTAAAAGAATTTAAACCTTTTGTCCACAACTAGGGCAAAATTTAGCGCTTGAATCGAGTTGAGCGCCACAATATTGGCAAAATCTTTTAGTTTCTACTTCACCACCAACTTTATTAATTTCCATCTCGTCTTCAGGTGTAATTTCTAATTTTTGTATATCCAATCTTTTCATGGCAGCCTTTAATTCTGCTTCAGTCATATTTTCTGCTGATTTTCCGGTTTCTTGTTCAATTCTTTTAACATCATTTTGAGTTAATTTATAAATTCCATAACTTCCCCCTATCAATAATATTATAGATGTTCCTAGAATCAAACGTCTTGTAGTACGCCATAGAATCCTTCGAGCTCTCCTAATATTACGTTTTATAGGAGCGCGAACGGCTCGACGTACCATACGACGGCGTATCCGTGCGGGTCTCGGACTCATTAAATCACCTCGAAAAGTTAAATTTTTTTTAGAATAAATAAATAAAATTTTTAGATTTATTATTAAAAAGTAAATGAGATGGTTTTAAAAAAATTTTTATTCTATTAGAATAGAAAGTCATTTTAATTACTCGAATTACTAAGTCTATCATGAGTAGCTAATGTTTTCTCAATAGCTTTAACTTCAGCCCTGGATCTTATATTCATTTTTTTTTGTAAATTCTCTAAAATTTTTTTTTCATTATACCCTCGTTTATATAATTGTTTGAAATTCTCAACCCCATTTTCATTTAAACATATATAACGCTTATTCAAAAATGCTATTAACCATTTCTTTTTTTTCTGATTTTTAGATAATGAAGATAATAACTTTCTAATATCATCTAGAGGACGTTCTAACTTGTCGGCAATTTCTTTATCAGCTATAATAGGATATTCTTGTATTAATCTTAGGAGTCTTCTCTTAAAAGATAGAGTAATTAAGTATGAAACTAAATATATAATGAAAAAAAGGCCGGCTAGCCATATTGCTAATATTTGATCAAATACAAAGATTAAGATTATAATTCCCAATACAGTATAGAAGAAAATTTTCTTAATATTATCGAACAATTTTGTAAATGATATTGAGCTCTGGATTTGTTTTCTATTAGCCATTTGATATTCTAAACTACATAATTGATTTAAGAATTTCTTTTTTATCTCCCGTTGTTTTAGGTTTATTTTCAGGATTTTTTAAGTTTTGAATTGCAGACTCAATTGTTTCAAGTTTTATTGAGTATTTTTCAAAAAGTTCAGTAAAACTGTTAATATCGATATCATTATTATCATACAAAATTCGTAATTGTTTTAATGTTCGACCAATACCTGCTTTACTGTTTTGTAGCTCCTCGAGTTTATTGAAATTAATTAAAACTTCTGATATTATATTTTTATAGCGTCGGTAGGCGTCGAAATTAAGATCTGCTTGCCTGTATTTTGTTAAAAAATTGGTAGTTCGTGGAATAAATGGTGCAAGGTTTTCTGGGACTATTATAAGTGGTTCTGGATCTTGTATATCTAAAGCTTCTTTGTCATCTATTATCTCGACATCATTTTCTATGATATTTTCATTTACTATTGATAAATTACTTGTTATACTTTCCTTTTCTTGATCTGTTAATTTTATAGATTTAGTTATCATGGATTCCCATATTTCTTCAGCCTTTATATAATAATAATTTGCTTTCTTCTGCAAATTTTCAATTTTTTCTTCATTTTCAGCTTCTGGTGACACTTTTAATAAAGATTTTGCTTTTAAATGACATGCTCTGCCCATATCATAATTGTATTGGGCTTTAAACTGATTTTGCCTTTTATCATCATACTTTCTTAAAAATGCTAATCTTTTAGTTAGTGCACTTAATCCTGAAGATAAATTAGCTGCCATTGCAAAGTTTTCCTTCTTTTCTTCACTTAAAGTGGCTAAATTTTGAGCAAATATACGAGACTCCTCAGAATTCAATTCAAGATTCTCAACAGATAATGCAATTCCTTTATCTTCTTGTCGAGTACATGCTGCACTGAAATATGCCGCAGTTTTATACATCTTACTGCACTCCACCATTGCTACTATCGCATTTTCCATTAAATTTTCTGTTTCGAACTTATTGGAAAGGTAAGAATAAGCTTGTGCCGCAATCCATAACACTCGCGAGCATTCAAAAATTAAATCCCATATTTTAATCTCTTGTTTCGCAATAGGATCATAACAAGAAGGGGTAATATCTAATTCTTTAAATATTCTTATTTGGCTTTGGGTTTTATAATTAACATTAAGTATTTTTATATATTGAATAATATTATTAAGCTCAGAGAAGGAAAATTCTTCATTTCTTTCTAAATATTTTTCTAAGTTTTTAATTTTAAAGTGGAAAAATCGAATTTTTTGCATCGTTTCTGGACTGAAAAATGTTCGGATCTCTGATTGTTCCTTTATATCCACTTTTACTGGTTTTGTTTTTACAGGCTTCCTGTAGCTTGATTTTTCGCTTAATTTAAAGTCAAGGTGAGGTTTCTCTAAATATGAGTCTTTCTTTTGTTCAGGTAGTTTTAATTTTTCCAGGTTCTGTGGATATCTTTTATCGCCAAATTTTACGAAACCTAAAGCTTGGCTTTGTAAGTTTGATTCTGAACTTAATTTTTTCGACGCTATTTCTTCTTTCCTCATACTTTCTAGATACTTATTTGCAATTTCAATATATCTTTGTGCATCTGAAGCAGCCATACCTTTTATTTTGGATAAATCATCAATACTCGAAGATGCTAATTTTTTTATAGAGCTTATTGGGACTCTGGGGTCAGATTTCTTATTAGATGGTTTAGGAATGTTACTCACTGATTTTGATATATTGGATGTTCTTGCTTTATTAATTATATTGTATATTTTTTCCTTTGCCATAATTCTTTCAATATGCTTCCTTGCAAACTGGATATAGTTTTTCGCTTTTGAAACTCCAATACCATCTATAACTAGTAAATCTTCTATCCTCGAAGTAGCTAGCTTTTCTATTGAGTCAATCCCAATCTCTATCATCCTTTCCGTCGTCGATTTTCCGATACTATTAGCAACTTGCATAATGGATGTTATATTAATCACCTAATATTGAATTTATTACCTATAAATATAGATATTCAATTCTTTTTTTTAAATTTAATCAAATCACTCTGACATTATTGAATAAATGAAAATATTTTTAAGCTTGAACTTAACACTCAACAAGAAATAGAGGGATTAAAAAATTTAACTTCTTAGCACACAAATTTTTAACATAAATTCGAAAGAATCTAAGAATAATGATTTACAAATACATAAAGATTATTATGTTTAAGAAAATATTATTCCCTATGCCAAATTTATTATTTAAAAGATACACATGTCAATTAAGACAGCTAATTTTGAAAAAGTAATAAGAGAATATTTATTAGAAGAAGGAATCTTAAAAGAAAAAATAACTAGTAAGGAATTTGATTTTGGGTTTGTTTTTTCATTTCCGCCTGGAGGATTAAGGAGTCAGAACATGAGTATTTATAAACCAAAAACTAGTAATAATATTTTTATAACCATTCGATATCAAATATCGGAAGAACGAGTGAAGCTTTTAAGTTCACTCAAAGAAGATCAAAAAATTAAAGTATTTAAGGATTTAAGAAAATATTTTCTTATTAAGGAAGTTAATTTTTCTATTGATATTCAGAAGATGATTATTGAAATCCACGAGCAATTTTATCCTCAAAAAGAAAGAATAATTTCAAAAGATTCTTTTTTCAAAAGAATTCAAAAAGTATTCTATTGTTATATCTATAGTAATCTAATACTAGAAGAATATTGTATGGGAAAAGATAAAAAAACTGATAAATATGATTTTAATTTATTTTCATAAAAGTGAAAAGTTAGGTCTTTCAAATCTTAGTTATTTTCACTTTCTTGAATGAATCCATTTTTTTTATGATAACAACAATAAAAATTGTGTGTAAAATCTGAGCTTATCCCATTTTTTTGTGTGCATTTTCCAACCATAAAATTTAAATATTTTATTTGTGCTATAAACATTTGGTGATGTCTCTAAGCACAAAACCATGTCTCTACAAAGAGACCAATGACAGTTATTCTAGCGCTGTTATAGGGATTATATTAGTTACGTTGACTATAATCATGGGGTTATCTGTGCTGGGTGTTTGGGTTAATGCTGAAAATGGCTCTCAAAACGATGATTTTGAGATTCCATTCATTCCGGAAAAAAATCCATTAAAGGAGATTTCTTCAGAAATCTTTATTTCTGAAGGTCAATCCAGTGAAGATTCGGATGGAGCATTGGGGCTATGTGACGGGCCAGTACCAGAAAAAGGCTATGTGGGTCGTTTTGACACCGATCCTGGTACATTAGAAATTGATTGGTCAAGAACAAATCTTCCACCCGAAAATGATCCACTCCCATTATGCATAGATAATGAATGGTTGGATGATTATTATATGACCGTTACAAGTGTCGGTGGGTATACACCCGAATGGGGAGCAATTTTCCTTAACCAATTGAAGGGTGATTATTGTTTTGAAGGAGTAATTCATGTTAAATTTGAAGAAACAGAAGTTGTGGGCTCATGTCCATGTGCTGTTGATTATAATCTCACATTCTATACAGACGCACCAATTTGTTTAGATAGTAACCATCTACCACAAGGTTTTGACCAAACAAGGACCCTTGATAAAGAGGTCGACGTATGTTATGTTACCCAATGGAAAGGTTGTCATTTAGACACCCAAAAGTTTATGGTAATACTGGCACATAAAGCTATGTCCCAGGAACCCTAACTCCCGATGATAAAACATCGCCAGTTTAAGAATAACAGTTGGAATAACTGTTTGATTGGCAAGTAATCTTGCCAATTTTTTTTTTAATACTTTAAAATTATAAAATATTTTTCTTTGACTTTATTCTAATATCTTTTCAGTTAGGAAATGCCTCTGGTCTTTCATTTATCAAAAAATTTGCACTACAACTTATTTTCTTCTATATAAAAGAATTTAAGTAATAGTATATAATTAATTAATGGTGCTCTATGAAGAACATCAATAACTCAATGTCATTTTAAAAGAATATAAATTAATTAAAAGTAATTTTTTAAATGAGTAACAAAGAAAAATATGATTTTAGCAATTATATAGAAAATGCGCAAAAAAAGGTCAAAGAATTTGTGCTTGAGAGGGACCAGCTGAATACCAAACTCAAGAATTATATCCTCAGTTTGCAGAATATTGACTCTCAAATCTACTACTTGTTATTTGATGCAAGAGAATTTTATAATGAAAAGCGTTATGAATATAATGTTAAATTAGCAAAATTGAAAAGCCAAAAAACTGAATATGAACGACTTTGGAATCATTTTACTAAAAAATTGAGCTCTCTTCAAAAACCAAAATTAAATAGTAACATTGCAGTCTCAATTGATTACACTAAACGATCTATTGAGGAAATAGAGAATAAAATAGAGATTATGAACAAAAAACTTGAAGAACAGATATTAGATATTGACGAAGAAAATGAAATTATAGAAGAACTCAGGGGATTAGAAAAAGATAAACAAAATAAAATTACTGGGTTGGGAGAATTAGAGCAAAGACAAGCCAAAAAATTGCAAAATAGTGAATACTATATAATTCAAAGAAAAATTGAACCCCTTGAAAACAATTTAAAAGAAATTTATGAAAATTTGATTAAATTGTCTGATAAAAGGCTAAGGACTCATAAGAAAATGCTTAATTTATACAAGAAATCAAGAGAATTTGAAAATATTAAAAATGAAATAGTAAATGAATTAATGGAAAATAAAACTTCCGCAGAAGGGTACTACCAGCTTTTCTTAAAATTGATGGACCAAAATAAAAAAACCTTATTAAATAAATTATCGAATAGACCAAAAAGTAAAATTAGACCATGGAAAATAGAAACAGCTAATGTTAAGGCTATTATTAAAAAGAAAAAAAAGTATAAAAAACTAGAACAAAAAAAATTAGCAATTGCGTTAGATAAGCAAAAGGCAGGAAAAAAGTTAGATTTCTATGAATTACAACTTATTTTAAAGCATTCAAAAAATAAGAGAGGATAAAATTCAATAAAATTTCAAATTAATTACTGATATTTTAAAAAATATAGAATAATACTGTAATAGATAATAAGATAAAGGCGGCGATTAAAACTTTTTTTAACTTGCCCTTTTCCTTCTTGTTTAAATTTTGATAATATCGACTTTTTATTAATTTCACTGTTATAGGAACCATTATCATTAAACCAAAGGTTGAGAATATAAGCCCTAATGGATTAGATATTGTAAACACACTAGTCGGTTGATATTTTATCAGATGAAGATCCACAAAATTCTCGTTTCCCTTTGTATCGTTAGCATAAAATTGAATGGTAATTATACCGTTCATGGTCGTATTGTCCCATACAAATTCCCATAATTCTTGATCAATCCTACCAAATGGACCTGTAAAAGGAATTTCCTTGTTCGTACCAAGAATTATGTACCAACTAGTATCTAAGTTCCCATCGGTAATATTTACTTCGAAAAACGGAGAATCTCTTCCAAATTTCTCGTATGGGGATGGGGATTTTATTATAATAGATGGCCAAATAATATCTTTTCGAACTATTACAGAAGCATTTCCATTGTTACCAACAATGTCACTTGCATAAATATAAATAGTTATAGTTCCGTTTCCAAAATCATCCCATAAATTCTGATCAATCGAATTATTCCATTCTCGAATTGGAGAACTAAAAGTAGCGTTTTTGAGTTGATATGATACATTTGCTATGCCACTTCCTTCTTGAACAACGAAAGATACCCATGGACGCTCATGGGAATATAATGTTCCGTTATAGGGAGGATAATATAGAATTATATCTGGAGCAATAATATCTTTTCTCACAGTCACATTTGCAAAGGCAAGGTTACCCACTATATCCTCCGCACGGAAAATGATAGTTACTGTTCCATTAATCATTTCATTCCAGTCAGATGAGTTGATTGATTCTGTCCATGACCTAAATTGAGTTGAGAAATTTTGCGGAAAGTTTTGGAGTTGGTAAGATATTGAGGAAATAGAGTTATCATCGAAATAATTTACTGATACATTTGGTGGGGTTGCTCCGAATAATTTAAATGGCTTTGGATTAGAAATATCAATATTTGGTATTATTAGATCTTTTTTCAATTTAACATAATCGAATCCGACGCTTCCGAGCGTATCGTTAATATAAAACATTATAGATAGAGTTCCGTTTCCGAATAAATCCCACGCGCTCATATTAATCGAACCATCCCACGTAATATTTAAAGTGGAAAAAGTACTATTATATATTCTATACCAAATTGTATCAATTGCTGCAGAACTGTTATATAACTTGATGTTTGGAGGAACTCTACCGACTAACTCATTATCAAGTGGATCAGTTATTATAATTATTGGATCATGGATATTTTTTCTTAGAGGTAAAGTGGTAATATTTATATTATTCGCCAAGTCATAGGCAATGAATCTAAGAGTAACCGTGCCGTTTCCCATTTGATCCCAATCTTCTTGATAGATAGAATCCGTCCATTCTCTAGTGGGGTTTGGTGGTGTACCGTTATCTAATTCATACCACACGAAATCAAGATGATCATCATATATGCTAATGTTAATTGGTGGGGAAGGAATTCCAAACAATTCACCAGGTTTTGGATTGTATATAGTGATTTTGGGAGCGATTGTATCCTTTTTAACATAAAATGTATCATTTAAGATCGCAACATTTCCTGTTTTGTCATATACTCGTACAGATACATAATTTATTCCTTCTTGACACATACTAAAATCAATGGACCAATTGTTTGTATAGTTAGTTAATCCAAGATCAATGAAAATATAAGTCCAATTTTTTACTATTGTCCCTCCTTGACTGAGTGTAGTGGTGATTATATACTGTGCGTAATCTAAACTGTAGGAAGGATTTGAATCGAAAAAGTCTACATCATATAATGTTCCTGGACCAGTATTTAAATTTCGCCAAACATCATCTCCTTCTTGATTATCAATTATTATTGGTTTGGTTGTATCCAAGTATACCTGTATAAATTCATAATTAGTATAGTTGACGTTTCCCGCATCATCCTTCAACCATACATAAATTGCATGAGCTCCATCAGAACCTACAATTATCCCTGTAATTGATGTTATATTAACACCGGGCTTATAGTTTCCATCAGTATTATTATTCGGGAGAGCATCCAATTTATAATATGCTCCAAATATACCGGACATATCTAAAGGATTTACCCATGATAAAGTAAAATTATCAATATTGGTCCATGTGCTAGGAGTTGCAGATAAATTTATAGGAGCTTCTGGGTTCATTGTATCTAGCCCTATTGTATCATTATATTGAGTGATCAACCCAGCATTATCCCGTATTTCATAAAACACAATCTTGGTCCCTTCACCAGGAGATAATATCCAAGATCGTGTATCATTAGCAGTTTCCCATGGAGTCCAAGTAGTACCATTATTACTATAACGGACTTTATCAACTCCAGAAGCCATATCTGCATACACCGATGATAATAATACACTCGTAGAATTTGTCCATGTATCCCCACCATTAATCTCAATAGAACCAGTAGGACCGGTCATGTCTAGATCAATTGTATCGTTAAATTGAGTGATTAACCCAGCATTATCCCGTATTTCATAAAACACAATCTTGGTCCCTTCACCGGGAGATAATATCCAACTTCGTGTATCATTAGCAGTCTCCCATGGAGTCCAAGTAGTACCATTATTACTATAACGGACTTTATCAACTCCTGAAATCGTGTCATTGTAAATCAATGTTAAAATTACACTCGTAGAATTTGTCCATGTATCCCCATTATTAATAGTGATGGAGCCTGTGGGGCCGGTCAGATCGAGAATAATTGTATCGTTATATTGAGTGATCAACCAAGCATTATCCCGTATTTCATAAAACACAATCTTGGTCCCTTCACCGGGAGATAATATCCAAGATCGTGTATCATTAG
>JBHLMQ010000034.1:0-33806 GCA_048938005.1 Promethearchaeota archaeon | reverse complement strand
AAAAAAGTTACTGGATTAGTTAATGGGAAGCGAATTTACGAGGTTCCTTTATGTGAAAAAGGAGATTGGGATTATGCAAAACTAATTGAGAAGGCTTCCGAATTAAAAGGGTATGCTAGGATTTTATATGAATTAGGAGGTAATCCTGAAGGGAAATTTGATGTTATTATTAGATCGATTAATAGTAAAGATGCAAGAACTGCAACTGTTACAAATTTACCTATAAATCTATTAAGAGAGTTAACACAAAAATTACTTACTTTTTCTAAAACTATTAATGTATATTTCGATGTGACACCAAAACCACCCGCAACAATAGAGTATGTCTAATATGTTAATTTAATTTTAACCTAAGTTCCTCCTTTTTTTTCGATCGGTAAAGTAAATATTTTAAATAATCTTTTTAAGACATTAGGATTAACTTCTTTAGAATTAGCATAGTTTATTCCAATTATATCTAATCTCTTAAGGAATTTATTTAATCTCTCTTGAAATGAGTGATAATTTTTTTTATGTTTAGGAGTCCATCCAATTTCTGCAAATGCTATAAGACGTGGAAAGGTCTGCCATTCTAAGCGTTTAATATTTGGGATGTATTCTCCCCACATAAGTGCTTCTAACCCTAATATTTGTTTATGATATTTCTTTTCTAATTTTCTTAGAACTGGTTCAAATTTATATGCCAGTTTTAAGGGTGTAAAAGAATATGTATGATCAAGATAAGTATATTTGAAATTTGACATTATAACGTCTCCCCCTTTTTTTATATGCTCACGAATATTTTTCTTTCCACGTAACCAATATTGAAGAATTATTTCTCCGTCCAGATTCTTATTTAATTTAACATTCCAACATATTACTTTTTGTCTAATAGAGTTTAGGAATGTAGTTACCCTATTAGTAAAATAGCCTTGAAGATCTTTCTCATTTTTCAACCCTTCTTTCTCTAATCTTAATTGACAATTTGGGCATTCTTTCCATCTTTTTAGAAGTACTTCGTCCCCCCCGATGTGTATTATGTTAGAAGGAAATAGATCTCTTATTTCTTTTAAGGTTTCTTGAATAAATTCAAAAATTTCATCTTTTCCTACACACATAACATCTCTATGAAGACCCCAATGCGTAGATACTCTAAAAGGATAACCTCTACAACTTAGATTTGGATAAGAAGCTAAAGCAGCTCTAGTATGACCTGGCATATCTATTTCAGGTATTATTGTAATAAATCGATCTATTGCATATTCAGTAATCTCTTGAATATCCTTTTGCGAATAGTATCCTGAATGGGGAACTCCATCCCTTTTTTTACTGAAACGACCACCAACTTGTGTTTCCTCTCTTTTAGAACCAATTTCAGTAAGTCTAGGATATTTTTTAATTTCAATTCTCCATCCCTGATCATCTGTAAGATGCCAATGAAATTTATTTAATTTTAACAATGGCATAAAATCTAATATTCTCTTAACAACCTCTTTTCCATGAAAGTGCCTTGCCTCATCAAGCATATATCCGCGCCAAGAAAACCGGGGATAATCTTCTATTTTTAAACAAGGAATTTCCCAATCAATATTTTCAACAATGCTATTACATTCCAATTCAGTAGGAAGAAGTTGCCTGATTGTTTGGATTCCGTAAAAAATACCTTCTGGATTAGATGCTGATATAATTATCTCTTGTGAACTTACTTCAAGAATATAACCTTCAGATCCCAATCTATTTTTGTTATCAATTAGTTTGAGATTTATAAAATTATCATTATCAATTGTTTCTTTAACTTCTTTTATGGTTAAATCATATCCAGTAGGCAGTAAAAGTAGATTCTTTAAATACTCGCCTAATTTGAATAATTTCTGATTTGTAAATATTATCGTATTTTCTGTTAATCTAAACTTCCCTGATGTAATGGTTACTGATACAGGTTCAGGGATTATGGCAATATTTCGAATGTCACTCACTCTTTCAGCAATAATTAAATCCTTTAAAAATAAAAAACAAAAATAATTATTAAAATTAATTAGAAAGAGAAAAATATTATAAACTGGACATTTTTATGACGAAATTAAAGTTAAAAATTAAGAATAAATGGTTCCTTGATGATAAAGAACGCACTGTATTATTGAGGGGCGTGAATTTAGGTGGAAGCACAAAAATCCCTTTTTCTCCAAATGGAGCAACGCATATTAAAACTGATTTTAGTGATCATAGAGATGTTTCTTTTGTTGGTCGCCCATTTCCTCTAAAAGAAGCAGATGAACACTTTTCACGATTAAAACATTGGGGTTTCAATTGTTTAAGATTTCTCGTAACTTGGGAGGCCATTGAACATAAAGGACCAAAAGAATATGATAAGGAATATCTGGATTATATAGAGGAGATACTAAAAATTTCAGCGGAATACAAATTCTATACATTTATTGATCCTCATCAAGACGTTTGGAGTCGGATGAGTGGAGGAGATGGAGCACCAGGATGGACTTTTGAAAAAGTAGGTTTAGATTTCACAAAGTTCGATGCAACTGATGCTGCTTTAGTAATGCAATATAGATATGACCCAAATAATCCAAATGCTTTTCCTTATCTGCATTGGTCAAGTAACGCTGTTAGATTTGCTAATGGAACAATGTGGACTTTATTTTTCGGAGGAAAAGATTTTGCCCCCTCGTGTAAAATTGATGGAATGAGTGCTCAAGATTATTTTCAATTACATTATATTAATGCAATTAAACAGGTTGCTATACGAGTTAAGGATAATCCTTACGTAATTGGTTTTGATACTATGAATGAACCTGAACAAGGTTGGATTGAAAAAAAAGTTGATGGGGTTGGTATTGAAAAGCTTACCGATGACTTAGGCTATACTTTCACACCTATAGACGCAATCTTAACAGGATCGGGGTATTCTCGAGTGGTGGGGTATAAAGAAGTAAAAAGACTTGGAGTTAAGGAAACAAGGAGAGATGAATTAAATAAAGGAAAAGTTTCTTGTTGGTTCAAAAGTGCTGAAGATATATGGAAAAAAGAAGGCGTCTGGGGATTCGATGAAGATGGTAATCCAATTATTCAAAATAACGATTACTTTGTAGTTAAACAAGATAGAAAAATTGACTTCTATCAGGACTACTTATCACCTTTTTTTGAGAAGTATGCTAAAAACATTAGAGAAATAATTCCTGATGCGATTATCTTTTTTGAATCACATCCTATTCGAATATTGAGAGGAGAGAAATTAACTTTTAATGTACCGAAAAATGTAGTACACGCTGGGCATTGGTATGATGGAGGAACTCTGGGTATTAAACGGTCTATGATAAAGACTAGTTATGATTTAGTGACTGATAAAATAGTACTTGGAAAAAAGAATGTTCAAGAAATGTTTATACAGCAATTAGGTAATATAAAAAGTATCGCACAATCTATTCATGGAGGAATTCCAACTTTAATAGGGGAATTTGGATTACCATATGATCTTAATAAAAAAGAAGCTTATCATAAATTTAGGAATGAACCTGAAACAGCATGGGAGAAGCACATAAAATTACTAACAATGTACTATAATGCTCTAGATGTTAATTTGCTGCATGCTACTCAATGGAACTATACAGCTGATAACAATAATGAATGGGGAGATCTTTGGAATATGGAAGATCTATCTATTTTTAGTAGGGATCAGCAGGTAGATCTCAGTGATATTAATAGTGGAGGGAGAGCAATTGAAGGATTTTGTCGTCCCCATTTTATTCATTGCTCTGGTACACCACTGAAAATGGAGTTCATTTTTAAAGAAAAAGTATTTAATCTCGAATTTGATGCTGATTCTTCTATAAAAGCTCCTACAATAATTTATGTACCTAATATTCAATACCCAAATGGGTATGAAGTAATGATATCAGATGGAGAAATCGATAAAAAAGAAGATGAACAACTAGTTTTCATAAAAACTAAAAGAGATGGCGTTCATACTGTTAATATTACTAAAATTACCTAAAACTCTTTTTTCAAATTTTTTTCTATATAAATTTAAATAAAAAAAGCTTAAATAATTCAAGATATCATTAAAACATATAAAGAAATTTTGAAAACCCATTAATATCAAAATAGAATCATCAGAGAGAGATTCATAATGAGCGGAAAAGTTGTAACTTTTGGAGAAATTATGGTTAGACTTTCTCCCCCTAATTTTAAACGTTTTATCCAGACTCGTTCTTTTGATGTAATATATGGTGGAGGTGAAGCTAATGTTGCCGTATCATTGGCTAATTATGGAATTCCTGTTGATTATATAACTAAATTGCCGAATAATGAAATTGGTGATGCTTGTATTCAGTTCCTTAGACAATTTGGTGTGAATACTAAGAATATAGTGAGAGGAGGGAATAGAATTGGAATTTATTATCTCGAAATGGGATCCTCAATTCGACCAAGTAAGGTTATTTATGATAGAGCCAATTCTGCTATTTCAGAAGCAGATCCTAAAGATTTTAATTGGGATAAGATATTTGAAGGAGCAACTTGGTTTCATTGGACAGGGATTACACCAGCAATTTCTCAAAATTTAGCAAGTATTTGTCTTGAAGCTGTAAAGGTTGCAAAAGAAAAAAATATCACAGTTTCATGTGATTTAAATTACCGGAGTAAACTTTGGAAATATGGAAAAGAATCCAAAGAAGTTATGCCTGAATTGATTAAATATTGTGAAGTAGCAATTGGAAATGAAGAGGATGCTGATAAAGTGTTGGGTATCAAAGCCCCAAAAACAGATATTACCACGGGAAAGTTAGATCCCGCAAATTATAAATTTGTAGTTGAAGAAATAGTAAAACAATTTCCAAATCTGAAAAAAGTAGCAATAACTCTTAGAGGATCAATTTCTGCGAGTTATAATACTTGGTCAGCAGTCTTATATAATGGAAATAAAATGTATGTAGGTCCTCAATACGAGATAACACCGATTGTTGATAGAGTAGGTGGAGGTGATTCTTTTATGGGAGGTTTAATTTATGGATTACTCACATACAAAGAAGATCTTCAAAATGCACTTAACTTTGCTGTTGCTGCTTCTTGTCTAAAACACACGATTTTAGGCGATTTTAATTTAGTCTCGGTAGATGAGGTTCTTAGATTAATGGGTGGAGATACCTCTGGACGTGTTTCAAGATAAAAGATCCAGGAGGATGAATAAAGTAATGAATGAAGATCAAAAATTAATTATCACTGCTACTACAGCAAATTCATGGATATATCCTGAAGTTAAGAATTGGGC
The DNA here is from genome assembly GCA_048938005.1 of Promethearchaeota archaeon. GTDB lineage: Archaea > Asgardarchaeota > Lokiarchaeia > Sigyniarchaeales > SOKP01 > Loki-b32. Next base: position 28,546 of record JBHLMQ010000034.1, on the reverse strand, counting down.
ACAGATCACTGATAAATTAATAGATGATGTAGTAGAATGTTACGAAGCTGGTGCTGCGATTGTCCATATTCATCTCCCTAGAGGCGAGGAAGTTGAAACTGTTAAACAAATACGAGAAAGGTGTGATGTTATTATTCAAGCCGGTATGTCGAGTGAATCAATCCCTAAAAGAAAAGGTGATTTTGAGGCCAAACCAGATATGATGTCAATTATATTAAATCACCATGCTGAACATTTTACTCAAGTAACTGTAGATGTTTTACATCCTTTAGAGGAATTAGAGGAATATTGTGCAAAATGTAAAGAAAGTAATATCCGACCAGAATGGGAAGTTTGGCAACATGGATCATATTGGAATTTAAATTATTTAATAAAAAAAGGATTATTAGAATGGGCAAAACCTCATATTTTAACATTGTTTTTTAATTGGCCTGGTGGAACATGGAGTCCTGCTAATTTCGAAGAATATATGCATAGGAAAAGATACATTCCACCTAATTGTATTCACACAGTAAGTGTAATGGGAGAGGATCAAATGAAAGTTTTAGTTTTTGTTCTTACACACGGGGGAAACATAAGGGTTGGTACTGAAGATTATCCTTTTATAAGAAAAGGAGTAGCAGCAAAAAATAATGCAGAAATTGTTAAGAATTATATGAGTATTAGCAAACATGTAGGTCGTGAAACAGCTGATCCATCTGAAGCTCGCAAGATATTAGGCTTAAAATAATTTTTTAAATTAAAAAGTAAAAATATTTTAAAATAGTAAAACATGAAATTAAAAGATAAGATAGCTATAATAACAGGAGCAGGAGCAGGAATTGGTGAAGCTACTGCTATTCTTTTTGCTAAAGAAGGTGCAAAAGTATGTTGTAATTCTTTGTCAGATTCAGCCAAGAATGTTGTAGAAAAAATTAAATCCATTGGTGGAGATGCTATTTTTGTTCAAGCTGATGTTTCTGTGGAAGAAGAGGCGAAAAAAATAATAGAAAAGACTATAAATAATTATCATAAAATAGATATTTTATTTAATAATGCTGGAATTGTTCTTGGAGGGGCAATTGATTCAATATCAACCCAAGATTGGGATAAAACTATGGCTATTAATGTACGTGGTATCTATTTGGTAACTAAATATGCTATCCCATATTTACGAAAAACACAAGGAGTAATTATCAATAATTCTTCTTCAGTTGCATTTAAAGGAGTTAAAGATAGAGCAGCTTACACGGCGTCTAAAGGAGCAGTCCTTTCAATGACGAGAGCTATGGCTATGGATTATCTGGAGGATAAAATTAGAGTCAATGCTATATGCCCTGGAACTACAGATACTCCTTCATTAGCAGAAAGGATTAAAAGTAGAGGAGGGGATTATGAAGAGGTAAGACAGCAATACATTATTCGTCAGAGATTAAAAAGACTTGGAAAACCTGAAGAAATAGCAGAAGGTGTCTTATTTCTCGCATTGAATGAATTTTGTACAGGTATTAGTCTTTTAATTGATGGTGGAATGACCATGTAATTGTTTTTAGGAAAAAAGGTTTTTAATATGGAATTGGTAAAGTTTGGGATCTTAGGATGTGGAAATGCAAGTAATTTTCATATATTAGGCATCAAAAAAGATCATAATCCAAATATTAAATTTATAGCTGCTTATGATATTAATGAAAATAATTTAAATCGAGTTTCTAAACGTAATAAACTTACACCATATACTAATTTGGATGAATTTCTTCATAGTGATATAGAAGCAGTGCTCTTATTAATACCTCATTATCTACATGCTGACTTAACCGAAAAAATTGCTGATGCTGGTAAACATATACTCTGTGAAAAGCCTATGGCATGTACACTTGAAGAATGTGATAGAATGATTAAAGCGACTGAAAGAGCGGGTGTAAAGTTCATGATAGCTGAAAATCACAGATTTTTACCGGTTCATCGATACATTAAAACTCTCTTAAATAAAGATTTTATTGGAGATGTATTTTTAGCCCGAACATATGAAGGTGCTTATTGTGATCCTCAAGAATTTCTGGATCCTAATGTGTGGAATTTTACTTTTGATAAAGGTGGTGGTGGAGTTGTCATGGATCAAGGTGTTCATAAATTTACTATGCTAAATTGGTTTTTAGGTGATGTTGAATCAGCCCAGTGTTGGTGCTCAAAAACCGTAAACAGCCCATCGAATAAAGGAGAGGATACTTCAATAATTCTATTACGTTATAAATCAGGGGCAATCGTAAGTGTTGCTTTATCCTCAACCACTGTACATCCCTTAAATAATAGTACTGAATTACAGGGAACAAAAGGTACTATTTATGAAGATCATTCTAGGGAACAACCCATTAAAATCTTTTCATCTCATCCTGAAGCGGAGAAGAAGGGCGAATTTTATAGCCCATCTGAACCTATTGAACATGGGGCTTATCCACAGTATTATACAATATCGGCTCGATATGAAGATCGATATTTTGCTGATTGTATCTTAAATGATAAAGAACCTGAATTCACCCCTGAGCAAGCAAAAGAAGCAGTTGCTGTTGTACTTCTTTCTTATCTCTCTGCTAAGAGAGGAATGATTGTTAGCATGGATGAGTTTAAAAATTATTCAAAAAAAGAAGGTACAGCGAATATTTTAGACAATTTTCTGCCTGTCATCCAAAATAATTATAAAAATTTAAATTGGTAGAGGTTTAATACTTAAAATAAAAGGGGATTGAAATTGGTAAAACATATTGGAATTGTTGCTTGTAGCGCAGAAGGAGCTGCTCTTTGCTATACAACAATATGTATTGAATCTCAGGAAAAATTGTTTAAATATAGACACCCTGAAATAACAATACATACACCACCTCTTTCTGATTATATGCAACATATCTGGAATGGAAATTGGGAAGGGGTAGCGGAATTAATGCTCACTTCTGCTCAAATCGTAGCAAATGCGGGAGCAGATTTTGCAATTTGTCCTGATAATACTATTCACCAGGCATTTGATTTAATGATAGCTAAATCACCTATTCCTTGGTTGCATATCGCAGAAGTTGTAGGAGAAGAGGCTAAACAGAAACGATTTAAACATCTAGGAATTTTAGGGACAAAATATCTCATGAATTCTCACGTTTATCCTAATGCCCTCAAGAAATTTGGAATAACTTCTGAAATCCCTGATGCTTCAGATCAAGAAAAAATTGATAAAATAATATTTGAAGAGTTAGTAAATGGTGTCTTTTCAGAAGAATCTCGACGAGTTTATAATAAAGTTATACAAAAGTTAGCCAAGAATGGTTGTAATGCAGTTGTCCTTGGTTGCACGGAGATTCCCTTACTCATAGATCCAAATGATTTTTCATTACCTATTTTAGATTCTACTAGATTACTCGCAAGAGCCGCAATTAAAAAGGCATTAGAATAGGTATAAAAATTTTATAAAAAAAAAATTTTCTTTATTGAGTGGTCCACCCACCATCAATTCTAAGATCAGCTCCAGTTATATAAGAGGATTCCTCTGTTGCCAAGAAAAGTATTCCTGTAGCTATTTCTTCTGGTGTGGCCCAACGCCCCATAACACCTTCTTGTTCAAACTCTTTTTTAACTTCTTCATATGTTACTCCTCTGTCTTTCGCTTGTTTTGCTACATCACTCTGTAGCATTGGTGTGTCTGTAGCACCAGGACTTACACTATTAACCCTAACATTATACGGTGCTAAATCTAACGCTAGAGCCCTTGTATATCCTAAGACTCCTGCTTTAGTAGAGCAATAATTTGCATGCGCAACTTGTCCAATATGGGCTGCCACAGAAGCTAAAGTTATAATTGAACCAGACTTTTGTTTTTTAAAATAAGGAACAGCATATTTACAAGTATAGTGAGTACCCTTTAAATTTACATCAATTAAAAGGTCATAATCTTCATCTGGAAATGTCTCAACAGGTCCTACTCGCACCACCCCTGCATTTACAATTAGAATATCAATTCTTCCATGGTTTTCTATTGTTGATTCAATCATATTTTTGACTTCTTCTGGATTTCTTACATCTACTTTTATTATAGTTGTTCGTTCTTTTCCTTCTTCAAGCATTTCAAAAGTTTTTTTTAATCCATCCTCATCAATGTCTGAAAGAATTTGTATAGCACCTTCTTTTGCTAATAAAATTGCAGTAGATCTCCCAATTCCAGAAGCGGCTCCAGTTAAAATCACAACTTTGTCTTTAACTCGAATTTTATTCACCTTCAAATTTGGAACAAATTTATAAATTATACTATTATTTTTCTTATTTATGGATTTTGTAAGATATGGAATTATTGGTTCTGGAGCTGCATTTAGATATCATCAACGTGCTATTAGAAGAAATCCCCAAATTAAATTTAAATCCATTTTTGATACAAATGAAAAACTTGGAAGATTAATGGCTCAGAAGAATAAAATGGAGTACTACGATGAGCTAGATGATTTTCTAAAGAGTGAAATTGATGCTGTTATAATAATGGTACCCCATTACCTTCATGAACAATATGTTATTGCCGCAGCAGAAGTAGGGAAACACGTTTTATGTGAAAAACCTATGGCAACTACCCTAGAAGGATGCGATATAATGATTAGAGTCACTAAAAAGGCAGGAGTAAAATTTATGATAGCAGAAAATCATCGATTTTTACCAGCTCATAAATACATTATGGATGCGGTGCAGTCAGGATTATTAGGGGAAATTTTTTTAGTTCGATCTTATGAAGGAGTAAATGAAGTTGAGGGGCTTATGAAAGCTGGATTTTGGAAGGGTGATCCAATAAAGGCAGGAGGAGGCTGTCTTATGGATATGGGGGCGCACAAATTTGCTACAATAAATTGGATTTTAAATGATATAGTAGAATCAGCCTATAGTTGGATAACAAAACAATATACTACTTTAGAAGAAAAAGCAGAAGATAATGCAATGGTTTTCTTAAAATATAAAAAAGGAACAATAGCTGAAACAGTTGTAAGTTTTACTGTTGTTTCTCCTTTTAACAATAGTATGGAAATATATGGGACTAAAGGTACAATTATTGAAAATCATGAATGGGAAAAGCCAGTGAGAATTTTTTCTAAACATGAAGATATGGGAAAGAATTTGGGTATGTGGTTTGAACCTGAAATTGAACATGGACCCGCACTTTCTTATTACCCTATTTCAATAGGATATGAAGATGCTCATTTTACAGAATGCATTCTTAAGGATAAAGAGCCAGAATTTACTCCAGAACAAGCGAAAGAAGCAATAGCAACAGTTTTGATGGCATACTTGTCTGCCAAAAAAGGAAAGACTGCAAATAGAAATGAATTAATGGAAATTTATAATACAATAGGCACAAAAAGCATACTTGAAGGCTTAGAGAAGGTTGTACAAAAAAATTATTAGATAAGGAAAAAAATGAAATTAATAAAATTATCTTAAAAAAATCTCTTTTTCTAGATTGGAAAGTCTCTCGCAGTCAGAGCTTGTAATCCTATAGCAATCTTCAATTCCAACTAAGCCTTGACCTCTAACAATTTGCCATGCTTCTACATCCAACACCATATTTTCTTCAATTAAACCATTAAAACTGTGACCTGGTCCAATTATATGAGTTTCTTCGGTTTCTAATCCAATACTATGACCAATTATGTTACAACGACCTTTTCCTATTTGTTTAAAATATTTATAAGTATCATCATATAGTTTTTTTGGATTAGTTCCTGGTTTAAGGTTTTCTAAACAAAATTCTTGTACTTTAATCATATTCTCCATTGCCATTGCTCCCTTCTTAGGTACCTCACCAAGAATAGCCTCTCTACTTACATCTGAGACATAACCTTTCCATACGGCTCCAAAATCAAACCTTATCATTTCGCTTGGTCGAACGACCGTTCCAACTCCTGGAGCTTCGGGATCTGAATTCCCAATATTCATAGTCAAATGATCCCATCCTTCTGCGCCTTCACCAACAATTGTACTTCTAGCAATCTGAAGCAATTCATAATCAGTAATTCCCTCTTTCACAGCCTCAACACATTTTAAGATCGCTTTTTCAGCAATTTCAGTTGATTTTTTAATTCTTTTTATTTCTTCTTCAGATTTTATTAAACGCATTTCCAAAAAATGATTATCTCCATCTACAAAAGAAGCATTAGAAAACTTTTTTCGAAGAAATTCAGATTGATATCGAGGCATTAAAGTTTCAATCCCTAATGTCTTATTTTCTAAACCGAGTTCTTCAATTTTTTCACCCAGAATCTTCAATGCTCCTTGCGGCGACCCGATACGTTCATAATCTTTCACCCATGAAAATGTTTCTACGCTATCATATAACATCCATATTAATAAAAATACTTCTCCATCATTAGTTATTATTGAAAAACTTGGATATTGATTGTAAAGTACAAATAATATAGGATTAGGAGCAACATGTAAGGTTGGAATACCAGTAGTATAAAAAACATTCACTGGTGTAGTGGCTATTAATGCATCTATATTATTCTTCTCAAGAATTTGAGAAGCTCTTTTTTTATTATAACCAATTGGTTCCATTTTATAAAAATCCTCAAAATTTTAATCAAATTCATCCAGAAAAATCTCTAATCTTTCTAAATCGGACATGGTTCCTTTTGGTTTAAGTGTACCATCCATAAATGCTTCCATTGGATCTATTTCCCCAGTTAATATACCTAGAAAAAGATTAGAGTCTACTTCTAAACTCATTTCAGCATTGTCATTAAATCCATCCTCTAATCTCGCGTTTTTATCTTGAAAGATTAGTTGAACTTTGTAATCGATATCAGGAAAAATAAATTGCATAGTTTTATTAAAATCTTCAAACTCTTCTGCAATTTCTGGATCATCAAGTTTTTTTGCCCATTTTTCTAATGCTTGCTTTAAATCTTCAGCTGATGCCATATATTTTCACCTTTAAAAAATTAAATTTATCCTTCTTTTATAAGATTATTTTTTTTCCTTGTTCTTTTTGATTTCTAGTAACATATCCTGAGGATATTTTGCTTTAGTCCATGGAAGACTGGAAAAAAAATGGCTAAAAATTCGTATAATTAATGGTTGTTTATTCTTCTGTAAATTATTTTTATTGAAATACACTCGCCGATATGGTTCAGCATATCTCCAACCTGGGAGCTTTCTTCCCGCAAATCTACTAAATGGGCGATAAGGGAGCATAGTATATCTTAAAAGCCAGTTTTGTGTTTTATGACATGCAATCAATTTGTAAGTTAAAGACTTGATATCCCTTTTTTCAAAACCAAAAAAAAAATTCGGATGCAAAGAGGTATAAAAATAAAGGATTGGAATAAAATCAATTAATTTATTGTGGATAATATAAAATATCGTTCTTCCAGTGTTTATATGATCCATATGATAATACCATGAATAGATTGCTTCTGGAGCAAAAATGATATCTGGTCTTTCTTTTTTTAGATATTCAGCAATTCTGTTAATAAATTCTTTATTAAATGGTACAAATCCATCAATATATCCAAAAAAATCTATATTCTCCGGAGGAATCCCATGGATTTTTTCAGCATCAAACAATTCTTGTGTTCTAATTTTTGCGAGTAAATCTCCTTTAAATTTATCGTATTGAGGACCCGGAAGCCCAAATTCTCCTTTAGTAATAGATGCAATTTTAATGATATGATTCCTTTTGCCTTTAGTTGCGAGATAATGCATTAAATGGCCACACTTATGCTCTAAATCATCAGGATGAGCTTGAAAAAATATGAATTTCGCCATAATATAATTGTATAGAATATAAAATTATTTAATTTGTTCTAATTGTGCTGATCTTTTTCCTAATAGAAACGAACTAATTATAATTAGTGTAATTCCAAAAATTAAGTAGAAAATAGATAAGAAACTGGGTGGGGTTAAGAGAAATATTAGAAAGTATATTGCTATAGGGGCGAGCAGGGTTGGAACTTGTTGGATAGGAACTAAATTACTTGCTTGACCTATTGTAAATGATTTTTGAATGGTAAAAACACCTAGAAAATTAGATAAAATTAAAATTATTACAGAAAAAATAAATAACATAAATTCAGCTAAGTTATAAGCACCACTTAAAACATTACCTATAACTCCAATTAATGGACTTACCCAAAAATTAGACAGTACAAACATGAAACCTGATATTATTGCTAATAAAATTCCCTTAAACCTATTATTTCTTCGCTGTATCATATAACAAATAATAGAGATTAATATTACAATGAGTGTAAAACTTAATACCCTTATAATAAACAATATCTCTAAAAGATTCATACTAGTAATTTCAATTGATAATTCACTCATTCCTAATAAAAAAAAGGCTATTATCATTAATACAATACCAAAAATTTCTCCTTTATTCAATGTTTCACCTACGATTTTAATGGATCCTATTGCTAAAACGATTAACCCTGAAGCCATAAATCCAGGAATTAACGCAGGACCAATATATAATTGTGCCATCATATAAAGTACCGCTCCTAATCCATATTGTAATATAAGACCCAATACCCATAATCGTTTTTTAATAAGACTCCTCATAAGTTTTGATTCATCTGGGAGTTCATTTACAACCTTTTTTTGCAATACAGTCCCAAATTGATTTGATAATCCTGAAGAAATAGCTAATGTAACCCCTAACCAGTAGAAAACTGCTGTCATTTTTATTGAATCCCTATATAAATTGATAATACTAAAATCTACTTGTATGTTATATTTTATGTTTTTAACTTTTAAAAAATTATAATTTCTAAAATATCTTTGAATAATTGTATAATTTTATATATAATTTAGCAGGTTTTTAAAAAATGATATCTAGAAAAATAAAAATTCAGGTTATTTATATTGGGAAACCACAATGGGAAGCAGGATGGCCCTATTTAGGTTATGACAATTTAAAACTAATTATGTTAATTAAGGAGTATTTAATTGAGAAGTTTCCAAATGTAGCATTTAGTTGGGGGGATATAATTACTAAATATGATAAATCCTCAATTGAAGCTCTTAAAGAAAGCATATTAGAAGCAAATGGGCTAATTATCTTTACAATAGGTCATTATGGGGATCCCGGAATAGTCCAAGCAGGAATTGAATTTATCGAAAGTAAAAAACCAGTTGTTCTTGCTAATTATGTATATGGAGGAGATCACACATTTACTAAAATTTATTCTAATATTAGAAATAGAAATTACCAAGTATTTCCAATATCTTCACAAAAGATTGAAGATTTTAAACAACCAATTGAAATCTTAATTAACTTACTACAGTTAAGGGGAAAGAGAGTTTTAGTTTATGCTAGCGATGTAATAAAGATGAACTGGGATGTAATATTAGGATTATTCAATCCGGAACGGAGGATAATATTAAAAGAGCATCCTGAGTTTCTTGAACAAGTTGTAAAAATGAGTGGTGATAAAGAGTTTGAATTTTATACAGATACTGTTGGTAAAGATCAAGCACATCAGTGGAGAATGGATGAAACAAAATATAGAAGAAATTTGAAAGAATTTTTTGGTATAGAAATGATAAGTGGAGATCCAAATGAGATTCTGGAATATTATATAAAGGTAAATGAGGAGGAAGCTAAAAAAATTGCTGATAAATGGATCAGGAACGCACTAAAAGTAGAACCCTCCGAAAAGACTATTCTGAATTCTGCGAAATTATACCTCGCTTTTAAAAAACTCTTACAAGATAAAGATATAGATGTGTTTACTCCTGATTGTGGTACATTTTTGCTGACAGGAATATTACCTGCTTATCCTTGTATGGCTTATTTTGAATTAAGTAATGAAGGGATATATGGTATATGTGAATCTGATATGGATTCAACTGTAAGTTTCCTTTTTGGGTTATATTTAACTGGTCGACCGGGATTTGTTTCTAACCATACTTTTGACGGTATTAATGATCAAATAACATATATGCACTGTGTAGCTCCAAATAGACTTTTTGGAATTGATGGACCATCATCACCTTATGAAATTGTCTATCATGGGGAAACCCATTACTTAGGTGCTTCTCCTTGTGTTAAATTCCCCGTTGGTGAAATGGTTACTACAATAAAAATAAGTGTTTTTACAAAGAAAATTTCGATTAGACGAGGAAAAATTATCGATAATGTGGTTGATGAAAAAGGATGTGTATCAAAAATGCTTGTAAAAGACAATGTTGAAAAAATTATGAGGAATTATGATTGGGAATCTTTCGGATGGCATCGTGTTTCATTTATCGGAGATTGGAAGGAACATTTTATAATCGGAGCAAAGATTCTAGGTTTGGAGATTATCGAAGAGGATTAATATTAGTTTTTTTATAAAAGAATTAAATTAATTTTCTAATTTTATAATAAATTTCAAATATATCTTAAACTAAAATTAAACTGTAATTAATAATATGAAATATTGATCATTATGAGTGAAATACAAAAAAAAATTGATGATAAAGTACATTCACGTTTGGGACACCTTTTTTACTCTTTAGGGGCTGTGCCATCTGCACTTCCATTTAATATGATCGGAACTTGGCTATTAACGTTTTATACCGTTCACGCAGGTCTTTCCCTCTTTAATTTTGGGATCCTCCTCATTTTTTATGGGATATGGAATGCAGTAAACGATCCTTTAATTGGATACTACATGGATAAAATAAAACTAAAAAAAGGTCGTCGAGTACCATGGATCATCTATGGAACCATACCAATGACGATAGGCTTTATTTTACTGTGGTGGGTTCCATATACAGATCAGAGATTAGTTTTTCTTCATGGTTTTTACATGCTATTTCTTTTTGATACTGGATTTACAATTGTGATTACAGCTTGGAGTGCTTTATATACAGAGATGTATGAAGATGAGCGTGAGCGAGCTTCAGTTGTTGCAATCAAAGATACAATAGCATTTATTTCATCTATGATAGGAGTTATGATTCCTTCTATGATTGCAGCTGCGTTTGGTAGTTGGGCACTAGTAGGAGTTATAATGGGTATTTCAATTCCCATTACAATGTATCTTTCCCTTTTAGGGACAAGAGAAAGAAAAGAGTATCAAATAGATGAACCTTTACCAATATTAGAGGCATTTAAAGCAGTTCTTTCAAATAAACCATTTTTAATTGGAGCAGTAACATATGCAATGCTAGATTTTTGTTTTGGTTTTACTTTAATGATTCTACCTCTTTATGCAAGATTTATTTTAAAAATAGAGGAAGGTATGGAAGGTTTTGCTATGATAGGGATAGCGTTAGGAATAATTGCTGCTGTCCCCTTATGGTGGAAATTATATGGAAAGAAGGGACCAAAATTTGGTTTAGCGCTTGCGATGGCTATATTTGGTGTAGGTATGATATTACTGTTTTTTGTAAGTGATTTTATTACATTGACTATTATAGGGCTTATTCCTGGAATAGGTGCGTGTGGTACGTTAATGACTGAGCCAGTAATTTCTGCTGGAATAGATTATGATGAAATAAAAATAGGAAAACGGCGGGAAGCGACATATGGGGGAATTGGAGCTTTTATTGCAAGACTATCAATGGTTCTTTCTGCTGTTGCTTTAATAATTATCCAAATGCTTAGCGGCTTCGACCCGAATTTAGATACTCAACCACCTTCTGGTTTAGTTGGCTTACAACTTTCTGTATCGATTGTTCCTGCTATTGGTATTTTAATTGGCTTATTAATTTTTACATTCTTCCCTCTAAATTACAAAAAATTCAGTGAACAACAAGAGAAATTGAAAATTCTTCATGAAGAACGTTTAAGAAAATTAGAAATAAAAAATAATTAATTTTTTTCTTAACTTTTATTTTTTTAATTCAACATTTTTTCATAATTTAAATTCAATAGAGTTGATAATGTATTGAAGTGTGATCTTGAAAATATAGAAATTTACTATGAGATGTATGGTAAAGGGTACCCTATTTTAATGGTTCATGGATTTATGCCTGACCATCGCTTAATGAAAGGATGTATGGAGCCTATTTTCGAAAAAAAAGATAATTACAAACGAATTTATTTTGATTTACCTGGAATGGGGAAAACAACTGGACCAGATTGGATAAAAAATTCAGATGAGATACTTGAAATTGTTCTAGAATTTATAGATAAAATCATTCCTGATGAAAAATTCATAATTGCTAGTGAATCTTATGGATGCTATTTAGCAAGAGGTATTATTTTAAAGAGATCTGATTTTGTAGATGGTATTTTATTTATTTGTCCTCTTATAATCCCCCAACCAGAAAAACGTTATCTACCAAAAAAAGTTAGAGTTTTTATAAAAGATGATAAGTTTATTTCAAGTTTAAATCCAATAGATGTTATAGAATTAGAAGAATCTTTAGTAGTCCAGAACAGAGAAGTGTGGGAAAGATATAATGATGAAATCTTATCTGGTCTTAAAATAGCGGATCAAAATTTTGCTGATAAAATATTTCCCGCCAATTACTCATTTTCTTTTAAAGTTGACCACCGTTTAAAATTATTTGATAAACCCTCATTATTTCTTTTAGGGAGGCAGGATATTACAGTTGGGTATCGTGATGCTTGGAAAATTATTGAAAATTATCCAAGAGCCACTTTTGCAATCCTAGATCAAGCAGGTCATAATCTACAAATAGAAAAAGCAAATTTATTTAATTCTTTAGTTATTGAATGGTTGGAAAGAGTAGAATATGATATTTCATTCAGAGATAAAAATTAAAGATATAACGTTTAACTTAAATCAAATTATATCCTTCGGCTCTTCTCTTGGCAATCTTTCTTCTACTGATAAAATAGGATTAAATTTTTTATGAGGATCTGTCTGATACCAATATGCTGTTGATGACCAATCATCTGAGCGTTGATTTGCATGGCCATGTTCAATTTTAACCTTAATATTTTTATGAAAATAGATTGGATCCTCAATATGATACCTATAATATGAGATTTTTCCACTCCAATTTTTCCCGCCAGGTAAAGGGATCCCATAATATGGAGAACAATAATATTGACTTGGGCTCCACGCCCCACAGAAATAGTCTTCCGTCCCCGTTCCATGTAGTATGATCTCTGCATTATCGATTTCAATATAGTCATCTCCCTCACCAGGCCAGTTTTCTCTCTCAGTTTCAAATAAGTTATGAATATCCAAATGACATCCAACATAATGACCCTCACCCTCTACTTCTAATATTAAATAATCATCTTTATGTGTGAGGTTTTTCTTATTAAACATCTCCGACTTCCAATCCATTTGCTTTAAATATTCATAATTTTGTCCTTTACAGGGATTTTCTCTATTCCAACATGCATGAAATCTGCCTAAAGATTCATTAATTTCTTGATATTCCTCGTAATCAATATAATAATAAAGAATAAGTGTATCTTCTGATTCATTTTCAACCTCAATTTTTGCATTTTTAGAAAATGGCATCGGAAACCAGCAATTGAATCCTTTACCATCGTTGGGACCCATAGAAAGTGGTAAACTCCAAAAATTTACTGTTTTCGCATGACCTATTCCAAAAAAATCTCCAATTGGACATTCAACAGAGGGATTTTTTTCATCATCCCACCACATTCGAATTACCACTTTCCTTAAATAATTTGAATCTTCAGAAGCAAGTGTCATCCAAATATGTTTTATAATACCCGTGCAAGTTAAATTACACAGTTCAAACTTTTCTTTTTTTTCTATAATTTTAAAATCAGCATTAGCTCCAGTCTTGTCATAACTCGAAATTCGCTTTCTCTTGACGTTCTTTTTAATTTTTGCTAAATTTATTAAAGAATTAAATCCAAAATCCATTTAAATCCCCTATTTTGAATTGATAAAAAACTGAATATTAGAAAAAAATTAAACATTTTTAATTACAACCGATTATAAAAGTCAAGAGCTATGGTGGAGTATAGGCTGCAATCTTTTGTAGCTCTTTATCTTTAAGAAATTCTGCTGTGGGTAATTTCTTTATTAATTTTCCATTGTCAAGAATAATTACCTCTTTAGAATATTTAGCTATAACTCTTGGATCATGAGTTACTATAATTATTGTGCGTTTATTTGCATGAAGATCTTTTAAAATTTTCATAAATTCTTCAATCATACGATAATCTTGACCTGTCGTAGGTTCATCAATTATTAGTATCTCAGGTTTTAATACTAATACCGAAGCTAAGGCTAGTCTTTGGCGCACTCCTTTACTTAAATGAAATGTGGATTTATACATTTCTTCAAATTTCTTAAGATCTAGAAGCTCTACAATATCATTAAAACGATTTTCGATTTCTTCATCAGGAAATTTGAGATTTTTTAATCCATATTCAATTTCTCCTCTAATTGTATTTTTAAAGAGTTGATGATCTGGATTTTGATAACAGTATCCTATAATTTGAGAGACTTCTGAGATTGTATACTCATTAATTGATTTACTTTTTACTTGAACCTTTCCTTGTTGTGGTTTAAAAAGGCCATTGAAGTGTTTTATTAATGTAGTTTTACCAGAACCATTTTTTCCTATAATAGCTACAAAATCATTTAGAAAAATTTTTAAGTTTATATTTTTTAAAGCCTCCGTTTGATTAGGATAAGTATAACTTAAATTTGTAATTTCAATTATAGGAATATTCTCAGATTCTTCACAATAAGTATTCTCTAATGATTTGATATAATTCAAACTATCTATCGGATAATAAAGGCCTATATTATCAAAGATATCCTTATTTTGAGTTAGTTGTGAAGTATCTCCATCAAATTTAATCTCTCCTTCGTCAAGAATAACAACTCTGTTACAATATTGAAAAATTTTCCTTGTTTCATGACTAACTAGAACAATTGTGAGTTGGAATTCATTTCGAATTGATTCTAATAATTCAAAAATCTCTCGTTTTCCTTCTGGATCAAGATCTGATGTAGGTTCATCTAGTATAAGAATTTCTGGCCTCATTGCCATAATTGAGGCGATGGCTATTCTTTGTTTTTGACCACCAGAGAGTTCATCTGGAGACTTATCTTCATATCCTTCTAATCCAACTAACTTAAGAGCCCACTCAATTCTTTCTTTGATTTCTTCACGGCTAAGAGCCAATGTTTCTAATCCAATAGCAATCTCATCTTCAACAGTCATCATAACAAATTGTGATTCAGGGTCTTGAAAGATTAAACCAACCTGTTTTCCAATGTTAGCCATTTTTGCATTTCGAGTATCCATACCTAATACTTCAACAGTTCCTTTAACCCATCCACGACTTCTTAATGGAATAAGACCATTAATACAAGAACATAAAGTAGATTTTCCTGCACCAGTAGGACCCATGATTCCAATAAATTCATTGCGAAAAATCGTTAAATTTATATTTCTAAGTATTAAATCCTTAGATGCTTTATATCTCCATGAGAAATCTTTAAAATGAATAACTGGTTCCAACAACATTCACATAAATAGTCTTATAATTGAAAATAGAAAACTTCCGTTTATAATCTGTAAATAAATTGAATAGATTAAAAAAGATAGTAATAAAAAGATTATAAAATAATCTTTCTTTTTCATGGGATAATAGTGATAAACAGTCCGTTTTTTTGAGCGTAAAGGAATTCCTCTTGCTTCAATTGAAGAAGACATTTCTTCTGTTCGTTTAAACATTAATACAATTAATGCAATAAAAATTGATACGAAATTTTTAATTTTTTTCCGTATAGATACTTTTTCAAATTCAACTCCTCGTGTCATCATCGCTTCCCTTACAACAACATACTCCTGTTGAAACATCGATAATCCTCGAAAAGTCATACTTATTACTAAACACACGGAAAATGGAACTTTCACTGAGCGTAAACCATGAATTAAATCGCGATCGGATATTGCGACAAACATAAATAACATTAAAAAAAACATAGTTATTGCTCTAAGCGAAATATTAGCTGCTTTAAAAATTGTTTGATCTGTTATTAAAATATGCCAATTCCATTTATCTTTTATTAAAACAATGGTAGTCTCAAAAAAAGTTATATTTCCTTCTTCATGAGAAAAAAAAAACCACGCTATAAAAATCGAAATATTTGCTAATAAAAAGGCAATTATTGCTTTCTTAAATCCTTTCGAGAAAATTGGAACTTTTATGAGGATTATTAGAATGATATCAAATAAAAGAAGATATATTACATCAAAAACATTTGGAAGGATAAGAGAAATAATACTTAATATAAAAACTAGTGCTAATTTTGTTACAGGATGAATCTTTGCCATTATAGAGGTTGAAGGAATATAAGAAAAAAAAGTTTTAGATAGAGTTGAGATTACTTTCACCCCAAAAATTTACGAAAACCAATTCTCCACGAAAACAGAGGTTTCTTTAATTTTTCCTGTTAAATATACCATCATAGGAGTTGCTATTGCAGACAATACAATTAAATCTCCTGCAAACCATCCAATTACTCCTACCCCAAAAGCATCCCAGCTTCCGTATCCAAAAGCTATTGGAACGGCAATTCCTATTAATGCTGAACCTATTGCTGCACCAAATATTCCAAAAACAACATAAATTAACCATGACTTAGATGGATTTAAGATATACATGCCAACTATGAGAACAATGGCGATTACTAACGTAATTATCCATAGTATTCCTAAACCCTCTATAGCAGTAGCTAATGCTGCTAAAACGAGATTTACAACTAAAACAGCAAGTAGAATATATAACGGATTTTTTCTTTTTAAATCTGCTCCAATATCTACATCTGCCTTGAATAATCTAAACGCAACTAATGGGATGAACCCTTCTACAAAGTCAGCTAATGACCAAATAAAACTTACAGCGCCAAAAGGTGTAGCTACAAACCCTAGAATCACGCATGAGAAATATCCCGCAATGCACCCCCATAAACCTAGCCATAAACTTAGCGGAACATAAATAGCTGCAGCTAAATATAGACCTGAAACTCCAGGAAATGGCGCTACTGGAGCTATTATCACCGCATAAATTGCTAATAAAGCGGCAGCTCCTGTAGCTAGAGCGGTAACTACTATATGTTCCCACGTTACTCCTGGTTTTACTTCTTCCATTTCACTCATTTTTTTTACCTTTTAAATTATTTTTAAAGTGTTTCAATAAATAAAGTTTGAATTACATGTGAAGATTAAACACTTTTATATTTAAATTTTAATAACAGGATCTTATTATTTTAATAACTTTTAGATAAAATTTGTCCTTATTAGAACCAATTTAAATCTTTAAGAATTATTGAACCTATTCTCCATAAATTTGTACATATATTCTTCTATTTCGAGGTCCGTCATATTCCGCGAACATTATTCCTTGCCATGTACCAAGCATTAATCGATTTTCATGAATCAATAACTCAACTGAATGCCCTGTTAGTGAACACTTAATATGGGCGTCAGAATTACCCTCACCATGTCTATATGTATACCCTAATCCTCCTCCTCTTGGAATTAATTTACTTAAATAGGTGCTAATATCTCTGATGACCGAAGGATCTGCATTTTCATTAATAGTTATACCTGCAGTAGTATGGGGAACAAATACTCTACAAACACCCTCTTTTATATTGCATTTTCTTACGATATTATTAATCTCACTAGTAATATCTAATATAATCTCTCTTTCTGGAGTTTTAACTCTAAATTCATTAAATTCTATCACTAAATCACCAAGAAATATTTAATTAATAAATATTTAAAATAGTGATCTAATCATTAAAAAATCCATGTTTTCCTTTTCCTTGAGAAAATGCTTCACTCCCAGTTAGATATTCCTTGCTTTCTAATGTTTTTAAACCAAATTCGAATTCTTTTATCATAGCTTCTTTTATACCTAATCCAAACTGAGTATATGTAGACATACGATCATTTTTCATACAAACTTGTGGAAATGATGCTAAGTCTTTGGCTAATTTCTCCGCTTCTAGTTTGGATTGTCCGATATCAACAATACGATTTATAAGACCCCACTCATAAGCTTCTTGGGAAGAAACTGGACGTCCAGTGAGGATCATATCCATCGCTCTACTTAATCCAATTAATCTTGGAAGGCGCACAGTCCCTCCATCTATAAGAGGGACGCCAAATTGACGATTAAAAACTCCAAAAATAGCATTTTTTTCAGCAACACGCATATCACACCATAAAGCAAGTTCTAATCCACCCGCAACAGCATAACCTGCCACTGCTGCAATTATAGGTTTAGATAACATCATTCTACTAGGTCCCATTGGACCATCTCCTTCTTTATCAATCCGATTCCCTTGACCTTTTGCAATAGCTTTTAAATTTGCTCCGGAACAAAATGTTCCATTTGCTCCCCATAGTACTCCAACTAATGCATTTTCATCTTCTTCAAAATCCCGAAAAGCATTTGCAATTTCTGATGCCGTAGGGCCATCTACAGCATTTTTCACTTGAGGATTATCAATTATTACAGTAAAAACAGGATAATTTTTCTCTATATAAATTGGCATAAAAGAAGATAGGAATAAAATAAATAAAAAATTTAAAAAAATTATTTTTGATCTTTTAAATAAAGATTCATCTCAACCATAGTGCTTGTTCGGACTAAAGCTGCCTTTAGAAATTGAAATCCAATATCGTAAGTTGATCCATCCCCTCCAATATGTATTACATAGGGTACTTCACCATTGAAATCACCTTTAGCTTTTCGAATTTTATAACCTGTGCTTAAGGCTTCTGCAACAGTAGCACCTGATTCAAATAGATGATGAACCCAGGGGACACGCCATGAGCTAACATTATCTTTAGAGGTGGACACCTCTGAACAAGATGTATTATTTACATATATAATATTATTACCAGCAACTTGAGTTGCGGCTGTCGCCATTTGATTTAAAACCATTCCAGCTCCACATCCAGGACAAAGACCATGTCCAGGAAATAAATGCGTCTGTGGTTCTAAAGCTTTTCGATTAACTCTATAAATATCAACAGGTTTTTCTGCCCCAAATGTATCAATTAATCCTTTTATCTTCTTATTTCTTTGTTCTGTATAATATATAATTTCATCAATTTCTTTTTCCATGAATTTAGGCTTAAATAAATGTCTGAATCGTCCCATTGATCTTAGATATTCCACAAATTTATCCTTATCTATGTCCAAACCTCGATAATAGGAGAAAGTAGGAATACCATCTTTTACTCGAATCGTATATAATGGCCAATATCCACTATCAGTGGCTAATTTCGATATTTTAACAGCATCTTCGGCACCATGTCGCCACCCTCTCATGCAATCAGAATAAGCTTGAATAAATGAAGAACCATTTGTTTTTAATGCCTCTACTACTTTACCCATAAAATCATTAGGATATGCAGGGTTGACAGTTGCTAAAAATAATGAGTTTGAACCATAAAAGGCAAAAGGCGTGACTAAATCTTGCTTAACTCCAACCTTTCCAGGGATCAACTCTCCTGCTGGCCCTGTTGTAGTGGATGCATATGGAGGTGTTCCACCACTTTCTTGAATACCAGTATTCATGAATGCTTCATTATCATAATTAAAAAATAAAACATTAGATTTTCCTTCTACTGTTAATAGATCCTCCAATTTAATTATGTTTCTCTCTTGTTGCACCATTTTAATTATCCACCCCCAAAATTTTATCTTTTGTTTCTCTTACACCCAAATAAGAATAAAGAGGTCCTTTCATATCTGTTACCGACTCCATTTTCTTTTTTGCGACATCAAATTCATCTCGAGTGACATCCCGACCTCCTAAACCAACAACAAAACTTCTAAATATTGTGCCAAGAGGATATAATGCTGAAGCAATGGTCATTGAAAATGGAGGTAAAAGTCCATTTAGAGAATCTGATTTTTCTAATATAATTAATTTCTCAAGATTGTGTTCTTGCACTATTTTTTGTAAATCTTCATAAGGAAATGGTCTATAAGAACGAATTTTAATTAAACCTATATCTTTATTCTTTGTCATCCAGCTGATTATGTTTCCACACATGGATCCCATAGTTAGAAATGCCGTTTTCGAAGAATTCGAAGAATTATCTAAATTAAAAGTTTCAATTAAATCATATTTACGTCCTGTAGCATTAGCAAAATCATTAAAGCACTTTTTCATAATCCCTAATACTGGTTTTTTATCTTCTTCAAGTTTTCTTCTTCCCTCCATGAAATAATCGGGAGTTACAATTCCTCCCCAAGTACCAGGTTTTTCAGTAGTAATGTGATGTCTAGGCTTTTTTGGAGTTAATTTTCTAACAATTTCATCTGGGATGAGAGTTAGGTTCTGTACAGAATGAGAAATAATAAAACCGTCATGTACAAACATAGTTGGAAAAAGAGAATCTTCTGAAATCATGACTGATAAAATAGCGGCATCATAAGTTTCTTGTACATTTTCAGATACAATACAATTCCATCCTAATTCAGAATTAGTTTGTGTAAATTCCCAACTATTCCAAATTGATAAATTGGGAGAATTAAATGCTCGTGCACTTATCATCATTGTTAACGGAACCCTCCAACCAACAGCCATAGGTAATCCTTCCGTCATTAATAAATAACCTTGGGAAGCCGTAGCTGTAAATGATCTAGCTCCTGCAGCACATGCTGCTGTTGAGTAGGTTATAGCAGCTAATTCAGATTCAACATTAACAAATGCAGCTTTCAACCTACCATGATGGACAACATCAGAAAGACCTTCAACAGCTTGGGTTTGGGGAGTTATTGGAAATGCACAAATTACATCTGGATCTGTTTGGGTTACACCTCCAGCAACCGCATAATTACCAATCATGGTAGTTTCGATAGGTTCTTTAATTTCCTTGAAAAAAATACGCATTGGTTCTATACTCATTGATTTATTCACCTCCTTGATCTTCAGGTAAAGCACAAGATGCTGGACCCTGTTTTAATTGTTTACTTATAGCGTCTACTGGACAAATGTTTAAGCAATTCTGACAAGATTTACAATGAAAACTATCAATTCCTGCCATATGCCATAATCCATCTTCTCCTATTACCCTGAGTATAGCAAAATCTGGGCAGATATACCAACATTGAGCACAATCAGTACATTTTTCTTCATCCCAAATTATTTCCCATTCTCCCCATGAACCAGTCATTATTTGGGAACTTCCAAATGGAATAACATCTTCGTCACAATACCACACTCCTGCTTTATCTAATTCTTTATATCCCGGCAAACCTGGTTTTACCTGTTGCCATGGTACTTTCGTATCTAAAGAAAAATCAATATCAATTCCAAGATCATATACACATGTTTCTTCAATTGCTTGTTTTATTGCTTGCATATTTTTTCCTGCGATTTCTCCTTTGAAACGTCTCATGATGGCATCAGACAATTCATCCACAGTAAAGAGATGAGAAACTCGAATTAAAGCCCCTAAAATTATTGTATTTGTAATATTTCTTCCTAAAATATCTAAAGCAATTCTTGTAGCATCTATAGTTGCAATATTAATATCGTTTCTCCCAACAATATCCTGAACCGTAGCTTGATCCATAACTGTATTTACAATAAGCCAACCGCCTCTTGGCATTCCAGCAGTTACATTAATTTCTCCTAATAATGATGGATCTAATACAGAAACAAAATGAGGACCATACACTTGTTCATTGTTTCTTACTAAATCTTCATTTGAAGAAAGTCTTACATAACTTTCTGTTGGAGAACCCATTCTTTCAGCACCAAAAAGGGGTTGACAAACACCGTAACCATAAAAGGCTTCCACACATAAATTGGAAGCAGTAACACCTCCTTGTCCTCCCCTTGCATGGAATCGAAGATTTATAACATCATTTTTTAAAACTTCTTTAATTTGTTCTGAAGTTAACATTGTAAACAAAATTTTAATTATTTTTTTCGATAATCAATTTTGATAAAATAAATCTTAGGATAAAATTTAAGTTATGTACAATATTTCTTAAAGCTTTCCTAGATTTAATTTATAAATAATAGCCAAGATTAATCAGAAAAATATGAGATTAATTATATTCATTATTAAATTTGTCGATAACCTTTATACATAAATAGAGTATGTTTTTGATTCCTTCCTTAGAAATTAAGTTCATCTTATCGTTCTTAGTATGTACAAACTTCAATCCCGGTTGAGAACCAACCCAACAAGCTTCAAATCCTTCTTGAACTATTGGCATATAATCAGACCAAACTCCAGTAGGGGCATATATATCTTTTATTCTAATTGCTAAGTCTTTAGCACTTTCTAGAAATAATTTATTTAATTTTTTCGAAGAAATTTTTCGTGGAATACCATAAGAACTTATTAATCTTATTAGTTCCGAACCTCCAATGAAATCTAAATTAATAAAAAAAGTTGAGCTTTTGTCAAATTTATTTTTAAAACTTTGGATAAAATGAGTTGCCCCTCCTAAGTTTAGTTCCTCAGAACCAGTACTTAAAAACATTAAGTCAATATTTTTAATTGGATTTTTTTTATAATATCTGGCAAGTTCTATTAACACACCTACCGCTGCTGCATTATCAAACGCCCCAGGAGAATCATTACCTGTTTTATTAAAATAGTTAATTGCTCCAATGATGGCAATGATTATACAAACATCTAATAAAATATTGTTTAAAATTGGTAAATTAAGATTCATAAAAAGCTTAAGAAGGCTTAAAATTAAATAAAACAAATAGAGAATAAGAGAACCAAAAACAAATATCATAAACATCAAAATTCGTGTCGATGGTGAAAATGTTTGAGATTTAGAATCCCAATGTCCCATGAATATTATTTTACAATTAGAATTCTTACTTCTCAGATTAACATAAATATTTTCTGTCTCAAAATTATATTTCGGGTTTCTACTTAATTTAATTTTAGTTGAAGTAGAAACTGCCAGCGCTCTAAATGAAAGGTAAATTCCAAGAATGAAAAGACAAATTGTTATTATAGGAGATATATAGAAGGATAATGCTAATAGAATCAATCCCGAACCAAGTATTGAAAAAATATATCTCGAAAAAGTCCAGTTATGGAAAGAAGTCTTAAACTTTTGTTGGCTAATTGAATTATATCCTGCTTTTCTAAATTCGTCCAATACAATTTTGATAGCCTCTTTCTCTCCTTCTGAACCAATTAACCGAGGGAATGCTAGTCGGTCTGTAATCCTATAAGCATTATCTACATTAAGATTTTTTTCAGTATAGTTTTCTTTTAATTTTTTAAATTCTGATTCGTGAGCGCTCATTTTTGATTTTAAAATCATATCCTTTTATTATTTAATAAATATTTAAACCACTCGATTGGAAGATCACTTTTCACCTTTTCCAGAAACTCATTAATTTTTAGGATGCCATAATTAGAAATAATTCCCGTAAAATAAATAGAAGGAGTAATATCAAAATAATAATTATGTATTTCTAAAGATGTGTTTTTTATTTCTTTATCATAAATTTCTTCTATAGGCTTCTTTTCAATTATAATATCTCTGCCGAAATGACTCTTTAGGTTATACTTCAAAGAATCTGCGACTGCATATACATCAATTTTCCTTGAATCAGCTAGCACAGCTAACGGATATGTGCCAATCTTATTTATAATCGAACCATCTTCTAAGATACTATCAACTCCAATTAACACTACATCGATTTGATCAATAAATTTTCCCATTGCAGCATCGACTATAAGATGCGTTTTAAAATATTGAGATAAAATCTCAGCAACCTTGCGTCCCTCAAGAAGTGGTCTTGATTCTAGAACATATATCTCAAGGTTAAAATCTTTATTTCGCAATATTAGATTGATAATCGTTGAGCTATATGATATTAGCATTACTTTCAGTGGAATTTTCTTACTCTCTTTTAAAAAACTGTGAAAGGCTAACTCTAAAGATTCTTTAATTTTTTCTCTATAGATATAAAATTGGCTCAATCTTTCTTCTATAATACTTTTATTTATTTTTTCTAAATCATGAATAAGATATCCCATTGTATTGATAAGAGGAGCCATACTTGGGCGAGTATAAATTATTTGTTTCGATAAGTTAAAAATATTCTCTCTGATGTCTTTATGTGGATCATGGATCAATCTAAGTTGAAATTTAATTATTTCAAGAACTTTATCAATAAACTCAGAAGCGCCAGAGGTGTTATCATCTTTTAATTCTCTTAGTAAATCCTGAATATTTTGAAATTCCAAACTAGTTTTCCTTAAGCAATTTTTAAATTCATGCTAATAATATTTGGATTAATCAAACCTACCTTAAAAATTCAAACAATTAATAAAATTTCTTAAATATTCGACAGATAGCTAAAGCAATACAAAGAGGAAGATCTTTATCTTTAGTCTTTATTAATTTTAAATCCCCTAAACCGTTTTCTAATTGTCTATCTCTTAATGTATTAAGTGCTAAATCAATTTGACGGAGAGAAGAAGTGAAACCTACGTTCGAGAGTGTGTCAAGTGAAGATACAATATCTGTAAACCAAAAGGGGAATGATACTCTAACCAATAATCTATAACCTTTCGATCAGGATATTTATCAAGTTTAAAGAATCTTGAAGCTAAAAGAGAAGATTAGAAAATCAAAAATTATCTCTTAAGTTCTTTTTTAATTAAACAAAATAGACAAAATAAAAAAAAAAATTTAATAATAATTTAAGATAAATTTACCACCAAAAAAACCAGTGCCATGAGACCTCTTTAACGCCGAATATATAATGTGCAGGTAGTATGTGATCAGCACGATTACTAACTATTGCGACTCTGACTTTGTGAGATTTAGCATGTGTTCTTCCTAAAAACATTTTTCCAGTCTCAGTTGTATGATCAATCCACATAATACGAGTATAATATAACTTAACATCAACTTCTGGAGGTTTTATTTTAGCTTGAAGGATAGTGACACCAAAATGGTTATCGAACATCCCATCAGTAACAAACCAGCCTGTAGAAGTCCAATCAGCTTCACCTTCCTCTGCACTATCAGAGAAACCAATTTCTGGAATTGAAATGTCATCAATGTACATATTTTGTAGAGTAAAAGCTCCATCTTGCCATAACGTAAAGTAAAGATCAATATCATGCCCAGCGAATGGAGTGAGGTCCATTGATACAGGGATCCATCCACCACTATAACCAGTAAATGCATGCCATCTTAAAGCTGCCTCATAATCCGTGGGTTCACGACCACCAGGACAATTGGGATTATCTTGACCATGAGCTACATAATCAACTGTACCAGCAGCATCTAATGTATACCATTCACCGGTATTTTGATCATACACCTCTACATAGCCATAGTCCCAATCATCTTCAATTTCAAAATACGTCATAAAGTTAAGTGTTGCACCACCAGCAGGAATATTAAATGTTTGATAGAAACTACGCCATGCCCAAGCTGAGGCATCAGAATACCATTCATAATCTCCACTGCTTGGAAGGACACCCGACCAATCTTGTCCATCAAAATATGCTTTTGATAATTTTTCATTAGTAAAACGGAAATAATGAGGACAATATGGTTTAGGATCGCCAAAATAAATACCCCACCACCAATCGGATTCTACTTCAAATGGAGCTTCATAAATTTGTGGGAAACCCCAAGAAGCTTCATAAAGTTGCAGGTAGCCTTCAATAGTTCCATAGTAAGTATCCGCAGTACCGATATCAAGAGTCTCAAAACCGTATATCCCACCAAAATGTACTTCGTCATCTAAGTAGATAGCCATAGTCCACCAATTATAGACCATATCAAAGTTCAACCAAGGAGAAACGCTTTTCAGCATTTTTTCAATACCTTCGATACCATTGGCTTGTTCTTGTACTAAGGCAGAAATGAAGTCTGCTCCGCCAAACTTTTCGTAAAGATAAAGTATCCATAAATACTTCTGTCCATAATCCTCAAGACTATTACCCCAATAGGTTAATGCAGTTATTGGATGATAGAAAAAGTAATCGTCAATATGACGATCAGGATGACCATAACCACATAAGAACGCTGATAATTCAGCACAACCCTCATCAACCCACGATGGTTCATCTGGATCTTGGTCAAAATGTACAAGATGCTCAAATTCATGAGCGAAGGTGCCCTCATAAAGATATGGTCGTGGTACATCAGGACCAGTACGTCTCGCCCAATCGTATGAATCTATATGCATTATATTTTTTTGATTATCCGTACTTTCACTGGCTGAGAAGTAGCCTGCGATATAAGAAGTAGCATCAGGATCATAATATGATTCGTCACGAATATTGAATATTAAAGTCCAAATTTTTTGTCCTTCATCTCCACGCGCTAATGGTTCTCCAAATACGCCCGTAACTGTAGGCCACATATTGTTATCAAACTGGTCTAATAGATATAATAATTGATCCTGAGTTATGACATCGTACTCCCTTAACCAAGGATCGGTAGAAGATGCATTATAAGTTTCAGGATTTGGGAAGCGATATTCCCCATAAAGTCCATATGCGAGATATGCTGCTTCTTCAACTAGTATTAATCCATGAGCACCAACACCATCATCAATTATATAAAAGTCTTCATCATAATCAATTCCTAGACCATTATCAGATACGGTAAAGGTAAAACTATCACCTGGCTCAGCCGATTCACCCTGAACAATTGGATCTATTAACGCTTCCGGTCCCAACATTGCTGCTTCCTGACGAACGGCAATTTCTTTAGCCCCTAAAGCTTCGTAATGTAAATCTACTGCTCCAGGACCTAATCGATCAAATCTTTCATCAACTAATGAAGCAAATGAAACCTGGGCAGGATTAGCTTTATTCAAAGAAAGAAATGGAATAATAGAAATACCCAACAAAGATAACACTAAGATAGCTACTAAAATTTTATTCTTTTTCAATTTTTTCCAACTTTTTTTAATTTATATTTTTTTTATTTTAAATTTTTCAATATTTTCTTTTCCATTTTTAATGTTCAATATCCCAAATCAGTTATAATTTGAAGATATAACGAACAGTGCTAAAAAGTCTAAAAACTTCTGAATGTGATTTACACACTTCGAAATTTTAGACGTTTTTAGTGAGTTTTATATTATGAGGTGTAATATATAAATTTTTTTTTTTCATTTTACAAAATTGAAAGTCAAAAATGAAATTATATACTGGACATAGCTTTTATTAGAATAACTCAGAGATCTCTAAAATAGATATAAGTATTTCACTAACAAAACTAAAAAAAAATATTTTCAATTCAAAGAATTTTTTTAATTTTACCTTATAATTATAAGTTATCTAAATTTATATAATAATTTTCAAAGGAAAAATTGAATCTCAAAAATTTTATTATTTGAATTATTTATGTGAATTATTTATGTCTAAGTTAGAGTCTCAATGATTAAACATTAAAGATCTTTGCCTATCTCTTAATGTGTTAAGCGTCATTTCGAATAAAAGTACTCGGCAGCGTTTCCAATCCCAACATAGTTTTTAATAAAACCATTTTTCTGTATTAAAAATCCTAATTGTCTATATATCTCAATTTGATCATAGTTTTCTTGTGTCCTTAAATCTTTTTTACTACTGGGGTATTTCCATGAACCATCCTCTTGTTGCTTATCAATAATCCTTAATACTAAAGATGATTCCCATATTTCTTCTATTGAACCTACTTGTTCTACCAAAAGATCTCGTTTAAAAAATTATTGTAATATTTCGTTTTTTGTAGATAAAAATTTAGTAAAAGGATCAAAATTTAGTTTCTCGCTCCATTCTTTCATAATCTATCTACTTAATTAGGATTCTTAAGTCTTTCTGTCAATTTTTTTTTGAATAAAGGCACAATACTATACAACAAAGTATAAAAAAAAAAAGAATAATTAGTTTTATTTTTTATTTAGAACTACCAGAGCACATAGAAATCGTAGTGGGCTGATAGAATATGACCTGCATGGTTGCTAACTATAGCAACCATAACGCGACCTGATTTAACAGGAGTAGCAGGTACAGTCATCATGCCAATTTGTGTTATTGGGTCAGTGGTCATATGCCAAACTCCATGTAATGTCATAGCGTTATTACTGGCGGGCTCTGGATAACGAGCTGAAGGTACTCCTTTAGTGTCAATTGCAGTTATGCTAAAACCGTTATCTTGGATTCCATCAGTGACGTACCAACCGGTACTCGTCCATCCATCCTCACCAGCCTCTACGTCATCGAAGAACCCGATCTCTGGGATTGAAATGTAATCAATGTACATATTTTGTAATGTAAAAGCACCATCTTGCCATAATGTAAAGTAAATATCGATTCTATGCCCAGCAAAAGGAGTTAAATCCATTGATACAGGAATCCATCCACCACTATCACCAGTAAATGCATGCCATCTTGTTGCCGCCTCATAATCTGTGGGTTCACGACCATTAGGACAATTGGGATTATCTTGAGCATGAGCTACATAATCAACTGTACCAGGAGCATCTAATGTATACCATTCTCCAGTATTTTGATCATATACCTCTACATAGCCATAATCCCAATCACCTTCAATTTCAAAGAATGTCATAAAGTCTAGTGTTGCACCTGTAACTGGAATATCAAAACT
>JBHLMQ010000089.1:0-8215 GCA_048938005.1 Promethearchaeota archaeon | reverse complement strand
GGCAAATCATACTGAATTTAGAAGACCTAGAAAAGCGAGAATTGAGCACCTGCTCGCCTCAAAAGTATGGGATGAATAAAATATAAATTAACAACGAATAATTTATATCATCAAAAAAATGAATTAATTATCATATTATCGCTGGTTTCTAATCTTTTTAAATATACTTCTATATATAACTTCTCAGTAGTCATAAAAGAAAAGAATAAGCATTATAAAATATAAAAAACTTAATTTTTAAAATAGGAAATAATCTATGTGTTTTTAATTCTCTATATTAGGAGAATTGGTTTTTATTGTAAAATACGTTTTTTTGATAATGATATAAGAATTTTTTCATTATTACAATCAAAACAAATTCCATTCATATTTATATAGCGAATTTGTCCACATTGTGGACACCAAAATTTTTCATATATTGGCTTCAAATTTCATTTTCACCTCAAATTTTTTTTAGATTTTAATTAGGAAATATATATTTTTTCTATACTTATTGAAATTGATTTAATTTAACTATCTTTTCAATATCTTGATCTTTTTTTTAAAAATATTGTTAATTGACTTTTCAAGGGGAGTTTGAAATACATCCCTCAATAATTTTATATATTGTATTTTTTGTCGCAAAAGAGTTTTTAAATACCAATTATACATATATATAGACTCTTCTAATTTTATTAGTAAATTAAAATAAATATATAATTTTAAGTTCTCTCGCCATATTATATAAAGACTATATATTCTATATAGTTCTTTTTAATGAAGAAGGATGATAAAAGATCTATTAGAAAGAGCAAAATTAGTTCAGGAGTCGAGATCTATGCTAAATTTTTTTAAATCCAAAATCAATTTCTTTCTATAAGAATATTATTACGCATTGAATTGATGATAATATTTATTTTAAAGACTATAATAATGTATAAATTATTATAAATTCTTAAAATTATATATTTAACATCTTAATTACTTTCTCTATTCCTTGGTCGGGTTTATGTAATAAATGGGGAGTAGCAGGACTTGGTAATGTGGAAGATATATTTGGAAGTCTTCCTGTAAAGTTTACTATGATATTATTTGACTCTATCTTTTTAATAGAATTAACCGCTCCGATGAAAGCCATTATTCCGCTTTTTTCAAGTTCGAAAAATTTTAAAGCTAAATCTAGTGTAGGATAAAAACCTGCATTAACCAAGGTTTTTAATATATCTTCTTTTCGGTTTAAAATATCTTCCTTTAAGATTTTAGTCCCAAAAATTCTACCTCCCTTTTCTCTCCATTTAATATATTTTTTTATTGCATATATTGGTTTGGTACTTCCTAAAGTAGTTTCAATATCAGGAGTTTCATAAACATATTTCTCAAAAATTTCAAAAGGATCATTACCTAATGAATGTTCATTTAGTGCATCAATAACTGGAGTAGATTTATTATTTAGAGGTTGAACCACTAAAATCTCAGGATTTATATTGGATTGTAAAGCATATTCAATAACTCCAGCAGGACCAACTCCTCCAGATACTGTTTGTACAAAGCAGAAATCATCGTTAAAATCATTCATTTGTTCTAACACAAATCCAATTTGACTGTATGCGGCAGTTTTTAGATCAGCATCTGCTAAAACAACATTGTAGTTTTCCAAAATTTTATCTTTAAGCTTTTCAGCAAAATCCCTTGTGCTATCTAATGTTGAATTTTCTAAGACAATATAATTCACATAAGGATTATTTTCTATAACACTATTACAAACTTTATATGAAGAAATTTTTGGAACTAACAGGATAGCCTTAATGTTTTTTTTTGATTCTTGATTATACGTTTTTATAATCTTAGCCATACTTTCCACAGTATTACCTGAAGATGTTGAGATTATAAAATCAACATCATTCTCATCATAAACATGAAATAAGTATTGACAATCAGTATCCTTGAACGTTGGAGTGCTCCAAAAAAGGCCATATACGTTTTTATCCGGTATAAGATCAGGCAAATATCTAACAGAGATAGGAATAGTTGGAAAATATTTTGATTTAATTTTTTTTCCAGTTAATTTATAATATATTTTATCACTTGATCTCCATTTATATCCACCAATATAATTTTCAAAGATTTTATTTTTCATAATTTAATTCACTTCATTTATTATATGAACAAATAGTCAAGGCGGGTCGCAACACCAATGTATATCATTTGGAGGGATTATTTTTTTACATTTAGCTTTTATTGCACATTTTTGACAAATAGTAGATCTACTATTGAAATTTCCATAGCATGCAGGTAAATTTATACTCTTTTTATCAGGGTTATAATACCCTCTCTCAATTTTTCTAATTTTAACTTCAATTCGCCTTAAAAATTATTAAAAAAAGAAATGTCATATATATGATAGATGGGTGACATTAATATTTAAAAACTATGATTTATTATGACATATTATATGTCATAGATTATCTATAAAATTGTTTTTTTAACAAAATCATGTCTAAGGATAGAAAGGGTTATAAAAAATCAGTCCATGTTACCATTTCGGATGAATCTTACGAAATTTTACAGCAATTTGAAGAAGAATTCAGTTCAAAGTCTGCCGTAGTAGATGAAGCAATTAAATCTTTAAAAAAATTTAAAGAACCACAATTAGAGGACCAAATAAAAGTATGGTGTAGAGCAAGAGAGGAGTTAAATATGCTTTTAGTCGGAAAAACAACATTTCTTAACTATATTAAAGGTGAAGCTGAAGGTGCGTTCACCAAAAACATTGCTGTTGAAACAATTGAATGGTATTTAGGAAAAACAAAAGAGGATATGAGTCTAGAAGAATTTTTACATGGACTTAAGGGGATGTGGCAAGTAGCAAATTATTTTTATAAAATAGAATTAGAGAAGAATGATAAAGGTACTTTTCAGATGAGATTCAATCACGATTTAACAAAAGAATATAGTGTTTTTTGGGCAAAATATTTTGAAAAAGTGTTGAAAGATAATTGGAGATGCTTTGTTGAGGCCTTTATTCGTAATGAATCGTTTTATCTAATTATTAGAGAAGAATAAAGCTATTCTATATCAATATAGATTATCAATTAGGAATTGAAATTTAAGTTGTTATAAAATTTAAAAATTTTGTTGAGAAAAATTTACTTTTTTTTTTCCATCTTATATTTTTTTTTAATATATTCATCGAAATTTATTTTAACATATTCTACTATAGAGGAAGTTTTTCCTTTATCATCACTTATATACCCTGATACATAAGTATCACTACCGCCACCCTTGAATCCATAATCTTGAAGTTCTTCTCTTATAAACTTATTTAAACTTATATTAGTTTTCTTGGTAATTTCTGGAGACATCATTCCAGTAACATATGTTCCTTTTTCAATTTCATCAAAAAACCAATTAATAGAATTATCTAGATATTTTTGGACATTTGAACTTATATTTTTTAAATCATTTTGATCAATACCACTAAAGGTATGATAAATTAAAGTAAACGGTTTATGTTGTTCAGCTTTATTATACAAACTCTCTGCGAATGATTTGCTTAAATAGATACCAATTTCTTTCTGATCCAATTTCTTTTTATTATCCTCCCACTCATCTAATAATTTCTGTACCTTAGAAGGAATATCCACTTTTTTAACTCCTAGTATTTGAGAGAGTTCTGATAATACATCATCCTCATAGACTTTTATAGATTTAAGCTTTAAATCTTCTCTATTAACTTTCCCAGTTTTAAGTGCTTTATTAAGTGATTTCCATTTCTGGAATAATTCTTCAACCCTCCCAACCATTAGGTTCAGATCAACTTTTAATATCTTTTTTAATTCTGCTACTATTTTTCTATGCTTTTCTTTTAATTTATCTGTAGCCTTTCCTGCTACGAATGTGAGTCTTACAATACCATCCTGTATTTTTTGTGATTTTGTAATATGAATATTACCTGCTTCTGAGGTATTATTTAAATGTGTTCCGCCACAAGCCTCGACATCAACTCCAGGTACCTCAACAATTCTTAAATATTTACCCGGTACAGCACCACCTTGATATATAGTCATACCATATTTTTTTTCTGCTTCTGAACGAGGGATGAAACTAAGATTAAGATCTATTTCTTTATCTACTATTTCATTTGCTTTATTTTCAATTTCTATTAATTTTTCCCTAGGAATTTGCTCATAATGTGTAATATCCAAATGAGAATTTTTTAATGTTTTTTTAGCACCTGCTTGATTCACATGATTGCCCAAAATTTCTTTAGCAGCAGCATTGACGATATGTGTAGCAGTATGGTGTTGAGAAAGTTGTTTACGCCATTTTTCGTCTACTTCTATTTTTACAGTATCTCCTTCCTTGAATTGAGGCTCACTATCGAGAACATGAATAATATAATTACCTTGTTTAAAAACATCATTAAATTCTTGATCATTTATTTTCCCTATATCATGCAATTGCCCTCCAGAAGTAGGATAGGCAACAGATTTATCTACAATAACCATATTGTCAATAATTTTTAATACTTTGGCTTCATTAGAAGTCTCTGTATAGTCATAATAATATAAAGATTTTGTTTCAGGAATTCCCTCTAAATCTAATTCAATTTCTCTGGATGTAACATGAATTTGTTCAGCTTTTTCATGCCTTTCAACAACTAGATTATAAAAATCGTCAGGTATGCTCACTTTTATACCATATTTCTTGGCTGTTGTTTTTACCATATCAGGACTTATACCATTAGAATCATATAATTCTATTAGAGTTTCAATAGAAATTTCACCCTTTTTTAGTATTTTTTCCAATATCTTTCCCGCTTTTTTCTTAGTGGCATAAAATTTTTCTTTTTCAACTTCTAGAATTTCCTTGATTTCACTTAAATGTTCTGAAACTTCAGGAAAAATATTTTTTAATTCTTCGGCATGCCAAGTACACACATCTGCAATATCAATATCCCACTTAAATTTATCTATAAAACTAATAGCCCTTCTAAATATTACTCTTAAATTATATCCTCCACCAACATTTGATGGAAGCTTTCCATCATTTATAGCGAAAAGTAAGCTACGAGCATGTTCTGCAATCGAATATAATGCTGTCATTGGCATTATTATATGTTTTAATTTCTTTACTCCGATCTTTAATTCTTTTGCAACACGATTCCAGGCTTCATCCATATTATCTACTTCATCCACATTTAAATAAGCAGAATATTGTGAAAATCGATTATATAGTTCTAAATCTAACTCGATGTTAGTTAATTTTCTTAATTTTGACAACACAAAAGGAAAAATAGCCTCATACATATTTGGTGTACCTTGTGAAAACCATGCAACACGCTCTTGACCAAGTCCCATATCAAGAACTTTAAGTTTTAACTCTTTTGGACCTTCAGGTGTTTGCTCATACATAGTATAAACTTGATTAAAAAGTTCTACGCCTCTACTGAAGAATTCAAGACTACACCCAAATGAACCTCCTCCCGCCCATGAATCTTCATGTATCGTTATTTCTTCCTTTGTAAGACCAACTCCTATATGAATAAAATCATGTATATCCATAAATAGTTCACCTTGATTCCATTCCTCAGGTGGTACAAATGTATGTTGCCCTATCATCACAAAACCAGTGCAATGTGAAGATGTCACACCTACGTTTTCGATGTCGTTGAATCTCAAACAGAATTGAGGAATAACAAGCCTTTTTGCAGGAGGTTCAACTTCACCAGTTATAACATACGGTTGGAAAGCAGATATAGATGCTATAGTAAACTCTGAAGTAGGATTCCATCTCGCCACGCAAGGGTATCTTTTAATAGGCTCATAACCTCTTGGCTCTAAAATTTCGACAATCTTCTTCCATACTCCTATAAATGAAAGCTTCACCTTTGAAGGATTATCTATAACTACCTGAAAACCTCCAGAACATAACGGGTCTCCACATACTTTTCGATTTTTGTCAACCGTCCAAAAATAAGTTCCACAACGCTCGCAATGTTTCCTTAAGTAACCTAATTTTTTTAACTCTTTAGTAGGAAAGTAATTATCAGGATCTTTAGAGGCAATCTTTTTAAAAGCTACTTTTAATTCATTATCTGTCCTACAATCTTTAAGTTGATTTATAAGTTGATCGGAGAGCATTATGATTCGATGATAACGATTCGTAATTATTGAAGAATCTAATGTTTCTTTTCCTAAAATTGTTTTGATTATAATAATTATAAGAATTATGATTCTCCAATAATAATTCCTTTAATATTTTATTTCTTAACAATTTTATTATAGGTTTTATTAATTTACCTTCTAATAGAAGTTAGTTGTATTGTCAACTCTACTGGTCAGAAAAAGCTTTTAAACAATAGAAATAATTTCTACTTACAAAAAATGTCAATTTAGACTTTTAAAGTGAGGTAGAAATAGAATAGTTCATATGTTAGTTACAGCATGGTACCCTCCAAATAAGGGACAAGATTTAGTGAAAGTGTATATGTCAAAAGATAAATATTACTTTATATCAGGTGTATCTATTTGTATGAGGTAGTAAAATTAAATTATTCACAGATTAATTATAAGAGAATTCTTAACAATCTCAGAGAATCTTTAATTAAATATTTTGCAGAGACTGTTCAACATGAAAATATAAAAGAAGCAGAATTTTGGTATGAACGGATTGAAAACATTATTAAATCTAAAAATGAAGATTTTACATGTTTTGAAGTCAGAAAAGAAGATGATATTATAGGTTTCTTAATTTTTAGACATATAAACGAAAATTTCGCTTTGATTAGGCATATTTTTATATTAAATACTGTCAAGAGAGAAGATGTTGCATTTATTCTGTTAAAGGAAGCAATTGAAAAGTTAAAAAATGACAATGAGAGTATTAAATTTGATAATGCAGCGTTTACCTTTCCAGAAGACTACTTAGCTGGTCCACTAAAAAGACTTGGATATGGTATAGTAAAAAGACATAATATGACATTAATCTTAGATAGGTTTAATAAAACGTATGAGTTGTCACCTGAATATTCATTTGCTCACTTTAATGAAGATGACTTTTTTGAAATAGCAGAACTTTGTGTTGATGCATTTAAAAATCATCCCGATACAACTTTTTGGGAAGAGGTGACTTCTGTTCCTCTTTATTTAGAAAATTTGAAACATAGTTTAGCAACTTACATGCTAAAAGAATGTTCATTTGTCGTAAGGGATAAAAAAGAACAAATTGTTGGAATTTGTCTGATAGAAAATGGAGATAAAGAAGGTGAATTTATGATTCAAAACATTGCTGTCAAAAAAACACTCCGGGGAATAGGAATTGGAGCAGCTCTTCTTTCAAAATGTTTAAAAAATATTGGAGATAAAGGTTATAGGAAAGCAATTCTTACTGTTACAGAAGGGATTCCGGCTCAAAAATTGTATGAACGCTTTGGTTTTAAGAAATATAATTCATTTAATGTTATAGCGAATTATAATTCTAATACCTGAAGTCTTGAATACCCTTCTTTTATAAAGTCATAGTCAAGAAGTTCAATCTTTTCTGGAATAATTTTTAAAAGTAGTTTCCTTTTACCACGGACTATTTTTTGCGCTTCTTTAAAGCCCTCATCACCATCCCTCATAAAAATTAGTCTATCTTTACCAGAAGCAGTTATCTGCATTCCTTGTATTTTACCCTCGGATAATGGTGAATATATTCCAATACTAACAATTGGATTTTCTTTAATATTTTTTACTTTTCTTCCAGGAGCAGGCCCTACATAAATATTAAAACTACGTTCTTCTGTATAAAAATCCATGGGAGTTGCACGAGGAATATTATCGCTACAAGTACAGAGAACCAAAACTTTCCTTTCATCTAAAAATTTTCGAATTTCGCTTTTAAGCTCTTCGCTAGGCATTACTTTTTTATCCATTTTTAAAATCTCAAATTAATATGATTTAATATTAGTGGTTTTAATGAATTAATAAAGATAAATTTTTAATAAAATTCAATATTCTGTTGAAAGCCAACTTTCATCTGAATTCTTAGAAATAAGAAATTAGTCCAAAAACAATCAATTCCTATTCTACTAAATATATAATGAAATTTATGAATCTAAGTGATATTTTTAAAACAAAAACAATTTTTATAATGAATGAACTTACCAGCAATAATATTAAACTTGATTTTGTTTGCCATTTTAATGGCTTTTTTTTCTCAAGATAAGATCGATTTTTTCCCTATTGCACTA
>JBHLMQ010000007.1:63464-113196 GCA_048938005.1 Promethearchaeota archaeon | reverse complement strand
ACGGAATAAAATATGGACTAGCTTATGCTACATCTAAGAACTTAGAAGGAATTACAATATGGCTTCCCCCCAATAAGATGTATCCATCTACTTGGAGTATGATGAGACATGGTGGTTTTTATACAATGCGTAAAGTAGGTTTAAAACTAAAAGCAATGAAAAGAACTATGACAGTTTTTAAGTATGAGGAAGAGAGACATAAAGAACTTGCACCCTATGACCATTGGTATTTTCAAAATATTGCCGTCAAACCAGAAGAACAAGGAAAAGGATATGGGGGATTACTGATAAGTACTATGCTAAATACAATTGAGAGCGATGGGTTACCGATTTATGTGGAAACTAATACAGAAAAAGCTATGTCAATTTACCAGAAATATGGATTCGAAACACTTGAATATACAATAATTCCTGAAACCGATGTACCTCTTTGGTGTATGTTAAGAGAACCAAGGTAAATTTGATATAATTATATATGATGAGTATATCGATAGTCGGAATTTTTTTTAAACACCTTGTTTTTTATTTCTTGTTAATCTTTTCATATTTGAATTAAGTGAAGAAGACCATGGATATTAAGGATATAAGAATCGAGAAGTTAAAACAGAAAATTTTAAGGTTCAACGGATTGATGGAGGAGCTTTCTCAAGAATTTACAGCTATCATTATTGAAGGGAATGAGGGGGAATTTCATGATGTTGTTTTGGAGATGATACAATCTTTGTATAAAGCTAAAGAAACAGTTAAGAAAGTGTCTTATTTGGTTTTAGGCAAGGAGACAACGGAAGAATCCTTCAGAAAGAGTGGAGGAGACCTTTAGTTAAAATGGGATTTAAACGTATTTGAAATTAATACTCAATAACTTGAAGTAATTTTAAGTGTTGGTTGGTTTTAGATGAAAGGAAGGAATATGTTTATAAGCCGCAATTTATATTTTTTCTTATTTTCTTGTGTTTAGATAATTTTATATATCAAGTTTGAGTTTAGGAGTTAACGAACTTTTGGTAGTTATAGAGTTTTTTTAAAACAACAGCAGCATTCTCAGGATTTCCTCCAAAAACCATGATTTTATTCTCATCATATTTTTCCAGAGAAACACTCCCTAGACTAGTACCAAAGGAAATATAAATAATCCTTTTATTGGGGAATTTCTGGCTTAATTCAATTTCACTTTCGATCTCTCTATCATACCTTTTACTTGCCCGGAGAATCATCATATCAACCATTTTTTTTCCGAACTCATTTATAGGTTTTAAGAGCTTCATACGATCTCGAAATGTAGCAGCAGACATTGTAATTATTACATCAAAACAATCGGAATTTAACATTAATTCGGTAACCTTCCGATAAACACCAGGATCACCGGTAGCAACCATATCAACAGGGTTATTATGACTCCAATAAAATGGAAGATGCTTTGAAATATCATCTATAAGTTTAGGACCGTTTGGCTCTTTTCGTAAATCAACAACATTAATACCGTGTTTTTCACAAAGATCTGTAAGGTGAACGACAAATCCACCTCCCCCGCTAATTATTCCCGCTCTTAGACGTCCATTTGTCGGTAATGGTAATAAATATTGTGCTCCCTTAACTAGATAAATAAAT
Source organism: Promethearchaeota archaeon (assembly GCA_048938005.1). Lineage (GTDB taxonomy): Archaea > Asgardarchaeota > Lokiarchaeia > Sigyniarchaeales > SOKP01 > Loki-b32. The sequence continues at coordinate 111,588 of JBHLMQ010000007.1, read as the reverse complement.
TGTTCTATTTGATCTGCCGATATCACACCTATTTGTTTAAATAAAGAATTGTAAATATCTAATGAGCCTGTAATTGAGCCGGTATGACTGTTTGCGGCTCTAGCGCCAGTTTTAGTAGTTCCTGCTTTAAGAAAAATGATTGGTTTTGTTTTTGTAGTTTCGGAACAAATTTCTTTAAATCGTGAACCTGCTCGTAAACCCTCAGCGAATAAAGCTATTGTTTTAGTTTCTCGATCCTGAGCATAATATTCTAAATAATCTTCTAAGGTTAGGGATGCCTCATTCCCACTAGATACAAAATATCTTATATTTTGAAACGCATTACATAAGACAGTTCCGATTGTTCCGGATTGAGAAACAATTGATAAATTTCCAGGTCTTGGCATCATATATCCAAATCCTAAATGGAGAGGGGATGTTTTATCTTCTGATGAATAGAGTCCCATAGAATTAGGACCTACAAAAATCATTCCTCCCTTTTCAGCTGTTTTAACTAATTCCTTATTTTCATCTTGTCTCTCTTCTGTTTTTACTTCACCAAATCCTGCAGTAATAATGGCTGCTGTTCTAACATCATTTTCAATGGCTTGTTTTACAGAATCTACCACAGCATGTGGGGGAACAACTATTCCAACGAGATCAATTGGTTCAGGACATTTATCGAGTGAGGGGTAGACATCATTTCCCAGTATTTTCTTATTTTCATATCTAGGACTCGGATTTATACCATAAAGATTCTTCATAAATCCACAGCCTAACACACTCGCAAATACAAAAGAACCAATCTTCATAATATTATCTGTTGCTCCAATAACTGCAACGTTTTTAGGATTAAACATAACTTTCATTAATTCTAACTTTTCTTCAATATCCATCTTTTCTTTCTCCAAGTCTAGATTGTTAACTGAAAAAATAATATGTAATAGGTACATTCTAAAAGGATTTAAAGAATAATAATTTTCGTGAAGCTTACATTTGATACTTTTGTCGTAATTTGATTTAAATCCTCCAATAACCATTTCAGAAGATGACTATATTTTCAATGATAGTTGAGACTTTTATTTTATGTAATTATACAATAATTTACGGGATTAGTGAGGAGGGAATGTACGTAGGGCGCTTTCGGGCATTCATTATGCTAATCTCCTCTCCTTTTAACAGTTGTCCCTCTAAACTTTTTTTTACAAAAGCTAATTCCTAATTAGATTTTTAGTTTAAAGTAAAGGGATTATCTTTTTATTTTAACACAGATGTTAAAACTTTTATAGAAAATTTGCTTATTAAAAATTCATGGAATTAAAAGAAATTGAAATATTTAAGTCTCTTAAAATCCGATACCTTTTGGTTATGTCTTTGCTTGCGTTTCTCTTAATTTTCTTTAGTTCGATCTTTCTTTCTTTCGGAGTTATACCTTGGTATTACGTTCTAATTGTTGATATAGTATTATTACTCATTTTAGTTCCTCTTGGTATCTATGGTTATAAAAGAAATGCGTGGATAAGCTTTGTAATTTCAAAGGAAAAATTTATGATCTCAAAACCAAAAAAAGTTAAATTTGAAATATATTGGTCTGAATTTGATATTATGAAATTGAAAGTATTAGGAAGTGAATATGGTTCACTTAAACCTCAAAAATTGCAAAGAAAAACAAATATTTTTAAAATTAAACTTTTTCGTAAAAGTGATCAAAAAGTTATTAGATCTGTTAAATTTGCTTGGCTCAGTAAAGGAGAAGCGAGACAAATTACGGATTTAATATTCGATTATGCGACTAAGTTAGGTAAAGAGGTCATTATAAAAACACGTGATTTGCGATAATCTTTTTTTTTTTTTTATTTTAATTTTGGTTATATTTATTTTAGCTTTCGAGCGACTTATTTAGCCTGCCACTCTCAACAGCGCAAGTGCGTGGTGTTGAAAGGGGGAATCATAAGGTTCAGGTTAAGAGATATAACCTTCTCTATGGTAAGAATTTTAAAAGAATAAATAGATAAAAGGTTAGAATGCCTATTTTTTTATATCCATCCGATTTCTTTATATTTACTTATTCCTTTCTTTAGTAAATCTTCAATTTCCTCAAGAAGTTGAGGATAAATTTTATTTATATTAAAACAGGATTTACCTTTCAAAAACTTCTTTAAATCAGGATTGATGTTTTTGAATAAGTCTGGGTGTGAATAAATGGGTGAGAAATAGAAGCTTACATAATATTTTTGTTGAATAACACCAGCAAGATACGTAGGCTGTGGTTTTTTTCCGAATAAACTAACTTCCTTGCTTCCATACAAATGAAATCCTGGTTTCTGCTGCTTAGCTTGGGAACCTCTGTATTGTTCTCTTATTAAAAATTTGCTAGAATGTTTTTCTAAGATTTTTTTAATCTCTAAAAAGATATTTTCAAGTTTTTCCATAGGAAAAATTAAAAGGAAAAGTAATTTATTTTTTTAGGTTATAATTGATTATAAAGGAAAATTTTCAAAAGAAAGGTTAAATAGGGAAAAGACATAATAAAGTATTGGAAAAATTCTCGTGATAACGAGATAATATTTAACTTAATAAATAAAGTAAATTGAAATAGGAGGAAAAAAAATTGAGAGATTTAACTGTTATTTTGAAAAATGAACCGGGTATGCTAGCTGATATGGGGGAAGCTCTAGGTAAAATGGGCATAAATATGGAAGGGTTATGTGGATTTCCCCTAAAGGGTGAAGGTATCGTTCATATTTTGGTTGAAGATGAAACCACAGCCCGTTGGGCACTTGAAGAAGCTGGTTTTCAAGTTCGTGCTGTGCGTGAAGTACTCGTTTTGGATATCGGTCAAATTGTAGGAAAACCTGGTACAGGGGGGAAGATGGCTCGTAAAATAGGTAATGCTGGAGTTAATATTGACCTAATCTATTTTGCTGAGAATAACAGAATAGTACTAGGAGTTGATAACTTAGACAAGGCTCGTGCCGCTTTGGATATAGAATGAGAAAGATGAGAAGGAGTGTATTCATAAAAAGCAATTTTTCTAATTTTTTTATATTTCTTTATTTTCACCAATATTTTGATTCGAATCAATTATTTTTCTCGAATTTATGACCAGATTTAGACAGTATTTTAATTTTATGGGAACAAAAACATTGGAGTTAGGACAATATTTATAAGATCTTTTTCTTCTGATTTTGGTACGAGAGATTTTACTATTTATTTTATCTTCTTTATTTGAAAATAAAACCCTCTTACGCCAAATAAAGCTAATATAAAACCAATAGCGAGAAAAAATATTAATGTACCATACCAGAAATATTCGGCCCAAATATAAAGAATAATAGAAATAACAATAGTAAATATTCCCAAATCTAGCAATAAGGACCATTTTAATATCTTTTTACCTTCATCTTTTCCATATTTCTTTGCAAAATAAACTTCTATTACTGTATTAATGATAAAAAAAACTCCAAGAAGAATGATAATAGTACTTAAAAGTAGAATAGAAGAACCAAAAAAAACTATTAAAAATGTACCAGTAATTATGCAGACTATTCCAAAAATGAGAAAGATTAACCGTTTAAATAATTCTTCCATTTTATCACTCACTTCTTAATTATATTTCTTTTTAGAATGATCCACTATTAATTAAAACCTTAATCCAAATAAAATGGAGGTTAGTTAATTATAGGTTGTTTAGAATTTAAACTTTTTCGTGAGTGTATAGTGTTGACGGAGGATTCCCAAGGTTCAGGCTTAGAAATTCAGGGCTTTAAAAAGAGTATTAGTGAGTTTTGGATATTTTTAGGTGAGTTGGAGTGCGGTTATGAGCTAGATTTTTTCTAGTATAATTCATATCAATACTTTTGTCAGTTTTTTATAAAAAATCATAAAGAATGAAATCCTTAAATATATTCAAACTAAAATGTTCTATTAAACAATCCACTTTAGTTACAAGATCAAAAAAATAAGTTGGAATTAATTTGGTGAAAATACTCTTGAAAAATATCCGAATGGAAGAAATGAATTGGGTGGATATTGGGGAAGCAATCCAGAAGGGATTTACTACGGTTGTTATAGGGATTGGTTCCACAGAACAACATGGTCCCCATCTTCCAACCCACACTGATACAATAATTGCTGATACGTTAGCCTATAGAATAGCTCTTAAGTTGGGAAATGCTCTACAAGCTCAGACAATTAGAGTTGGTTGCTCAGATCACCATTTATCGTTTCCAGGTACAATCTCTTTGAAGAGAGATACATTAAAAGCAATAATTTATGATTATGTTAGAAGTCTTTCCACCCACGGTTTCCAAACAATCCTTTTTATTCCTACACATGGTGGAAATTTTGAGTCAACAAAAGAGGCTATAGAAGAATTGCAACCAAAATATTCAGAACTTAAGTTAATTGGATGTACTGATGTGTGGAGGTTTATAACGATTGAATGGCACATCGCCACAGAATTCGGTATAAACAAAGAAGAAGCGGGAGCTCATGCGGGTGAAGTTGAGACTTCCCAAATATTGGCTATATCAAAAAATCAGGTTAGAAAAGAACGGTTTAAACCTGGTTATGTTGGTCCTTTAGGTGAAGAGACAAGTAAAATGGTTTTTGAAAAAGGGATCTCTGCTTTATCTGAAATTGGAGTAATAGGTGATCCAACTCATGCTGATATTAAGAGAGGGAGAATTTATCTAGAAAAGCTTGTAGATTACCTCGTAGAAGATATTAAAGAATTATTACTTCAATAAGATTTAAATTTTCAGTTATTATACTTTTCTTTATGCCAATATATATACTTGCAACTAAACTTCAAAATCCTGACTTGGTAGAGAAAAGGAAAGAACAAGGTGAAAAATGGTTAAGGTTGGTAAGAGAAAAGGTTCCGGATATTAAATGGATTTCTCATTATGCCATATTAGGGCGTTATGATTTTATTGATATCTTCGAAGTGAAAAATGAACAAGAAGCTGCGAAAGTTTCATTACTCTCTCGATCTGCGGGTGCTACCTTTGCAGAGAGTTGGACAGCAATTCCATATGCAGGATTTCTGGAATTAGTTGAGGATTTGAAATGAAGTAACACCCATTAATACCATAGAAATATAAAAGAACCCCATAAACTCTCATAAATGTAATTCTAAAATTTTTTTCTAAGTTTAAAAATATCTTTTTTAAAACACAATAGTTATGTTAGAGTTAATGTATAAATTAAAAAAGCGAAAATTCAAAAGGGTTAAAGATTCGTTTGCCAAGAGATATCGACATTGTAATCGTTGTGAGAAAAACCTAAATATCTACAATGATGAAGAAATCGTTTGTGGACTATGTGGAGAAACTTTTTGCAATTGTTGTATAAGCGGTCATCAGAAATATTGTTATAATACGTTTGCATAAATAAATTTTTCATATGAAGACGATCAGAAAAATATTTGTACTGGTTAATATTCTGTATTAATGAATTGCAATATGGTTGATCCAGTTAAAATAGCTCAAAATATTGAAAATCAAATATGTAAAAACGATTCCAAAAAGTATTATAGATTCCGTAAGACTCACTTTTATGGTGGGTGTGCTACTGCTGATTGTTTAGGCTGCAATTTAAGATGTGCTTATTGCTGGGCTCAGAAAAAAGTATGGCACCCCCAAAAATTTGGTCAATATTTTTCTCCTAAACGGGTGAGCGAGAAACTTCTCAACATGAACTTATCATTAATAAGGATTAGTGGTGGAGAACCAACTATAGGGAAAGCTCATTTGCTTAAATTGCTGAGTTATATCCCGGAAAATGTGTTATTCATCCTTGAAACTAATGGAATAATGTTAGACGAAGATTATATTAAAGAATTAAATAATTTCAAGAATTTATATGTGAGAGTTTCTTTGAAAGGAATTGATGAAATAACATTCATGCAAGTAACAGGGGCGGATGGAAAATTCTTTCATTTCCAGTTAAGAGCATTAAAACTGTTGAAAAAATATGGAATTCGACACGGTGCTGCGATTCTATATAATATATTCACACAGGAACAGATAAGAAATTTAAAAATTCCTCACTTAGAATATGAATCCTTGATTAAATATCCTTTTATTATGAATAATTTGAAAAAACATGGCATTACAATTGTCAGAGAATAAATTTCATTAGAAATGAAATTTAATTTGTTATTCCCTAATATTTTTGTGTTTTTAATCAAAATTATTTAATTTCACATTTATTTCTGAAAATTTTAAAATTCAATTGATAATTATGAATAGTATCATGAAATTTGTAAAGTTATTTGAACCGTTAAAAATAGGAAATGTTGAAATTCGCAATAGAATTGTTTTACCCGCCATGGCTTTGAATTACACTCCTAATGGTTATATAAGTGAACAATTTACTAATTTCTACATTGAAAGAGCGAAGGGAGGAGTTGGTTTAATAATCATAGGGGGAGGCCAAGTTGAAAAAAGAGGTGGTGGAGGACGAGATTTTCTTTCAGTTGATGACGATAAATTTATTCCAGGATTAACAACCTTTGCAGAGGAAATACACAAACATGGTGCAAAAGTTATTGCTCAGTTATATCATGCGGGTGCTTATTCTTTATCTTCTAAAGCAGTATCCTCTTCTGCAATACAATCTAATTTGACAAAAATCGTACCTAAGGAGTTAACAATTGATGAAATCAAAGTTGTTCAGGAGAGTCATGCGAAAGCAGCAGAACGTCTAAAAAAAGCAGGATTTGATGGTGTAGAATTATCAGGATCTGCAGGATATTTAATCAATCAATTCCTTAGTCCACTTACAAACAAACGTAATGATGAATATGGTGGTTCTTTAGAAAATAGGCTTCGATATCCGCTTGAATTAATAAAACTAGTTAAAGAAAGAGTTGGGAAGGATGTTTTAGTGGGAATGCGGATGGCTGGAGACGATTTTGTACCTGGTTCTAATACATATAAAGAAAGTGCGATATTTGCTAAATATTATGATGAAACGGGAATCGATTTTATAAATGTAACTGGAGGGTGGCATGAAACTAGAATACCACAACTTCTAATGATGGTCCCCCAAGGAGCATATGCTTACTTAGCTGAAAATATTAGAAATAATGTTTCTATCCCTGTTTTTGTTAGCAATCGAATTACTAATCCAATAATTGCTGAAGAACTATTAAGGAACGAGATGGCGGATGCGATTTGTATGGGACGCGCACTCATAGCTGATCCTTATTTACCTGTTAAAACAAAAGAGAATAGGCTTTGGGATATTAGAAAATGTGTAGGATGTAATCAAGGTTGTTTTGATCATATTTTTACTGGGAAATCAGTTGAATGCATGCGAAATTATGAAGCCTCTCGAGAAGGTGAAATCAATCTTGATAAAAAAACAGAGAAACCAATGAAAGTATTAATTATTGGAAGTGGTCCTGCGGGATTAGAGGCTGCTCGAGTAGCAAGTATATTAGGGCATAGTGTAACAATTTTAGAGAAAAAAGATGAGATTGGTGGGCAAGTTAAAGTAGCATTTATTCCCCCTGGACGGAGGGATATTGACGAAATAATTGATTATTACAAGGCTCAAATTGAACATCTTAATATTGATTTACAACTCGGAGTAGAAGCAACTCAAGAGATAATTAATGAATATAAACCAGACGTTGTTATTTTTGGAACTGGTGTTAAATATGATATTCCAGAAGTTCCAGGAATCGATGGATCTCTTGGAAGCACCATATATTTTGCTGATGATGTACTTGCGGGAAATTACCATGTTGGAAAAAACGTAGTTGTGGTAGGTGGGTCGGCAACAGGTATGGAAACAGCTATCTGGGCCGCAGAATTAGGAACCTTGGATTCAGAAGTCGCTCGTTTTATAAGTTTTTATAATTTAATGCCAAAGGATGAAATTTTTGCAAAGTGGCTCAAGGGAAATAGAAAAGTGACAATAATAGAAAAACTTCCGAAATTAGGACTTAATTTTGGAAGAACTACTCGCGGATTTATGATCGGGCATATGATGAAATTAGGTATAAATACAATTACTAATGCTCATATAACAAAATTCGAGAAAAATACAGTAGAATTTCAGCACGAAGGTGAAACAAAATCATTAGAAAACATTGATACTTTTATTTTAGCTACAGGAGTAAAACCTAACACAGATTTATATGATAAAATTGAGGCATCTAATCCTTCATATAAAATCTATAAAATAGGAGATTGTAAGGAGCCTCGAACTATGATGGAAGCTGTTCATGAAGGATTCATAACTGCTTATGGGCTTGATAAATAAAAATTTTATTTGTACCTTTTCTTTTCTTATTTTTTAAAAAGATCTTTAAGATTTCGATTTTGCATTTCATTAGAATCGACACGGTCTTCAGTATATTCATTTGTGGATAATATATGAATATGACCATGATAAATTATAAATTTGTACTTGCCTCTTTTTAGTTGTTCAGATTCAGTCATATTTTCTAAGGATTAAGATAAGATTTTATTTTTTTTTAAAATCCAACCATCAATTGTGAAGTTTTGAGATACATCCTTATTATTATCAAAACTAGAATGAATTGTTGATTTAGGGATCCATACCTCACTTCCATTATCAAATTTGATAAGTAAGGCTTTTTCAGTTTCGCCTTTAATAGATCCATTAACATTTTTTATCTTGCTAGAATTTTCATTATTACTTGAATTATTCTCATTTTTATTTATATGTTCTAAACTTGTTATGACTTCTTCTTTAACTATTGTATTGCTTAATAAGTCAGAATCACTCTTCTTAGAAATATTAGGAGTAGTAGCGAATTCTATTTTTTCATTTATTATATGTTTTAATAGCATTTCCAATATCTTAAATTGAGCATACTCAAGCACCTTTGAATATCTACCAATATGAATCCATAATTTGTTATTTTCTCCATTTTCCCATTTAAAAGAAATTTGAGTTTTTTTGTCTTTAAACGTATGATAACTTGACCATGAATTTATCTCTTTTTCTAATACTCGAATGATCCATACAATTTCTTCTAATGAAAATTTAATTACTTTACCTTCCCCGCTGCTTGGTTTTTCCCAAGTACCATTATTTTTGCTTTTAATAAGCCTAAAAAAGATATAAGGTTCATTCTTGGAAGAACTTTGAATAATCAAGCCTACTTTTTGACCAAAAAAACTGTAACTGTGAGTATCAACCATAAATCTATCAATTATTGTCTATTTTTAAAGAAAAACAGGGTATGAATTTAGTATTTTTGTCGAGTTCCCAAATATTTTCTTAGAAAATTTTTTTAATTTTTAATATTTCTTGTCTTTATGGGAGTTGAGCAGAATAAAAAATCTAAGAAAAATGTTATTAAAATAACCGCACAGCTTAATAAGTCCCCTTTTCCGAATATGAATTTAAAACAATTTATACATTAACAATAAAAGTGAATAGAAATTAGAGATAATTGCTTATCGGGACCAAAATTTTGTCCCACTTGTGGAAAACAACTTGGCCAATCAGCACCTATATGTGGATATTGTGGTACTAATTTTAGCAAACGGAAAGTTATGGTAAGAAAGAACAAAAGAAGTAAAAAAATTACAAAAGAATAGAAGAATGATACTTTAATGTCTAAAATGAAAGAAATCAAACAATTGCAAGAGATTTTGATGAATTCATGGCCTGCAGACCATTATTATTTTTTAAATGGTTGGATAATACGTTTTAATGATGGTGTGACTGCTCGAGCAAATTCCGTTTTTCCTCTAAATTATACAGGTGATTCAAATACTATTGATGAAGATATAAATTTTGTTGAAAAGGCCTATCAAGCCCATAATCTTCCGACAATCTTTACTATCCCAGAATTTTTCGAGCCTCACAATCTAGATATTAAATTAATAGAACTCGGATATCAACAATTGGGGTGTATCACATACACTATGATAATTTCCGTTCAGGATTTAAAGAGTGAACCGATTAATGAAGAATTTTCATATGATTTTTATAATCAACGAGTAGAAGAATTTTCAAATTTTTTGGCTAACTATTCTAAAAGAGATAATGAAGCACAAAAAGTATTAAATGCATTAGCAAATAGAATCATCATACCAAGAAAGTGTTTTTTGATAGCTAAATATGAAAGTAAAATTGTTGGAGCTCTCACGGGCATTTTAGATCCACATGGATTTCTATATATAGCTGACATGCTGGTAGATCCTGATTTTCGGCGACAAAAAATTGCTACATCAATGTTTCTTAAAATTATTAAAGAATGGGGGATTCCAAATGGAGTTGAGAAGATTTGGCTACAAGTAGAAAGTGAAAATAAAGAAGCAGTGAACTTATATGCAAAACTTGGACTCAGAAGAGCTTATAGCTATTATTATTTGGCAAAAAGTTTAGAAATATGAAGTTTTAATTAATAAAATATTAAAAAAACAGTTAATTTTAAGCTGAAATATTTTTATTGTAAGATACAGCTCCATATGAAAACTTTTCATCTAAAGAAATGGCACCACTAATAAAACCAGAATCTAACATTTTTAACAAATCATCAATTTCTGGATAGTTTTCATACATAAAATCAAGAATTTCTTCAAAATATGTAAAATATTTCCCATAAGAGATTGTGTAATGAATAAATTCTTTATAATTTAGATGAAGAATTATTAATTGTGCAAATTGAACTTTTAATTTTTTGGATAAATTATCAAGTATATATAATATAAAATTTTGATTATATTTTAAATCAAGGAACAGTAATAAATCTATTAATTCTTTTATTTTCCTGTAATTAGAGAGTGTTGATTCCATCAGTTTCTCAAGTTGGCTTATGACATGTTTGGTTAAATTAGGGCTTGTTTGTTCCAGTAAAAGTTCTAACTCTTCTTTATTTAAACAATTTAAATATTGATTAAACAGGAGAAATCGGATTACATTCAAATTACCACTTTCAAATCTTTTTGCTACTTGTTCTTTGAACACCTTCGCTGCAAGAAAATCTCCTGCCTCCATTAACTTTCTAAGTAATGGAAATGCTAAATTACTATGGATTAAATACGCGTTATAATTGTTTTCATACCATGCTTGAATATTCGAACAATGAGCCCAAAATAGTGTTTCTGGAGAAATTTTAGCTTTTAATTCACTTGAAAATTCATAACGATTATCTAATTTTTCTAAAGCCTGATCAATTGAACTAAACTCATCAATATCTTCAATAGGGACATCCAATAAAATATGTTTGCAATGTGTAAATAATTCATTGTTAACATAAATGTTTGTTTTCCCATCCTCCAATCTAAGGTCGAGAAAGTTATTTATTGTAAATTTTAGCATCAAGAATTAATGGGATATCATTTATTTTATTTTTTTCCCTTTAAAAAAATATATTATTTTTTGTTAATTGATAATATTAGATTTAGAAAGAGAATGATGATTAAAATGAAGGATTTAATAGGACTTCTTTATAAAATGATACCATACTATTCAACCTTAGGTTTTGAAATTCAAGAAATTGCTAATGGAATTGCCATTTTCGAAATCAAAATAAGAGAGGCACTAACTCAGAATGGAATGATCCATGGTGGAGTTTTAGCATCTCTTATTGATTCTACTTGTGCTTGTGCTGCGCTTTCATTGATATTTCCAAATGGATCAATTACGACGATAGATCTGCAAGTTGAGTTTCTTAAACCAGTTTCTAAGGGGCGATTGAAGGCAAAAGCTAAATGTATTAAAAGTGGAAAAAATATCTTCTTTTGCAAGGCAAAAATATGGAATGAAAATGGAGACCTTATTTGCACAGGAAGTTCACAACTTCTTAAAATATAATGAATTGATTAAACTCTAAAGAGATTTTAGCCTTTTCTTCGGGGAACTTTTTCCCATTTATAATTTACATTATAGTAAGTTATATAATCAGCATATAACAAAACTTTTTTATGTGCTATTATTACGCAAATCATATTTTATCGTACTTTTTTAAATTTAAAATAAAATAGAAAATATTGATATGAAAAAAACAGTAAAAGTCATTGTTTCCGGAGATGGTGGTGTAGGGAAAACTTCATTTCTCAACCGGTTAATTCATGATAATTTCGATAATAATAGTGAACTAACTAAAGGAGTTGACTTTTTTTCTAAAATCCTCAAAATACATGAACATGAATACAATTTTGTAATGTGGGATTTTGCAGGTCAACATCAATTCAAAGAATTATTAACCGATTTTGTTGATGGATCAATTGCCGCTTTTATTTTGTTTGATTTATCTCGATTCAATACTCTTGAAAGTGTAGAAGAGTGGATAAAAAAATTAAATGAATATGGCAATACTTCTGCTTTTATATTAGGTACAAAATGTGATACAATCGATCTTAATGACTGTAAAGTTTTTGATGATTATATTTCAGAAATAGTAAATAAATATGATAATATAATAGGCTATTTAAAAATCTCTTCAAAAACAGGATATAATGTTAAAAAAGCTTTCAATTCTCTTATACAAAGAATTTCAAACTAATAAATTTAAAGAATAAAATTATAATTTAATGACCCATCCAAACTTGTCTTCAATTTCTCCTCGTTGAATCCCAGTCAATAATCCATATATTTTAATCGTTATTTCCCCAGGTTCTCGGTTATTAAATACCCGTATTTTACCTTCTAAAGCAACAGATGCAATTGGTGTTATAATAGCAGCAGTTCCAGAACAGAATGCTTCTGTGCATGATTCTTCATATAATTCTTTAAAGGATATGTCTCTCTCTTCAACTTTTATCCCTAAATTTTTGGAAGCAAGTTCTAAAATGGACTCTCTGGTAATTCCTTCTAAAATCGTCCCAGTTTTTCTTGGAGTCACTAACCTACCATTAATCATTGCGAAAAAATTAGCTGCACCAACTTCTTCGATATTTTCCATATGAACAGCATCTAAATAAATAATTTGGGCAAAACCTCTGGCTTTTGCTTCTTTTGCCGGTAACATTGTCCCAGCATAATTACATATTGTTTTTGCTGAACCTGTCCCTCCTGGCGCTGCTCTCGTATAGACTTTTGATATTTCCAAATCTATTCCTTTAAACCCTTCTGGAAAGTAAGGTCCAACAGGAACTGTAAAGATGATCAATTTAAATTCTTCTGCTGAATGTACTCCGAGAATTGGTCCACATCCAAATAATATTGGTCGAATATATAAAGCTCCTTCACTATCATTTGGTGGAATAAATTCTTCATTTGCTTTTACGACTTTCTTCACAGCATCAATAAATTTATCAATGTCATATTCAGGCATCAACATCCTTCTAGCACTAAAATTGAATCTCTTCGCATTTTCTTCAGGACGAAATAGTATGATTTCCCCATTTTTTGCTTTTAAAGCTTTCATTCCTTCAAAAATACCTTGCCCATAATTCAATACACAAGATGCTGGTGAAATCTCAAAATTTCCAAACGGCATCAATCTGCCATCGTCCCATTTTCCATCCCTATGATTGGCTATAAACATTGTTTTTGTTTCAATGAAGTTAAACCCTAATGAATAAAAATCAATCTCGTTTGGATCTACCATAAATCTCCATCTCTTTTTTTTTATTAGTAGTATTTATATATGAATCATTGGTTTAAAAGTCTTATTAAAAAAGTTTGAATATAACACTAATTAAAGCAAATAAATATATCAAATATATTTTTTGAGAGTTTTAATTTATCAATATAGAAAAAAAATCACACCAGAGAGGAAATAATATGAAACTTTTTCATAAAATGAAAATCAAATTTGCATAAAATTTTTGAAAGTTAATTAGTTATTTGAACATATGTCCTTACAAAAAGTAACTATAAACGATATAATAGAGAAGAAGAAAAAAGGGGAAAAGATAGTTACAATAACAGCTTATGACTACTCAATGGCGAAAATTGTTGATGAGAGTGACATTGATCTAATTCTTGTGGGAGATTCACTTTCAATGGTTATGTTAGGATATAAAAATACTTTATCAGTAACAATGGATGAGATGATTCATCATAGTAAAGCCGTCAGTCGAGGAGTATCAAATGCATTACTTGTTGGAGATATGCCATTTCTTTCATATAAAATAGATATAAAGGAAGCAGTAAGAAACGCAGGAAGATTCATTCAGGAGGGTGGTACTGAAGCGGTTAAAGTTGAAGGAGGAACAGAAATGTGTCTTACAATCGAAGCAATGATCAAGGCAGATATACAAGTTATGGGCCATATAGGTCTTACTCCACAAGCTATTTATGAATTTGGGGGTTTTTTGGTTCAAGGAAAGACGGTTGAAGCCGCAAAAAAATTGATATTGGATGCAAAAAACTTGGAAGAAGCAGGTGTTTTTTCTATTGTCTTGGAAAGTATTCCTTGGCAAATAGCTAAATTAATTACAAGCAGCGTTGATATACCTACCATCGGTATTGGTGCTGGACCTTATTGTGATGGGCAAATAATAGTTATACATGATATGTTAGGTATCTTTACCGAAATAAAGCCTAAATTTGTCAAATATTTTGGTAATATTGGCGAATCCATTCGTCGTGCTTTGGGTGATTACAGAGATGAAGTTGTAAATGGGATTTACCCCGATCGAGAACATTCATATGAATTTCCACAGCAAGATCTAACTAAAATTAACCACTGGTTTGAAAATGTCGATATATGTGAAGAAGCTCATAAATTAATTTAGAATTAAAAATTTTTTTCATTACTCTAATATAATATTATTGAAGAATTTCCTTCTAATCACGTTAATATTATTATCTTTTTTTAATATTTAGGATTTTTATTAACTTTATGAATTTGAATTAAAACCACAACTTACTTCGTTATAAGTAAAATAACGGAATATCGTTTTTATAAATAAAATTATAAATTTGTATTTATAGTTATAATATATAAAAGTTTGAACAATTTAGAAAATTTTTCGATATATAATAATTTCAAACGTAAAATGGGAACGTGTAATGGCAGAAGAATATGATTATCTCTTTAAATCGATTGTCGTAGGAGACGGAGGGGTTGGAAAAACAGCATTAACCCTCAGATTCAGTAAAGGCTTTTTCACAGAAGATTATAAAATGACGATCGGTGTGGATTTTCACGTAAAAACAATTACAATTGATACCGTAGAAGGACCCATACGATCAAAACTTCAGATCTGGGATACAGGAGGACAAGAACGGTTTAGCTCGATACGACCAATGTATTATAGAGGATCATTAGGAGCATTATTAATCTATGATCTTACCAATTCCGCAAGTTTTGACCACTTACCTCAATGGATAGAAGAAGTAAGAGCAAATGTTAAAACCGAGATCCCCTTGCTTTTAGTGGGCAATAAAAGCGATTTAGTTGATCAAAGAGCTGTTTCTTTAGAAGAAGTCAATAATTTCACAAGCGATTTTAATTTATATTATATGGAAACTTCGGCAAAAACAGGTGAGGGAGTTGGTGATTGTTTTTATATTCTTGCGTGTTTGATGATTGGTTCAGGAGTACCTGACCAACTAATATCTAAGGGAATTGTGTTTAGTCCTGGTAATGTTCCAATCAGTGCTCCAGGAGTTTATGTCACTCCTATACGCAAACTTGAACCAGAATTAGACTATGCTGCTCCTCCTGTACCAGAACCATCTTCTACTCCGGTATACAAATCAAGTCCTACATTTGAACCAGAACCTGAATTTGAATTTGAGGCGCCCCCAGTACCGGAACCAGAATATGAGCCGGAAATACCTATACCTGACTCACAAGTAGACCTACAAGCTAGAGAACCAGTAGAATTTACGTTTAAAAAACCAGAAGAAATTTTAGCTACTGAAGTTCCCTCACAACTAACTCAAATTTTTCCTCAAGAAGAAACATATAAACCAAAAGCAGCTCCTTTTACATCACATGCTCCTGTTCCAGCTCCAGCACCCGAAGGATTTCAAACACCTCAAGAGATGCCTTCTATTGAAACTACTCCTTCAAGTGCCACTCCATTTATAGCACCGGAGAGTAGATCTGAACCTGCATCAGATTCTTTAATGGATTACTTACCTGAACCAATTTATTCTAAGAAGGATAAGAAAAAACTTGAAAAACAAAGAAAAAAAGAAGAAAAGGAGAAAAAACTTAAAGAAGAAAAGGAGAAGCAAGAAAAACTATTAGAAGATATGAAGAAGGTTAAAAAAGAAAAGAAGGAAAAACCTAAAAAAGAAAAGAAAGAAAAAGTTAAAAAAATAGAATCTAAACCTGTTGTCTCAGTTCCAACCATGCCAACAACAGAAACAACTGGCACACCATCCCTCTTTCAAACGTTGACTCAAAAAACTGATGAACCTGAACAAATTTCCGCTAAAGCTTTTGTACCGTTTGTAGCAAAAGTAAAATCTGAAACTCAAGAAACTAGCCAACTGAGAATCATCCCCAATGCATCTGATATTGAAAATAAACCAGCTACGTTTATATCCACACCATTACCCCCATCTGTTCAACCAGAAGCAAAGAAACCTTCTGGAAAAGAAATCATAGTATGTAAACAATGTGGTGCTATTCTATCATCTGATTATGCATTTTGTAATAAATGTGGTACACAATTATAAATAATAAGTCTATAATAAATCAAAATTATTATAAATAGACTTTTATTAAAAAATAAAAATTGATTTTTAAAAATATTATACAATAGAGAAATTAAAAACTCAAACTAGAGATTTTTTCCGCATATTGGGCATGTGCTCCACATCTTTTTAATTTTAGAATTGCAATGAATACAAACTTTCAAGTCTGGATCTATTTTTGTTTGAGGTCTACCAAAAATAGTCGATTCATTTGACCCATATTCTTCAGTACTTTTTACTTGTGGAATTTCTGGAGCTTTAATCTGCTCTTGAGGAATAATAGTTGATTGCTCAACCATTTCTCGTGTAACATGCGTTTTTTGATTTGGTGCTTCTATTGGAGGTTTTTGATACCTTTTAGGTTTTATAGGTGTTTGTTTAATGCTTTCCTTAAGAGCTTGACTTTGTCGTTTTGGCGGTTCTTTTTCGGCTTCTCCAATTGGTACTCCAACTTTATAAAAAAAATATTTGTCATCGTTATTTTCTATGATTTTCTCTCCATCTTCTAAATAGACTTCAATATAATAAATTACAACTGAACCAACAGGAACTTCAGCTATTTCAGCTATATAATAATCCATCTTAGCATCCATATCCATCTGATACCATGATTTCCCTTGATCAGCACTAAAAATTAAATTTACACTAACAATAGCTTTATTAAAATCTTCTTCAGTAATTTTTACTACAATTTTAATTGTTTTTTTATGGGCTTCTTTAAGTGCGGTGAATGCTTCTGCCTCATCCCATGCGGCTCCACATTTAGGACAATTAGTAAACCAATTAGGATATTCAAAACCACATTTTATACAATTTTTTGTATAGTACCTTGTTGTTTTTATTCCAAGTGCTTTTTTTTCTTTGCCCATGACATTAATTCCAAGTTTTTGAAATTAAACTCCCAAATAAACTTACTATTAATAAAATAATAATTAGTCCTAAATATATTTTTTTTCTAGCTATTTTATTTTAAATGGTAATTTTAATAAAATCTCTATTCAGATATATACGATTAAAAAGTAAAAGTAAAGAAATTTAAATTAGTTCTAATGAATAATATCTCTATGTTTTATATAAGAATTAAATCCATCAAAAGCATCATCGAAATAAACATACTTATTAAGTTGATTAAAGAAATAAATGTCTTCAATAAACTTTTTTATGAAATCTTTAGCTTTTTAATAATTTTCTTTAAATCTTCAATAAATCTTTGTAAATGGATTTTTTGAACATGTGGCATAATCACCACCCTAATGAGATTAAATTCTTCAAATTTACCCGTCATCCAATTTCTTTTACGTAATTCATCATCAATTTCGCAAATACTTTCTCCACCTTCGGTGGTAATTCCTACTATATTTGTAACTGGTTTGGTAGCTAGTTTAATACCATTTATCTTACTTATTTGTTTACTCAAATATTCAGTATTATCCATACACTTTTTCACGATTTTTAAAAAACCATTAATTCCTAAAGATTTCATAATTGTCCAAAAAGCTATAACTGTTCCTCCGGATCTAGTTCCAACTATATGAAAATGTTTAAAATTCCCTCCAGCTAAATATGGAATTTCATATCCTGTTTTCTGCAAAATTGAAGTATCTCTAAGAAAAAATCCTCCAGAAGGTATGATTCCTAAACCCATTTTATGGGGATCTGCTGTTATCGAATCAACCGACTTAACAGAAAAATCCCAAGCAGGGATTGAATAGTTTAATTCTTTTAAGAATGGTAATACAAATCCTCCAAATGCAGCATCAACATGGAAAAAAATCTCTTTATCCTCAACAATTTTTCCAATATCATCGATTGGATCAACCAAACCTAATGAGGTAGTTCCGGCAATTCCTACAACACCGCAAGTGTTTTTGTTTATAAGGGATTCAAAATGAGTTAGATCTAATTCAAAATTATCTTTTAATTTTGCTTTTCGAAGTTTAATCCCAAGCAAATCAGCTGCTTTATCAAAAGATAAATGGGCAGAACAGGGAACAATAACTTCAGGTTTGGAAATATCAGATCTTAATTCTTTGGCAATTCTCATAGCTATCAAATTTGCTTCTGAACCACCGGTAGTGAAAGTCCCAATTATATTTTTTCCACTAAAAAGTTCTCCAATTTCAGTCACTAATTCTTCCTCTAAGGCTGCGGTTCCTAAAAACAAACCAGGATCCCCAAGATTTTTAGAAACATGTTTCATATAGACTTCAACTCCAAAATCCAGAGGGTCAGTACACATTGAACCCAATATTGACCCTGACTTGTATGAATAGTCTAGTTTTAATTTTTCATTGAGAATTTTGAGTATTTCTTGTTTTTCTAATCCTTCTTTTAACATCAGTTCATCTTTAAATTAGTTATCCTTTCTTATTTCTTCATAAAATAGAAATGTTTAAACAATTAAAATTTTATAAATTACAATTAAGTTCGTAATGCTATTCTAAAAGATAACCATGGATCTGTGCTATATTAAGAAAATCGGTTTGAATCCCTTTCTGAATATTTGTTTATCATATTAATAAATTCCTTCCCCAAATCAATTTTATAATGATTTGCAACGCACACAATAGAAAAAAAAAGATCAGCTAACTCCTCGCCTAAATTTGAATCTGAAATTTCAGATTTTTTGGGCTTATATCCTTCAAGAGAATTTATTTCCCTAGCAACTTCTCCCAATTCTTCTATGATGGCACAAATCATTGATAAAGGAGGCCAATATCCACCATGTTCATAGATCCAATTATCAACTATCTTTTGAACTTCATTAAGTGAGTCCTTTATTGCCATATATATAATATTATAGGATAATATTTAAAAAATAGAAAAGTAAAAATTAACCAAAGAGAGTTTCTCGTTTACGAGTTTTCCATTCAGCTCTTTTTCCAGGATTATATCTATTTACTTCACTATAATATCCCGTAATTCTTGAATACACTTTTACATCTCTTGATTGACATTGTGGACAAGTAAAAGTACCACCTCGAAACATTTTTCTGCAATGAGGACAATAAGTAAAGTCTGGTGAATACGCGAAATATGCGGTGTTTGTATTAAGACAAATGTTCTTTGTGAGTTCCCATAAGCCATAAATATCCGGTTTTTGCTCTCCAAGCCAAATATGGGAAATTACGCCACCATTAACAATTGGATGAAAATCACCTTGTTTTTTGATTCGTACTGATAATGGAATCTCAGCATCATATCGAAAATGACCAGAATTGGTATAATAAGCAGATTTACCAGATGATTGAACAACAGCTTTTTTAGGAAAATGCTTCAAATCTAATCGAGCAAAGCGACCACTTGAGCTTTCTGCTGGTTGTTCCCATAGAGAATAGGACTTTTTATCTCTTTCTGTCATGGTATTGCATTTTGCGACCATATATTTTAATATCTTTTTTCCCAGCTCATAAGCAGTATCATCTTCATGTAATTCATATCCCGTTAAACTTCTCACAGCTTCATTTAAACCGGTAAATCCTATTGAGAGGTTTTGATCTTTTAAATTAAAAATAGGTTCACCATTTATTTTGCCGCTACATAAAGGGAGATGTCCAGTTTTTAATCTTTTTTCCATTAAATTCCACTTTTTACATAAAATTCTGGCAGACAGTTCCATTTTCTCATCCAATAATATAAAATAGTCATCCTCATCATTAGACAAATAAGAATAGCGAGGAAGATTTAAACTAACACTTTGTAGTGAACCAATAGTTACATAATTCTCCCATATATTTGCATTTCTCCTCTTTTCAGGATCAAGAATACACTGCTCAATAATTTGATTTCCACTCAAAAATTTTCTACAACATTGGCTATGAATTTCATCTGGCATCCAAGCTGGACACATATTAAGGAAATATGGGGTCCCCATTGTTGCTACTTCTTCCATTATTTTTAAGTAAGAAGGCTCAAATTCTCGCAACCATTCTTTTTTAATCTTAATTTCATGTTTTGGAAACGCAAAAAGTTTTCCATTATGATCCCCCTGAATGTATACATCAGTTAAAGCATCAAAGAGTCTAAGGCATTCATCTCTATAATTACCATATGTCCCTACTATTTTTCCATGTGGCCCAACCGCAGAAATATTTAACAAGCCATCAGGCACGGTTGGGGTACATGAGATTGAAGTAAATGGTACTTGTCCTCCTCTCGCTGCAAATATTTGATTGGTTTCAAAAATTAAACACTGCATTGATTGTTCAATTTCTCTATCAGTAATACCACGCACATAGGGAGCTAAAAAAGTAGTTATATAATCATAACCTTGCCCCCCTGAAAATTCACCCTGAATTATTCCAAGCCACTTAGCAAGGTGAGTTACAGCTACACGTAAGCTTCCTGCTGGCCCTGATTTGCTACAATGTGCCCAACTCTCTACTGGAGGTAATCCATGTTCAAGGATCATTCGGGGGTCCCATTCTTGGCAAAAAGGACGCAAATCGAAATATCGTAACATATGTACATGGATATCACCATATAAATGAGCATGAGCTTCTTCAGAATCTAAAATTCTTAATAAAGCATATTCATCAGATATTCTATTTGCTGCCCAATGATGAATACTTTCAGGATTCATATCTTGATTTGCATTTTCATCTACTCCATGTTCTAAAATTGCCTCATAATCCATTAATGGCATTCCTATTCTTGTATATATTTTACGCTCATCTTCAAAATGTTGTTCTGATAATATTGAACACACGATTTCTCTAATATGAGGGCCAGATAAGAATCTAATCCCAGAAGATATTATTCTCCTAACGACTAATTCAGTGATCTTATCAGCAGATTTTTGATCTAAGCCTGTTTCTTTTATAAGACTTTGTTCGATTTTTACAGGATCGAATGGTGCTACGTCACCCTCAGTTCTAAAAACTCGCGGTAATAATTTTGTCAAATATTTACGTCTTATTTTTTCAACTTCTTTTTCTTTTAATGGTTTTGAATCTGATACCAATACCAATGTAAAACATCCTCTTTCTCAATTTTTCTAAATTTTTTTGTAAAATAATGGAATTATATACTATATTTAATTAAAAAATTTTGTCGGTAAAGGGAACTGAATTAAGAGAATTATTAACTGTTTATTATCGTTAATATTTTACCTCTTTTGATATAAAAATTTATTTATTTTTCCAATTTAAATTTATTTTATTAACTCTTTATTTGATTGTTTAAAAACTGTGTATTAAAACCACGAAAAAATTCTTAATTATTTGGAGTGTTTTCAATTTCTAATTTATAAACTCTGTGATTACAAATTACATAAATTTATGTCGAAGACATACTCTATATTTCTCAAAAATTTGCTATAAAAAATTTATAAGAAGTAATAATAAGTATATTTAAATGAAAAATTTTTATAGAAATCTTTTAAAATGAACATCTATCATGACAAAAAATATTATAAATAAAGAAAATGTACGTCCAATAAAAGCTTTAGAAGGAGTTTTTCGAAGAACTTTAATATATAATGATTCTTTGATGCTATGCCATTTTATACTTGAGAAAAATGCCGAAATTCCCATACACAGTCATAAAGAACACCAGATCGGATATGTACTTAAAGGAAGACTTAAATTTATAACAGAAAATAGCGAATTTATAGCCAAAGAAGGAGATAGTTATGTCTTTGATTCTAATGAAAAACATGGAGCGTTAATATTAGAAAACACAGAAGTTATTGATATATTTAATCCTTCTAGAGAAGACTATAAATAATGACTAATTTTCATCTTTCTTTTTAAAAAGTTGATAGTAAGAAGTATTTACCATACATAAACAGCAACCGCAAAAATCGCAAACATGCAAAATAAAAATTCTCCAATCAGCCAATCATGAAAAAATTCTTTTTTCTTATCTCTATTGTTTTTAATTTTTGTAGCTAAAGCAAAACTAATTGCAGAGTTTGTGCCAGTAAAGATAATAAAAGTAAATGTCGAAGCTGTTAATTCTAAATCTATCATTTCCAAAACGAAATCAAAAAGTATCCATGCCCCCATAAAACCCACAAGAGCAAATAAGAAAATCCAACCAGAGAATTGAATGATTTTTTCGAATTTTATATCAAATTCTGAAAGAGTAGATATGCGATCTAATTGTTTTTTCTTAATTTTTGACATATCAAACCAAATTGTATGCTTTTTGAATAATAAAAATATTATAATTCTTAACTTTTATTATTTGAGAAATGCTTCGATCTTAAGGTCTATTCTTTAAAAACAAAATCGCTTTGGCGATATCTCCATTACATTCTTTTAATACAGATTCGGCTTCTTTCTTATCTACATTTGCTTGTGAAGCAACTAAAATTATATCATTTTCTGTTATTGTTGGTTTTACTTCAGATTCTTCAATTGGTAGAACTTTTTCAATAATTTCATCACTTTTGATTGAAACACTTTCAGGAGAAACTTCTTCTGCTTGCCCTATTACCTGATATATTTCTTGACCTGCTTGTTTCATCAGAACTACTTCAGGTTGTTCGATAAGCAACGTTTTATCCGATCCTTCTATTATTACTCTAGTAGCATCTATTGGTTCCATATCGATACCTTTTTGTGCCATCCTTCTACGCATCTGTCTTGACCCAAATTGTTGTCCCTCTCTCGTTTTGACTGGTTGTGGGCGTTTAGGTTTGTTTTTCACTTTGTTTTGCATTTCTTTTGGCAATTTAACCAAATTTTTTCACTTCTAAAACTGTTGAGTATCTTAAAATATATAATAATGCGAGGTTTAAATTTTTGATTTATAAATTCCTTTTCTTACATTAACTGCAATACCATAAGAGAATGATTTTACATAAGAAACAGGAATTTTTAATTTACCGATACCTAATAATTCATCATTTTGATTTACTATAATTACTTCATCTAAGGGTCTTAAATCTTCATCAATATCAGTAACATGTTTACAAAAAACATTCCTTCCTTTTTTTATAAATTCAGATATATCATTTAATACTATAATCCGTAATTTTGGAGGACTAATTTTATTAATTAATTTTTGAGCAGAGTAGAGAGTTAAAGTAAAAAAACCATTAGTGGGTCTTAAGGTAAGTAATAAATTGTTTTTATAATAGATATATCTAATTTTGTGTGTATTTGGTGATCTTTCAAAATGTATCTGTTCAATATCATCAAAAAGTATATCGGTAATCTCTTTACCAAATTGATAGTCTGATATGGCTTTAATTTGTCTCAAGCCTATTAAAAATGCAGTTTCCATAAATGAAAGAGTTATTTTATTAAAAAACCACTAGGAAGATATATACATTATATTTTTTAAATACTAAGAATATAGTCTAGATTCTACCAACTGATCTTTTACTTTATTCATTACTTTATATACAGCATCAATAAAATCTTTGTTAGTGATAAAATCAGCGTCTTTTCTAATTGCAAACATTCCTGCCTCTGTACAAATTGCCTTGATGTCGGCACCTGTAGCTCCTTCTGTTTGATTTACTAGTTTTTTATAATCCAAAGTCTCTTCGAAATTCAAATTTCTTGTATGAATTTTAAAAATCGCCTCACGAGCAACTTCATCTGGAATTGGAAATTCAATCATACGGTCAAATCTACCCGGCCTTAATAATGCCGGATCCAAAATATCGATTCTATTGGTTGCACCAATGATTTTCACATCTCCTCTTTGTTCAAATCCATCTAATTCGCTTAATAATTGCATAAGCGTTCTTTGAACTTCTCTATCTCCTGATGTGGCAATTTTTAACCTTTGAGAACCTATTGCGTCCAATTCATCTATAAACAATATTGTAGGGGCTTTGTCTTTTGCCATATTAAAGATTTCTCTTACCAAGCGAGCACCTTCACCAATAAATTTTTGAACTAACTCAGATCCAATAATTCTTATAAATGTCGCTTCAGTTTCATGAGCAACTGCCTTCGCTAATAAGGTTTTGCCAGTACCAGGAGCACCAAATAGTAAAACTCCTTTAGGCGGTTCAATTCCAATTCTTTTAAATAATTCCGGCTTCTTCAATGGTAATTCTACAGTTTCTCTTACTTCTTGCATTTGTTCTTCTAGCCCTCCAACATCAGCATACGATATATCAGGAATTGAATCAATTACCTCCATCCCTTTAACAAATGGATCCAATTTTGTAGGTAAAACTTCCATAATTGCAAATGTTCTTTGGTTTAATGCAACTCTCATTCCTGAAGTTAATTTTTCATTTTTTACTTTTCTACTCGTATTTACTACAAAACTAGGTCCCGTTGAACTTTTTACAATTGCTCTCCCCTTTTCATCTAAAAAATCTATTATTGTTGCCGATACTAATGGAGGTTCTCTTAATCTGTCAATTTCATTTCTTAAGCTGTGTAATTCTTGTTCCAATCTTAAACGTTCTGCATCTAACAATTGCTTTTCTGTTTCTAGGTTACGGAGTCGTTTTTCTAGATGCCTGGTATATGTTATAAGATATTCTCCGTCTTTGCTTTCTTCTTTTTTCTTCTTTTCCTTAGTTGTA
The DNA here is from genome assembly GCA_048938005.1 of Promethearchaeota archaeon. Lineage (GTDB taxonomy): Archaea > Asgardarchaeota > Lokiarchaeia > Sigyniarchaeales > SOKP01 > Loki-b32. The sequence continues at coordinate 86,507 of JBHLMQ010000007.1, read as the reverse complement.
GTCAAAAATAGTATACCCCTTCTTTTCTCACTGTAATATACAATTTTAAGAAAAATCTATAATTTAATAATAAACTTTTAATCATTTAAATTTAAGGTAAATTCTGGACTAATACCTAAAAATGTCGAATTTAAAAAAAATTTTTAGATTATAAATTATAATGCTAATAAACCGTAAATTATAAGAGTTTTTAATCAAATTCTATACATATAAAATCTTTCTTTCAATTATTCACTTTTAAGAAATTTTTATGTCAAAACCACGATATAATGAAATTGATAAGGAATGTCCTATATGTGGGAGCATTATCTGGGGTAAGGGACAAAAAGTTTTATTAGAAGGAGTTAAGATGACAGTATGTCATAATTGTGCTCAGCATGGTACAAAAATCTATAAACTACCTATAAAAACACATATTAAAAAACCATACTCCCACAAAAAAGCAAGACCTATAAAACGGCAAATGTCAAAAAAGGATAAAATCGACGAATTAGAATTAATTCCTGATTATGCTGCAAAAATCAGAAATGCAAGGAATTCACGTGGACTCAATCAAGATCAATTTGCCCAGAAGTTGAATGAAAAACCTTCATTGCTTAGAAGAATTGAAGCTGGAAAGGTAGAACCTACAATTAAATTGGCTAAAAAAATAGAAGATGTGTACAAAATAAAATTATTAAAAGAAGCGGATGAAATTGAATCTAATATTCAAGATAATAAATATATGAAGAGATCAACTGGGACTTCTCTTGGTGATATTGCGTTTATTAAAAAGAAGAAATAAATCCTTTCTTCGTTGTTTTGCCTATTTTAAGAGTTCAACTTTTTAATTTTAACTATTGCAGAATTATATGCTCCAGAAAATCCCATTTCTTCTGGTGTGCCAGGAATAAAACAGTTCACATTTGGATTTCCCTCTGAAGTTGAAGATAAACCAGAATATATTAATGCTGTTTTAGGCTTTAATATAGGAGATTCAGCCAAGTTGTATACTTCAGATCCGTATTCATTAGAAACAAGAACTTTACAACCTATTTTTAAATTTAAGGTTTCAATATCTTCTGATGTCAAAAAAATTTTACTGAATTCATTTAAATATCTGGTATTTAACTGCCCTAATTGAGAATGTAAGAAGTATAAATGAGAAGGAGAAATAAGTAAAAATTCATTTTTTTTCATGTTTAATTTACGCTTCAATTCATTTTCTCCAAATTTAAAATGCGGGCCAAAAGCTTGAATATGATTATTGGGAGTAGGAAACTCTAAATTATTAAAAGGAACATCCTCATTATTGAATAATACATAATAACCTTTCGTATTAAGATCTTTTTGAATAGCTAATGGTAGCATTTTAATACAATTATTAAAAATAGTCTCTTCTGATTCTTGAAAAATTGAGGAGTCTTCAAAACCTAATTTCCAAGCTAATTGCTGGAAGAACTCATAATTAGATAAACAATTTTGATATGGGCATGGACCTCCAATATTAATCGATAAGCTCGGTATATAATAAGCAGATATTAAATCATTTGCTTCTAAATCAAATTTTGCCGGGATAACAATATCAGCATATTTAGTTGTTTCATTTAAGAACATATCCAACACCACTATAAATAAGTTTTTATTCAAGAATTCTTTCCTTAATTGATTTTGATTAGGTAATGAGCTGGCAGGATTGAAATTATATACAAATAACAGCTCATAATTCCCAGATGATAACGCTGTACCAAGTTCTATTAATTTAATTTCTTTTATTACGGATTTGGATTTATTTTGAATAATATAATTTTTAAGAGGTCGAAGTAGCGGTTCTAAAAAATCACTCTGAGAATAGATCAAACCTGTACCTGTCTTTCCAATATTTCCAAGTAAGATTTGTATTAAGGCAATACATCTTACTATTCTACCGCCATGGAAATCTTTTTGAATGCCATATCCAATATTAAATAAAGTATGGTGTTTGAACTGTATTAATAATTCAACAAATTTTAGAAATGTTTGATTATTAATTCCAATTTGAGATAGCAACTTCTTTCTATCGATTTTGGCTACTTCTAAGAAAATAGACGAGTAGAAATCAACATGATTATTCAAAAAATCTTCATCATATTTTTTTTTAGATACTATCTCGTTAATTATCATTTTAACCAATAAATGTTCAGTTCCAGGGAAGATATGTAGAAAACAATGAGCTTTTTCAGCTATTATAGTGCGTCGAGAATCCACTACGACAAGTTTAGCTCCTGACTTTATAGCTTGTTTTACTATATAGTAAGCATGAATATTACTTTCTGAGAGGTTAGATCCCCAAATCACAATTAATTGATTTGAGGGATTATTTAGCTGAAAGGGATTCGTAGTAGAATATGTACCGAATAATTCTGTAAGTCCTGCGCAACCACCTTCATTACATATCCCACCACTAGTGACGGTGGCTCCTAGTTTGCCAAAGAATCTTAATGGTGCATACATTGTTATTAAGCCTGAATTACCAGAATAATAAGCTCCCAAAATTGAGGTTGGATTCTTTCTTTTTTTGATATCTATTATTTTTTTGATTATGACATCGATGGCGTCTTGTAAAGAAATAGGTTTAAAATTATTTTCGGATTTCGCTCCAATTCGAATTAATGGATTTTTTAAACGCTCAGTGTGATATAATAAATCTTGTCTGCGATTATATTTCGGACAAAAAAATCCATTAGTAAATGGATGATCTTTCAAGGGAACAGCGCATATAAATTTATGTTCTCGAGCTTCATCATTCCAAAGCCCCTTAAATACACATGAACCATAACAATCTTTTGTACACGTACCAAATCTTAAATTTGTAAGATTATTCTTTTCTTTCATAATAAATTTTTAATTAAAAGTTAAAAAAATTTGTATTCTAATTAATAGAATTGAATTCTAGTCGTAAAATTTGTTAAACATCAATACATACTCTTAACCAATTGATATTTTGGTTTTTTGTATTAATGCAATCTTGTTCTTTAAAAATTCAATTATTGCTTGATTATCCTGAGCTTCGAGGGGATCTCCACAATCAGGACATCTAAAATTGAGCTCAAAAGCCTCATCAAAATTATATTTCATGTTTGAATCTTCACAATTCTTACATATAAAGAAGTAATGATTTTCTTCAAATTGCAATCTATCCCTTAACTTACTTTCAATCAATTTCTTTTTTTCAAGAAGAATTTCTTCGAGTAAGTCAAATTCATGCCACCAATAATAGATGAACCATCCAGTAGATTTATCTCTTATACGTCTAAATTGAGCTAACTTCTCAGAATATAGTTTATAAAGCGTTTTTCGAACAGTATTTAATTTTAGAATTTCAGAATCATCTGGTTCGAAGTCGATATCTTTCCCTTCAATATTTTCTTTTATATTCTCTGTTATATCTTCATCAGTAATATCTTCAGATTCGGAATTTAATAATTCCATTCCAACATAGATAGCGATTTCACCACCAATAATGTATAAAAGAGATCGTAAGGAAGGATCCAATTCTTTAATATGACTTAGCCTCATTCGCTATTTGATTTTAACTTGATAATTTATTATCTTTTATACAAATTAAATTTTTTTGAAAATTTGGGTAAAAAAAATTTAATTCTAATCCTTAAACAACAATAGAATATTGCTTTTCTATAATTTCGCCATCTATATCAATAGTTCGAAATATCTTACCTTTTCTTATCGCCATTATTCTTAATAATCTTGAATTTGTGATATTTTTAGGAATTTCAATATTAGTTATTTTATAAGTATTAAAAATCGTGATTGTTTTCCATTTTTTGGGGAGTTCTACCTCAAAATCAGATAAAGCAGCACTTAAAGCATTTTTTAGGTTTTTTTCTGTATTATTAATATATCCTGTACAAAATTGAATCCTCTTGTTTACATCACCTGCCTCAATTTTCTTAGGGGGTTGAGGAATATTCTTTTTGGTTGTAATCCTACAATTTGGATTTAAGTTGAATGATAACAAAAAATAACTATTTTCACGAAATGCTTCAATACTCTCTAATAATTTGTCTTTATTTATCTTATCAACAATCTCCGCTGTAAAATTTTTTGTTTGACCTGAAGATTGTTTCAGTTCCCAATTAAATCCCAATTCTGTTATTATTTCACTAATATCATCACCAGCTATCAATTTCCCTTTAATTTCAAAAATTTCTTCAGGATTCGAGATTCCAGTAGAAACAATCTCAAGAATCAAATCTTCATATTCATGACTCCCCTTAAGGGTCAATTTTGCTTTTGTTTGAGAAATTCTCATTACAGGGCCGATAAATTCACCTCTAGAATATCTGTAGAAATGCCGATGGACACTTTTATAATTTTCTGCTGGATCATCTAAAATTGGCGATTCAACAATTCTTTTAAGAAAATGCATCTTTTAAATCGATATAATTTTCATTTAATATAATTCTAGTTCTATTTATTAAATATCAAAAGATTATAATTATAAATTTTATTCATTAATAAAATTAAAAAAAAATAAAACATATCTAAAAATACAGATTATAAAAAAAATATAGTAATTGGATATGGCTACAGTTCCTTCTCTATCTTTATGGGTTTTTGCATGGCTTTTTCTTATCATTGGATTAGTATCATTAACAATTTTAGTATTATATACTAAATTTGGAAGAGATGTATCTGTTCGACTCTCAATAATCAGTATTGTATTTGCCTCTATATTTTTAGGATTCGCCTTACATTTTTTTTTCCTAACATGGGGAATTTAATTTAAATAATAAAACGTATATTTTGATAATATTAATTTTTCTTTAAATTGAAGTGTTTATTGCCTCAATTCTTACTTTTTCTGCCCTATAATTTGTTTTGTCAATATTTAAAAAAGAAGAAAAGTTTTCATCTAATAATCAAAATTTCTTCAATCTAAATAGATATAAAAATAGGGAATATAAAATGCTATTTCAAACTGAAATACTACTCTTTATATTGTGGCTCGTCTTAGCAACTATTATCGTAGCTTTAATTATCTTTATTACTGTTTTGCTTATTGTATCAAAAACTAAAGCCTCAGATAAAAAATTTCTTATAATTCTCTTAGCATTCATTTGCGTTTTGATTATACCGATCGTTTTAGCAGCAATAGATATGGCACTAGGAGCAATTGGTAATGCTATAGCTTTTAGTGGGCAAAATCATTTACCCCGATTAACCCCCATTATCGGATTTCTCATAATTTTTATTCTAACTAAGTATTTGTTAGACGTAGCATGGGATCATTCCGTTTGGATCTCTTTACTAACATTATTTTTCCTGTTTCTCCTCTACACAATGATACCTGGACTTTATGAATTTTTACGATTTGGATTATAATAATCCATTTCAATAATCAAAATATTCTTTTTTTTTTATTTATTAAATAAAAGAACAGAATAATTCTTCAAATTGAATTTCTTTAATAAAAAAAGATAAATTAAATCTTCTCTTTTAGCTTAAGTCGTGGTGCTAACCCTAGAGACATCATTTCCTGAAGCAATAATTTGAAAGCGTATGAACAAACTACTTTTGAAATAATGGTTCCTTCGCCACACACTGGACAATATCGCTTATCTCTATTTCTATCATAAACAGCTAAGAGTCCACATTTTTCACAAACCAAAATTACTGTTCTATCAGATTCATCTAAAAGACGTTCTTTTAATAATAAGGCAGAACCATGACCAACTAAACAATCCCTTTCCATTTCACCAAATCTTAGACCTCCTTCACGAGCACGACCTTCAGTAGGTTGTCTCGTCAAAATTTGAACAGGACCCCTTGCTCTTGCATGGAGTTTATCTGCTACTAAGTGATATAATTTTTGGTAATAAATTGGTGCACAGTAAATTCCTGCTTCATATTTCTCCCCTGTAATTCCATTATACATTACTTCTCTTCCATTGAATTCAAATCCAGCATTTACTAATTGCTCCTGAAGTTTTGTTATATCAGTCCACTCAAAAGCAGTTGCATCTCCTAATTTACCTGTGGTACATGCAATCTTTCCGCTGATACCTTCAAAAAGTTGACCTAAAGTCATTCTTGAGGGCATCGCATGGGGATTTACAATGATATCTGGAATTACTCCGGAAGCACTATAAGGCATGTCTGCTTGATCAACAACTAGACCTAATACTCCCTTTTGACCATGCCGAGATGAGAATTTATCTCCTAATTCTGGGATTCTTAAATCTCTAACTTTTATCTTAACTAACTTATTTCCATCCACGGTTTCTGAAATAATTACTGTATCAACTATACCTTGCTCATTATGACGCATATTTTTTGAAGTTTCACGCCTATTCGGCTGCATAAGCTCAAATTCTTCGTACGATTTTATAAATCTAGGTGGAGACGTTCTCCCAATAAGGACATCTCCTCCATTAACTTCTGTTTCTGGTTCTATTATCCCATCTACTTCAGATAATAATCTATATGATTCTGCAGATTTGAAACCCCTCACTCCTCTTTCTGGAATCTCAAATTTATCAACCTCTCCACCAGGATATTTTCTTTCTTCAGCATCATATGTTCTAAAAAAATGACTACGTGCAAGACCTCTCTCGATTGATGCTTTATTTATGATAATTGCATCTTCTATATTAAATCCTTCAAAACTCATCATTGCTATAATAAAATTTTGACCTGCTGGTCTTTTATTTATCCCTATTATCTCCATTGGACTAGTTTTTACTAGCGGTTGTTGAGGATAATGTAATGTATGTCCTCTAGTGTCTAATCTCAAATGCATGTTTGCTGCAAATAAACCTAATGCTTGCTTTACCATTCCTGCTTCGTAAGTATTTCTAGGGGACTGATTATGTTCTGGAAAAGGAATAATAGAAGCACAAATTCCTAAAATTGCGGCAGGTGATATCTCTAGATGAGTATGTTCAGAGGTGATATCCTCTTCAAACATAGCAATATAAGCATTTTCTTCTTCTTCCGCATCTAAATATTCAATAACCCCCTTTTGAACTAAATCAGACCAAATATATTTTTTTTGTCTGAGCTTTTCAATATCTTCTTTTGAAACGAGTAAGTTTTTATTCCTCAAAACAAATAAAGGTCTTGTTGCTCTTCCAGCATCACAATTGATTTGAATTTCTTTAGAATCATGATAATATCCAATATTTACATGTTGTCCTATCTCGCCTTTCCTTCGTTTTTCTCTCAGTTGACGAATAAATGGATTATACTGCTGATGAATCCCTACCAATTTCCCGTTTAAAAAAACTTTAACCTTTTCTCCTTTTATGTTTTTTACTTCATTTATAGGAATAACTCCTAAATCGATTAAAATGTTTTCAATAATTCTTTCATCAGTCCCCACAGAAATTATTGATGCTAAACCAAGATTCTTAACTAAACCGCAATTTGGTCCCTCAGGAGTTTCTGCTGGACAAATTTTACCCCATTGAGTAGGATGTAAATCTCTAGCTTCAAAATGAGGCTGACTACGACTTAGTGGAGATATAACTCTTCTCAAATGGCTTAATGTGCCAACATGATTGGTTCTGTTTAAAAGTTGGCTCACACCAGCTTTACCACCAACCCAATTACCTGTAGCTAATGCGTGTCTAATTCTCTCCGTAATAACATCTGCTCTGACAGCAGTCTTAATATTTGGTGCTCTTCCTCTAACAGCAGTTCTTTCTAACTGATATTTAATATCCTTGACGAGATTTAAAAATGCCACTCTAAATAAAGAAGTAAATAATTCCCCAGCTAGTTTTAACCTTTTATTCGCATAATGATCCTTATCATCTGGTTCTCTTAATCCTAAGGCAAGTTCCATTACTTTTTGTGCCATTTGACCTAAATAATAAGCCTTCTTGATTCTATCTTCTTCATCATTCCCAATATGGGGTAAAAGATATCTATCCAAAACTTGAAGAGCCCTTCTAATACGATAATCTTTAGTTTGTCCGATTGCTACTCTTTTCCCTATATAATCAAGTGCGTTGTGTTGGGATTTTTCTGGATCCTTTAATACTTGAATCTCAGAGGCAACATCTATAACAGGAATTAATTCCTTTTGGATTTCGTCATTTTCAGATATTGCTTCAAATATCTCTCTGTCTGAATGTAGTCCTAAAGAACGCATCAATATTGCTAAAGGTATTTTCCCTGGAACTGATGGAAATGATACTCTCAGATTTCCATCTTTTTTTCGCTCGATGGTTACAGGGGCTCTAAATCCACTTCTTGTTGAAAAGACTTTCGCTTGATGAGTAGCACTAGAGCTTCTACTCGCTTCTTCAGCAAGTATCCTATTTGGAGCAAGATCCTCTTGGGTAACAAGAACTCTCTCTGTTCCATTTATTATAAAATAACCTCCAGGATCTAAGGGGTCTTCTCCCCTATTAATAAGCTCCTGTTCTGAAAGACTTTCTAAAGGGCATCGACAACTCTTAAGCATTATCGGAATCTTTCCAATATAGATATCTAAAGTCTCTTCAGCTTCTTCTCTCTGTGTTCGCTCATCAATAGTTATCGGAGTCATTTCTAAAGTAATATCTGCTGCATAACTTAATTCTCTAATCCTTGCTTCAATAGGAGTAATTTCCATTGTAGCACCATCAGCTTCTCTTACTTTAGGAGCTCCAACTTTAATTTTTCCAAATTTTATCTTGAAACCTGGAATATCAGGGATCACTTCACCCGATTCATCAACAATAGTTTGCATCTCATATTCAATGAAATTATTATACGAATCTAAATGCTGACGAACTAAACCCTTTTCATCAAATAAACTTTTTAAAATAATCCATTTATCTTCATTTGATAATTTTTCAGTACTCAAAATTCATTAAACCATATTTTATTTTATTTTTCATAAAAAACCGTTATTATAATTTTTCCTTTTTTATATAACGATAATAATCTACAGACTTTACTGTTGTATAGGAATTTCGAACTATTTTTATAATATCTCCCTCTTTTGCACCGATTGCGATCGCCACTGGATCCTTTTCAAACATCTGGGGTAAATCATTTACATCAATCCGATATTTTTCTAAAAGCTTTTGCGATTCTTCTTTAGTTAAAAGAATATGTTTAGGGACGAATTTATGTAGTAAAACGTCTATTCGTTTCTTCTTAGTCAAGGAGAAATCCTCTCTTTTTACGAATTATAAATAAAGAAATGATACTATTCTAAAAAATTTTTCCATTTTTTCAACATTTTTCTCATAAAAAACGCTGATTTTATTAATAATTGATTAATGAAAGCATCTAAAAACCCAATATCCACTTCTTTTACATTGAATTTCAACATTTTCATCTGGGAATGTATCCCTAAAATATTTGAAAATATAAGGAGCTCCCATTTTTTTTCTAATTACAAATTGAAAAGAACCATTTTGTTTTAAAAAACTTGGAATATCATTTAACAGATTTAGGAAACTTTTCCTTCCTTGACGTAAAGGGGGATTCATATAAATTCCATCGAATTTCAAATTTTTACTTTTAATTGGTTCAAAATAATTTCCAGATAAAGCAATAACATTTTTTATTTGATCTGGCAGATTCAACTTGATGTTTTCTTTAGCACACCAAACTGCTCGTTTATTAATATCTATTAGATAGACAGAGCTATGAGGAGACTCGTAACCTAAAACAATTCCTATTGGTCCATAACCGCATCCCAAATCAATTAAGACATTAGATGCTTTTGGGATATACATATGTTCTATAAAAACTTTAGTACCTAAGTCTACTTTATTAAATGAAAAGACCCCTGTAATTGTTTTAAAAATATAAAGGTGTCTTCTTAGACTTTCTGAGATGGTATGAATTTCTACATTAACATCAGGAAAATTACTATAATAATGGTTTCTTTTATCTTCCATAGTATAAAATTAGTACGATTTAAATTATTTATTTTTTCTCGTTCCAACGTGGATAAGTTCCTCTTTCCATAAAAATTTTATTAGTTTTTACGAGTATTCCCGATTTAGCTTTATATATTTGAAAAGCATCCTTCAAAGCGGTACCAAATCCAATTAATTCTTTTTTTAAAGTCATAAATGCAACTAACATATTAGCTTTTATTCTTGCATCAATATAACAAACACCAGCAGAAGCTAAATCTGCTCCATGGCATAAAGCGTCAACTGCCGTATCTCTAATATAAATCTTAGGTAGATGAGATACCATCTTTTCCATAGGGGATATTATTTTTTTCAAATAATAATCGTTTCCCTCACTTTGATAAATTATAAAGGCATCCTTTAAATTCTGTAGTGATATTAGATTATCGCTTTCTTTGAAATTGCCAACTCTTGTTCTTCTAAGTTCGAGCATATGAGCACCAGAACAGAGAGCCTCTCCTAAATCAAAACAAAATTTTCTCACATATGTTCCAGCTTCACATCCAATTCGAAATAATACATGATTATTATCAACTTCAACAACTTCATTATAATAAATCTCTCTTACCCGTAATTTCCTTACTACGGATGATTTTAATGGAGGCCTTTGGTAAATCTTTCCAGTGAATAATTTAAATATTTTTTCAATCCTCTTTCGTTTTTCTGGGGTATGTAAATACATGACTCCGATATATTCTTTACCAGCTCTTAATAGTGCTGATAAAACACGTGTAGCTTTTCCTAGAGCACATGGTAACACACCAGTAACTTTTGGATCTAACGTACCCCCGTGTCCCGCACTTGAGATACCCAAAATTTTACGTACCCATGAAATTACTTCATGACTAGTTGGACCACTTGGTTTATCTAAATTTATTACTCCATATTGTAGAAGCGATTGAATATTTCTTTTTTCAGGTTCACATCCATAATTCGGGTTAGAAATATCTTGGGATTTGACTAATAATTGCTCAGGTTCATCTGAGGGTAGTTTAAACTTTAAATTTTCCATATGAAATAATAGTGAAGGGAATTTTTATTTAATTATAAGCTTAAAGATCACATAAATTTTTCTTAATTGAGAATACTATAATTAGGTCCAAATGTAAAAATATAAATAGATTGTCGGTACGTTGTACCGACATGAATAACGGGCTATAGGGGAATTGAACCCCTGACCTTTCTTTTTAAGGGAGATATTCCAATAAATGTCAGGTTAAAAGCCTGCTGCGCTACCTGCCTGCGCCAATAGCCCATAAAGATTTTTTTTTCTGTTTAGGCGTGAATTGTATAAGAATAAATCCATTATTATATAAAAATTTTATTTAGATCGGGTTCCTCTCCTCATTTTTTAAATAATATATTAGAAACTACTATGATTTACGCCTCTTCACTGAAATGCTCAAATCCGTAATTCTTTAGTTCTTTTTTTTTTCCCTCTTTAATAAAAACAATATGATCTTCGGATATCACCTTTCCAATTTTAAAAATCTGTCCACCCTTAGATTGAATTTCTTTTTGGGCAGTATTAAAATCTTTTGGATCTATTGTAAATAGGTGAATGAATTCTTCACCTCCAGTAAAAACCAATTTTTCTAAAGAAATCTTAAATTCTTTTGAATATTTAATTGCTTCTGCATCAATTAGATCTTCATTAAAATTGATTTCGAACCCTAAATTTGGATTTGAAAGCATTAAATCTTGTAGAGACTTAGATAATCCATCAGAGGAATCAATACTCGCAGTTGCCAAATTTGTTTCTGATAATACGAGTGCTTCATTTCCAGAGATTTCAGGTTCTAAAATACTCATAATAGATCTTGTATAATTTGGAAAATCTTGAAGATCTCCCTTTCTTTTTAAAAGAATATCGAAGCCTACTCCAGTTAAGCCAAATTTATTATTAGCCACTAAAATATCTCCTAATTTAATCCCTCTTCTATAAATTATAGCAGAAGGATTTTTAAAGCCAAAAACAGTTGGATTTATTATTAATTCTTTTGTTTCATTAATATCTCCCCCAATATAATCCAGCTCAAATTTTTCACTACAATCGATAATCCCATTTACTAAATCAATAAATTCATGTTTTTTCAGTTGCTTTGGTAAACCAAAAGAAATAATTAAACCTCTTGGTTTAACACCTTTCACTAATAAATCACTTATATTCATTATAACAGATTTCCTGCCAATCTGATATGAATTCATTAAAGGAGTTACATCAGTAGTAGATACTAACATATCAGAATTTAAAACAATACTTCTGTTTAAATTCTTATTTTTTAAATCAAAAAAAAAAGAATCATCACTTAATAGTTCTTTTCCAGTTTTGTGTAAAACCAATTCTTCTATAAGTTTTATTAACTTTATTTCACCAAGATTACCTATTTTAGGATTATTTTTCATCAGATAAAATTTAAAATTTTTTAAGGATTATAATTTTTGAAGAAACTCGCATTTTTAAAATTTCTTTGCCTCTGTGGCTTAGCGGTAGAGCAACATTCAAAATCGTTTTGTTATTAATGCTAAAGATTCGTAATCTGTAGGTCGGGGGTTCAAATCCCCCCAGAGGCTTAAATTATAATTCTTCTGTAAAAACAAAACGTTTAATCATTTGTAAAGCGAGCATTCTAAAGGCATCATTTATATTTTCTCCTGTCTTGGCAGATGTTTCAATATATGAAAGATTTAATTTTTGTGCGAGTTCTTCTCCTTCTCCTGTTGTTATCTCACGCTCCTTTTCTAAATCTATCTTATTTCCAACTAAAATCAGTGAGATAGTTGGTGAAACACTTTTAATTTCTTTAAACCAATTTTCTAAACTATCATAACTATCTTTGCGGGTAACATCATAAACTAATATACCCGCTTCGGCGTTAGCAAGATAAGTTTGTCTTACGCGCTTAAATTGAGCTTGTCCTGCTAAATCCCAGATAATAAAGCGAACTTTTGATTCTAATCCGTGAAATTCACACTCCTTTTTCATTATAGATGTTCCAATGGTCGACTTATAATCTGTTTGAAAAGAATCCTCAACAAAACGATGAACCATGCTAGTTTTTCCAACTCCTCCCTCTCCACCAAGAATTAGCTTATACGCATATTCTCCGGATTTTACCTTAATTTTTTGAAGTTTATCAACCTTTCTTTCAATATGCTGAGTATTTCTTTCAGCAAAGAATTTAGGAATTACAGGGCTTACTGTTCTTCCATCAAATATTCTAGCAATTTTCTCAGCAGCTAAATATGCGTATGGAAAAACAGGATCCACCATAGCAATCGAATTCAATACTGTTACAAAAATAGCTTCGGGGCCAGCTTCACAAAATATGAATCTTTGTTCTTCTGTATCGAAAGTTCCAGTTCCAAAAGATCCGGAACTAAATTCTTCTGTGATTCTAGTTAAAACAGGTTCTACTAATGCACTCACGCCTCCAATTACATCTTCTTCTACTTCAGTCTCCGAAGATCCCTTCAAAGCAGACATTACTAGCCCTTCTCTATTGACAATAAGAGCAGTGATTAAATTTTCTCCAATCTCTTGTTTATACCAACTTAGTAATGCTTCCAGTTTTTTTCGATCGACTGACATGAATTCGACAACCTTTAATCTTTCTTTTCAAATACATTATAAAATAACTAAAATATATTATTGTATATAATAAATTTGTTATAAAAATTTATAGAAAACGATAATCTTCAAAAAATTAGAATTTGAAGTTTGATTTATAAAAAAAAATGATAAATTTCATTTGTTGATTTATAAGAAACATATCAGCTTATTTTCCTTAAAAATCTGGTTTTTTCTCTTCGATTTTTTATTAATATATATTTAACAATTAAACCTAGTTAAGGAAAAACATTTTAAAAATGAAAAACATTATTTTAAATCAATAATTAAAGGGAATAGGACTTTTTTAAATAGGATTTACTCATTGCAGGAGTTGCCAAGCCTGGTCTACGGCGCTAGAATATTGTGCTATTATGCATTTATGGTGTTACTGAGGCTCTAGTGACATAGGTCTTCGAAGGAACCTTGTCCTCGTCCTAAATTCGTGGGTTCAAATCCCACCTCCTGCACATCAGCCTTAATTATCTTTTTTGTCAATCAACCTTAGTTTTGATATAGTTTAATAAATTAACAACATTAATTAGAAATAAATTTCTTGATTAATATAAAAGTGACTTAGATTTCATATTTAAAAAACAATAATATAAGAAATAAAAAACATCATATTGATTCACTATTATTTACACGTGAAGCTGGAACTGAAGGAGAAACTAAAGCCATAAACTATATTACGAATCAAATGGAAAATGAAAATATAAAATTTGAATTAGAATCTTTTAAATGGTCAAAAACGATAAGCTTATTAATGAAATTAATATTTGTTTTTGTCATTTCTTCTGCCTTTCTCTACAAGAGAATAATTCTTTTAAAAATGGCTTGGGTAGGGATTATTCTCAATACATTAGTCATCTTCCTGTTTTATCTTATTTATAAAAATCTTTCTGATATGAAATTTATTATTTTATTAGGGAAAAGGCGAAAATCTAAAAATGTCATTGTTAAATTACCAGCATTAAACACAATCAAAAATAAACGTCTTATTATATTTTCTGCTCATTATGATTCCGTTTCGGAAAGATATCCTTATAAATTAAAAAGAAATTTTTATATAGTAATCACATCTTTTTTTATTCCTTATCTTATATCAACTTTAATTCTTTTAACTTGGACTTTTCTTATAAATCTTTCATTCTTAATTGCTGATGATCTTTACTTAATGTATATTGAAAGATCTATCTTCCTTTCTGATCTACTTTTTGTTTTTTATATAATTTTAATAATTATTCTGATTTTTAATAGAGAACCAAGTAAATCCTTTGGTTCGATTGATAACGCTAGTGGGATTTCCATTTTGATTGAATTAACTAAATTATTAAACAAAAATCCTCTTGAAAAAACAGATATTTTAATCTTATGGTTTGGGGCTGAAGAACAAGGCTTATGGGGCTCAAGACAATTCTGTGCTAAACATTTTAAGGAATTAAATCAGGAATATGACCTTAATAGCTCTTATGCTATAAATATTGATATGGTTGGAACCTATATAGGATTAGTAGATAGAACGGGTATTCTTAAGAAGAACAAAATGAATAACAAAATAGTTAACATTTTAGAAGCAACAGCAAAAAATCTGAATATTAAATTAATAAAATATGATTCAACTATAGAACCAAGAAGCGACCACATGTCATTTCGTTCTTTTGCTAAAAAAGCTAAAAAGAATTTGCAAGTATGTACCTTTATGTCAAATAAAGATATGACATACATTCATACTTCACGAGATACTCCTAATAAATGTTCATATGAAAACCTTAATGGCTGTTTGGAAATTTGTTATAATGCAATTAGAGGTATAGATTCGAAAGTAGAATAAATCAGAAGAAGTCAGATAACTTATGTTGTTTGATTTTTGGATTATTAGTTAAACTCTCTACGTATTCCTCTATTAATTCCATTCGCTGTTTTGTATAATTATCTAAATTAAAATCATTACATAATTTTAAAGCACGAGGTATATATTTTTCAATGCCTCCACGATTTACTGTCAAAATAATTCTATTACCACATTTAGGGCATTTACCACTATTCGATAAAGGGGGCCGTCTGAATTTTTCATTACATTTAACACAGCGAAATTCCTGAACTGAAAATTTTCTTAAATTCCCAAGTATATCCGGATTGAAATGTGTGGTTAATATTTTTTTAGCTACTTTCTTTGCATTAACAGCTTTAATTAGTTTTGCTAGGTTTAACTGAGCGTTAATTTTATCATCCATAGTTTCATACAATTTGTATGCCGTAATTGTCGGTCCTTCATTGATATCTTCAGTTGGAATATTATAACCTATATGTTCATATTGTTCAGGCGTTCCTAAACGACTTTCAACTAAATTCATTATTCCCTCTATTTCAGAAGGTACAGCATATCGTTCAGTTGCTTTGTAAAACTCTAATGGATATTTATATAGAGTGTCTATATTGTGTGCTTCGACATCAATTTCATTAGGGTCAATTTTTGTGCCAATTACCAAAGTTGCATCCATTCTACCACCTATTTTACTTGGAAGATAATGTCTTGAAAAGTTTAACAAGGGATCTAAAAGCAACATAAGGCCATCCTCATCTCCATCACAATTTCTGCGCTTTGCAGCATGCCAGTAAGGATGAGCATAGATCGCTCTAGCAGGGGTAAACCCAATTATTCTACCTATTATTCCGGCGCTTGTGTGAGGAGCTAAACCAACAACTAAATGATTTATTAGGCTTTCTCTATTAGACACGTTATAAAAGCGCTCCATTTTATAAAATAACTCTAGTTCATCATCTAGGAAATTAGCAACTTTGATAAAGTATTTAGCGCAATCATCAGATATTATAATGTCCTGAACCTTCAGTTCTAAAATCTGATTTTCATCATTTAGGGTATTTCCATAGATATCGTTCTCATATCCCAATTCTCTTAATAATTTTATAGGAGTGCCAATTTCTTTTGGTTTAAAATGAGATAAGGGGATATCGGTAGCATCATATCTAATTTCAGCAGTTTTATACACTAGGACATCATTTTTTGCTCTTAAAATCCCCTTTTCAAGAGGCTCTGGAACTTTATATTCGTTTGTAAGACCAATAATACCTTTTATTTTCTTAGGTAATTGCATATTAAGTGATTTTAAAACAGAATTTACATGCTGTTTAATATTAAATTTAGCTTCATGAGCAGTTTTCAGAGGATTATGGCATTTAGAGCACTTTTCTTCGTATGTAGGATAAAGTAATTTACACTGGGGGCATAATTTCTGTACTTCGGTATGAGCACCACAATTAGGACATACATTAAAAATACTTGCTTTCCCACATTTTGAGCATTTTTTTCTACACACATCAATCCTAATCATACCTGTTTCTACAAAGTTATTTTTACTTCCAAAATCTACTGGTTTTCTCTCTTTTTGTCTACTTTCATTTTTTTTTCTTGAACTATATCCTATAGCTTTTTCTATTAATCTTGAACTACCTACTACATTACTTAAAGGAAAGAGTGTATGGATTCCTTTCATACTTTTTCTTTCTGACTTTTCTGGTCGTCCCATACGCGAACCCATAAAATATGGCGCTTTATTTTTAATTTGAAGTGAAGAAATCTTATAGAAATATGTAAATATATTATCGTCCGATTCAATCTTTATCGGTTTTTTATTATTCAGGTTGAAAATTGTTTGATAAATAAAACTCATTTCTTTATTAAATATAATTTTATTATCTCTTATTTTATGAAGTATAAATGCTTTTTCTAAAATTTTCTTAATTGGCTTCTCATACAATATTTTGATATTTCGGTCAGATTCAGAGGAATTCTTAATAAACGCGTTTCGTAATGAATTCAATTCATCAATAGAAAGATTACCCCAGAAATCTAAATATGCAGGATGGAGAGGGATCTTAAATCTTTTTGAAATCATAACAGCTTCTTCTGCATTAGGAATATTTTCAAAAGGATTATCAATAAAACTCTTTAGCTTCTTATCAATTTTTTCAATACTCTTCATAGAGTTTTCTAATTCTAACGCCCACCACTCCTCTACATATCCAGATGGTACTAATTTGTGGTTATTTTCAGTAAATTCACCAAAGCCAAAAAGTATATCTCCTAAAAATAGAACTTCTTTAATTTCAGGAAAAATTTGTCTTGCTTGCTTAATGCTTGAAACTTTTATGACATCACTATTCTTCAGCTTTACAATGGGCGGTTCAATACTATTCACGGGGCAAACACTTGTACTTTTTCCCGGACGTTCAATTCTTAATTGCGTTCCAATTGCAACAAATTCATCCAAAATTTCCATTGTTGCAGGATGCATTCCTGCCGCAGCTAAACCGGTATTTCTTGATCGCCCATATCTTATTCTATGACCTCCGATTTTTGAAGGATGGCTGAAAACAGGGCGGCCAGCAATGATATCAGCAACATATTTTGAATTTGGGGCGACCTTAACTTTTTTTCTTACATCTTTCTTTTCTATTTTCTCTTTCTTTTCCTGTTTTTGAGCAATTTTTTTCAATTCAGAGAGCCAGCTCCAGCCTTCTAAATTCATAGCCTCAGCTATCTTAAATAATTTTGGTGCCTTAAGAAGAATCCCATCATTCAAAACCAAACAAGCCCCTCCCCTTATATTATTTGTCTCAATCCTAGGTAAATCTCTAAATGCTGAAACTTCTTCATCTTCAGTCGAATCACCATTGATCTCAACTGGTAACCGACTCACAGCAAACCTAATTTCATGAGTAGATGACGGATATTGTAAATGAACAATTCTATCATATAATTTAACTTCCTCAACATATCTACCAATTTCAGCTTCAGTTGCTTCATATTTTGGAATATGTGATTTTTTTCTAACATAATCGGCAATTAATACACATAGAGCCGCGGTTGTCCCCCCAGCAGCTCGAATTGGTCCTGCAAAATAAAGAGATAAATATTTTCTACCAAAAGTATCTTTTCGGATTAGAATTTTAGAGATTCCTTCAAGTGGTGCACTTACAACACCCATAGTTTTTATAGCTAAACCTACTCTTATTGCTCTATCAACACGGTTTTCCAATGGGTCAATATTTCCAATTTTTTTATCCAAAATATCAGAAACTACTCTGAAAACAAGTTCATCCTCAGTTAACCCTTTCACCTTTAACTCTCTTATTACTTCAGCAACTCCTTGTGGTCCTACAAGTTTTTCAACTCTTCCAGCTAAATCTTTTGCTTGCGGAGATTCTACATCTAATTCAGGATCAAGGCCCTTTTGGCGTGCTTGTTCTCCAATTGAATAACATTGATCAACTTGTTTTTGGATCTGGTTAAAATATATTTCCATCGCTTTGCTAATATCGGGCATAAAAAAACCTACTTTTAAAGAAGAGAAAAATTGAATAACTTAAACTTAGGGTTAAGATACTTATTTTCTGAATTATATTAAATTCATTTATTAATCAGCTATTTCATTTATAAATTTAGAGAGAATGTTAATTTTCTACACTCTCTAATTATAAAAGAACATATGTTTTTCCCTTAATAATAAATAATTTTATTTTAAACTTCAATAATTATAATAAATGTATTTTGGATTGTAAAATATTGAAAATAGATAATTTAAATCAAAAACAAGTTATAATTAAGGAATTAATTAATTCAGGCATAAATGTAACACCTTCAATTTTAGAATTTCTTTTAAATTTAGATGATCCCTTAAAAAAGGTTAAATTAATTATTAAGAACGTTAGTTTTCTTCCTAATTTCGATAGTCACTTAACTATAGAAATTTTACAAAAAATTTCAAACGAGGAAATCCATAAAGCATTAGAAAAAGTGCTATTCAAAGAAATACAATCAAAAACCATTCAAGAAAAAGAATTTAAAGAATCCTGTAATAAGAATTTACCGAGTTCGTTAGACATAACCGAGTTGAATAAATTAAATCCAATACCTGAAAAAACTTCTAAAATTGCTACACCAGTGAAGAATGAACTAGAATCCCAAGAAAAATCATTAATTATAGATGAAATTGAGAAAGCTCCTCCCCAAAGACCTATTTTAAATAAAGTTAAATTAAGCCGTTTTGAAGGTTCAAAATCTACCCTAGCGTTTAACCCCACTGCGAAGGATTTTGAAATAAACTATTCTATTTTAAAAGACCCCACAGGAAAACTTTATACAAATGGTGAATATGAAGATTTTTATGATTTAATATTAGATAAATTCAATAAACTAAAAAAATTAATGAGAAAAAGACCAGAAGTTCTTTCTGCCAATAATATTAACAATATATTGAGATTAAATAATAGAGTTGAAGTATCTGTAATTGGATTGGTAAATAAGATTCGCAAGACAAAAAATGGAAATTTTTTCCTAACATTAGAAGATCTAACAAATAAAATAAACGTAATAATCAAAAAAGATTCAGATAACCAAGAAAATGTAAAATTAGCGGAAAAAACTCTTAATGACCAAATGATTTATGTAGAAGGGACGTATAATCCAGGAGAACGAGGTAAAAATGGCATAATTTATTGTAATTATGTATCAAAAATAGATATTCCAAGAGATTACGAGCCAAATAAATCATCTGATCCATTGTCTATTGCTTTAATTTCTGATACTCATATTGGTAGTAAAGAATTTGAAGAAAAATTATGGAATAGATTTATCAATTTCTTAAATGGGAAAATCGGAAATAAACGTCAAAAAGAAAGAGCTGGTAGAATTAAATATATTATTATTAATGGTGATTTGGTAGATGGGATTGGAGTCTATCCTAAACAAAAAACCGACCTCATAATCTCTGATATATATAAACAATTTGATGAAGCCACTCAATTCCTCTCAGAGGTTCCAGAATACATTAAAATTTTTTATAGTTCAGGTAATCACGAACCTGTACGAAATGCGATCCCTCGCCCGGCAGTACCGAAGAAGTATTCAGCAGATCTTATCAATAATGGTGTAATCTGCATAGGAAATCCAGCTCTAGTTCAAACACATGATGTTAATACACTAATCTTTCATGGAGACAGCATTCTCGATTTAAATATGTTGGTACCTGGCTTAGAAAACAATAGACCAGTAGAAACAATGAAAGAGTTATTAAAATGTCGACATCTAGCGCCTATTTATGGAAAAAAAACACAAATAGCTCCTACAAATAAGGATTGGCTTGTAATCGATAAAATCCCTGATATTTTTCACACTGGACATATTCATATTAATGATATGGGATCGTATAATAATATCTTATTAACTAATTCAGGATGCTTTCAAAGCCAAACAGATTTCATGAATTCTTTAGGAATACACCCAACTCCTGGTATAATCTCCATTGTTGATTTAGATACTTTGAAGGGAACACAATTAGACTTAAAAAATAATGTGTAATTATTCTTCTTAAAATATGAGAATAAATAATCAGATATCATGAGTTTCACAATTCCTCGTAAAGATAACTCAGAAATGTTATTATATATTTGGAAAATAATAGATATCCCTTCTATTTCATTAAATAATTTACTATATAAAATCTCGTTTGAATTATTTCTCCTCCCACCAAATAAAGCTACAGAATTTATTAATAATTGTATTCATAATAATTTATTGGTGAAAGATGATAACAATCATCTTAGTTTATCAGCGGCATTAAATAAAAAATTAAACAATTGGCAGAACAAAAGAAAAGCTAATATCTTGGAAAAAATAAATTCTGTCAAAAAATTAGCTCAATTAAGAAGGGATTCGCAGAAAAAAGAAGCTACTAAATTTAGTGTTTTAATTAATGCCTTTGTAGATAAAGGTACATTAAATCGATCAGTATCTGTTCTTGATACGGCATTTGAATTGCTAGAGTATGATCTTGAAAAAGGAACAGTGAAAGCAAAGGTTGCTGGCTCTAAAGAAGAATCTTACATCATAGAAATTGACATTAATAGTAAGTTTTTACGCCATGATTGCCATGATTTTGAGACTAGAAGGGCTGAAAATAAAAAATTTTGCAAACACCTAGCAAAATTATTTCTACTAATAAAAGAAGAAAATGAAAATATTGCAGAGTTTTTTCTCAATGAATTAGCTGAAAATATAGATAATTGGGATTTTTCTAGTTAAATTAACTTCTTAAATATATTATTTTTTAATTTAACTTTATCATTTTGCAGAAAAATTGGTTTGTAATTCATAATACCTTGAATTTTATCAATCTCTAGTAAAACATTTTCAATGAGCTCAACTCCTATGTCGATTTTAATTATTTTCGTTCTTCCGTAATGGCCCATAGATTTAACTTCAGCTGAGATTATTCCTGCTAATGATAATTCATTTATATAATCACTTATTCTTCTTTTAGTTAATTGTCTAATCCCTGGTATTAACCTTCTTATTTCTGAATGGACATCATATATATCACCAGAAATAATGATATGTTCAGGACAAAATTTTGAAATTAAATAAATTGACATTAAAACCAATTGTGCTTGAAGGGGCATACCTTTTAAGTATTCTGTAATATGATCATTTTCTAAATCTTGTTGGGCGTTTTCTACATGTTTAGCTGTTACTATTTTATTTTGAGCGCCTTCAGCTAATTCACCTGCCTTCCTCAATAACTGTAGGGCCTTTCGAGCATCACCATGTTCCTTTGCTGCGAGCGCTGCACATAATGGAATAACCTCCTCCTTTAAAACACCTTCATGAAATGCTATTTTTGCTCTTTCCTTTAAAATATCTCTTAGCTCACTTGCGTCATACGAGGGAAAAACGATATGCTCTTCACCAAGACTTGATAGTATTCTCGGATCCAAGTTCTCTCTAAACTTTAATTTATTGGAAATTCCAATTAAGCTCGTTTTACTAATATCTAAATTCTCATTTAATCTTGTTAAATCATATAAAATTTCATTTACTCCTTTCTTATCAACTAGAATATCTATTTCATCTAAAACCAAAAAACAAATTGAATTTCCAACCCTTAAATCCAATAATCCAAGTAGTTTTTTAAAAATAATATCCTTTGGCAAACCAGTAGGGGGAATTTTCTCCTTTCTTGAAATTGTGTTATAAATGTGAGCTAAAATACGATAAGGAGTTGATAAAATATTACAGTTAATATATATCCACCATGGTTTGATTTCTGAATCCTGATGTGCTAGTTTTTGACTTACATATCTTATAGTTGCAGTTTTCCCGGTACCTGTCATCCCATAACATAGAAAACTCGAAGGTGTATCTCCCAGTAATGCACACGCAGTCTTTTCAGCAATGTTTCTTATTTGAGAATCACGATGAGGTAATTCTTCCGGTATATAAGATGAATCTAAAGCGTCTCGATTAATAAAAATTTTTGGTCCTTTAAGATAGCTCTTGTAAAATTTATCTATATTAAATTGATGATTATTATTATTATTTTTCAACAACTATGACACCATTGATTCAAATTTTTGATTGTACTCAAAATGTAGAAATATGTGCAATATTTCCAATGAATTTATAAAATTAATTATTAATCTTTAATATAATAAAAAAATGTTAAA
>JBHLMQ010000007.1:0-63364 GCA_048938005.1 Promethearchaeota archaeon | reverse complement strand
CTTTAATATAATAAAAAAATGTTAAAGCTTTAATATCTAATTTTGACAGATCTTTTCTATATTTTATAATATTATTGTCGGAATTTTAAAAGAATATTATTTATGAAGCAATATTTATTAAGATCTTATTAACAATCCTTTCAATTAAAAAAAGTTTAATTTAATTAAATATTTGTCTAATTATTTATTTTCTTAGCGATTAAACACTCCTAATAATAAATTGCCTACTAATAATAATTTAACTCAGAAACATAAGAAGATTGCCGTTATTTTAGCTATAATATTTGCTTGTTTTATATTAGCAAACTTCCTATTAATAGCATTCATCTTCAATTGGGCTGATTGGGTGGCTCTCTTAATATTTAGTCTCTTATTCATAGCACCGGCATATATTTCAAATGCTTCTATGGTCATCACTGGTGGAGGTAAACCCATTGATGGTGGAAGATATTTTCGTGATGGTAGGAGAATTCTTGGAGATCATAAAACATGGAATGGATTAAAAGGGCCTTTATATATCGGAATTCCGATCTCGTTTTTCATTTTTCTTCTTTTTAACATTTTATGGATGCCAATTAGTGATATTATTAATGATGCCACTGCTCAAGGACAATATCTTCTTTATAATGAACCTAAAATTTTTCAATATTACTTTATAGGTGGAGAATTTCCTATTAATTTTCTTGTATTAATTATACGAATTGTGCTAGCTTCTTACGGAGCAGTAATAGGTGACTTAATTGGATCTTTCCTGAAAAGAAGATTTGATATTAAAAGCGGAGCACCTTTCTGGATCGTAGATCAGCTGGACTTTGTATTAATAGCATTATTATTCGTTTCAATTCCTGGATTTATATCACCAAAACTATTCTTACTACCTGATATCTTTATCATAACTTTTTTAATAATATTGACACCTGCAGTTAGTATTATTGCGAATACAGTAGCTTATGCAGTCGGTTTAAAAAACGTGCCATGGTAAAAGATCTGTAGATTAATATTAATCCTTGAATTTGCATTTTACTTCTAATGGAAGGCTTTTGGTTTCAAAAACGACATATTTTTTAAATATTTCATTTACTGCTCTAATATAATTTCCATTGCGACCAATTGCAATCCCCCTTTCTTCAAAAAATAAAAAATATACAGAAATTTTTCTCTTACCAGATGCTTTATCAGTTTCTATTTTTATATTATCTATATTTAAATCAGGGAAAAAACTGAACAATAAATTAATGAGAATCCTCTCAACTCTTATAATTAAAACCTTTTTCGTTGTAAATTCCCTTCTAATAGATTCTAAGTACATTTTCGAGCTAAAGTAATTCTCCTTTTTGACAAAAAAAAACACAAATTGATTAATTACTACAATAAACTCTGGATATATTCCAGCAGTCTTTTGATAAAAATATTCACGTAATTTAAGTTCATAATTTGAAAATTTTTTAATAAATGATAATAATTGATAAAGTACTAAATCATCCACTATCGTATAGAACATATTGTATTATTATTCATAATCGATTTAAACCACTAAGAAATTTATATAATATGAGTTATGTTATTAATATCTAAGTCTTCTTAATCATGGAATTCTAATCAAATAAGCGAACTTAAGATGAAAAAAGTAGGTTATAGATTTTTGGATCACACTGCTGATGTTTCGGTTGAAATTTTAGGCAGAAATTTGGAAGAAGCTTTTGAACAGACAGCCTATAGCCTAATGGAAACGATTACACCAAGTTTAAAATTAATATCTCCTCAAATTGAAAGAATTATTACAATTGAAGCAGAAGATAAAGAAGCTTTATTATTTGACTTTTTAACTGAATTTCTTTATCTATTTGATGTAGATGAACTAGTTTTCAATAAAATAATTATTCAACCTATAAAAAAATCTGAGAAAAAATATTATCTAGAAGCTATTGTTAAAGGAGAAAAATT
Source organism: Promethearchaeota archaeon (assembly GCA_048938005.1). Taxonomy (GTDB): domain Archaea; phylum Asgardarchaeota; class Lokiarchaeia; order Sigyniarchaeales; family SOKP01; genus Loki-b32. Next base: position 61,420 of record JBHLMQ010000007.1, on the reverse strand, counting down.
TGATAAACGTAAACATGAACCAGGTTCCGAAGTTAAAGCTATAACTTATTCTTTTATGAAAATCGAAGAAAAAAAGAATAGAGTTAGAATAAATATTGTATTTGACATCTAAATCAAAAATAAAAACCAATAAAAGAAGAATTTATCCCTTTACTACACCTATAGGAACTAATCTTACTATTTTTTCAACGATTCCAAGATCATGACTAACTTGAACAACTTGATCTATGTCTTTATATGCACCTGGAGCCTCTTCAGCAATAACTTTCATCGAGGCAGCCTTTACTAAGATTCCTTGTTTACTTAGATCATTTTTAACACGTTCTCCCCAATATTTTTTTGTAGCTTTAGCTCTAGACATTACTCTTCCAGAACCATGAGCAGTAGAACCAAATGATAGGTCCATAGCATTTTTTTTACCTACACAGAGGTATGAGGCAGAACCCATCGTTCCCGGGATTAATGCTGGTTGTCCTATGGATTTATAGTTGGATGGTAAATCAGGATGTTCTGGTGGAAAAGCTCTTGTAGCACCTTTCCTATGCACATTTAATTTCATTTTTTTGCCATCAATTTTGTGTTCTTCTATTTTCAGAATATTATGGCATACACCATATATCAAATGTAAATCTAAAGCATCTAAATCTTTTTTAAAAATATCCTGAACAGATTCCCTCAACCAATGAGTTATTAATTGGCGGTTTGTAAAACCAAAATTAGCTGCACATGCCATTTGTTTTAAATAATTCTGAGCTTCAGGTGTATCTGCTGGTACACATGCTAATTCCCTATCAGGAACTTTAATGTTGTATTTTTTCATTGCTTGTTCAATATTACGCAATGAATCTGTACATACTTGATGTCCAAGAGCTCTACTTCCTGTATGAATCATAATTGTGATTTGATTCTTTTCAAAGATCTCTAATTTTTTTGCAATTTCATGATTGTAAATTTGATCTACTTTTTGAATTTCTAAAAAATGATTTCCACTTCCCAACGAACCAAGTTGTTTAATAGCACGTTGTTTTGCTCTCTGTGAAACTAAATTCGCATCAGCATCTTTTAAACATCCATTCTCTTCTAAATGTTTAAGGTCTTCCTCAATAGCATAATTTTTTTCAAATGCCCAATTCACACCATTATTTAAGACCTTATCTAAATCTGAATAGCTTATGTTTAATTTACCTTTTGAACCTAAACCTGAAGGGATATTACTAAATATTTTATTTAGTAGGTTTGGCAATACTCCTTTAATATCTTTGAGAAATAAATTCGTCCTAAGTAGCCTAACTCCACAGTTAATATCATATCCAACACCACCAGGAGAAATCATTCCACTCTCAGCATCCGTTCCAGCAACACCACCAATACAAAAACCATATCCTTGATGAGCGTCCGAAAGAGCAACGGCATGTTTTTGAATTCCGGGTAAACACGCAACATTACATATTTGATCCAATGTGCGGTCCCCTCGAATTTTTTCCAAGATATAATTGTTAGCATAAATTTTTACCGGAACCCGCATCTGAAATTTCTCAATATTCCCTTTAATACGTGTCATTAAAGTTTTAGGAGGAATTTCGTAGATATTGTCATCTATCTTATTAACATTCATCTTAATTTTATTAATAAAACAGTTATCAAAAAGATTTTTATTTAATTCTTTAAAAATTCAAGTAAAAATAAAATCTGCTAAAGGATTAGAATTTAAGATGTGTTCTAAAAAATTAAATAAATTTAAAGTCTAATTTAAAACTAGTTAGTAAAAAACCTAAAATAATCTTTATTTTATATCTATAAATGAGAGTAAGCCTAAGTCGTCTAAACTCCCTATTATCCTCTGAATTTCTACCTCTGGTCGACCGGTCTCCTCAGCAATCTCGCCTATCGTATGAAATCCATCAGCTAAATGAGCTATTTTATACTCTTTCTTATCTAAAAATCCCTGGGTGATTACTTGCTTCGGTAGACGCTTAGCAGTCCATTCCGGCTTCTGATCTCTCACATCACGTAAATCTTCTTCGGAAAGCACCAAACCCTTCTTCGCAATACGCTTCTGCGATTTGAGAAAATCTTTCTTGAAAATTAACAAAATAGGAAGTTTTAACTGAATCTCCGCAATTCTACCCCTCTGCAAGATTTCGTCTATAATATGTTCAAAATCCCGAAAGATTCGGACATCTCCAGACCAACCATCAAGCTGATCCCCAAATTGAGTAATAAATTTATCAATAATATCAGTTAAAGCTTTATGGGTTATTTTAGCATCATCATTCTTATCAGCGGCAGCAGTTATCAATACACCTTCTTTAAAAACCAGTAATAAATAGAATACTTGCATATCTATTACTTTAAGCTCCCCACTTCCTTTAGAAAATTCAACTGAGAAATCCTTTAGGGCTGTAAGAAAACCACTTACTAAATCTTGATTAAACTCAATGCTCCCATACCTTCGATGGATAAGGCAAATGCCTGTGTATTGATGGATTAAATATACATTATGCAGAATAAGTCCTTTTCACCTCTATTACTAGACGAGTAAAATCTATTTTTGTTTTTTTCTACTTATTTTTAAGTATAATAACATTTTTAATATTTATAATTTCTGATAATTTAATTAGAAATTTTTGTCTTGTCTTCTTCGAAATTTAACAATAACTTAAGATGTACCAAGATACTTTATTTTCAATGTTCTTCTATTATCATATACATCAATAGAAGACTTATTATAACAGTTTGTGCAAGTTCAATAAAATATAAGTGAGGATCACGAAAGACTCTGAAAGCCATGATATATAACGTAATTGATAGATTGATTAGAAATATAAAACTTAAGAAAACCTGAGATTTATTCATATAATACCTCTATAAATTTTAAAAACTCCTACTGGTTGAAATATTAATACTGAAATATTTAATTTTCTCTACTCTAAAAAATATCATTTTTACAAAATAGTTAAATAATTATGTTTGATATTATAATTTAGTATTCTTCGAATGAAAGCGTAACTAGAAATAGAAATTCAATAAAGAATTAAAGGTTGAAAAAAAATGAAAAAGATTAAACATTTCTTGCTTAGTGGTATTTTTATTATTTCTTTTATATTAACATTAGAAGCGATTCCATTGGTAAATTGTCTAACAACAACGATAAATGATGACCAAGACGACGTTCTTAAATTTAGCACGCAAGAACAAGGTGATTTTATTGATGAGATCGATATAATAAAACTTGATATTGATGGACAAGACTTTAATTTAACTTTAGGTGGAGATCTAGAAAGCATAAGTTTTGAACATAGTTCGATTGAGATCTCAATATATATCTTCGAGACATACAATACTTTAGAATATTATATGGACCAAAGGCAATATGGTATAATATATCGTACTCTTACTGATTATAAGGTTGAGTTGAGAAAGTATGTGCCTCATAACGATGGATTTACCCATCAAGGTTGGGATAATGATACATCATCGTTTCAGAATAATATACTGCTTTCAGATCCGGTCGGTTCTATAGCAGGAGGGATTATATCAGCTACCGTCCCGCTAGCAGCATTTGAAGTTTTAGACAATTTCACGTTTATTGTTGAAACTTGGTATTATGATAATGTAACTGATTATTATGATATCATGCCTAACCAATACTCTCAATACGCGCGTAATATTGGTGGGATTCCTGGTTATAATATTTTAATATTATTTGGTATAATATTTAGTATTGTTTCGATTATAATAAAGAAACGATTAAAATAGCATAATAAGAGAAAAAAATGATATAATAAGAGAAGTGCTCCCTCCTAAATTATTTTTGATTTTCATTTTGCTATATTATCTTTTTCAAAATATTTTAACTCTACGTTTTAGTGTTAAAGTAAAGACACAACCTCTACAAATTATAAAATTTACAACTGTTTGAAATATTGATATTGTAATATTTAATTTTTTGTATGGATTCAATTCTAAATCTTGATTTTAATTGTAAATGAAATAAATCTTAAACCGCTTACAAATATTCAATCAAATTCATAAGGAGTAAGGAAAATTCTTGAATCTGAAAAAAGTTGATATTAAATATTGCATTAATCAGTATTATAAATATTAAAAAATGATTACCATGAATTACTACATTTTTCTTGTAACTGTACCAAATATTGAAGAAGGTCAACGGATAGCAAAAATTTTAGTTGAAAATAAACTTGCAGCATGTGTAAATATCATTCGGAACATTTTATCTATCTATAGATGGAAGGGAAAAATCGAGGAAGACGACGAGCATTTATTACTTATCAAAACAACTAAAGAAAATAGTGAATCAATAATTGATAAGATCAATGAAATTCATAGTTATGAGATTCCAGAATGTATTGGATTCAAAATCGAAAAAGGTTCTGAAAGCTATTTAAATTGGATTAAAGAAGTTGTCGAATAGAATTGGATTTACTCTTATAAGGCCATGATGAACGATATTTTTCAAATTGATTGGGTTTTTGTTGATACGATTATAATTATTTTACTATTTCTATTATTAGTTGGTGTAAAAATTTTCAAATCAACTCATAGATGGCGAATGACTTTTTCCAATGAGGCTTTGGAACATTTGGACTTCCCAAATGCAAATAAGATTGTTGGAAATCAATTTTTTCGAACAAAAAAATGGAGCCTAACTAGAAATTCCTCTTTAAAAGAACTTCATAGTAAATCTCCTTTAATTTTAGTCTTAAGAACTACTTATAAGAGAAAACTACTCAGAATTTTGACTGAGAGTCTATGTAGTTATGGTTTCAACATTATTAATGTACGAATTAAAATTAAGCAATATCCAGATTCCAAGATATTTGAAAAACATGTAATTAGTGAGCTAAAATCTCTTGTTTCTGCAATAATAAACTATTTTAGTAAAAAGGATCTAGTAAAAAATCAAAATTATATTTTATTGAATCATTTAAAATCTTCTTTTGACTTTAGAGCAATATTAACAGATAATAAAAATAAGGGAATCATTTTAATTAATCCAAAAGTAAATAAAGAAAATTTGATAAATTATCAGAATATTATTGATAATAATCTTCTAGATAATTATTTGTATACAATTTTTAGTAAAAGATCTATATTTATTTTACCTAATAGAAACTTAAAATGTTTAATAGCAAGATTTCCATCTCAAGACTTAATACGATTAAAAATATACACTTTAGATAAAGCTAAAAATTCATTTAAATATTATGAGACTATTGTTTTGGGATTAATTATTGATATTATTGAAAATAAATTATTATAATCGAAAGAATAAATTTTGTTCATGAAAAAAGAGAAAATTTTCAGAGATCATTATGAAGAAATAATTTATTCTAAGAAAAATTGGACGTTATTAAAAGATAAAAGAAATAATGCTATTAAATTACTAGAAATATTCACAAAAGAAGGCTTCAACCCATATATTCACGGAAGTGTCGCCCGTGGAGACGTCCATGAAACCAGTGATATTGATATTATCTTTATTCAACAAGTACCATCATTTCAGATTGAACTCATTTTAAATAAACATGGTTTTGAAAATTATTTTAGAGAAATCATTATGGCAACTCCTCTAGATGCAATAAAACTTTATATCCATCTAAGTGAACTAGAGAGTATTACTATACCATTAACAAAATTAGATAAAAAGCTTTTAGAATTTTATGATTTTGGAGGAAAAATTAGCCTTAACCAATTGAAATCAGATTTACGAGTAGCTGGTATAGATAAGAGATTGGTATTAATCAAACCAGATCCCAAAGGACACCAAGAAATCTCAATTATTGGAAATGAGACTAGTGCTGCAAAAGAAGTTGGAATTAGTCTTAGTACTTTAAATGAGCGAAAAAAAGTGCTCCTAAGAAGAGAAAAACATGGAAGGACTGGAGTGTTTTTAAAAAGGCAATTCCAGATTGACGAAACCACTGAAGATGTTTTAAAAAAATTGGCTAATAAGAAATCTATTATAAGAAAGAAATTATTTAAAAAATGAGAAAAATAACTTTAACTAAATCAGAGGAAGAAACTTATTATATAAAAGGAAGGAGTATACCTAAAGGGTGTAAATATTGCTTAAAGGGAAGTAAACTAGTTTTATTTTTGAATGGGATCTGCCAAAAACCTGATCATTGTTCTTGGTATTGTCCAATTTCAGAAGAAAGGAGAGGAAAAAATCTTACATTTGCTAATGAAATAGAAATTAATACTAAAGAAGAACTGCTTCAAGAAATTAATATTATTGACGCCAATGGAATGAGTATTACCGGGGGAGAACCACTTTTAGAAACAAATTTTGAAAAAACAATTGATTATATTAAGTATGTTAAATTAAAAAAAGGAAAAAGGTTTCATATTCATTTGTATACAAACGGCATCAATTTTAATGAAACTAAAGCTGATATATTATCTACTGTGGGATTAGATGAAATAAGATTCCATCCTGCTAAAGAAAATTGGGGACATATTGAAAAAGCTCTAAATAAAAAAATGTTAGTAGGGGTAGAAGTACCAGTTATTCCAGAAAAACAATATTTAGAAAATCTCGAGGAATTAATCATTTATTTAAACACCATAGGCGCAGATTTTGTTAATTTAAATGAATTTGAATATTGCTTTCCTAATAGTCAATCTTTAAAGGAAAGGGGTTTCCAATTGAAAAAAGGTTCAATTGCCTCTGTAGTCAATAGTCAAGAAAGTGCCATTGATTTAATTCAAAAACTAGGTCCCAAAACATCTATAAAGATGCATTTTTGTTCCATAAAAGCTAAAGATTACTACCAGTTAAAAAATAGATATATCCGTAGAGCTAAAAATATTAAATTGCCATTTGAAGTAATTACTGAAGAAGGACTTTTAGTATTCGCACAAATAGAGGGGGAAACAAAAGAACTGGATAAATTTTATAACATCTTAGTCTCTGATTTAAAAGTTCATGAAAAATTTATCTCATACGATAAAATAAAAATTAAAATACCATTTTATATTGTAATTGAAGAACAAATTATATCATTATTAGAAGCTTATGACTTAAAAGGTTATATTATCGAAACAACACCTTTTAGACTATTAAAATATCAACAAATAACGGAAAAAACTCCCATTAAAGTATTTAAAAAAGAATACGGTTTTAATGAAAATTAAAAATGTAAATCCAAGAGATCTAAATAAAATTGTAAATCTCGAGCAAAAAATTTTTAAAAAGAATGCATTTTCAAAAAATTTAATTGAAAAATTAATACAAAACAATAATTTCTTTTTAAAGTTGGAAATTGGTAAAATTAGGAACCAATTAATCGGCTTTATAATAGGTATAAAAGATAAAAAGGATAGAGTCAATATTATTAATTTTCTCATTAAACCAAAATTTCAAAATAAAGGATATGGTTCATATCTACTTCAAAAAGCTATAGATGAAGTAAAAAAGTCAATGGAAATTAAAAAAATTGTCTTAAATGTCCAATTAAGTAATTCCACTGCCATTAAATTATACGAAAAATTTAATTTCAAAAGAGATCCAACGATTTTGGAAAATTATTATCAATCTGGAGAAAGTGCTTATTTATATAGACTCTTTATAAACTAAAACTTATAAATAAATTCTATTATAATATCTGTAAATATCAATTTGATTATTTTTGATCAATTCAAAATAAAAGGTGTTGATAAAAAATGGCTCCAGTAGATAAGGAACTTCAAGAGGAAATAAAAAAAGGTGTGACACTCCAAAAAGTTGATGAAGCAGAGCTAAAAAGACGAGAAGAAGAGAAAAAGAAACGGATGGAAGAACTAGAAAAAGTAAAAGAAGCTTTAGGAGAAAAATAACAAGTTATACATTTTTATTTGAGTTAATTTTTATCTTTTTTTATTTATTTTATTTTTACTTAGCTTTATATTCAGGCTGAATTAAATTAAGCTTTTCTTTAATTTTAAATTATTTTAAATAACAATAATTTTTGAGGAGTCTGTTTAAGGATTTGAAAATTCTGGATATTAATCAAAAAAATGAAGAGGTTACAGTTAAGACTGATAATCTTTACGATTTGTGGATTCTTTATAATGTTATTAATAAAGATGACGAAGTTACTGCTCTAACTCATAGACGAGTTGTTCTTAAAGAGGGAACTAAAGGTGAACGTAAATTAATGAGATTAAAATTAAAAGTTGAAACTGTCTCCTTTCATGAATTTTCAAATCGATTAAGAATAAAAGGTAAAATTTTAGAAGGTCCTGAAGATTTTGTCAGCTTTGGAACTTACCACACGTTTAACATAGAAGTATCTCAAAAATTGACAATTATTAAAGAACACTGGTTAAAACACGAATTAAAGCGATTAAAAGAGATCTCAAAATTCGAATCTAACTTTATTATATTAATTACTGCAATTGAAACAGGGCTAGCAACATTAGCACTTATTACAAATTTTAGCCATAATAGAATTGCCACTATTAAAAAAAATATACCTGGTAAAAGATATAAACAAACTTATCGAAATAAAGCCTTGGAAGAGTTCTTTGGAGAGATACAAAAAGTAATTATGGAAAATATTAAAAATATTGATATAAATTTATTGGTGTTTTGCGGTCCTGGAAATACTAAAAATAATTTCATAAATTTTCTTCGAAAAACTGCTAATTTTGCTTTCAGAGGCAATATTGAAACTTGCCATGCAAGTTCTGGCACTGAAAGTGCAATTAGAGAAACTTTAAGATCAAAAAAGTTAGCTAATCTTAAAAATAAAATTAAAGTTCTAAAAGAAACTGAGAAAATCGAAAATATAATGACATTGTTTGCCAATGATGCTGATCTTATTGTTATTGGTTTTGATGAAGTGTCTAAAGCTTCTGAAAAAGGTGCAGTCAAACAACTATTCATTGCAGATGTTTTAATTAGAGGAGCCTCAAAAGAAAAAAAGTTAAAAATTGAGGAAATTATAACAAATGTTGAGAAGTCTGGTGGAGAAATAAACATAATGAGTACAGAGAATATTACAGGAGAACAATTAGTAGATATTGGTTCAATAATAGGAATTTTACGATATAAACTATGAGAAATAATTATGGTCAATAATATTATTTATGTGGATGAAAAATCAGAAATTCCCTTATATGGTATAGATTTTATCGGTGTTATTGACAGAGGAACAAATGTTATCGAATTAAAACCTCTAACTTTGTGTAATTTGAAATGTAAATATTGTTTTGTGAGTGCTGGTGATTACGATAATAACTTTCTTGTTGATCCATACTTCTTACTTAAGAAATTAATAGAAATCATTGAAATCAAGGGACACTACAAAATTGAAATTCATTTTGCTCCATATGGAGAAACCTTACTTTATCCAAAATTATTTGAATTAATTAAGGAACTATGGAAAATAGACGGAATTGAAATTATATCAATACAAACAAATGGATTATTACTTAATGAAGAAATAATTAAAAGATTGGAACAATCTAAAATAACAAGAATTAATATCAGTTTAAATTCGTTAAATCAAGAAAAGGCTAATTTCTTATGTGATTGTAAAAATTACGATGTAGAAACTCTAATGAACAATATATCACTTTTGTTAAAAACAAAAATTGAAATATTGATTGCCCCTGTCTGGTTTCCAGGAGAAAATGATAAAGATATTGAAGATATCATTAACTATGTCCTTTCATTAAGAAAAAAGGGTTATTCTGAAAAGAAAATTCAAATCGGTATTCAAAAATATTTGATATATAAACAAGGGAGAAGATTGAAAAAGATTAGACCAAAAAGTTGGGGTTATTTCTATAGCCAGTTATCTATTCTTGAAAAAAAATACAATATTAAATTAAAATTGGGACCACATGACTTTGGTATTCACAAAAGAAAAACTGTAGCATCCCTGAATTTAAAAAAAAATGATCAAGTTAAATTAAAACTTATCTCTCAAGGTCGATGGAAAAGAGAATATATTGGTAAATTAAATGATAATTTTGGTATAAAAGTAATCTTAAATAAACATATCAATTATCCTGAAAAATTAATAGGAAAAGAAATTAGAGTAAGAATTATTAAAGCCAATTATAAAGATAATATTCTAACAGCATCTTTTTCAATATAAACTTAAATATAAAAATAATTATATTAATCAAAATAAGTAAATCATATAAGATATTTCTCAAATTACTTTAAAAAGTTAAAGAGTATGGTTTGATATGAGTCCAATTATAACTCATGAGGATGAATTAGAACTCGCTAAAATGGAAAAAGAATTAGTCTCCCAATTAAAGAAACTGGCGAGGACCCAAAACGCACTGATAAGTTCCCAAAAAAAATACGCGGATAATATTATGAATGTAAATAATACTAGGGATATGTTAAATCGGACTTTTCGAGATGTGTTAAAACAAATGCAAACTCTTGCGCGAGAACATAGATCTAATATTAAAGATGAAGAAGTAAACCTGTATAAAGAAATAATTAATAAAAATGATGATTATATAAAAGCTAATAATAAATATTTAAATGCAATTAAAGATTTGGCTGTACAAAAAGAATATTTTGTTCAAAAAAAGGAAGAATTTGTCGATGCATTAGCTGATGTTGCTAATAGAAGATCTATAGTAATAAAAAAAGCATTAGATGTCGAAAAAGCTAAGAATAAATTAATTGAAGGCGATAAATTAAACATTCTCGACCAACAATTAAATGATGTTCAAAGAGATTTTGATAGAGCCCGAGATATATTCCTTAAAAAAATACATCAATTTATTGAAGTAAGAAATGAAATTAATTCCCTATGGATTAAATTAAAAGATACTGTAACAGAACTAAGCTAAATAAAACTTTTCTTTCATTTTTTATATTTTTTTACAAAAAATAATTAAGCTTAGACTTAAATTTATTAAACAAAAATCCATTAAATTATTAGAAAATATAAAAAAATAATAGATATAAAGATTTAAAATGTGTGCCGAAGAATTTGCAGATTTCTTAGATAGTACTCGAAAAGCGCCATTGGAAGAGAAATTAAATGCCTTTGGCGATATCATTGAAAAGATAATGTCAATTGTCTTACGTATACCGGATTTAGTTGATCAATCACTTAGCGCGGTAAACGAGAAAGTATCAAATTTACAAAACCAAATTAATTCCCTTAATAATCAAATTTCATCTGTAAGATCTGGAGGCGCTCCTGGAACAGCAGCTCCAGCAACAGTAACCCCCACTCCAGCGCGTGCACTCGGAGGTCCCCCTGGCGGTCCTCCTGGAGGTCCACCTCCGCCACCTGGAGGTCCCCCAGGCGCTCCACGAGGGCCAGGTCCCACTCCTGCGTCGAATCGTCCTACAAGTCCTGTATCTCTAAGAGGGGCAATAATGGGGGAACTTAAACAATTGTTTGCTAAGCGTAAAAGCCAATCTGGTTAAGATGCACTGCCAAACACTAAATGGTATTCCCCTTTTTTCTATTAATTAAAAATCAATTTAATTTTAAATCTATTTATCTTCAATTTTGAAATAAACTTCAATAAGAAGTAGAAAAGAAAGTACTATTTTATATTGGTTAAAAATTAGTACAATTAAAACTCTAAAAACCCAGGATCATCAAAAATATCTTCAATTTTTCGTTCTTTTTTTATCTTAGTCTCACTTTCAGCAAATAAAGATTCTTCATCAGTCTTAACCCCTCGTTCTAATTCTTCTGTATCTAATTTTAAGATTGTATCTTTTTCAAGTTGTTTATATTCTTCAGCTTTCATTTTCCAATCATTAACTTCATCCAAATTGACATCTTCCTCCTCTAATAATATCGCAGCCTTTGTTTTGCATAGATCTGATAAAATAGAGTAGGCTAATGCAAGCTCTCCCCATTCATGTTCTTCCTTTAATTTTTTTATTCTTCTTTCTAATCTTTGTAGTTCTTGATCAGCATAATAGATATCAATGAAATCTCCAAAAGCGTCAACGGGTTCTGAAATTGAATTTACTAGTACTTCTTTTGTCAACCCGCAATTCCCACATTTAACGGTGGCAAAGGCTCCTTTCTTTTTAAGCTCTGTCACTTTTACGCTTTTCTCACCGCACTCTGGGCATGTGAAGATCTTTGGAACCCTTTTTACCCGTTTTGGGGATACTTGTTTACGTTTTCTCCTTCCCAATAGAAGCACCTAATTATTTTTTTATAAATTGGTATATTTTTATTGAGAATAAAAAGAAATAAAAACTAAAATATTTTTGCTTTTATCCTAAATGTGTTAATAGATTTTAGTAAAATTTTTTAGGAATGATTAATTATTTTATTTACTCTTTTTAACTGAATTGACTTCGCAGTTTAAAAAAAATGAGTGGATTTTAGGCTTGGAACATATTAATTTAACGTTAGAATATGATAAAAACTTAATCGATAACGTTCTTGATAATATAGATATGAGATACATAATTCTTTTCTTATATATCATCAGAAATGATTTATTTAAAGATTTATCTATCAAAAATCTTAATGATTCCTATGAGAGAGTACTAATGTTAGATGAAATTTATAAGAACAACCTTGTGAAATTTTGGGATGAAGAATTTATCGAAATATATATAGATTTAGGCTTAATTAAAAATATTCGGAGTATTAGAGAGTTTAAACAAAAAGATGATGATTTTATTTTAAAGTTAGGAGAAGAAACTATAACCATTGAAAAAGATACGATCTCTATTCCGGATGATACATTATATTTAATTATAAATAAGAAATTTAAATTTTTAACGAGAAGAAATTTCAACTTAGCTCTAACTAGGTTAAAGGGCGTACGATGTGAGAAAAGTAATGTTGTTCATCCATTAATTCTTGGAATTGGTGAACATGATTATACATTATCAGATGATTTTTATTATATTTTAGATAAGTATGGAAATATTTATCAAGCAATCAAAATTGAAGTAATAATTGAAGGATTTTATCAGAGGTTTAATGAAATTCTTGAAAAAATTACTGGTTTCATTAAAATTTTTGATCCTGCATTAAATGCAAAACTAACAATTAATAAAATTAACAAGGCAATTGAAGAGAGCAAAAATATCATACAATATCTTAAAGATGAGAAAGTGGAACTTTCTGATAAGTTCGATTTTGATAAGATTGATAAAAATGATGACATCTTTAAACAATGGAATTCTCACTTATTGTCAATATTAAAATATAGGCACCAACTCGAAGAAATTGAAAATAGTTTAAAAGAATTGAAAATGAATTACTCAGGTAAGAACAAAAAATTTAGTTATTTAGAATTTATTGAAAAAGTTTCCTTTAATGAAGATGGGATTATTGACAATATTCAAAATTCTTTAATTGAATTACGAAAGAAGTTAGTTAAAATTAATGAAAAAATTACTAAATTAACAGAAAAAGAATTAAAATTATTAAACTTGGATTATGGAAGATTAATATTAATGAGTAGTGACAATTAGAATTGAAATGTCCAGCGTGTGATATTGAGATGGAACCTTTAATAGCAGGTATTTTTCAGTGTCCTCAATGTAAAAAAATTATCAAACAGAAGGAAAAAGAAGCAAAAACAAAAGAAAAAAAGGATACTGAGAAGGGTAAATTTCAAGAGGGTGAATATTTTCATAAAAATGCAAGCTTAAATAAACAATATGAAATCTGTGAAAAAGGTATTACGATACAAAAAACTGAAAATCGATTATTTGCTGCATTAATTTGCCATAGCGCTTATTTAAAGGAAGAGAAATATGTGAGATTATCTTGGTGGAAAAATTATCAACATGCTGGTATGTTCAAAATCTATGATAAATATGTTTTAAATAATCTTATTGAAGCTTTGGGGAAGACTGATAATTTTTTTGATGATATGTGGGGTTGGAGTGGAAAATATGGAAAACAAGATGCTAAAACAAAAGAAGATTTAGAAAAAGAAAAGAATTTAGAGATTATAAAATATAGGATAATTGAAAATAAAACATGTCCTAAATGTCAGAATAAAATGGATAAAATGAAATCCCATTATGAATGCCAACATTGTGGGGAAATTGTTATATTAGAAGGATACAACCAACCGATTTTTAATATACTTCCAGAAGACCTAGATTTGCATTTTCATGCAAATTTTCCAATTAATTTTTATTTGCCGGTAAGTGGGATAACTCTTAAATGGTTGATGGGTGAATGGAAAGCGATAGTAGTGATTTATTCTAAGGATAATCCAAATAAAAAATGGTTAAGGTTTTATTGGTGGGTCCGAGATTTGAGTAATATTTTGAAATATGGACAAAGAGATATGGGAAATGGCACTCAAATGGGATGGAAAGCCCAGAAAGGTATTTCATCTCCAAATATTTATAATAAGAAGCTTATTAGACCTCTAATTAATGCTTTAAAAACCATATCAATTGAATTAAAATGGACAAAAGAGGGCTAAAACATATATAGAAATTGAGTAAATACCATGACAGAAGCTAAAGATGTAACATGGAACGGATTATTAAATGATTTTCAAGGAGATCTTGAAAAGGCTATAGAAGAATTACAAAAAAGAGATATAGAAAACATTCCAGGTGCTAAAGAAGCTTTAATACAAAGATTAAGTAATATGAAGCTTCATTTTCCAAAAAATAATGGAGATATATTATTAAAATCTATCAACGATAAAATACAGAATGCTTTTTTTCCAAACACCAAGAATTTTTCCGATGCTTTTGAAAAAATTTTAAATTCACGAACTCACGAGCAAGATTTTATTATAAATGAACTGTTGAATGGATTTATAACCTCAAAAGCGAAAGCTATTGCATCTGGAACTCAAGGGCCAATAATAGATAGAATGGTTGAGGCATTTAGCAAGAGAAATGACTTCCATATCGTTGATCATCAATTTTTTGCTATGTTTGGAGATCCAAATAAACCACGTCATTATGTGAAAAACCAGCTTCAAGAACTTGCTAAAATGTTTGGCCTTGTATCTAAAAAACTTGTAATTGAAAAGGATGTGAGAAGGAGTGAAGAAAAAGTTTACACTTTCTATTCCTTTCCAGATGATATAATAAAGATTCTTGAAGAAAAATATTTAATCATTGATGAAGAATTAGGATATGCTTATGTTTCAGAAAATTTTGATAGAAATGTTTTTATTTGCATGTTTTTAGCAAATATTGCTATAAATAGAGATGATATCGAAAAAATCGGTGGCTCTTATACAATTAATGGGATTTCAGCCATATTTGCTTTAATTTTATTACTCAGTTTCATGCCTAAATTAAAAGTGGATGAAACCAATCCAATTTTAAACGATCCTAGTTTTAATGAAAAAAATATGAGTGTGATCCCAAAATCTTGGATGATGAAACAAGTGTTAGAACCATTATTTGAGCCGCTCATCAAAATTGTTGCTTATAGAATAGGAGGAGGCTTGTGGTTGTCTAAAGTTATCGATTCAGAAATAAACAAAAAAATTCATAACCAGATAAGATTTCTTCTCAAGGATGTTAATAAATGGATATTAGGTAACTTATGCCGAGTTGAAATCCCCATATTTATTGAGATATCTAATATATTTACTGAAATTCTAGTAGGTTATGATGAAGAATAAAATATCTATAATTTGAGAGAATAAAATGAGTTATAAGAAAAAATCTACGAGAATAGTAAAACCAGGAAGAAAAAGAGAGAAATGGACAGATATTTTACCAAGATATTTAACTTTTTTAAGCCATATGCGCCCAATTCTTAGAGAAACAAGAAGAATAATTATTGATTTAGATGCAGATTTATTACTAGATACCGAAATTTTAGATAAAATACGTCAAGAAGAAGAAAAAAGAAATATTCGTAAGGTTAGAGCTTTATCAGAATTTTCTGCTATGTATAGATCGAATATTTATGAAATTATTAAAGATTTCATTATTAAATATCGGGAAAAAATCCCTATTATAGATATAAAAGATTATATTGTAGAATTTCTTCATGAATCTATCGATGCATTAAATATTTTACGCCATATAACGAACCCTGATGAAATAAATATAGAAAGTACTTATTTATTTCAATTAGTTAAATTTATTGAAGATAGACTTTTCCCAAGAGGAGCAAATCTTAAAATCATATATGAAAATTTGTTAAAGGAATCTACTGATTTCTATGAGTGTCAAAGACATCTTTTACAGCCTCATACATATTATCGAGAAAATTTAGAACACTCAGATTATTTTGAAATTCCTGGTATATCACCCAAAATTTATCAAATTATTAACAATTTAACTTCACTTTATAACTTAGATCCTAATTTTGGGGAGTTCCCCGAAAAAGAAAACTATGAACTTCCAATGATCTTAAAAAATGATGTCTTTCTACCCTACATTGACTCAATTGCGAATGCAGAAGAAGAAGCTATAGAGAAAATTGCAGAACGCATTGGCTTACGTCTAATTGATGGGATATTCCTAGCACCTCAGGAAGGATTTGTAGAAATATTATTGGAAAATAACTTCTTGCGAGATAATAAACAATCAGATGGAACAGTGAGACTCTATCCACAATTTAGCAATGAAACATTAGTATTATATTACTTAGCTTTTGCTTCTCAAAGACGAGGCTTTTTATCAAAAGAGTTGGTTAATTGGATTTCCATGAATTTTGCATTCCTTATATATATGGGAATTTTGAAATGGAAATTATCTGATGAAAATATATTTTACGCTATCTTTAATGATCTACAGACAAATGAAAAGGTACTTCCATATTTAATGAAATTAATATGCTTTCCTAATTATTTGGGATTAGATAAGATGAAAATAAGAGATTCAATTCAATATCGTAAAGAAATTTTTAATTTTATTGGTTCACAAATTGATAATCTTAAAGATTTTATTAATGAAATCGCAATTTATTGTAAGAATTTTAAAAATAAAAAAAATTAGAATTTAAAGAAAAGAGTTGAAAAAATGTGCCCAAATCTAACATTGAGAAGGAAGATAAATTAACATACTCTGATGACATAATAAAAGACCGAATTGGAAAATATGGAGCAATTTACTTTCCTTCAGATATTAAAGAAACAATAGATGATATTTTAGGAAATGAAGTTAAAAAAGAGATTTTGGATGATTTTTTTAAAGCCTTAAAAAAGTATGATGAATTTACTGAAAATTTAAAAAATACTAAATTAGCTCCAAATCTAACTGTTCTTCTTTATGGCCCTCCAGGTACAGGAAAAACCTCATTAACTAGAGGTTTTGCTAAGAAATTTGATATCCCAATATGCGTTGTAGAATCCGATAGGCTTGTTTCGCCTTTACTAGGAGATACCATTAAGAATATTCGTGGTGTTGTTGAATTAGCTGCTGAAATTTCTAAAGAAAGAGGCGCTTTTATTTTATTTTTTGATGAAATTGATGCTATTGGTTCTGAGAGATCGAATATTCATGAAGTAGGAGAAATTAAAAGAGCAGTAATTTCTTTTCTCCAAGTTATTGATAAAATAAATTACGAGGGAGTACCTCTTGCCATTTTTGGAGCTACAAATCATCAAAATCAATTAGATTCAGCTATCTGGCGACGATTTACATTCCATTTTAAATTTGATTTTCCAGATTTTCATTTAAGAAAAAAAATTATTGAATCTTTTATCAACAAGATAAAAAATGCAAAAATCGGAGTTGATGATTCAATTTTAGCAAATTTAAAAAATGAATATAAAGAAGTTCAAACAGTATCAAAAAATTTAGAAGCAAAGTTAGGACGAAATGTCTCTGAATTTGATAATGGAATTTTATGGGAAGAATTCAAAAAAAGGAATAAAGTAGGTGGTCTTTTAGAATTATCATATGGCTATTCTGGATCAGACATTGAACGAGGTACTAGGGTTGCTCTATTAAAATCAATAAATACAGGATTATTAACATATGATAATTTTTATCAATCTTTAAAGTTAGTCGGTGGTACTGCTATTCATGTTGAGAGACAGGATATTTTAAGTAACACTAAAAAAATCTCAAGATATGCAATTAATTATGAAAAAAATAAAAAAGGGAGCCTTGGGCCTCCAGAAATATAAAAAAAATCTCTTAACTATTTATGAATAATAACGAGATATTTAATTTAGAAAAAGTAAAGGAATTGTTTAATCCAATAGATGATCTACAGGGAGAATTGGATTTATTAAATCGTAGCTCATTAAATGCTGTTAAAAATATACATAACATTGAAAAATATTTTCTTGATGAGAACTTTCTCTCTCAAATATCTATCGTAAAAGAATTGCTCGAAGGGATAAATAAAAAATTAAAGAAATTTACGAAAGAAAATCTCAATAAATTCCTAAACTTTCAGGACCTGTTAATCACAAAATATAAAGAAGATTTTAAAGATAATTTAAAAAATTTAGACATTAATAAAGAATCAACAAAAAAAATAGGATTATCTCTAATTGAAGACAGAAAAATTAGTAAAATCATCGATTATGTATCATTTCTCCCTTCAATTGGAATCTCGCAATGGTTAAACCTTCTAGATTCATTGAATTATAATACAGTTTTTTTAAAATCAATAGCTAGAATGAAAATTTATTATCTAAATTTACTAGAACAGAAACTTAAAAAAGAATTAAGTAGAATCCCCAAAGATATAGATCCACTTTTAATAAATGAATATGAAAGAATTTTCAAAGAGAATCCTAAAATAACATTTAACGAATTTATGAAAACAATCGAAGAAGGTTTATCTCAAAAAGAGTTAAGTATTAAAAAACAACTTTTGAAAAAATTAAGAGAGAAAGAAGAATTAGAAAAATTAAAAAAGAAACAAGAGGAGCAAAAGAAAACATATGAAGAATATTTGAAGCTCTCCGATACAGAATTTAAAAGGTTAAGGCGGAAGAAGAGGAGAGAAAAATTAACTGATATTACTGAAGATTCAACTGAAAAACCTTCAATTGAGATTAGTGACGAAGTATCTAAAAAAATTAAAAAATTTAAGTCTCAATTTGAAAAAAGCTTTCATGAAAAATATATGATTCAAAAGGACGAGGATAAGGATCCGCTTGATTTAATTAGAGAGAGAAAGAAGAAAAAAGAAAAAGAGTATAAGGAATATAAAGATCACTTTGCAAATACATAGAAAAAAAGGAGGAATAAGTATTTCAAAAAATAACTTTAAGGTGTTCATTGGCTCGAAGGAAGTATTAATTAGAGATAGATTCACATTAATTAAGGGAAAAATCAAAAAGAATTCAATCAATAATTATAAAAATGATTTATTTCTCGAAATTTCTCAAGATTTAAATCTAATTAGTTTGGAAAGATTTATTGATCTTTTACAAGTAGAAACTGAAAACTCTCCTCGATTATTAAAATCAAATCATCTTTTGGATTACATACACGATTACCGTAAAATAATTTCTAATAATATAGATTTTTCTTCTCAATTAAATAAAATTATGAAAATTTTAGTATATATTCTTAGATATAATAGACTTTTAAAAAAAAAGCAATCTCTTTTAAGAGAACTTGAATTGTCTTCCCAATATAAAAAATCGAGCGATATTATAGCTAGAACTGATTTATTGAAAAAATTGAATGAGTCCTTAGCTGAAAATAAAATTAAATTGGAGTATTTAGAAGAAGATTATTTCCAGTTGAAAAACCAGACTAACGAGATTAAAAAAACAATAAATAATTATAATAAAAAGATCCAAGAATTAATCGCCCAAAAAAAAAAATATTTTAGTGATATTAATAGAATCACTAGAAATATGTCAGGAGATACTCAAAACTCAAAAAATAAGACAAATTTTCATGTGATAGAGTCTGATAGCAATTTAACAAACGCTGAAAAAATTAAAAATCTTCAAAAGAAAGCAAAGGAAATTCAATTTGAAATTAATGGTATTACATCAGAGAAAAATCAAACTCAAATAAAATTGGATGAACTTATTCCTATTTTTGAAACATATAAAAAGGATTATCAAAGAATTTTGGATATGATAAATTCTGAAGAAAAGAGAATAAAAGATCTGCAATCTGAACTTAAAAATAAAATAAAGGATGAGGATCTTGCACAAAAAGAAAAAATTAATGATTTTGATATAAATTTATTGAGACCTATAAAAGAAATTAAAGAAGATATTGAAAAAACAGATTTGAAATTAAAAAAAATCACAATTCAAAAAAATTATTATAATCCTCAGAATCCTAAGGATTTGTCTCAAATTATTCAAAAATTAAATGAACTTAATGAAAAATTAACGAAAAATAGTTCCGATATTATTATCAATATAAATGAAAAAGAAATTTCTGAATGTCTACAAGGATTTAGAGAATTGGAGCAAATCCTGAACAATATCGAATCTTTAACAAATAAATTTTTGCTAGAGATAAATTTAAAATCTCAATTTAGGATCATAGTAAAGAATGATAATAAATCTTTTTTCATTAATATTGAATTCATTAGAAAGGATAAAGAAAAAGTACTTTTTGAAGAATTAACTACTCCAGAAAAAATATTTTTCATTATAGCTTTTTATGTTACTATTAAGATCTATTTTAAAGTAGAAAATATAATTTTTTCAAATAAATCATTCTTGAGTAAATATAATAAAGCAGGTTCTATTTACAGAACAATAAGAAAAATTTTGCCACTTTTTGAAAGAGAGGAGGATTTATCCAAATTTAATTTAATTTTTATCCTCCCAAACTTAGAATTAAAAAAAGAAATTGAAAAGTTGAAAATCATAACCATTAATGAGGTTGAAGATATTAATGAGTGAATATTCTGAAATTGATGAGATAGTAAAAAATATCACCAAATTAATTTTAACAAATCCTCAAAAAATTATCAGGGAAGAAGATCTTAAAAATCTAAGCAAAGAAGCTAATTTTGAAGAAATAATGAGCAATGTCTATCTTAATTTAAGAAATGTTGGTTTTGAACTTATCAAAACTAAATTTCTCGATCAGCAATTTTATATTTTAACTTCTGATGGCAAAGATGATAATATTACCCCCTCTCAATATGGTACTTTAGCTTTAATAATTGCTTTAAGTAAAGAAGTTGATGAGAATATAAAAATTGAGGATTTAAAAGAAATATTCAGTGAAAATTGGGATACAGATATTCAGTTTTTAATTGATAATGATTATATAAGAAACTTCGATGAGTTAGGAATAATTAAAATAGCACCTTTAGGAAAAGCTGTTATGAAAAATATTATCGTAGATCTTGAATTAAAGAACTTACTGAATTTATTTGGAAAATAAAAATAGCAAAAAAATCTGAAAAAAAAGTTATTCTTCTATAGGATTTTCTAAATCCATTTTAAATTGGTCATAGATCTTTCTTACTCTATCTGCTGAAGGTCCTTCTCCTCGGACTCCATTTTCATCAACAATAATTTTACCATTTAATATTGATATTATATTTTGGTCTTCAATATAATCTACATGTCCTTTCGAAAAAATTGTTGCTATTCTATCCGCTAAAGCTTGCATAGGGAAAGGTTCTTCTTCCAAACTTACAAAGTTATAAAAACTATTTCTTATAAATAATTTAGGAAAGGATTTGTTTTTTTCATTTTTGGCGTTAATGAGAATTATATTTGAATCTTCTGAGATCCCCTTTAATTGTCCGACAAAGAATTTATCTTGATCAATATATACTTTAACAATTTTATCAATTAAAGTCCCTAATTCAGTATTATATTGCCTTATTGACATGATCCATCAGAACTTTTTTACTTATTTATAATATTATGCTCTTTAGCTTTTATTCTTAATTTAACTAATTTAAAATATAATTTATAAGTTTGGAGATATTTTCCCCTGTTGCAGCGCTTGTAACAATAGTTTTAAGATTTGGATTAATTTCTTTTGCATCCTTTATCATATCTTCAATGTTGACATCCATAATATCTTTTAGATCAATTTTATTAATAACGGCAATGTCAGAATATTTAAATAACATAGGATGCTTTCGTATTACCCAAGGTCCTTCTGTTATGGAAACTACTACAATCCTTTTCTCAGCACCAAGAATAAAATCAGAAGGACAAATCAAATTCCCCACATTTTCTATGAAAAGAATATCGACTCCATTTAAATCATAATTTTGCAAAACTTGGGAAATATGATATGAATTCAAGGCACATTCCCGACCAGTATTAATCTGAATTGTACTAACTCCATGTTTTTCAATTCTATCAGCATCGATTCTAGTAGCAACATCACCATTAATAACAAAAATTCTATAATCATCTGCTATTTTTTCAGAAATACATTCTATAATTGCCGTTTTTCCTGCTCCTATTGCTCCAACAAAATCGAAAGCTCTTATATTCTTCTCTTTTAATAGTTGTTTATTCCGTTCTGCCAATCTATCGTTGTTTTCAATCAAATCTTCATTTAACTCAATGATTCGCGAAATTTTTTTTTCAGACATTATTAGAAATAACCTTATTCTTAGATAATTTTTACTTATTTAGATACAAAATTAAAGTAGGATTTATGGTTTCCTAAATTTATACTTATATATAATATAAGCTCCTAAAACGCCACCCAATTCAGGTAAATAAAATACTATATATATTGGTTCATATAGCGCATATAATAATGCAGGAATTAATCGGAATAATATAATCATTATTAAAAAAGATCTTCCTTTCATTCTAATGGGAAGAAAATACATTAATGCAGTAATTTGTTGGTTCATTATTGGAAATATTGAATATGATATTAGACTTAATATTCCACCCCAAGCTAATCCTACGAGAACGGCATAATCTAGGGGAAGGTAAAATATAAATAAAACTCTTAGTAAAACGTAAAAAATAGCTGAGAATAAACATCCTATAAGATATATTTTAATTAAAAATTTAGTACCATAACTCTTTTCAATATTTCTTGCCATAAAGTATAAAATATACAACATAATAAACAAGAAAAAAAGACTTAAAATATCACCAGAGCTAACAAAAAGACTAGTAAAAATAGTGTAATATGTAAACTGATACACTATTCCGTTCAAACTCAAATATATATATTGAGGGATTTCATTATAATAAAAAATTAAAGCAATAATTGAAAATAACATAATCATGATAAATAAAATCTTAGTACCTTGATATTGGGATATTTTTGTATAAGGTTTTTCGAAGCTCCGTAATAATCTTTCTCTTTGTTTATCCTGTCTTTTTAAGTATTTCTTAAAAGTCTTGGGACCTTCATCTAAATAAACACGTGGTAGTGGCTTTTGTGAGACAACATCTTTCGATCTTCCGCGGGATTCTCTTTGTGTAGTTGGAATAACTGGCACATGCTTTAACTCAAATGTACATTCGTGGTTTTCAGGTAAACGGTGTTTTTTACAATAAGTTCCTGCACAGTATTTACAAGTAAATGGTAAATAACTAATTTGAACACCGCAAAATTCACAATATGTCAGTTTAATTCACCAAGAAAGCAATAAATTATTTCAATATCTTTATCAAAGAATCTAAAGTATAATAATTTAAAATTATCATCCTTCATAATTTTTACTTTTTATTTTTTTCCCCTTCTCTTATTTAATCCGGAAAGTTTCAAAATTTTAAAAATAATAAAAGATTTCAATTAAGATTCCAAATTCTCTTTCACTTTTATGGAAAATAAGGATTAGAACCGATTGGAGCATAAATAAGCATATATGTTAATATTAGTAGCACTAATAATGAACCACATAGAGTTATATATACTTTTTTGTTCCATTTCCAAATATTTTGCCCATCTAAGATGCCAACGGGAATCATATTAAAAGTACCTAACATAAAATTTAGATTTGCAGCTAATCCAATTAACATGTTGAGTGGATAATAATAAGATGGGATTATGAAAGAAACTATGAAGAGGATGGTGCCATATACAAGATTAACTGTAGGTCCAGCTGCTTTACATAAACCAGTAGTTCTATCAATTTTACTTAAGCCTAAAACAACAACAGCGCCTGGTAAGGCTAGGGATGGGAAACTTGCTCCACCTGATATTAAAGAATAAATATTAAAAACAACACCAAAAACCGTTAATATCATTCCAAAAGTTAATAACCTAAATTTTGTTTGAAGTTTAAAATGTTTCGCTACTTGTCTATGCCCTAATTCATGAAAGAGAAAAGCTGTAGCATAAAAACCTGCTAGCATGATAATTGCCCACTCATATCCAGTATTTATTAAACTAGGATAGAAAGTTAAAAGGCCGATAATAAAAATCAGCGATACTCCAATTATAAAATGAAATAATTCTGATTTGTGGGGCAATAAGATTCCTTTGAAGCTAATACCTGAATCAGGATCAAAGGCATCCACTGGTATTTGACTTTCTTGGCGATACCAAGTATATGTTCCATCTGTAGTCCCTCGTATTTCTCCGGGGGTAACTGGTTGTTGATACATCTGTTCTTGAGAAATTGTTGGAGTTGTTGAGGATTGTTGTATTCTTAAACTGTCTATTATAATATTACAATCATGATTTATTGGTTCTTTATGTCTTATACAATAATTGTATCCACATTCATTACAATAAAAAGGCTCTCCAACTATTTCTTCTCCACAATGAGCACAATTTGCCATAATAACTACCAATTATAATAAATTTAATTTTTAAAAGAAATACTTTTTTAATAAATTATAAAATTAAAGATTTAAAATTTTATTGACCTTCTTTTTTCTTATTATTTTTCTTGAAGTCTTTAGTGTTCTCTCATGGGACTTATTAATGTTAAATTAAGTAAAATATATTAATCTGAAGTTTATTAGTTAATTAAAATTAAAGATTTCATAATTGTATCTCATGAGTGAAGATGAAAATGAAAATGAGATGTCATTGGATGAGGAGCGCAAGAAATTAAAAGACTTGGGAGTCAATAGTACCTGGGATATATTGACGACTGGTGAAAAGAAACAGAAAAAACCGGAAGATAAACCTGTTTATAGGGGATTTAAATAATTTCATAAAAAATCTCATTGATTTCTTAAAAATTTAAGTATATTCCATGCATTTTGACTAAATCATGTTTCAAAAAACTTAATTTTTAAAGAATATACTATTCTCACATCTTAATATGAATTTCAATTTGATGCAACAATGTCTACTCCTGTCTCAGTTTTTGATGGTCCCTTTACAACTAACACATTAGCATCAAAAAAATTTCTTATTTTTTATTTCGTAATTATTTGGGGCTCGATACTACCATTACTTTTAGAATTATATCTATTCTGGAAAATTATAGAATATAATATATTCTTCTCTATTGTCTTATTTCCAATTCAAATTTATATTGGATATCAAATTTTAGTCTTAAGTTCTATTCTCTTGGCAAAAATATTTCTAAGTATAATCAATCTCATTCACAAACCTGAGGAGGGCGTTTTTAAGAGAAAAAAAAAAGATCGTAACTATTACTTTTGGAGTTTAAGAGCAGTGATAAAAAAATGGCCAATATGGATTTCTAAATTTATTCCCTTGCCATTTATACATAAGTTAATTTTTAGATGGTTTGATAATGATGCAGGATTTATTGAATATGGTAAAAATGTTTCTATTGGGAAAGGAACTTCCATAAAAGCTAGTATGATTTTTGGAGATTATTTAATTATTAAAAAAGTAAAAATTGGAGAAAATGTAATAATTGGCTCAAATTCATTTATCAGTCCAGGAACTCAGATAGGTAAGAATTCAATTATAGGGACAATGTCTGTTACAAAATATAATCAGAAATTAAAACCAAATTCCATATATCTCGGTTTTCCTGTTGAAGAATATAAAACCGAAATAAATACAATACCCTCAATTCAAAAACTAAAAGAAACTATATTTAATAATAATATTTTCAATCAAAGCATTAAGTATAAGAATAAATCACAAAAATTAAGGTTCCAAGAAAAGAAATTTGTCAAGAATTTAAAATTTGGTTTATTTATATTTGGAATTATATACTTTTTATCTAATTTGATTCCAGTGCTAGGAGTTATTTACTTTAGTATTGAGCTTTTCATTCCATATTTTTTGCAAATACCAAATTTTTTTTCTCTTTTTACAAATATCCCCTCTCTTGTAATTTTTCTAACCTCTCCCTTAATTATTATCGTTTTATCTTTAACAAATCTAATTTCTTTAATTGTTCTTACAAAAATCTTTTACAACATTATCCAATCTTTAAATCCTGTTAAGGAAGGGATTTTCCATTGGGAAAATAAGAATAAGGAGTACAAGTATTACTTTAGACGCTCCTTTTTATTGAGATATTTCAAATGGAAATTACATAAAAGTCTCTTTCCATGGTTAGTGAATTTTGCGTTCAATATATTAGGGAATTGTCGGATTGGCAAAAATACAGTTATCGAGGATTCCTATTTAGCTAAGGAGGATTTAGAATTAGGAAATAACGTATACCTAGGAAAACTATTATTAACTAATCATTTATGGGACAAAAACTTAACCGTAAAAGGCATTGTTATAAGAGATAATGTAGTTATTTCAGATAATTGTTGCATTTCTCCAGGAGCGGAGATTGAGCAAAATGTATCGATACTTCCATTATCAGTAATTGCTAAGTATGAAAAATTAACGTCTAATTCAGTTTATTACAATGCACCCTTAATGAAAATTTCCAATACTGAATTAATTCATTCTTTTAACCTGGACATGCATGATTTATTTCTCAAAAATAATCAAATTAATGGTTGTTTAAAATAGGAGGGCGATTTTAATAACTGAGTTGAATTCTATAATAGTAACGAATAATGTGTTAAATAAAAATAAATTCTTTTGGCTTTATCCAATCTTAATTTGGCTTTCTTTTTTTCCTACTTGTTTAATTTTTATATTATTCTTCCAAATTTTTTCCTTTTGGATTGATCCGATAATAATAATATGCTTTTTACCAATTTCACTTGTTATTTACTATTCTATTTTTATTCTTTTACTCCTATTATTTGCTAAATTAATTTTAATCCTAGCTAATTTAATTCATACCCCGCAAGAGGGAATTTTTCAGAGAAATTTGCATGATAGGGATTTTTTCTTCTTTCTATTCAGAAGAACTTTAAAAACTTTTGTTTTAAAAATATTTAACTACTTTCCATTGCCTTGGGCAAAAATATTAGCCTTAAAACTATTTAATATAAAAATTCTCTCTAATACGGGAGTATTAGACAGTTTTATTGATTCTGATTTTATAGAAATTGGTAATAACAGTATTCTTGGTGAAGGGTCAATAATTATGAGTTCATTAATTTTAGGAGATTTTCTCTTAGTGAAAAAAGTAATTTTAAAGGATGGATGCACAATTGGTGCATATAGTGTGATTGCTCCAGGAACTATTGTAGAAGAAGGAGCAATTTTAGGAATGGGAAGTTATACTAATATAAACCAAAGACTTGAGAAGAATTTCATACATTTTGGGCGACCCGCGAAAAAATGGAATAAAATTGATAATAATTTTATATTAAACAAAAAATAATTATATGGCATCATCTTAAATTTAAATATTATAAAAGAATCTGGGAAAACTAACAAATGGGTCATATTGTTTATTGTCCAACTTGCGAAAAGGAGGTTGAATTACGTCGAAAGAATTTCGAGCACGTTTACCACGAGGTACTCTGCTTTATGGTTATCCTAACTTTAGGTTTGGGGTTTATAATTTATTTTATCTTAAAATACAGTAAAAAACCTAACACCTGTCCCAATTGTGAATCTGTTTTTGATTTAGATAACCTTCCCACACATAAAGGAAGTATTAATCAGATTTTGGCTTAAAATGTAAATTTACGCCACCTTAGTTTTCATTTTTTTATTGCATTTAGGGCAAGTTTTATCATCATCAGTGAGTTGCTTTTTCATGATTGTTTTTTGATATTTACATTTTGCATTTGGACAAACAAGCACATATTTAGTTAATTTAATTGATAGTCGTTGAAGATCTTTATTTTGTATTTGTTCATCTTTACCTTTTTTAGCTTGAATTGGTGATTCCTTTTTTTTCCTTGATTTTTTTGTAACATCTTCCGACTTAAGCCACTTGTCTAAACTCACTCGATAATCACCTTAGAAATCTAATTTTAAGGAAGCTTTAAAATAAATTTGAATAATTTCTTCTCAAACTTGAAACCCAATAAATAAAAAAAGAGGAAAAAATAAAAATTTGTTTTTCAATTATAACTACTAAAATACTTGGACTTTCCCTGCAATAAGTCTCTTTCTTAAATCAAAAAAGCTTTCTTTACTAAGCTTTTCATCAGATACTTCTTCTGCAATTTTCTTTACTGAATTAAAGCTTACATTATCAGCAGGAATTAGTTCAATTGAATTTACCCATGGATCAGTTATTGGTCTTCCAATCTGAGATAAGAGCTTAACATGTGCTTCTATAATATCTCCTTGTCCTCTTTTTACAATTTCTCTTGCGATCTCTGTTCCAAGAACGTTATAAAGCTTCCCCACATGGTTAATTGGGTTCTTTCCACAAACCGCCTCCAAACTCATAGGTCTGCAAGGAGTTATTAGTCCATTTGACCTATTACCACGGCCTACTTCTCCATCATCACCAGCTTCAGCAGATGTGCCAGTAATGGTCAAATATAAGATCCCTTTTTCAATGTTATCTGCTACATTTACTTGGCATGTTACATCTCGTTCTGGTATAACATCTGCGGCTAAATCCAAAATAGTGTCTTTAATTTGATTAGTGTAATTAACATATTCACTAGCATCATTTACATATTTACTAATCATGGCAGCAGCTACTGTTATTCCAATATTATTCCCTATTCGTTCTGTCATAACCTTCACATCTTCCCCAGAGGCAATACATTTATCTTTAAATTTATTTGAATTAATTAATTTCTCAGCTTCTAAAGTAATTCTCTCTACATCCGAATATGGGGCATAACCAACACCAAAACTTGTATCATTAGCAAGTGGAACTTCTTCAGTATGATGGGATTCATCAAAAACTCCTGTTAAATCTATTGATCCCGGACGAACTGCATAATCAAACTGGATATCTTTATTTAAGTCAAGATTTCTAAAAATATTGGAAAGAACTTCACGTTGGGTTTCTAAACAAATAGTTGGAATAGGAACATACTCGAGTTTATTTGTACCATCGCCACATTCTGTAAGAATTTGATTTATTGCTCTTCCAACAATGAGAAAATATTGTGGTTGGATAATTTGACCTCCACCATATTCTGGTTTCGCAGTACCTCCAACGAGGGCAGCCTTATCGACATTATGGTGATATACTCTATTGAAATTTTCAAGATAATAAGCACATAAAGCTCTGGAGCAAGCATCAGCAACAGCGTCGCAAACAGTATCAGGATGTCCAATCCCCTTCCTTTCACAGAGTTCTGGGAATTCACTTTGTTCTATTGGTAAAAAATTGGCTTTCGTAATTTTTAACATAGCATTTAACCAACTTCTTAGTTGTATAAATAGTTCTTTTAAATATATTTTTAAATTATTTATCAGTTAAATTCCTTATTAAATGAAAAATGCAGTCATTGCATTTCATATTGGATTATAATTAATAATCTATAAATATTTTGTAATTATAATATGCATAAGACGCATAAAATATTCTTGTTAAACTATGGAAATATTACCCTCTTTGAGCGATATTAAAAATTTAAGGAAAAAATTGAATATCAATCAAAAAGAACTAGGAGAAATATTAAATATTCCACAATCTACAATTTCTAGAATTGAAAATGGAACCATAGATCCTCCATATTCAAAATTAAAAAAAATCTATGAATATCTAGAGAATGAAAGGAAGATACGAGAAAAATCTAAAAAACATGCCGAAGATATTATGACTATCAAGATTCAATCTATAAAACCTAATTCTACTATAAGAGAAGCAGTAGATCTAATGAATAACCACGAAATCTCACAATTACCAATAATAGAGAATAATCAGAATTTTGGTAGTATAACATCTAAAAAAATACAGAAATACGTAACAGATAATCCAGAAATTATCAATATGGATATATCTCTTATAAAAGAATTACCTTTCCCTGAAATTGATAAAAATTGGAATGTGAAGGATATATCTGATTTACTCTTGAAGTATCCTGCTGTTTTGGTAAAAGAAAACAATGATTATATTGGAATAATTACTGATTCTGATCTTCTTAGAATATCTAATAAAAAAAATATGTAAATTTCTGAATTTTTTCAATTTTTTAAGATAAACGCAATAAATTTGTAGAGTGATATTACCTAATAGAAAAAAGAATAATTTTTTTATAGAATAATATTTATTAAAGATTAGATTTGATGACTGAAAAGATTCTTGAAAGAATTGACGTTCTATTAAAGAAAGCTAATTATGAAACATTGGTATTGGGAAATTTTGCCACTAAGAAAAACAAATTCTGTTTTGATCTCTTAGTTAAAAAAGAAGATCAGATATTTAGTGTAAAAGTATTTCCTAATATTGATAATTTAAACCCAGATATAATTCGAGATATCAAATCTTTATCTACAATTCTTAAATCAAAGCCATTATTAATTGGACTAAGGAATCGATATCAAAAATTAGATGACAACACAATCTATATAAGAGAAGGTTTGCCCTTTATTACTCTTAATACATTTGAGAATATTCTTCACGACAGATATCCTTATATCCTAGCAAGAAGAGGTGGTGGAGTAGTATTTTTAAATGGGGCTTTAATGAAAATATTGAGAGAAAATAATTCAATAACAAGAAAAGAACTATCAGAAAGTCTAGGTGTAACGAAAAGGACCTTGTGTGCATATGAAAATGAATCTATGCGTCCATCTGAAAAAATGGCTGAAAAGATATTAGAGATATTAGAAAATAATGATCTTTTCAAAAAAATAAACGTTTTTGGATGGCCCCTTGAGAATGTTTTTGATGATAAAAAAATCCTTGAAGAGAAAGAGTTAAGTGAATTTGAATCCCATGTTCAAAATATAATAAAGGATATCGGTCTCTCTTCATATTGGTATAAGAAAGGGTCAATACCATTCAAATTATCTTTATACTCTCCATCTGAAAAAAGAGAGTTAGAAGGATTTTATCCTCTTTTTTCTGGTATTTCAGAAGAACAAGAAAACGTCAATGAAATGAGTTTCAAATGTCTAAAAATGTTCGCAGATTTATTTCAAAAGACTTCATTGTTAATTATTGGTAAAGATATAAAAATTCCTGAAACATTTAAAAAAGGAAATATTCCTATTGTTAAAATTAATAATTTAGAAAAAGTGGATGATGAAGAAGAATTCATTGAACTCATCCAAGAATCATGAGGATAAAAAAGAATTGATTTGTGGGATAGACGAGGCTGGTAGAATTTAATTCAATTCGAATTATATGTTAAGGGGCTCTGTCTTAGGTCCTATGGTTTTATGTGGAGTATGTTTTGTTAAATCAAAATTAGGCTATTTATCTGAAATAGGGGTCAAAGATTCAAAGAGATTATCTCCTAAAAAGAGGAGTGAATTAGCCAAGATATTAATGAATAATTGTTATTCCCATAAAATCGCTGTTATTAGTCCTCAGGAAATTGATGCGAGAGAGATTAAAAAAATTACAATGAATCGACTTGAAGAAATGAAGATGGCAGATATTATTAACAGTTTAAAACCAGATATAATCTATATAGATGCTGCTGATGTAAATGAACAAAGATTCGGAAAATCTATTAAAAGTTTATTAAATTATGCCCCCAAAAAAATAATCTCTAGACATAAAGCTGATGACATATATCCAATAGTATCAGCAGGTTCCATAATAGCTAAAGATAGAAGAGATGCCTTAATAGAAGAACTCCAAAATAAACATGGAAATTTTGGTTCAGGATACCCTTCTGATGTTAGAACAATAGAATTCCTGAGAGAATATGTAAAAAAAAATAAAAAGCCACCTATTTTTGCTAGGAAGTCGTGGGATACAACTAAAAGAATAATAAGGGAAGAATTATCTAACAGAAAAATTACAGAGTTTCTTAACTAATTGCTTTTTTTAGCTATCAACATAATGTGATTAGCAGCATATTTATGGATATTTATACTTTCTATGATTTGATATCCTGCTTTTTCTAGGATCTTCTTCTCTTGTGCATAAATATATTCAGATTTTTGAATACTATCAATTGATTGAGATTTGATAGCTATAATTAAAATACCATCATGCTTTAGGTAATAATTACAATTTTCAACTGCAATATTGGCTTGTTGGGGTTGGGCAACATCCTGATAAATTAAATCTATACCCGTAAAAATATATTTAGCATAACTTTCTGGAAAGCGAGCATCTGCTAAAATAGGAATGATATTTATCCTTTTTGAAGTATTTTGAATTAATTGTCTCATGCTTCTTTCTGCAAATTCCACACCATAAATTATTCCTGTATCTATGATATCTGAAAGGTGGGATATAGTTGTACCAGAAGATGCTCCTAAATACAAACAATTGAAATTATCTGAAAAAAAATTTGTTAAAGGATTTTCCAGAATCAATGCTGCTAATTTACTTCTAAATGGATCCCACTCTCTATATTCTGTACCTTTATGTCTTATTAATTTCTCTCCATATACTCTTTTCCCCTCAATTAAATTCTTTGTATAGAGCCTTAACTTTTCTTGGGGTCCAGAAATAAAGACATTATAGAATTTGGGATGATTTCTAATCTCAATTTTAGACATATTTTAACATTTCAATATTATTTTCTTTTTTTCGATTTTTTTTTCTTGCCCTTTGCTGGTTGTACTTTTTTAGGGGGAGATGGATATTTCTCTTCAATTTCTTTTATTTTTAATTCAATCTCTTTTGCTAAGGAATCTCCTACAAATTCACCTTTAAAGAAATCTACTTTAGCAGCAACGCCAATTTTCCCTGCAACTACACGTGCAATCTTTCCTCTATGAAAAATTTTAGCTGATCTTATTTGATTCCATTGAAATATTAAGCCATGCTTAGGTCTTTTTTCACCGGTTTTAAGAAAACGATATAATGCTTTTTCAGCCCCTAATAATTGAATTCTGGAGGCAGGCATATAAGCTAATTTTTGTAAACCGCCTGCTTTAGCTATTAATTTTGCTCCTATCAAAGAACCAACAAGAGCATTGACATTTGGAGCAGCTTTTTCCATCATTGTTTCTAAATAATTCTCCAATTGCTCTCGATAAGTATCTAAAGAAATAATTTGCTCAGCATAATTTTGTAAGATATTAAGATCAATATTTGCTCCCATTGAATCTAATGCATATTGTTCCAATGCTTTAATCTTATGTTCTTTTATATCAAAATTGTTTTCAATATTTTTAAATGTAAAATTTTCCCTAGATCCTAAAATTGAAACCAATTTTGCTAAGATAATATTGTCTTCAATAATTTCATCAGTTAATTCAGGGAAATGTAGGCCATACCATTCTCGAAGATGACTTGAAAATAAACTAATTGATTTTTTTATTACATCCAAGACTGTAATAATTTGCGTAATTATATTGTCAGTATGACCACTAACTTGACTTACTTTTCTTCTAGTTAATTCTACACTTACTTTTTTGTATTGCGCTAGAATTTCTTCTCGTGTTTTATTTATACCAATTTTTTTTAAGTGGTCATCTAAATTTAAACGTATAGATTTAAGCTCCACCGAATTTCTTTCAAAAATTGTTTTATAACCTAATTTTTTTGCAGTTAATGATTCTAATTTCTTATTATCAAATAGAAATTCACTAAATCCTGAATTTTTCAAATCTAATAAAAAATCCTCAAAATCTTTTTGAATGACATCATTCTCTAATGCATCATAAAATTCAATAATTTTAACAATATCATCATTGAAATCAATGAAATTTAAAATATTTCCAGTTTCATCAAATGCCAAAATTCCAATTAAAGTATCTGCTATATAAGATTTCATTTTTATTTGTTAATTTAAACTTGTTTTACCATCATTGATAATTATTATAAAATTATAATCATTATTTTCTTAAAAAAATGCTTGAAATAAATCTCTCTGGTTTAAAATTAAAATCCCCTATTATTTTAGCCTCTGGAATTTTAGGAGTTGCTTTTTCTTCAATGAAAAGAGTAATTGATGCTGGAGCTGGTGCTGTTACAACAAAATCTATCGGACCAAAATCAAGAAAAGGATATAAAAATCCATCTATAATTGAGATCTACCCGGGCACCTTTATGAATAGTGTTGGTCTCGGTAATCCTGGGATTAACGAATTTATCTCAGAAATAAAAGAAATAAAAAAAAATAACATTCCATTAATAGTGAGTGTTTTTGGAAATACTAATGAGGTTTATTTAGATGTAGCTAAAAAAGCTGAAAATGCAGGAGCAGATGCAATTGAAATTAATATCTCATGTCCTCATGCTGAAATATCTTGTATAGGTATTGATAAAGATTTAACTTTTAAAATTGTTAAATTTCTAAAAAACAAGCTTAATATCCCTCTTTTTGTAAAATTAAACCCAAATGTAACAAATATAGTAGAAATAGCTTTAGCAGCTGAAAAAGGGGGTGCCGACGCAGTTGTCGCCATAAACACTTTATCAGCATTGAAAATAGATGTAAATACAAAGAGACCAATCTTATCACATGGAAGTGGGGGGCTTTCTGGGAAGGCAATTCATCCTATAGCTGTAAAAAAAGTATATGATTTATATAAAGCCTTAAAAATCCCAATAATTGGATGCGGAGGAATAGATTCTTGGCAAGACGTTATAGAATTCTTTTTGGCTGGAGCTTCAGCAGTACAAATTGGGACTGCTTTATATAAGGGGGTAGAAATCCTTACTGA
Organism: Promethearchaeota archaeon; assembly: GCA_048938005.1. Taxonomy (GTDB): domain Archaea; phylum Asgardarchaeota; class Lokiarchaeia; order Sigyniarchaeales; family SOKP01; genus Loki-b32. The sequence continues at coordinate 26,601 of JBHLMQ010000007.1, read as the reverse complement.
AATTAATCATGGAATAACTCAATATCTAAAAGATAATAAATACAATTCTATAAATGATATAAAAGGATTAGCTCATCAGTTCAAAACTCAAGAGGTGCCTGATTTTGACTGAAAATACGATAAAAACAGTGAAAGTTCAAGAAATAATTGATGAATGTAATGAGGTTAGAACTCTTGTTTTTAATATGAAAAACAAAACCATTGAAAATTATACCATTCCCAAACCAGGGCAATTTATTATGGTGTGGGTTCCTGGAGTTGATGAAATTCCAATGTCCCTATCTGGTTGTGATGATAATGGAAATTGGGCGATTACTGTAAAAAAAGTTGGTGAATGCACCAACGCAATTTTTAACCTAAAACAGGGCGATTTTATAGGTGTTAGAGGACCTTTGGGTAACTATTTTGAAATTCCAGAAGAAAAATCTAAAAATATATTTTTAATCGGTGGAGGAATAGGTATGGCTCCTCTTCGCTTTCTTTCCCAAGAACTATATAAACGTAAAATTTCTTTTATTCTAATTCAAGGTGCAAAAGTTAAAAGCGACTTAATGTTTACAACTCAAATACAAATGTTGGATAAGAATTCTAATGATATTTTTTATTGTACTGAAGATGGGAGTTTTGGAACTAAAGGCATTGCAACTGAGGTTTTTGAAAGAATTTTGGAAACTTACTCAAAAAGACTTCTTTCAAAAGCAATAGTTTATGCTTGCGGCCCTGAGAAAATGATCTATTCAATCTATGAAATATGTGAAAAATGGGAGATAGAACTTCATGCAAGTCTTGAGCGAATAATGAGGTGTGGGTGTGGATTGTGTGGATTATGCGTAATTGATCCTTTAGGATTACTAGTTTGTAAAGATGGACCTGTTTTTAAAACTGAAACCTTAAAGAAGATGGAAGATTTTGGAAAATTCAAAAGAGATTTTACTGGGAGGAAAGTAGAGTTATAAAAAATTAAATATAAATTAAATATGGCATGAAATGGTACAAGAAAAAACAGAATTTCCTGAAAAAATTAAACTTATTTCAAGAGAGATCATAGATTATTTAATAAAAAATCCAGAAACTCCAAGAGAAAGAATTACTAATATAAAAGGTAGAATAGGAAAAAAATATAGATATAATAAAGTCATTAAAAATGCAACAATCCTGGATTTTGCAATAGAACAAGAAAAATTAATAATAACTCGGATTCTTAAGAGAAGAAAAACCAGAACTTTATCTGGTGTATCTGTTATAGCTATTATGACAAAACCTCTTCCTTGTCCTGGAACTTGTATATATTGTCCAGGTCAAGATTCTCAGCCTGGAGAAAAAGTAGCCCAATCTTATACAGGCCAAGAACCAGCAGCTATGAGATCTATTCATAACAATTATGATCCTTACTTACAAGTTCAAAGTAGAATAAATGATTTAGAGTCTATAGGTCATATTGTAGATAAGATAGAATTAATCATAATGGGCGGGACATTCTTATCAACTGATCAGAGATATCAATCAGAATTCGTTAAAGGGGCATTAGAGGGAATAATAGAACAGAAAACAGGCAATTTAGAAGAAGCTAAGATACTAGCAGAAAAATCCAAAAGAAGAGTGATAGGTATTACCATTGAGACGAGACCAGACTATTGCAAGGAAACGCATATTGATGATATGCTAAACCTTGGAACTACTCGAGTTGAAATCGGTATCCAAACTATTTATAACGATATCTATAATTTAGTAAAGAGAGGGCATACTACCGCCGATAGCATTGAATCGATAAGGATTGCTAAAGATGCAGGATTAAAAATTAATACACACATAATGCCAAATTTACCGGGTTCAAGTATAGATAAAGATTTAGAATTATTTAATAACTTGTTCTCTAATCCAGAATATCGACCTGATATGTTAAAGATTTATCCCACCCTAGTAATAAAAGGCACTGAATTATACAATTGGTGGAAAAACGGTAAATATACTCCTTATTCTGATAAAGAGTTAATAGATTTAATAGCAAAGGTTAAAATTGATCTTCCTTCATATGTTAGAATTCAAAGAATCATGAGAGATATACCCGCTACTTTAATCGAAGCAGGATGTAAAAATAGCAATTTAAGGCAGTTAGTACAAGAAAGATTAAAAGAGATAGATGAAACATGTAAGTGTATAAGATGTAGGGAATATGGGATAAGTAAAAGAAGAGAAATTATCGATGAAAAATCTCTGGATGAAATAAAACTGTATCGTTTGGATTATGATGCTTCTCAAGGGAAAGAAATATTCTTGTCGTATGAGAATAAAAAAGAGGATTATCTAATTGGATATTTACGTCTAAGAAAACCTTCAATATTCGCTCATAGACCAGAATTGAACGATGGAAAAACAATGATAGTAAGAGAAATTAAAGTAGTTGGCGAACTTGTTCCAAAAGATTTAAAACCAGATCGATATACTCAAATTCAACATAGAGGTTTTGGAAGATTATTAATGGAAAATGCAGAAAAGATATCATTTGAAGAGTATGATGCAAAAAAATTAGCTGTTATAAGCGGAATCGGAGCAAGGGATTGGTTTTATGGAATGGGATATAAGCTAGATGGTGTGTATGTATCTAAAGTTCTTTAGACTAAAATTTAAAATTAGTTTATCTTAATATAATTTTGTATATACTAAAAATTACGATATGAATATCAAATTTTGTGAGTAATGAATTAGAATGACTTCAGAAAGACCTTTATCGAAAAAAAAAATTACACAGCAAACAATTTCAATTTCACCAGCCCTTAAAAATAAAATCAAGAGATATGTAAATGAAAATAATAAACTGTATCCAGATGATAAAAGATACAAAAGCATTTCTGCTTTTTATAATTATGTTTTGGAGAAGGCTATGGATTGTTTCGAAAAGGGTAAAACGCTTAATGACCTGGAAGCATTCCCCGACTCTGAAATAAAAGATTTTTTCCAAAAAATATCTTTTAGTGCTTTAATTCCATATTACGAAAACGCTATAAGTACAAATCGTTTTACAAGCCCTACATTTGAAAAAAATCCTTTTTTTTATTTAACACTAAGAAGACTATATATGTCTCAAATAGATCCTTATGATAGTTTAACCATAAAAACCATATTTGATCGAGTGAGAAACTATATATTTTCACAAAATCTTACTAAAGAATTTAGCTTGGATCTTTTTGCTGGAAAGAGTAGAAAAAAATTGACAGGCATCTTTGAATATGCAGGATATTACAAGAATTTATGTTTTGAAACATGTAAATATACAGTTGCTTTTTTTGGTTTGTTAGGTGTTAAATTAATTGATTTTTTATATTCAGAAAAAGAGATTTATTATCGACTAGATTTAGAAACTACAGATTTGTTTTATAGGAAGGAGTTAGCAAAACAAGAGAGGATTAAGCTTATGAATAACAATCTTTCTTATTTTATCAATTATAACAGAATAATCAAAGATAAAGATTATTATCTTTGGATGAATATGGCTGACGATAAAAATATTATTATCAATTTCAATAATGAAGAGGCCAAAAAAGATTGGATAAATTTGATAGAAAGAGAAATTGAAAAATTTGGAGATAAAGAAGAATATCATCTTAACATATTGAAACTTTTTGAAAAATTACATTGGATTGAAATTGAAAGTGAAACTGATTTATTATTCCAAATTAGATTATCAAAATCCAAATATCAACATGAAAGAGAATATTTACTTGAAGTTCTTTCAAAAAAATCGGAGATTTCTCAAAAAAATGGTAGATATAAATTAAAAATACTAAATGAATAATCGAATTCAATTTTTTTTAAAAAAAAGGAAGGATCTCGTCCTCCTTACCCCCGTTATTTTCCCCCTTTTCTTACCTTTATGGCAGGACTCTCCTGTCATACCCTTGATTTTTATCGCAAAAAATTGCCCAAAAATGTCTTTTTTTCTTCATATATAAACTGTACTACTAATATCTGATTCTTTTAATTTCGAAATTAAATGTTTTTAAAACAAAACTAAGGAAGGAAAAGATTAAATATGGAGATTTAGGAAAAAATGTATCTTGTAAAAATATAACTGAACAATCTCTCTCTTCTATGATTGATAAAGGCTTATATATTTGAATTTTTCAACTAACATAAATTTAAAAATTAAATAAAATTCAAAATATTATGACTTCAAAAAAATATCTTTCAAACAAGAAAACTAGCCAGCAAACGATATCAATATCACCAGCTCTCAAAGATTGGATAAAAAGATATGTAAATGTTAATCACAAAAAGAATCCAAATGATGAAAGATTTCAAAGCATATCAGCTTTTTATAACAATATTATGGAGAATATTATGGAATTATTTAGGAAAGGTAAAACAATTGATGATTTTGCGAGAATAGAAGATAAAGAGGTTAAAGATTTCTTCGAAAAATTCACTTTTCGCGCCATAATACCTCTTTATGAAATGTTTTTAGAATCTAATAGATATACACACTTTTCTTTTGAATTTACGACTCATTTTTTATTAACTTATCTAAATTTCTTGAAAAGACAATTTAGATCACATAATTATGATGATCTTAGAATACTATTTGAAAGATTAAGAACTAGAGTTAATCTTTCCACTATTTCTAAAGATTGGAGATTGGAAATTATTCCTGATGAAAATTACGGACCTGCACGAGGAGTTTTAGAATTTATTGGAATGCACAGAAATCTTCATTATGAAAATTGCAAATTCTTTGCAGCCGTACTTGGAATGTTGGGAGTAAAAGTGACAGATTTTATATATTCACCAACAGACTATTATTGTAGATTGGACTTATTAGAGACAGATCTTCTTTTTAAAAAAGAATTAGCTAAGAAAGAAAGATTGAAAATCCTAAAAGAAAATGTAAATTACATAGTAAATTATCATAGAATGCTCGATGATAAAGATAAGTATTTATGGATGACTTTAGCTGGAGATAACGAATTATTTGTAGGATTTAAGAGTAAAAGTGTTTTTAATAGATGGATTAAAATTCTAGACGAAGATTTAAAGAAATTTGGTGCTCAGGAAGATTTTCTAAAAAAAAGATTACTTTTCTTTGCAAAGATACATTGGATTAGAATTGAAAACTTAAATGACCTTTCATTTCGAATTGAGCAATCCATCGAAAGGGATAATGAACAAAAACAATTATTAATAAATTATCTTTCGCAATATTCAGAAATTTCGCAAAGTGAAGGAATTACTTATCTAAAATAAATAAAAATAAGCAGTTTAGTCATATATTGATTTCTTAATTTTCTTCAAATAAATATCCCAAAATTTTTTTGAAAATAATTATAACATTTCTTACTTGAATATTTATTGTATGTTCAAATCTTTAAAAAAAGTAAATTCGATTGAATATGGAAGAATACGATTATGAAAAACTGGGGCTTAAATGCGGGCTTGAGATCCATCAACAGCTTGACACAGAAAAAAAATTATTTTGTAGATGCCCTGCGAAACTACAGGGAACTAGAGAACCAGATTTTACAATAAGGAGAAAAATGCGACCCGTTTTAGGTGAAATGGGCACTTTTGACAAAGCAATGCTTACAGAATACGAAAAGGGAATGGGAATTATATATGAAGGATACAATGATGTAGTGTGTACTTATGAACTTGATGATACTCCTCCCTTTTCATGCAATTTAGATGCTAGAATAATTGCCTTACAAATTGCTATGCTCCTAAATGCCAATATAATTGAAGAAATGCATGTTTGTAGAAAAAACTACCTTGATGGAAGTGTTCCATGCGGTTTTCAACGTACGATGATACTTGGGACTGATGGTTACGTAACTTTAGAAAGTGGTAAAAAAATTCGATTAGATATCTTAAGTTTAGAGGAAGAAGCCGCAAGAAAAATTAAAACAGAAAATAAGATGAATTTTTTTCGTCTAGATCGCTTAGGAATTCCATTGATAGAGGTTACAACCAAACCTGATATAAATACGCCCTATGAATGTCGAGAATGTGCTGAACGAATAGGATTGCTATTATGGTCAACAAACGTAAAAAAAGTTCTTGGATCAATTAGACAAGATGTTAATGTCAGTATTGAAGCAGGGACCAGGATTGAAATAAAAGGAGTTCAAAAATTAGGATGGATCCCTATCTTAATCAATCATGAAATTTCACGACAATTAAAATTGCTTGAAATTAAGGAAGAACTTGAAAAAAGAAAGTTAAACGAAAAAGACATTCCTGATAATCCCGTAAATTTAACTGATTCTTTAACTAAAACCAAATCCAATTTTATATCTAAGGGTATTAAATCAGGAAAATTATTATTTGGGATTAATTTCAGTGGATTTAAGGGCTTATTTGGAAAAGAATTAATGGAAGACTATAGATTTGGTACTGAAGTTAGTAGTAAAGTAAAACTGATTTCTGGTCTTAAAGGCATTATTCACTCAGATGAAGATTTAAGTAAATATAATTTTTCAGATGATGATATTAAAAAAATCAAAAAGAAATTGGAATCGAAAGAACCTGATTGTTTTATATTAGTTTTAGGATCCAGGAAAGAAGTGAATAAAGCTATCGATGTCATAATCAATAGAGTTAAGTTTGCTTTCAAGGGGGTCCCCCCTGAGACTAGAAGAGCTCTTGAGAATGGTAATACAGAATTTTTAAGAGAACTTCATGGAGGAGCAAGGCTATATCCTGATACTGATACCGAAGCTATATTTAACACTGAAGAAGAAATTACTGAAATTAAAAAAAGCCTTCCAGAATATCCGTGGGTAATAATTAAACAATATTCTAAGAAATATAAAATTGAAGAAAGAATCATTAAAGATTTAATTTTTACAGGAAAATTACAACTATTTGATAATCTAATAAAATTGTATCCTGAGAATCCTTCATTAGTTTTCACTACTATACTAGAAACCACAACTGCTCTTAGAAGGGACGGGAAAAACATCGAAAATATTACTAACACCGATTTTGTGGAAATTTTTAACCTTTTAAAAGAAAAAAAAATTAGTAAAGAAGCAATCGAAGAAATAATGAGCTTAAAAGCGGATACTCCAGAACTCTCTATTGGTCAAATTAGAAAGAAATTAAAAATCGAGAGTATTTCCATAGATGATCTTAAACAATTGATAACCGAAATAGTAAACAATAACTCTAAAATGATAAAAGAAAAAGAAATGCGAGCTAAAGGTCCCTTAATGGGAGAAGTTATGAAAAAAGTACGCGGAAAAATTGATGGTGCTATTGTATCTAAGGAATTAGAAAATTCAATCAAAGAAAAACTAAAGGAGTTGAAATAGATGAATGAACAATTAAAAGGTTATAAAGTAGAAGGAAAAAAACTCTTAGAAAAATATAATATAGAAATTTGGGATATCGTTCAAATTAAAACAGAAAAAACCAGTTATGAAGGGATAATTTTACCCAGAAGCGAATATTCCGCCCCAAATTTCATAAATATTAAATTAGAGAATAATTATAACATCGGAATAAAAGTATCTGACGTAGAAGAAATCATAAAAATTGGAAAAAGAGAAGCTTCCTATAAAATCCCTGAAAAGAAATTTCCAATTAACAAAAACCTCCCTAAAGTTACATTATTAGGAACTGGTGGAACAGTCGCTTCAAGATTAGATTATACGACAGGAGCGGTAATTCCCTCTTTCACACCAGGAGAATTATTTAGTGCTGTCCCAGAATTAGCAGAAGTATGTAACCTTGAATGTGAGATGGTTTTTGAGATTTTGTCAGAAAATATGAAACATGAATATTGGCAAAAATTAGCGAAAAAAGTCGCAGAAGCAGCGAATTCCGGAATTGATGGTGTTATGATTGGACATGGTACGGATACAATGTCTTTTACTAGCGCTGCTTTATCATTTATGTTAAAAGATTTATCAATCCCAGTTGTATTAGTTGGGAGTCAAAGAAGCTCCGATAGACCCTCTTCTGATGCTGCTTTAAATTTAATTAATGCTGCTGTAGTATGTACCTCAGATATCGCTGAAGTGGTTGTTTCAATGCTTGGATCTACATCTCATGATTATGGTTTAATCCATCGAGGTACTTTAGTAAGAAAAATGCACTCATCTGTGAGAAACACATTTCGAACAATAAATAGTATTCCTCTTGGAATGGTAAAAAATAGAGAAATAAAAATGTTTACTCAAGATTATCGAAAAAGATCAAAATCAAAAACTGTGGCAATAACTAAATTCGAAAAGAAAATCGCCTTAATATATTCTTATCCTGAAATAGATAATGAGCTAATTGATTTTTATATTGATAAAGGATATAAAGGAATTGTATTTGCTGGAACTGGATTAGGACATCTACCCACCACTATTTATGATTCAATAGAAAGAGCCGTCCAAGAAGGTATCACCATTCTTATGACTACACAAACCCTTCATGGTTTTGTAGGTATGAATGTATACTCTACAGGACGAGAATTGCAAAATATAGGTGTAATTCCAGGAAGAAATCTATTACCAGAGGTTGGATATGTAAAACTAGGCTGGGTTTTAGGACAAACTAGCGATCCAATAGAAATTAAAGACCTATTAATGAAAAATATCGCTGGTGAATTTATTGACAGAGAAATCCCAATTGCTTTCAATTATAATATTGATGAGTTACTTAAAAATAATAAGCTCTAAACTACTTAAATCACGTTTTATTATACTGAAAAATCATGATTTTCAATAAACTATAAATTTTCAACGAAAATGATAAAAAATTTAAAGTTTGAATAATTTAGGTTCATACACAGAAAAAATCGTGAAGTAAATGGGAAAAAGAATTCTAGCCCAAAGAAAAGGCAGAGGCGTTCTTGGTTTTAGATCTCCAAGTCATAGACATGTAGGAGAAGTGAAATATCGTCCATTCAAAAAAAATGAGAAATTATTTAAATTTAAAGTAATAGATCTCATCCATTCTCCCGGAAGAGGTGCTCCTGTGGCTCTTATACAATTTGAGGATACAAAAGAAAAAACTTTATGGCTCCCTCCAGAAGGAATTTTTATTGGACAAGAATTTTTACAATCCAAAACAGGATATGGGCAGTCTATAGAAGTTGGGAATATTTTACCTCTAAAAAAGATACCTATCGGGACATTAGTATTTAATATAGAGGCCACTCCTCAAGACGGAGGTAAATTCGCAAGGGCATCTGGCGTTGCGGCAATAGTAAGAAATAAATCTGGAAATAAAGTTGAACTTCTCTTTCGATCAAAAAAGACAAAATGGATTAACCAGAATTGCTTAGCTACGGTCGGTGTTGTAGCTGGTGGGGGGAGAACGGATAAACCATTCTTAAAAGCAGGTAATAAATTTCATTATAAAAAATCAAAAGCGAAAAAATGGCCTGTAGTTAGAGGGGTTGCTATGAATGCTGTGTCTCATCCGTATGGAGGAGGTGCCAAGCAATCTCCTCATAAATCCACTACAACTAGCAGAGATCGTCCTCCAGGTAGAAAAGTTGGGCAAATAGCAGCTAGGAGAACCGGCCACCAGAATTAGCATTCTCTTTCTAAAAAACTCTACTTCTTAATTAATTATTATACTGCCCATCTGTAAATTATTTATATTCTTCATCATTTGTGGATTATTTACAAGAGGTTTTCTACTAATATTATACTTTAATTAATGTTTATATTTTATTTAAGTAATTTCGTATTACAAAACTGATAAGTACAAATCGTAAAAATTAAGTATAAAATAAAAAGTTTAAATTAAATTATAAATTCAAACTCTATCGTTTTACCTGTTGAATATAGAAGTACAAAAATGCTACAAAAAATGCTAAGTGGATAGCGAAAAAAAGCCAACCTGCCCAACCAGTTGCATCAAGGAAGACTCCCAATAAATGAATAATTGCTCCTAATACACATATAAGGATATCTAAAACTATTACTAATTCAATTTTCTCCCATTCATCTTCTCTATAAACTAAAAATGATACAAACGCAAAGCATAGATAAATAATTCCAATGTATCTACCTGCTGTAAGGTCCCAGCCGGGCCAATTAAATAAACCTACAAAAAAGTCAACGAAGAATGTAAGTAAAATCCCGAATAAAAGAAACATTACAAATTGTATAAGAACTGTAATTTTTAACGTTTTTAATATTTCTGGACTCATTTAATCTTTCCCTCTACACAATAAATTTATTAGAAATTAACAAAAAAGTATGTTGTATATAATATAAATCTTATTGATGATGTAAAGAGTAGAATAAATTTTTTTCTATTTTCTTGGTTTTTTCTTTAACTCTATAATTTCATCATTGTAATTTCAAATATCAAAAGTATGTAACAAAAATGTTAAAGAAATTAAGAGATTGCACCCTCTCAACCCTTAACAGTTTATTTTGGAAAAGAAAAATCTAGCTTAATGAAAATTTACATTGAAATTAAATGTTATACTTTGTAAAAATTCCTTATACCTTGAGCGAAGTGTCACCTCAGTGACTCCTATTACTTTTGAAATGTCTTTTTGACTTACCTTGTAATTCTTCAACTTCGAAACTAAATAAATCACTCCTGCACACAACCCTTTTGGATCTTTACCACATATGGACGTATTTTCAATGAAACTTTTTAACATCTTTATGGATTGCTTCTCTACATTGATATTTAGCCCTAAATCGGCACAATAGCGTGGTATAAGGGATACGGGATCAATATGTGGTGATTTCAAATTTAATTCTCTTACCAAGATCTTATAGCATTTTTTTACAATATTATCGTTTATTGAGGCTTCATCTAAGATTTCTTGAAGTGTAATAGGAACCTTTTCTTGCTTACATACATAATATGCACACGCAGCAATCATACCATTTATAGATCTGCCCCTTAGGAGATTCTTTTTAAATACTTCTTTATAAAGGCGAACAGCTGCTTTCTTTACTCTCTCTGGAAAATTTAAATTGCTGCCGATTCTCTTTAATTCAGTTATGGCAATAAGCATATTTCGCTTTTCCCAAGATAAATGAGTATTCCATTTTGCTGCCCTTCTTAAATCAGGATTCTTTATTTTTGTCCTATCAATGATTGTACTAAGACCAATATCGGGCATTAAAATTGAAATTGGGCATCCCGTTCTTTCTTTTTTATCTTTCTCTTGTTTTGAATAAGCCCTTATACCACTGTGAGTGATATCTACTGCCTTCTCGGAAATTACCAAACCACAATGCTGACAAACAATCTCCCCTCTTTGATGACTATCAATTGTGGAACCCCTACACTCAGGGCAAGAGCCTGTTTGAGGTGATATTTCAACAACCATGAACCAAAACCCTAATAAAAATGTAAAATTTTAGTTTTTTGAACACACACCACATGGAAAAATTCTTTTTGTTGTAAAAACCTTTATTTGTTGTTATAATAATTCGCAAGGTCATATATAAATCTTTTCGTCATAACCATTTCTTAAATATGCATTACTTATGCTTAAATATATGTGTAAGTCTCGTGTGTGAAATATTTTGTTAATAAAAATTATTAGAGAGTTTTTATAAAATCTATATAATATCCATATATATATTTTGTTGTAAGAACCAACATAGATATAAATAACATTTATCAAATTTGTCGGATAATAGAACAATAAAGAATGAAATTTAAATTTTTTTAACACAAAAATTTACGTTTATAAATAAATAAAAAAAATCAAAAAACATTAAATAATAATTTTTTTATATTGGTTTCAAGCAAAACTTATAATGTGCAATAATGGTATAAGAAATAACAAATTAATATTTAAAATATTTGGGCATAATCTCGATAACACAATCCCTTTATAACGAAAAAGATTTATAAATGGATAAAAAATTACACATTAATGTATACTATTGTTATATGAAATCTAAATATTGAAAGGAATTTTGTATAAATATTACTTAATTTTTACAAAATAATGGGTATTTGATAAAAAAAAGAGGGATGAAAAAATTTCAAACAAAAACAATCACTCTAAAAGGAATGAGCAAGATAAAGAATTAAATAATGAAAGAAAAAGTATGACTGATGAGGAAATCGCTAAACTAGATTTGGAAAGTAAAGAAGTTAAGATATTGATGAAAGAATATCAGGAGGAAACTGACAAGTATGCAATTTGGCGTGGATCTATTACAGAAGGATTTAAAAAATGGTTAAAAGGTGAAAAAATTTATGATAGAGATAAAGAAAGAATTTCATTATATATATCTGAAGAAAAAAAACAACGTTGGCAAGATTTTAAGGACTCACATGAATATTCAACTATTTCTGCTCTGATTAGAGAGAGTGTTGATTATTATATCGAAAAAAAATCAGATCTATTTGGTGAGGGTTTACAAAGAATGGACGAAAAAACAATTTCTAATATCTCTCATGCATTAAAAGAACCACTTACTACAATAAAAGGATTTAGCCAATTACTTTTAGAAAATTATAAAGATGATTTGGATGAAGAAGTATTAGTGAAAATTAAGAACATCTTCGATCAAAGCTTACTTCTTGAAAACAAAATTATTAACATCTTAGATAATATTGCTCTAGTAGAACCTCCTCCTCAGTATGATATCCTCCTGATAGAGGACGATTTAGCAACTATACACTTGCTCACGAGTTATTTCGAAAGTAGGGATTTCAAATGTAAGGGAGTAGTGAGCGGAACAAAAGGCTTAGAGGAACTGAGGGGTGGTATTCCGAAACTAATCTTATTAGATATCATATTACCGGACATCTCTGGCTATGAGATCTGTAAGATGATTAAAGATCATAAGAAATATAACGAAATACCCATCTATTTATTAACCGCAATCCCTGGTTCAGAAGTAGAAAAAAAGATGAGTGAAACCAAAGCTGATGGATATATTCTAAAACCATTTGATTTTTCAGACTTTGAAGTGGTTTTTCAATACTTATAACATCTTTTCAGCTAATATAAAGCCTTAAAATTATTCAGTTTAAAAATATTTGCGGGCTATGAGGGATATGCTCATGGAGCGCGAATCACGCATCCTATTGAACCCCCGACCTGCCGGTTAAGAGCCGGTTGCGCTACCTGCCTGCGCCAATAGCCCGTGATGTAAATTTCCCCATAATATTATAAATAAACGCAGACGGAGGGACTCGAACCCCCGAGCGCTTACGCGCACCGGCTAACTTGCTCAGATCATAAAAATCTCAAGGCCGGCGTCTTACCAACTAGGCTACGTCTGCTTGATTATAAGTTATACAGTTATTGAATTATTTATAAATTATGGGTATTAAATTAGAGTATATTTACTGAATTAAATTTTTTTTTATTTTTCTCTCTTCACTCTTGCGCTCCACCGTAATTATAAGTAAAATATAAATTTTATGCTACATTGACACTAAAAAGAGATGGTGAAGAAATGAGTGGGGCAAAGGATTTTCGCTACTTAATACCGGAAAGTTTATTCAAAGAGATTACCCAAAAAGCTGCAGAGGAGTATCCCCATATAGTTCATGGATGGCTCTTTGCCGATAGAAAAGAAAACTTCGGAATCTGTACAAAATTTATTATGAATCCTGATTTACATAAAAGTAAAGTCCATGTAAAACCAAGAAGTTGGATGCGGTACAAAAAATCTAAAATTTATAACATGCGTAAGTTTAAAGCTGAAATGGGAGTGGATATTGTCTATATGTGGCATAGTCACCCTTCAGGAAATGAAAAACTTCACACAATTGATAAACGAATATTAAAATATTTATCAAATGGTGTTATGATAATAGTAATTCCACCAGTTCCAGATAAAACTCCAGAGCAAAAAGCGCATCTTGTTGGCTGGTACTACGACAAGCGGTATACAAAAAAACCTATCATTGAGAAAATGGTCTTCGAAATAATATCTGAATAATTTAAATTCAATAATTTAAATTTACTTTATCCTTTATTTTTTTGATGCTTATAATAAAATATTAAAATTTTGAATCGTTATATTGAAATTGTATCATATCAAATCATAATTAAGTGTGCAATCGTCGCTTAGCCTGGTAGAGCGCCGGTCTGCTAAACCGGTGTCCAACGGATGCGTGGGTTCAAATCCCACCGATTGCGCTTAATTAAGGGCCAGTGGTCTAGTGGTTATGACGTCGCGCTTACACCGCGAAGGTCGGGAGTTCAATCCTCTCCTGGCCCACCATTCTTTAATTCTTGGAAACTAGTTTTTTTATTTTTTCAGGACGTAATGCGCTTAATTTACAATTTCTAAGTTCATTGCCAATATGAGAGATAATTCCAGGAGCATCAGATCCCTGTTTTAATAAAACGATGTTTTCTAAAAATCCAAATCTTTTTATAGTTATAATATCTCGGAAATGTCCTTTTTTAGTGATTACCTTCTTGAATTGTCCTTTAGTTTCTCCGCTTAAAAACACGCCTTCAATATTCTCTTCCAATATTTTTTTAAAGAAATTTAAACTCTTTTTCGCTAACTCACCAAGAAGTTTATTATTGATTGTATCTACTTCAGTGATTTTAACATTTATAGGAAAATGATCAATAAAATCATAAGCTTCAATAATTTCCTTTAATGATTTCTCTTTCCCTTCACATAATTGTTTTCGCAGAGTATGCAGGTTTATAAGTACATCTGCATGTGGATTCAAAATAGCACAATCAACGAATAATCCAAATCCAACTTTTCCTACATCTATAAGTGATCCACGATATTCCTTACCAATCCTAATGTCTTTAAATTCATTTATAGTCCCGATTTCTTTTTTTAAAAGATTAAAAATGAACTGTTCTTCGGGACCATTGATGATAATTTCAAACCTTTTATCAAACTTTCTTAACTTTTTAATATTTATGGAAGTGTCTGGAAATCCCTTGATACGTTCTTTTAAATATTTAAGAAATCTTAGGTAAATATCTTCTTTCTTTCCTCGGTTTGATACATTATAAATTTTATCAAATAAAACTAACTTTTGTGCCATAAGAAAACATTAAATTACAAATATCTATAAAAAAAAATTAAGTATTTTAATATCTTTAAAGTAAAATATTTTTCTCAAATTTTAGAATGCAGAAACTATCGTTCTAAAAAGATTTAAATTTCAAAATTTTTATCTTTCAATAAAATTAAAAACAGATTTTTGGGAAAGATGGAGAATTATGGAAAAACAAAGATTTAATCAGCTAGTTAATGCTCTAAATGAGTATGAAGGAGTAGAGGAAATTTTTCTATTAAATAGCGAAGGAGATATTGTATTTAAATCCGAAGATTTCCCTTTATCAAGCGAGGAAGCTAAGGCAATATTAAGCGCTTGGAAAACAAAAGAATCTGCTCTTACATTTCAGAATTATCGATTTGCAATTTTAAAAAATGATGAAATTCAATTGGCTGCAAAAAATATTGGTGCTGGGAAAGGTAATATCATTGGTTCGATTACAAAAGAAGGGGATTATCTAGTTGCTCATACCAGAGATGAAGGCTTGATTTTATTAGAGTGGTCTATTTTTATAAATAAAGTTGCGTGGTCATAAATAATTATGCTACGAAGAATATTAATATAAACATTCTTTAATCTATTTTTAATCCCCGTTTTTTAAAATATATAAAAAAAATATTTATTATATTATTTATTACTACTTTTTAACTAACGTAAAATAAAAATAAAAAATAATATAAATAGATAAATATTAACAACTTTTAAGGTGGATCTAAGTGTTTCAGCAAGCAGGAAGAGGTTATGATATGGCCATAACCCAATTTTCACCTGAGGGTCGGCTTTTTCAAGTTGAATATGCAATTGAAGCCGTCCGAAGAGGTACAACCGCAATAGTGTGTAGAAATAAAAATTCAGTAGTATTTGCGGTTGAAAAGAAAAGTTCTGAACTTCAAGAGCAAGCAATGGGTTCGGAGAAAATATTTAAAATTGATGATCATATTGGAGTGGCCATTGCGGGACTTACAGCTGATGCGAGAGTGCTTATTGACCGAGCTAGGGTTCAAGCTCAGGTTAATATATTAAATTATGATGAAAAGATTTCTGTTAAAGATAGCACTCTAAATATTTGCGAATATAAACAAATTTTTACTCAAAATGCTGGAGTTCGTCCGTTTGGTGTTTCTTTTCTGATAGCTGGAATTGATTCGGATAATGAACCTTCCTTATATTTAACAGACCCAAGTGGAGCAATGTGGGGTTATAAAGCTTTTGCTATTGGCTCTGGTGCCGCAGAAGCAAGAGCTTACCTTGAGGAACATTATAAAGAAGATATGAGTGATGAAGAATTGAAATTATTGCCCTTAACAACATTAAAAGAATTAATGGGTGATAATTTAAATAAAAATACATGTGATATAGCTTTTATTTTAAAGGAAGATAAAACTTTCAAACTATTAAGTTTGGAAGAGAAGGAAGAATTATTGAATAAGTTGACTTCCTAATATTCTAGAAATCAAGGTAATTGCCTTTATATTTATCTCTTAAACGGAAAGACAAAAGAATTGGAAAGGATAAAAATCGATTTAATTCAATCAGTTAATTTGTGAAATTATACCATGATTGATCGGGCAAGGATTGATTTGGGCGGATTCATCGTTGGACGTATTGAGAAATCAGGCAGAGTTTTCGAAATGTTAATGGATCCCGAAAAAGCATGGGAAGCTAAAAAATTTATTCGAGAAGAAATCAATAAACGGTTAAAAGCGGGTAAAGAAAAGTCTCGATTTACAGTAGAAGAGTTATTAAATGATCAAAAAATTGATTTAGAACTTATATTTGAGAGCTTTACTGTATTTGAAGATTTAAGGAGAGGAAAAAAGGCGACGGATGGAGATATGGAAGCAGTATTTAATACTTCAGATGGAATGATAATTGCGGGATATGTTCTCTTAGAAGGAGAAATACATTGGACAAAAGCCCAAAGAGAAGAGGAAAAGCAAAAGAAATTAAAGCAAATAATAACAATTATAAGTAAAAATGCTATAAATCCACAGAATAAAAAACCTCATCCTTATCAGCGAATTGAAAAAGCAATTGAGGAGGCAAAAGTTAAAATAGACTTAATGAGGAGTGCTGAAGAGCAAGTTGATGATGTTGTTAAAAGTATTCGAGCTATTATTCCTATTAAAATAGAACAGGTAGAAATGGCAATTAAGATTCCAACAGCTTTTACCGCAAAAGGATATAATATAGTCGCTCAATACGTGCAAATTAAGAAAGAAGAATGGCAATCTGATGGTTCATGGGTAGCAGTTGTAAGTTTACCAGCAGGATTACAAATGGAATTGATTGATAAATTAAATAAATTAACTCATGGAAGAGTTCAGACAAAAATATTAAAAACTTAGCCTAAAAGTTTTAAATTTCTTCTCATTTATATTATTTTTTCGTATAGGTTAGGAGAATAAATAAATTCTAGAAAAGAAGTGAGTAGTTTTATGGAAGAAAATGATGAAGAGACTGTATCTGATGAATTCGAAGATTTTGAAGATGATGAAGAAGCTTCAAGAGATATTGTTGTACCTGGAGAAGTTTTAACTGAAGATGTTAAAAAGTATTTACCCGGAAGGGGAACCATCTTAAATAAAGAGAAAAGTAAAATAATATCTTTAAATATTGGATTAAAGCAAATAAAAAAGAATTATATTAATGTAATTCCTCTTAGGGGGTTTTATACTCCTCGTCCGGGGGATAAGGTCATAGCTTTAGTGGTCGATAAAAACCCAGTTAAATATAAATGTGATATTAATGCTAAAGATTTTGGCCAACTTAAGCCTAAGAATACCGTTAAAAGGGGTAAGATAAGAGGATTCAGAGGAGGCGGTGGTCATGAGGAAGATTTAAGTACTGAAAAATTTGACATAGGAGATATCTTAGTTGTAAAAATTCTCTCCGCAGATCGTTTAAATAAACCTGAATTAACTACTATTGGAAAGTATTTAGGAAAGAAAATTGGTGGTATCGTAATTTCGATAGATCCACCTAAAATTCCAAGAGTAATCGGTAGAAACGGATCAATGATAAAAATGTTAAAAAATTTAACCAAGTGTAATATATTCGTTACACAGAACGGCCGCATTTGGCTGAAAGGTGAAGATATTGCTCATGAAAGATTGCTTATTGAATCAATTCATAAAATTGCTTCTGAAGCCCATACAGTTGGTTTAACAGATAGAATGCAAGATTATATAATAAATGAAAAAAAGAAGAGAGGTATCGCATAAATGCCATTAATTATTAAAGACGAATATCCTGAGACTTTATTTCGTAAAGATGGAAAAAGGCTCGATGGTCGGGATAATAATGAATTAAGACCTATAAAAATGGAAGTTGGTATTATAAAAAATGCAGATGGATCCGCATATTTAGAATGGGGCAATAACAAAATCTTTGCTGCGGTATATGGACCACGAGAAGTACACCCACATCATTTATCAAAACCAGATAAAGGAATTTTGAGAGTATTCTATAGAATGGCTACTTTTTCGGTGTTTGATAGGAAAAGACCAGCACCTGGACGCCGTGAAAAAGAGATTTCGATGATTATTGCGGATTGTTTAGAACCTGTACTTTTTCTTGAACTTTATCCTGGTACTAGTTTTGAAGTTTTTATTGAAGTTATGGATGCAGATGGTGGAACGAGATGCGCAAGCACTACAATAGCTGCGTTAGCTTTAGCTGATGCAGGAATTCCAATGAGAAGCTTGGTATCTGCAATTGCTGTAGGAAAAATTGATGGAAAGAAAGTAGTTGATCTTTCTGGAATTGAAGACAAAGCAGGAGATGCAGATTTACCTATCGCAATCACATGGTATAACGAGGAAATTTCATTATTACAATTTGATGGAGATATGGATTTAAATGAGTTGAATGAATTCTTAGATCTTGCAGGAGAAGCATTAAAGAGGATTCATCAAATCCAATTAGATGCATTAAAAAGAAAATATATTAAATTACAAGAAGTTACAAACAAGAAAATGGAGGAAGGAGATAAAAAAGGTGATGAGTAAAAATGATGGATGTTAAACGAATTATTTCAAAAATCGAAAGAAATTATATACTTACAAATTTGAAAAAAGAAGAAAGAATAGATGATAGAGGACTTTGGGAATACCGTGAATTTCAAATAAATAGTGATATAATTTCTTCAGCAGAAGGGTCTGCAGATGTTTATTTAGGAGACACCAGAATTATAACAGGCTTAAAGTACGAAGTTGGTGAACCATTTCCAGATCTCCCTAATGAAGGTGTTTGTACTGTTATGGCAGAATTGCTTCCAATAGCATCTCCCTTATTTGAAAGAGGACCTCCAGATGAGCAATCTATTGAATTAGCTCGCGTAGTGGATCGAGGTATTCGACATGCAGACTGTGTCCAAACAAAAAAACTATGTATTAAAGAAGATACGCTTGTATACATACTTTTCGTTGATATGTATGTAATTAATCATGCTGGCAATTTAATTGATGCAGGTGGGGTAAGTGCCTTAACTAGCTTAATTTCTGCCCATATTCCTGAAGGTAAGTGGAATGAAGAAAAAGGTGAGGTTGAATGGACAGGAAAATATTTAACAGGAGAAACTATTGTAAATGAATTACCTTTTGTATTAACATATGGGAAAATTGATGATATAATCTTCTTGGATCCAAACTTACCTGAAGAATTAGTATGCGATGGCAAAATTTCGATTTCAGTTACGGAAGATAAAATTACTTCAATTCAAAAGAGTGGAGCGTCTACTTTTTCAATTGAAGAGATAAAAATGTTATGCAATAAATCTTTAGAAATAGGCAATAAATTAAGAAGTAAATTAAATCTTTTACAATATTTAAGTAAAATTGTTTAATATCTTAAAATTTTTTTTTCTTTTTTTGTTAAAACAATTCAATTTTTTAATTTAAATTACTGTTAGATATTCCTTTACAAGGACTTAATTTTTTACTCTCCTGAGTGTTTCAAAAGCATCGTAACCTCCATTTATTTCATCTAATTCATAACTTCCCATTGATTGAATTTGCCAAAATTTGCAGCATTACTCCCCACTTCTTTATATTTATGAGTTATTTTTCTTAAAATCACAATAAGAGATTCTTCTTCAGCCATATACTACACTTTCAATTGAGAGTAAAATATTACAAAATTTATAATTTAATGTTTTGATTTTAATTAATTTAAAAATTCTCATTATGGGCAATTTACACTAAAATTTAAAAAACGAGAAAATTTAATGAAATATTTTCTAATTTAGAAAAATTTATAGTTTATCCTATTTTTTAATATAACATCAACTATTCAATATTAATTTCGATTAAAATGGGTAAAACTAAGAAAGTAGGAGTTACTGCCACATACGGCGCACGTTATGGAAGTACATTACGGAAAAGGGCTCGTCTAATTCTTGAAAAGATGAAAGGGGACATTAAATGCCCTAGATGTGAGACAAAAGGAACTATTCATAGAATATCAACTGGTATATGGCACTGTAAAAAATGTGAAGCACGATTTACAGGTGGTGCTTATTATATTGAAACACCACGAGGGGCTGAATCTTTCCGTATTTCGAAACGCAAACAACGAGAATTGGAAGTTTCAGAAGAATAATGAGTCAAAATAATGCTTTTTCTATAAAATCAACAATAGAATTACAATTTAATACCACTCAAATACGAGATATTTCTTACAAATCTTTTTTACCAGAGTTTAATAAACTACAAACTAAACGATCTGAGGTTTTCATGAAAAAAAAGAATGATTATTCTATAATTTTTAAGATAAATAGTAGCGATATTACTGCTTTTCGTGCTTCTATTAATGAAATCATTAGTTTTGGGAAAGTAATTGCAAATTCATTGAAAATAGTCGATAATTCTTAGAAAGAAATATATTATTTATTATATAAAATAAATTATAAAAAAAACACAATAATTTGTAGAGTTAACATGACCATAAACCTTGACAGTTTAAGCGAGGAACAAAAGAAGAAAATACTAAATCTAAATAATCTCCAACAGTCTTTTGAATTTATTACTTCTCAAAGATTACAAATAGAGAGTACATTAAGAGAAACAGAATTAGCAATTGAAGAATTGGAAAAAATAAGACCTGAAGATATTGTATATAAGGCAATAGGAGGAATTTTAGTTAAAAGTGAAAAAAATAAATTACTTGATGAGAAAAAAAGTTTAAAAGTCACATTGGAGATGCGTTTAAAAACTTTAAAGCAAAAAGAAGAACGGGTTAAAAATCAAATCGAAACAATAAGAAAATCTCTCCAGGCTGATTTTCAAAAACAAAATTCATAAAAATATTTATGATGAAATCTAAATTTGAAAATTTTTTAGTTTCCATAAAAAATAAAAATATTTTAATTATAACTCATGATTTAGTAGATATTGATGGTTTAGTCTCTTGTTTTATTCTAAAATTTTTTTTAAATCAATATTTTAAAAATCAAGAGATATCAATATATTTTTCAGAACTCTCTAAATCAACAAAAGATTTCATAAAAAATTTTTCTGAAAAATTTCCTAAATTCAATTTTGCTTATCAGAAAAATATTAATCTTTCAAAAATTAATACCATTTTAATAGTAGATACAACCAACTTAAACCAAATTAAATTAAATGATAATTTTGATATTTCACGTTTAGCAATTCCTTATATCTTTATTGATCATCATTATTTAGGAAAGAAATCAGAAATTAGAGATATGGGAACATCAAATTTAACCTTTGAAAATTATTCCTCCACTGCAGAAATAATTTTAGATTTATTTGAAATTTATAGCATCCAATTAACCATTCCCTTGAAAATTCTGATTATAGCAGCAATATTAACTGATTCAGGTTTCTTTAAGCATGGCAACAACAAAACTATTCAAAACGTATCAAAATTATTGTGTGAAGATATAAACATTCAGGATGTACTTTTTCTTCTTAAAAGTGATATAGATATTTCAGAAAAAATAGCTAGAATAAAAGGCATACAGAGAGTTGAGTTGAATCGGGAAGGCGAACTTTTAATTGGAATTACAAATGTTAGTAGTTTTGGAGCAAGTGTTGCCACAATGCTATTAAAGTTGGGATTTGATATCGCCATTGTTCTCTCAAAAGAAGCAAACCAATATAGAATTAATACTCGAGCTAAAAAAGGAGTTTGTATAAAAACAGGATTGCATTTAGGAAAAATTTTAGAAGAAATCTCCGAACAGTACGAAGGAAGTGGTGGTGGTCATGATGGAGCGGCATCCTTAATGATTAATAAAGAAACTGATTATATTATCACACAAATTATTGAAAGAATAAAACAATATTTATAATCTAAGTTTTAAATAATCAAAAATTATTTAAAAACAAGATCTTCAAAAGGTTAAATCTTAGTATGGATTTAATAAAATTTGAAAACTTTTATTATCGGTATAAGGGCAATGAAGAATATGCTCTAAATAATATTAGGTTAAAGATTAAAGACAATTATAGTAAATTCATTTTATTGTGTGGAGAAACTGGAAGTGGCAAAACTTCTTTAATTAGGTGTATGAATGGTTTAATTCCACAATTTTATACTGGTTTTTATAAAGGTAAAGTTTTTGTCAATGGAAAAGACACAGTTGAAACATCAATAGCCAATTTATCTACTGAAGTAGGAATAGTATTTCAGAATCCAGAAAATCAATTGATTGCAATGAATGTAGAACATGAAATTGCCTTTGGTTTAGAAAATTTTGGTGTCCCACCAAAAGAAATTTCAAAAAGAATAAAGGAGAGCGCATCATTAACGGAAATTGAACATATTCTTGATAAAGCTCCTTTTGAACTGAGTGGTGGAGAACAGCAACGAGTTGCAATAGCTTCTATTTTGGTTTTAGAACCTAAAGTCTTAATCCTGGATGAACCTACGGCTTTATTGGATCCGTATATGGCAAAAAAAATAATAAACTTATTAAAAGAGATACACATTGAAAAAAATGTAACAATTCTCATTAGCGAACATCGACTTGATCTTATTCTCCCATTCACCGAACAAATAATTTTAATGCAGAATGGTAGGATAGTTGAACATGAGTCTCGTGAAAAAGTCATTAATGGTGATAATTTCCAAAATTTAAGAGTAAACAAACCTGTTGTTTATTCGATCTTTAATAAACTCAAAAAAGAAAATATATTTAATCAAAATATTCCTAATTCCATTCCTGAAGCGATAAAATCTTTAAAATTGTAAAAGAAAATTAAATAGGAGATACATATGTTTAAAAAAACTCCAATAATTATGATTAGAGATATAGAATACACATATCCTAATGGCACAGTAGCTTTTAAGGAAATAAATCTAAACATTTTTAAAGGAGAGTTAATTGGGATAATGGGGAAAAATGGAGCTGGTAAAACTAGCCTTATTCGAACCTTAAACGGGTTAATAAGACCAACACGTGGCAATATCTACATTAATAATGAAAATATTAAATCTAAAAGCATTGCAACTTTATCTAAAAAAGTAGGAATAATTTTTCAAAATCCTTTCCATCAATTATTTGCTAATTCAGTAGAGGAAGAAATTAAGTTTTCATTAAAAAGTTTTAATTTAAATAAAGAAGAAGTTCAAATAAGAACAGATCAAATATTACTTGAATTTGATCTTCAAAAATACAGAAAACGATCTCCCCTGAATTTATCTGGAGGAGAATCGAAAAAACTTGCTACAGCTTCAATAATTTGCCGGGATCCTGAAATTTTAGTTTTCGATGAACCTACTTTAGGTCAAGATGCAAAAGAAATTGAATTTTTTATTAATTTAATTAAGAATGAGAGAAAAAAAGGGAAAACAATAATAATAATTACTCATAATATTGAGTTTGCCTACGAATATTTGCCTCGTACAATACTAATGGCAGATGGAAAAATATTTGCTGATGGTCCAACAAAGGAAATATTAAACAATGAGTTTTTAATTAAACAAACGTCTTTAATTTTACCGCAAATTCGCCAATTTTTTTTAGCGTTACAAGAGAGTGATTTTCAAGAAGCCTCTGATATAATCTCTAAAGAGGATATGATTATTTATTTACGAAATTTTATAAAAGACAAATCTTCAAAAACCTAGGAGGGATACAGGAAAATGTCAATAGAATTTCTAAATGCTTTTAAATTCATGAAAAAAAAGTCTTTTCTGCATAACTTAGATCCAAGGGCAAAATTAGTGTTTTCGATTGTATATACTATAAGTGCATTACTATTCACTGAAATTATCCCATTATTATTCATTTTTTTGAGTTTGATTCCTTTGGTTCTTATAGGTAAATTATTTAAACAATGGATTAAAAGTATTCGTAGCTTATCATTCTTAATTCTTTTCATAGTTATTTTAAACACATTGTTTATTTCCTTATCATTCGCTATCGCAATGATATTAAGAATATACATCATGGTATCTGCTTTTTCAATCTTTTTTTTAACTGTCGATCCAAATGATTTAGCCCTATCTTTGATTTCAATGAAATTTCCATATGAATTTGCTTTTTCGTTCTCTTTAGCATTTAGATTTATCCCCACTATTGCAATTGAAGCTCAAAACATTTTAGATGCTCAACAAAGTAGAGGTTATGAAATGGAAAAAAAGGGATTAATCAGTCAAATAAAGAATCTTTTTCCATTACTAATTCCATTAATAATTTGTTCTATCAAAAGAGCTTTTAATGTTGCCGAAGCTCTTGAATCAAGAGCATTTGGTAGTAGAAAAGAGCGTTCTTATTATTATAGAATTAAATATTCACTAAAAGATTGGGGTTTTACAATTTATTTATTAATGTTCTTTGCTTTTTCAATTTTTATAAGAGTTCAATTTAATTCAATGCCAGAATTTTTAATGTGGAGTTTGCCTGTTTGATTATAAGAAAATTCAACATAGAAGAATTAAATTTAGATTATTTTGTTGGGATTAATCAGATTAAAATGGATTTAGAAAAATTTTTAGATTTTTCTAAAACAGATAATAAAGGAGATATTTTAAATCACTTCTTTAATGTTATTGAAGAAATCCAAAATAAAAATGAAAATTCAGTAATACAATTCTTTAAAGATATATATATCTTAAATCAAGACCACATATTTACCGCATGCTACTATTTACAAAAAGCCTTTTTACGGAAATATAACATATCAAACAAGAAAAATATTGAATTATTGTTATATTTAACAACTAATCGGCAAATTAATAAGAGTATTGAAGCATTTGGCATTGATTACTCCGATTTAATCAAAAATAACTTAACATTTTGTATAATCTCGCCAGTAAATAATCTAAATAGTATTAATAATAATGTAATAAGAATGTTGAATGCCGAAGAAATTGAATTTACAATCAATAATCAATCCCGTGCTAAGTTTAATTCAATTAAAGAATTTTTTAATATATCTGAAAATCAACTTCTCCCTATATTAAGATCATATGGAATTAAAATAAAAAAAGCAAAAATTGATTTAAGCTCAATGTTTTCAGCTTTGTATGATCTAATTTGTGAAAAAATGGCTCTCTTAAGTCTCGAAAAAATTAAGATAGAATAAAAAGAAGATATCTATCTTTTCACTTTGATCATTTCATTTTTTTTTAAAATTGACACACCACTAATATTTCCTAGAATTTCAATACGAATAATTTTATCTGGATTTTCAAGATTGACTTTATTATCGATAATTTTAGCAATTTCTTCTATAAAATTGGATCTTTCTATTTTTTCGTGTTTTCTACGTTTTAAAGTTATTTTAAAAGTATCTCTATCATTAATAAATTCCATAAAATTGTCTTGAATTATGTTTTTTATTGTTTTAGTATTAGTTTCACAGATAAAATCAATAGGGACAATTTTTAAAATAAATTGAAAAAATTTTGGATTTTTTACTAGGATTTTTTTTATTTTAGAAATAACTTTTTTTAGCTCTAGGTTTGTTAACGCAGTAACTAATCCTGGAAACTGAATTCCTGAAATGATAGGGTATATATCACCACACATCAATAATGTAAACCATAATTCTGATTTTGCATTAGTTTCGTTATATCGAGAAGTTGAGATTAAGAGATTAAAATTCTTCGTTTATATCACTCCTTTCATTTTGATAAAAATTCCAATATTTCTTCCTCAGAAATCTCCCCAATTCGTAAAAAATCAATCTTTTGAGATGAACAATCAATAATAGTAGTTGGAAGTTTCGATTTTGACTTACCGCCATCAATAATTAAATCTATAGGACTTATTATTTTCTTTGTTACTTCTTCTCCACTTATTGAGGGTGGTTCTCCCGTATAATTAGCTGAAGTGCCAATAATCCCACCAAAATGTCCCTCTGATTTCAAAAGTTGCAGAATTTTCAATATTATTTCATTTTTAGGAACGCGTAAGCCTATTGTATCTTGGAATGCTGTAACTTCTGGAGGGATAAAACTTGGTTCTTTCTTTTTCAATATCAATGTTAATTGACCTGGCCAATATTGATTTGCCAGTTTTTTCGCAATATCATTGAATTCAGCAATCCTAGTAGCTTCTTCATAATCTGAAAGTAATAATAATAATCCTTTTGATCTATCACGAAATTTAATGTCATAAATTCTATTAATTACATCTAAATTTTGAGGATC
>JBHLMQ010000033.1:0-35187 GCA_048938005.1 Promethearchaeota archaeon | reverse complement strand
AATATACCTAAAGCAAGTGAATTATATAGTCTTTTATTCTTTATATTAAATGTTTCTTTTTCTAAGAATTGATCTACAATGGGAGATAATACCTGAGATTGTATTCCAACTAATTTAGGAATTTCCTTCGTAATTTCAGCTTGTTTAAGCTCATAAAAACCTTTCCATAAACTAACTAATAATTCTCCACTACCCATAGGGATTAATATCCAAGTTGGGTCTTTAATCTGTTTAATTATTTCATAAGCAATGGTTTTTTGCGCTTCAAGAGTAAGTGGATTTAAATCGGGAGTACCTTGATAAAAATCCTTAATATTACCACGCATTATCATATCTGCAATTGCATCGTCAACTGTATCTCCGATTACTTGTAATTCAGAGTTATAAGCAATCATTTGAGCCTTTTTGCCAATATCAATTAGATTTGGAATAATATTCAAACAGTTCATCCCCTCAACTGATGTATAGGCTGCTAATGAGGCACCTTGATTACCATTTGAAGCACATATTATTTTTTTAAAATCCCAACTTCTTGCATGTGAAGTTAATAATGCAGCAGCACGATCTTTAAAAGAACTTGTAGGATTTACAGTTTCGTCCTTAAAAAATAAATATTTTAATCCTAATTTTTCTCCAAATTTTCTTGAGCTTCTACATGGACTTCCTCCTTCTCCTAATGAAATGATGAAATCATCCTTTATTTGAGGAAAAGCAAATTTATAATCCCAAAATTTACCATCTTCTTCAACTTTAGAGAATTCTTTAAGCTTGCTTAAATTAAGCTCAATCCACAATAATCCTTCACATTTAGGACATTTATGGTGAATAGAAGTAAATTCAAACTTTTTTTCACAATTTATACAAGAAAAGGTCAATGGTATTTTAATGATGAATTAACCTCTAAAATAGATTATAAATCTATTTATAAGACTTGATCATTAATTGATTTTCTAATTATTAAGTTCTCTTAAAAAAATCTAACCTATAGAGTGTGAGTTCAACAGAAATAATATTATTTAAATTTACGATTGATCGTAAATTTTAAATATTTTTCTAATATCTTATTTATATAAATTACGATACTTCGTAAATTTTGAAAAGAAACTAAAAGGTGAGAAATTCCTATTTTAGTTTGGATAATATTATTTGCAACTCTAGGAAGTGTAGGTGCTATATTTGCTGCTTCGGGATTCATTCTCTTTAAAGAAAGTATACAAAAAGTTATAGTTTCTGCATTAATTTCATTTGCAACAGGAACATTACTTACTGCTTCATTTTTAGGCTTAATTCCTGAAGCAATCGAGAGTTCTGCTGGTGAACCTCATTTAATTATGTATTTTGTACTAGGAAGTATTCTGTTTTTCTTTTTCTTAGAAAAAGTTTTAATTTGGCGGAATTGTCAAAATAATAGTTGTGAAGTTCATAGTCAAGCATCAGTACCAATAATTCTGGTAGGAGATGCTTTTCATAATTTTACAGATGGAATTCTTATTGCAACTGCTTTTATTACAGATTTCAATATTGGTATTGCAGTCAGTATTACAATAATAATTCATGAGATCCCTCAGGAGACAGGTGATTTTGGTATACTTATTCATAGTGGAATGCAAAAAAAAAAAGCATTTATCTATAATTTAATATCTAGTTTATCTACGATACCTGCTGCCATTATTAGTTATTACATTATTGGAATTTTAAACTTTCTTATACCAATATTTTTGGCAATCTCATCAGCTAGTTTTATTTATATAGCATTATCAGATTTAACTCCACAATTACATGAAAAAACAGGCACTAAAGAAATCATAAAACAATTGATATTAGTCGTATTAGGTATTGTAATTATGGCATTTATACTAGCAATTGGAGGGCATGAACATTAATCAATCAATAACACTGAAGGAGTTGATAAAATGGTAGATTTAGATTACCATGTGATAAAATTTTTATTTAAATCACCATACTCAATGAAAATTGGTGAAATAAAAAAAGCTTTAAAGATACCTCATTCGACTCTTGGTAGTTGTATTAAAAGACTAAAAAAACAAAATTTAGTCAAGTATGAACCATATCATGAAGTATTTTTAACTATAGATGGTATTGAATTAGCAAAAGAATTGAATCGACATAGTAGGCTTCTCGAATTACTATTACATAAAGAATTAGCACTTGATCCAAGCAAAGCCCATGTTGAAAGTGAAAAATTTAGCTTACTTTTTACATGCGAAACAATACAAAGAATCTGTGAAAAATATAACCATCCAGAACAATGTCCATGTGGTGAAAAGATTTTTAACAGTTCAGCGTGTTTTTGTGAAAAAGAAATTTGAAAAAGTTATTTTATAATTTCATTTGAGGCATAAGCAGTTAGAATGCTTCCATAAAAATAATGATGACTACTTATATCAGATTTACTTGTGTGAATTATTTGACATTCATAACTTAGAATACAACCTTTTATTGTTGGTACTTTTGTTCTTTTTCCAGGAATGGTTTCCAATCCCGCTTCTTTAAATTTATCAATATTTCTCCCTGAATAAGACCCTGCTATATCTACTGTATGATATATTTTATCTGAAGGTATGTTTACAGTAAATT
Source organism: Promethearchaeota archaeon (assembly GCA_048938005.1). GTDB lineage: Archaea > Asgardarchaeota > Lokiarchaeia > Sigyniarchaeales > SOKP01 > Loki-b32. Next base: position 32,589 of record JBHLMQ010000033.1, on the reverse strand, counting down.
CATTTACTCCTTCAGTAAGTAATTTATAAGTATATCGACTATAGTCTACTTGTGCTCTAATGACAGGAATGCCCTTAAATTCTTCAATTTTTTTCCAATCTAGAGCCATAACATTGGGTTTTCCATTTTTATCCATCGATACCAATAATCCCGTATTTCTCTTAAAGTGCTCAATATAATCATAGGGCCCTATTTCTTTTCTATTATATGACATTTTCTTTTATTTCTTTTTTTAGTTTTGATAAATTCTTTTTGAACAGAATAAAGATTAAGGAAGTCCAGCCCCTGGAATATCAACCTTTACGTATTCTATCCGTCCTTTTACTCTCTCAGCGGTTGATGTTGCTATAAAAAGTATATCACGGTTAGGCCCACCAAGCATACAAGCATAAGCATCTGTTTCAATTTTAACTTCATGAGTAATTTTACCCCCTTCGAGAATACGTACTGCTCTATGGCGTCCTGGAGCAGAAGACCAAATAGCACCTTCAGCATCCAAACATATTCCATCAGGAGCTATTGATCTAAGTTTAGCCCATATTCTACGTTCTGTAAGAGAACCATCATCCATAATATTAAATGCTGTAATTCGCCGAGCAAAAGTTTCTGCAACAATAAGAGTTTTACCATCTTGAGTAATAACCATCCCATTCGGGAAAGCCATGTCATCAGCGGCAATCCTAGTATCTCCTTCTGGGGTTACAAGAATAATTTCGGCTGGAGTAAATTTTGGGTTGGGACTAAAAAAATCAAATCCCATATTCCCCACATATGCTCTCCCTTTTTCATCAACAACCATATCATTACAATTCAAAGTGGCAAGGCCAATCAAGTTTGCGTGTTCTGTTACTCCTTCAGGATCAAGTCGAAGTATCCTAGAATTCTCCATTGACACTAATAACATTCTACCATCAGGGAGCCAACCTAAACCTGAAGTTCGGTTCGGTATCTCCAATATAGTTTCTGTATTTCCATTTAGATCCACAGTCATTACTTTATGAGCATCCATATCAGAAAACCAGAGTTTACCATTATGCCAACGTGGACTCTCCGGCCATAATAAACCTTCAAGAAGGATTTCTGTAGTTAGAGTTACTATTTCTTTCACGTTTTTTATCTCTTACATTCATTTTATATACAGAAATATTTGATTAGAAATATAATAAAATAAGAAAAAAAATAATATAAGTATTTATTTTGACTCTAGACAGATTTAAACTATATATGAATTAGCTTCTTTCAACCTTTTTTCAGCAGACTTAACGATATCATTAATGATATCTTGAACACTCTCAATCGAGTTAATAATACCAATACTTTGACCTAAAAGAACTGCTCCATCCGTGATATTACCTTCATAAGTTATTTCATAAAACTTCTGGTCTTTTAATGCCATTTCAGGAGTTATTTGTGCTTCTAATGCCATTTTCTCTTCTTTGCTGGAAACAACTCCATGGTGTAAAGAATAATTATTTTTCCATAAACGAATTGGACCCAAAACTCCAGTAACGTATATAGTATCAGTTGCTTTTGCTGAAGGCACTATATTTTTATAATTTTCGTTAAATTCACTATCTTTTGAGGCAATAAATCTAGATCCCATCGCAATACCTCCTGCTCCCATTGCTAAAGCTGAAGCTAAACCTTCACCACTTGCAAAGCCTCCACAGGCTATGATTGGCATATTTGGATATTTTCGTTTAACTTGTTGAATAAGAACTAATGTACTAATTTTTTCATAAGATTGATGTCCCCCACCTTCATATCCAGTTAATACAACACCATCGACTCCTGCATCAACACACTTATCAGCGAGCCATAATGCCGGAGCAACATGAAAATGTTTAATATTAGAACCACTTTCTTTTAATCTTTGGAAAGATTTTATTTTTGGCAATAATTTAGCTGAGCCTGCACTTGTTATAACATAAAGACATTGTTCTTTTAATTTTTGATTATCCATAATAAATTTTGAAATCCCGCGTAAGAGACCTGGAGCGTCAAGCTGTAATCTTGATGTCCTTACATTAAATCCAAAAGGTTTATCTGTATGTTCAATCACATATTCCATATCTTTTTTCATTTCTTCTAAACTATTTTTTCCAAAAAGATTGGTATGGCTTAAAACTCCAAGGCCTCCTGCTTCAGAAACTGCAACTGCTAATAATTTTGTGTAAAAAGGCCCCATAGGAGCAGCAACAATCGGATGCTTAATCCCGAACATTTCAGTAATGTTTGTTTTTAAACCCAATTTCTTATACCCCTTTTTATTCTTTTTAATATTTATAATAATATTATAATATTGATAGTGAAAAATAAGAAAATAATATAAAGTTTTTATCGATTTAAAAATCATTACTTAGATAGCGCTTTCTTTTAAGAAATATTGATTTAATTAATTAAATAGTTTAAATTGATAAATACAGTTTTAAAAAGTTTTTTTCTAAATATATTTAAATATAGATTTCTATTTTGTTTCTATGAATTAATTAATTCTTAATTAATGGTTTTAAAGCCAGAGAATTCTCAATTTAAGCGTATTATAAATTTTTTCTGGGCGATAAATGGGTTGGATACTATAAATTTAAAATTGGTTGTTCTTGGGGAAGGAGAGGTTGGGAAAACGTCTATGATAAATGTTTTTCTCGGAAAAGAAATCCCTGAGCAATATTTGCCAACAATTGGTAGTGTCACAACTAAAAAAGAATATGTAATAAAAGAAAACCAAAATGAAGTTAGGATTATACTTTCAATTTGGGATACAGGGGGACAAAGGTCTTTTAATCCATTAAATCCTTTAATTTATACTGATTTAGACATAGTTCTTTTGGTATTTGATTTATCTAGACCAAAAGAAACACTGCAAAACATTAAAAGTGAATATTTAGAAAATGCGAACCGTTATTCTGAAGAAATTCTATCAATTCTAGTTGGGAATAAATCAGATTTGTTGTTTGTAAATGATGAAGTGAAGAATACTATCAAAAGTTTTTTGACTAAAAATGACCATTTAATATTCACTTCGGCAAAAACAGGTGAAAATATCAATGAATGTTTTGAATTATTGATTTATATTTATCTAAAAAAGGCAGAGATATTATATCCTGGTGTTATTCTTAACAATATTTCCAAGCTTTTTTTAAAATTAATTGGTAAAAATGAAAAACAATTAAAAGATCGATTAGTAAATCTAACAAATATAGATACAATTTTCCAAAAAGTTAAACCCAAAATTAAAACAAAAAAAAAAGCTGATTTAGAGAAAAAGGATAAAGATTTACTTTATTATGAATTTCTTAAACAAGAACTACAAAAGAATGAAATTCAAAAAAATGAAGTTATAGATAGGTTTTTAATAAATTTATCTGAACTTGATAAAACGATTAAACATATAAAAAAATTCCAATCTAAATCGGTCGAAGAATCATTTATTGACTTAAAAGATTTTTTAATAACTGCCAAAAAAGAATTTGAAAAGAATTTAGATTTAATATCAAAATTAAATAGAGAAGAATTTGAATTAGTAAAAATCATTACCAGATTTAGAGAAGAAAACTCAAAACAAAAATTAGGGGTGCTCTAAGGAAATAATAAACTACAAATTAAGAAACCATCTTAATAAAAAAGGTGAATAAGATACCTGAAGATATTTCTTTAAAAAATTTCCAAAAATTAAAAGAACAAGTTAATAAGCTTGATCAAAAATTAAATGATCAATTTAAATCATTTGAACAAAAAGAAAGAGATCAAATCAAAAACCTAGAAAAGAAATTAAAAGAACAAATTAGCAACTTAGATCTAACTCTCAATGAAAAAATTAATAATTTAGAAAAGAGCTCAAACGAACAAATAAAAAAAATTGATCAAACTCTAACCGAACAAGTTAAAAACCTAGAAAAGAACATAAATGAATATGTTAATAAAATTGAAAAGAAATCAACTGAAGAGATAAATAAATTAGCCCAAAAAGTGAAAAACCAATTCACACAACTGGATCAGAAAATAGATGAACAGGGAGATACAACTAATAAGAAAATAGAAGATTTATCAGATATGTTCGACAGAGAATTAAAAGAAAAAGTTACTACTCTTGATAAAAAGCTTGAGAAAGACTTCAAAACACTTAATTTACAAATTGAAAATGGATTTCAATCAGTAAATCAGAAGTTGAATGATCATATCAATGATCTCAAAAATGAAATAAAACCTCTCACTGATAATATAAAAACAATTAATGAAGATTTTTCAATAAAATTGAAGAATATTAAAGAAGAATTTGACACAAAAGAAGAGGTTATTAGAGACATGTTTAAAAAATTCAATGAGGAAAATATAGAGTTTAAAAATAACCTTAAACCAGTGTTAGAGAATCTTAAAAGTCAGCAAGATTTAGTGAAAATAACTCTTGACGTACAAAAAAAACAGATATATGAAAGCGCTAAAGAATGGATTGATGATGAAATAAAATTAGCATGTAAAAATAAAGAAAAAGAAATACTCATGAATTTATGGATTGATGAATTGAAAAATATAATTGATAATTTAGACAAATTAAAGGAAATACATCCTAAAGATTTAAAACTTCATATTAATGAAATTTCTAGCACTATTGAATCATTTAAACAGAAGTTCATAAAATAATTCTTTTTTTATAATTAAATAGTAGTAAAATATATAATATTTTGCACTAAAAAGGAACTATTTGTTTAAAAGTTAAATTATTTTAAAATTATTAAATAAAAAGATTTTTAATAGTAACTAATGTACCCTGATATTATTTCTCTAGGGGAATTATTAGTCGAAATTGTACGTGAAGAAATAAATGTCCCACATGGAAGAATTGGAGCAATTTATCGGGGACCATTCCCAAGTGGAGCTCCAGCTATATATATTGATTCTGCTGCTCGAATGGGAAAAGCTTTTCAATTAACCACAGGATTTATAGGTGTAATCGGAAACGATGAATTCGGAAAATGTATAATTGAAAAATTACAAAAAGATGATGTGGATACATCTCAAATTAGAGTCATAAAAGATTTAGCTACTGGAATAGCGTTCAATCAATATAATTCTGATGGTTCTCGTAAATTTATTTTTGCAAAAGGGGCTGCGGGGGAAATATCTTCAGAAGATATTAAAGCAAAATATTTCAGCAACATAAGAAACATCCATATTATGGGGAGTGCTCTTTCTATTAGTAAAAAATCTCGAGATGCATGTTATAAGGCTATTAAATTAGCAAAAAAAAATAACCCAGACGTAATTATATCATTTGATCCAAATCTTAGACCTGAGATGTTAGATTTAGAAAAAATTCTGAAGATTAGTATGCCAGTTTTGGAAACAACAAATATTTTACTTCCAAGTGGAGAAGAAGCTGAGATGTTAGCTGAAACAAAGGGATCAAAAAAAGCTTGCCAAGAATTACTCGAAATGGGGCCAAAAGTTATCGTGTTAAAACAAGGAAAAGAAGGTTGTACAATCTTTAATTCAGATAATCTTGAGGGATTTAAAGTAGAAGGTTTTAGAGTAACTCAAAGAGATCCTACTGGAGCAGGAGATTCTTTTGGAGGTGCTTTTATCATAGGATACTTAGTCGGGTGGGATTTGAAAAAAATTGCTACATTTGCAAATGCAGTAGGTGCGCTTAAAGTTAAATCTTTTGGGCCTATGCCTGATACTTCATATAAAGATGTACTAGAACTTATGAAAAAATATTGAATTTAGACGGGGTTAGTGTGTCTGTTCAAACGCAAACCATAGATAAAGTTTTGCTGATATCTTTCAATCCGTTCAAAAGACACAATAACCCCATATTTGCGGATTAATAGATTTATAAAAATACAAATTATCGTTTAAAACATATTCCTATTTAAATTTATTTATTTATTTCATTTTATCAACAAAATAAAAAAGAGAAAAAATCAACATTTAAATATGTGAAATAAGTATAATTCATAAGATACTTATTTGAAGTGTATGAATAAAAATGATCGATTATTTAAATCGACAATTGTTTAACCAAATATTTCGTTTTTGCAGAAATTAAATAAGTTTTCAAATTCTAATTCTATATGAGGTATTAATTATTATAATCCAATAATCATAAAATGACAAACGAATTACACGAAAAAGAGAAGGAAACTAAATCCGAAAGGGAAACGGATAGAGTAGATAAGGAATTTTTATCTAAAGCTAAAAATTCAAGAGATCTAATTGACAAAAAACTAAGAACCTTTGAAAATAGTATTGAAGACATATCAGAAACCATATCAAATGGAGAAGCAGCAGAAGAAAAAGAGATTGAAAAGAAAGTTATAGAGGAAATTGACGAGGAAATAAAAGAAGCAAAGCAAAAACTTGATGATATTAAAAAAAAGATCGATGATAAAGAAGAATATCTTACTGCAATTGAAGATACAATAAAACAGCTTGAGGAAAACTATAATCGAAAAACTGAAGAGATGAGCAATTTAGAAGAACGACTTAATATTACTACAGAAAGTAAAGAGAATTTAGAGCAAGAATACATGGAGCTTTTAAAAAACAATGAACAACTAGTAAAACAATATGAAACAAGGCAAGTAGATTTAATTGTACTCACAGATTCAATAAAAGAGAAAGTTACTACTCAAGAAGAACTCCGCAACCAAATTTCAAAAATGAACCAAGAGATCCAAGATAATGAAGATTTACTTGAAAAACAAAGAGAAGAAGTTGAAGCAATAGAAAAAAAATTAAAAAGTCAACGAGCTGAAAATGAGACTTTAAGAGTATCAATTGGAAAAAATAAAATTGAATTAGAGCATTCCAATACTGAAATTGAAGCAAAAGAAGAAGAAAAAAACCTTCTTACTGAGCAAATTGAAAAAAAAGAAAAAAGAGTTAAAGAGATTGAGCAAAAACTTATAGATTATCAAGAAGGATTTCCCGAAATGAAAAAACAAAGAGAAACGTATGAAGAACTTCTTGCTAAATATAAAGTACAGTTAACTGATAAACAAAAACAATTGATTGATATTGAATCTCGAATACAAGAATTAAATGATACAGCAAATACTTTAGTAGAACAAATTCTTGCTAAAGAAACCTTAATAGAAGCTAATGAAAAAAGAATAGGGGATTTAAAACAGGATATAGAAACCTCGAATATAGAGTATATTGAACGAGAACAACGTCTAGATTCATTAACAGAAAAGTTAAAGCATATGGAAGCTGAGCACGAAAAATTAAATAGAGCAAAAGAATCAATTGAAAGTAGCACAAACGATTCTAGAGTAATCTTACAAAAATTAAAAATAGAATTAGAAAATCAAGAAAAAGAAATCAGAGATAAAGAAAGCCGAATTCATAGATTAGAAGTCCTTTCTGCTATATATAGAGCTTCCAAATTTTTTGGTGGAATCTTGATTGGGATTGGTGTGTTTTTTATAATATGGGCAATTGGGGTGTTTTTTCAGTTTATCGATTTAGGTGATATCAATAATTTTTTAATGAGTCTATTTTTATTAATTGGTGCTATCTTATCGATTATTTCTGGAATTTTCCACCTAGAAAAATCGTGAATTGTTAAAATATATAAAACATATAACAATTTTTATTTTTAATTTTGGATATAAATTTAATGCGATAAATTTGACTGAAAAAGATCAAGAAGAGATTCTTCCAACTCGTAATGTTGGATTGTTAGCTGGTGTTTTGTATGGAATTGGTTGTGGCATTGGAGGTTCAATATTTATTCTCTTAGGTACAGCAATAGAAGAAGCTAATTCTGGAGTTTTAATCAGTTTAATTCTTGGAGGGATTTTAATTATCTTGATTGCACTTAATTTTAGTGAACTTTCTACTAGCTTACCTATTTCAGGGGGAGCTTATAATTTTAGTAAAGAAGCTTTAGGACGGTTCTTGGCATTTATTATTGGATTCTTTCTATGGGTTGCGAATATTGCATCGTTTTCTTTTTCTGCTCAGGCTTTTGCTATAGTTATTGATGCTTTTTTTCCTTTCTCGGTATTACCCCCAATATTTCTTATAATTGCCCTTATATCTATATTATTTACAGCAGTTATTGCATTTAAAACTCAAAGATTAGCAATGAGAAGTTTGATCATATCAACAATCATTTTATTAGCAATTTTTGCTATTTTTATTATTGCTGGGCTGTGGATAGCACCAAATACCAATCCAAAATATAATCCCCAATTCTTTTTATCTGAAACTAATTTTTTTAGTGTGATTTCAATGTTTTCTTTAATGTTTATTTTTTTTACAACTATTACCACTAATTTATCTTATTTAAATGCTGATTTAAAAAATCCTTCTAAAAATATTCCAAAGGTAAATATAATTGCTATTTTTGTAACATTATTTATTTACATATCTATAACGTCTGTAGTTTTAATTAATATTGGAAATGCTTCAACGGGACTAGGTGATACGCCCATTTTATTGGCAGTTGTATTAAGTAATATTCTTGGATTTCCTGGATTTATACTTATGGGAATTGCAGCGATAATATCAACACTTATTGCAATGAATGCTGCTTTAGGTTCCGCTGTAAGTGTTATGAACGCTTTAGCACGAGATAATTATTTTTCAAAAAAACTATTAAAAACTAGTAAAAAGACTAAAGTACCAACATTGATATTGATTATAACAACATCATTTGCGATTATTTTTACACTTCTATCAACATTATTTGCGAACATCGGGTTCTCAGCGAATATTACCACATTTATTTATTTTATAGGATTAGCATTCATCAATTATGCTGCAGTTAACTTAAGACGTAAAAGAAAGGAATTAGATCGTCCTTTTAAGGCTCCATTTTTTCCATATCTCCCAATTATCGTTATGTCTTTCTGTATTATACTTGCATTATTCTTGGAGTGGAGAGCAATTGTTTTAGGGGTAATTATTCTCAGTATAGGAATAACATACTATTTACTAACAATTGCAGACCGACATTCGATCATTCTAACGCTAGCAGGATTAAAATTTTTTGCTATAATTTTAGTTGGATTTTTAATCTGGGTTATAAATAACTTTAGCGTTTTAAGCTCTCCTATACCAGGATTCACTTCAATTTTTTCCAATATTTTAATGCGGATATTGATATTTATATGTATTTTTACAATCCTTACTATTTTTTTTGATATTATCCCAATCAAAGAACTTGTTTATTTTTTTATAAAGAGGATAAACAAAAAAGAAGTAGCTATTGATATCGGAATAGGCCAAATTATCGAACTGAAAAAAAGTAAAGCAAAAATCATTTATTATATTAATATAATTATAGGCATTGTTCAAATTTTTTCTTCAGTATTTATCTTTACTCTAATCTCCTTATTTGCACTCGATATTATTTCAATAGATAGTATTACTTTTGGAAGTACAACAACAGGAGAATATTTATTATTTGGATTTTTAATTTTTCTTGGCACAATTTTATTATTTAGTGGTTCTTTCAGTTTATATTTAAATAAGGAAACGAAAACTTTGGGAATTTAATAATCCGATTGTTTTTTTATTAGAGTCTTAAAAGGTTTCCGTTTGAAAAATGCTGTTTCCAAAAATGAATCTGCATATTCATTCGAATTATTCTGATGGAAGACAAACCATCAGACAGATAGTAGAAAGATCAATTAAGTTAGAATTAGATTATATTGCAATAACCGATCATTTTACAAACTCATGGAAAGCATGGGTTTCTACTCTGAATAATTATGAAACAATTTCAGCATATCTAAAAGAAATTTCGGATTGCCAGAAATATTTAACATATAATAAAATTGATTTAATACTTCTAAAAGGAATTGAAGTTGATTTGGCAAGTTCTGAGCATTTTATTAGAAAATACATACAAATAGACAAATATGATTTGATTTTATTTGAATATCTTCAAAGTCATGAATCTCTTGCTTTTATTAAAAATTTAATATATTATTGGAAAAATAAATTAACTGAATTTAATAGATTTCCTATTTTAGGCTTAGCGCATTTTGATCCTTCTTACTTCTTAACTGGAAACCTTGATACACTAATTAGTTTTCTCAAAAAAAATAATATCTATTTTGAATTTAACTCTAGTTACCCACAATTTTATTCTCGTAAAAATGAATTCTTTTTTGAAAAATTAAAGGAATACCAGATCCCTGTTGCCATAGGGTGTGATTCTCATAGACTTTCTAATTTGAATGATATTGAAGAACCTATTGAAATGATAAAATATTATAATCTTGAGAAAAATTTTGAGATTCTACTAAAAACCTTAAAATTTCAAAAATTAGCGTAACTTATACGATCTTTAACAATTGTTCTTACAGGAATAGTTAAGGAAAAGTTTGAAAGCCTTTTCAAAAGCAATATCAATTATTATCTCATTTCTACTTTTTGGCTGTTTTAACATAGTTTTCAACATCTTCTTACCAATACAAAAAATTACTTTAATAACATTTAATTTCTTTCCAAGTGGTAAGTCTGCAATTTCAGGAATAGCCTTATTGTTTCTTATTTGCCATTCCCTTAAGGCATTCCAAGCAATACCTTTCATGGCTATCTCCGGAATTTTTATAAATTTACATAAAAATCTGGACATTTCCTGAATAATTTTAGATTGATCTACCGTAAGATTTACTTTTTCATAATCTTCTTCCGTATTTTTTAAAGCTTCCATATCAAAATTAACAATATATGATAAAATAATCCTTAACCTCCATTATGCTAATATTAGCACATCCTCTTAATACCAAACAATATCTATCAATTGATCATTTGATTGAATGTATAAAAAATACTCTTTTTTTCTTTCTATATTAAGGTAAAAGGATTTTAATTTTTAACAATATATAAGTGAAAATAATTAACACAAAAATCTTTTTAAACCGTACTTTTTTTATGTTTTTTATGGATTTAGAAGAAAAAATTGATCTTGCTGCCAAATGGATTGCTGAATCAGAGCGGTTAGTAGTCTTCACTGGTGCAGGTTGCTCCACAGGTAGTGGGTTACCTGATTATAGGGGTCCAGATGGTGTGTGGACTAGACGCGATAAGGGATTACCACCCCCTAAACCAAAAGTAGCATGGGATCAAGTAAAACCTAATTCTAACCATTATGCAATCGTAGAATTAATGGAAATGGGAAAATTAAATTACCTTATTTCCCAAAATGTGGATGGTTTGCATGCTAAATCGGGAATACCCTTTGATATGCTAGCTGAACTCCATGGGAATCAGTTTTTCATGAAATGTCTATCATGTAATAAAAAGATGCTATTCGAAGAGGTCGGTTGGGACAAAAGTATATGGGGTCCAGGATATAGAACACATCCCGTTCGTGAGGGTCAGCCAGTCTGTCCTCATTGTGAAGGACGATTAATTTCAAGTATTGTTAATTTCGGTGATCCACTTCCTTACGATGAGCTTCAGGAATCAATAATACGTTCTGAGAATGCTGACGTTTTTTTTGTAGTTGGGTCATCTTTAGTAGTTACCCCCGCGGCAAACATGCCTGGGATTGCAAAGCAGAATGGTGCAAAATTGATACTTATTAATAAAGGTGATACACCTTATGATCACGTAGCTGATATAAGATTCGATAATTTGATTGAAGATGTACTCCCACCCATAATGGAAAAAGTAAGAGAAATAGTAAAGAGTAGTTAATATACTCTATTATTTTGTTGTAATTAATAATTAGGTTAAAATTGATTTATTTTAATTTTCCAAAAATATCTTTATTATTATTTAATTCTCTTAATATCTTTCTAGCTTCCTTATTTGAAAGTGAGAGAGAAATATCGCTATTACGACTTAAAGAACCTGTAAAGATCTGTTGATTCTCTGCGAAGATAACAATATTTTGACTAGAATATTCCGGATTTGCTTTAATGATGATTTTTTGTTTTTTTACCTCGATATCCAAATTAATCCTCTCATCTTTTTTCCTTCTACTTCCTTGAAATCCTTTTGTTCTCGCTTGATATTTAGAACTGATAGGATTCACAACTACATCATTACCAAAGTTATAAATCTCAAATTCAAGCCAATCATTCTTAAAATCTCTTACTTCCACCACTGGTCTCGCTAAATCCTTATCTCTAAACCCATGAGGCACTTTAACAGTCATTTTTAATATTAAAACTGTTGAAATATCTCCACCTTCAATGAAAATAATTGTATCTATAATTGATGGAAGCATTCCAAGCTCTATTCGGCCTATAAATCTTTGAATTGCATCTATTGCTGAAGATGAATGAACTACACCAACCATCCCAACTCCAGATAAGCGAAAATCTGAATAAATTTGGAAATCCTTTGTAGTCCTAACTTCATCAAAAATGGTAAAATCTGGTCTTACAAGCAAAAGTATATCTGCTGAATTCTCAAGGTTCCCTTCTAATTTTGTGTATTGAGTTATTTCTGGTTCTACCTGTAAATCTCTAACACTTTCAAGTGTTTTAATTACTTTCTCTTGTTTCAAGTAATAATTTGCTAGTGCCGCTGAAAAAGTTGATTTTCCCGCTCCGGGTGATCCACATACTAAAATTCCCTCTGCTTTTTGTAACCTTTCTTTAAGTCTTGGATCAATGGAATAATCTGATAAGGTTAAACTTACAAGAGGATGAGTGGCGGTGATTTCGACATCATTTGAGAAAGGAGGCCTTGCAATAACGATCCTAAATTCACGTAATTGAGCAACCACAGCACCTTCTTTTTCTATTTCTATAAATGAGTGCTCATCTTCTCGCACATTTTCTATTATCTCTAATGCGATATCTTCAATCATTTGAGAATTCAATGATTCATCTTGAATTTTTTCGAGTCTCCAATTTCCAGGAGATCCTTTTTTTGCATATGGCGCTAAATTTCGTTTCAGATGAACGCTCATAGTTGTATCATCAAAAAATTCTAGCAATTTCAAAGAAAGAGGTTCTTTTTCTTTTGAGATTTTTTTCTCCCAAGCATACATTACCTCTAATCCTTCAAAAATGGCTACATCGCCTTGTATACGATCTGCTGTTATAAGCACAGCGTTATTTTGTTTTGCAGATTCTCTTATTAAGGCATCCAGTTCCCCTCCAGGTGCCATTTTTATTTCTTCTCTAGTTGGTCTTTTCCCAATAACATGAAGAGTGATCGCACCTTTTTCATGGAGTTGCCTTAATTGTTTTAAAACATTTAATCCGAAGAAACCAATTTCCTTGTGGATGTTGGTTCTATATTCAACTTCAGCGATCACAACATTTGATATAAATATTTCAGGTTTTTCTCCTAATTCTCTATCTTCAATCAGCTTAAGAATCTGACCGTTGAATATTATTGATGTATCACACGCAAATTTATCCGTCATTATTCTTTTCGTTATTTTCTCCTTTATTTAAAATCTGGAACTTTTTAACGCTGTAGTAAATGGGCTTACTCAATCTATCAACTGTCGCGACAATTAAATCCTTTCGGGAACTCATAGCAACTCTGGACATCTTATCTAAATCTCGAAGTTCAATAGGATCCCCTTCAAATACAGGAAATATTAAAAACTTCGCTGAATCTTTTTCAAAATCAGCCCCTCTCTTATACACACGAAAATCTAAGCCATTCCCATAACCAGTGCGAACGATGTATCCTCTTTTTCTCAAATCCATATAAATGATGTATTTTTGCCATAAGCGTTGATCATATTGAGTAAAATGTTCAAGTGCCGTCTCAAAATTATATTGAACATTATTTTCATCATTATCCTTCCATAGTAGTATTCTATTACGTTCAATTAAAAGAAGTACTTCAATTGGCTCTAAAACTAAAACTTCAGCATTTTTATCATTCTTTTCAATGGTACCAATATAAGAATTCTCGTAAAATTCTTGAATTCCATTAGGATCTAAAATAATAACCTTATTGTTATTAACAATACCTTTTATCTGTACTTTTTCTAAATTATCTGATGTCTTTTCTTCCATTCTTAAATATATTATTAGATTCTTTTTTAAAGAATTTGACTGTTAATAATAACTCTTTACCTAACCTTTTAGTATAATAATTTGAATATAATATAATTGAGTGTTTGAATTATGAAATTTATTTACGATTTTGGGGAAGTTAGCAAACTCAATTAACATTCAAAAAGATAATTATTATTTAAGATAAGTTTATTAATTCGAATAAGCATCTAATAATTATTTATTTAGCATCTATCATTTCTTTAATCAGTTATGAAGAATCTTTATGAGAAACTTTTAGATAAGCTAAGAAACGCAACAAAAATCGTTTTCATGGGTATAGGAGAAGAAAAGCTAGCAGATGATGCAGTTGGAATTTATATCGTTAGCGAGCTTTTAAAATACTCTAATGATAAATTCTTATTTATTAACGCGGGTATTGATCCCATGAATAGAATTGATGATATTATAGAATTTAGAGCGTCGCATCTCATTATTTTAGATACATGCACTTTAAATAAACCTCCTGGAACTGTTGCTATAATTGAACGAGAAAGTATTAAAGAATATGTACCAATATCATCACATACAATTCCAATCCATATAGTGATTGATTTATTGATAGAGAAGTTGCGAACTTTGAATATATTGATGATTGGATTTGTACCTGAAAGTCTTGAAGGATTTACTGAGTTAACTTTCTATAAAGAAGATACATTTTCACTCAAGGAACGAAGTGAGAGCAAAGATCTTCCCTTTTTTGAATTTAATCTTACAGAGACTATTAAAAAAGCAGCCGACCAAATTATTGAAATTATTAAAAATATAATGCAGGAATTATAAGATTTTAATCTTTATTTTCTGATATTTTTGAATAATAATCTGTAATTATTTCAATTGTCCTTGAAAAATTTGCCTGTTCATCAGGCTTTAAATCTTCTTTAAGATTTTCTAAAAATGCTACAACTCTATCTGCTTCCCTTAACTTTCTAATATAATCAGAGCCATTTTTATTAAGTGATCCTCCCCATGCCATATTTTACACCATATTTCAATAGAAAAGCACATAATAGTTAAGAATAAACAATAATTATTTAATTGATTCTTTTGAATAAGTAAGTTTAAATCTTAGCTTTTAATTTGAAACTAATAATAAAAATTTGTGGAAAATTGGAATATTATTATTTTTTAGTAAAAATGAATGAAGATTCATTCAGTAATGATGTATAACAATACTCCACAAATCCTAAAGGAAAAACCTTGAATTAGCTGTTTAATAAAAAAGAAACGAATTTTTAATAACAGCTTTGATAAAATAATACTTTTAATATTGTGTTTTCAAGTAAAAGTTTTATAAATAAACCTTTGATAAAAATAACTAATCATTTGATCTTATAATTAAAGGTTTGAACTATCAAATCTTTTGTTTTAGATTTATCAAATGAGAAAAAAGTGATTCAGAATGGTAATAGAAACGAATATAACAAAAATGTTTGGGATTAAGCATCCGATACTAAGTGCTCCAATGGGTCCTTTTTATACGACTAAATTAACAGTTGCAGTATCAGAAGCAGGTGGTTTAGGTGTTTTAAGTCACGTTACTTTACATGGAACTATAACTATAGATGAAATGAAAAAAAGCATGGAATACGTTGTTGAACATACTGATAAGCCTTTTGGTTTTAACATTAGAACAGCTAGACTACAACCAGACGCTATTAAGCTTTGTAGGCAGCTTCCGAGTTTTATTATGGAAAATCCAAAAATAAGAGAACAATGTGTTTATTTAATCACAAGTGCAGGCTCTCCAAGAATGATTTATAACAAACACTTTGAAAAATTAAAAGAAAGTGGTTCAAAAATTAAGCATTTCCATGTTGCCCCTTCATTATATCTTGCTGAAAAATTGATTACTAGTGGAATTGATGGGCTAGTGATTACTGGAACTGAAGGTGGAGGGCATCAATCCTATGAAAATATTAGCACCTTAATTTTATTACAACAAGTAAGAAAGAAATTACCATCTATCCCTATAATTGCGTCTGGAGGGTTTGCTACTGGTGAAGGCTTAGCATCTGCTTTATCAATGGGAGCTGGAGCTATTTCTATGGGATCCAGATTTATCGCGTCTAAAGAATGTGAATTTCACGAAAATTATAAAAAAATTGTAGTCAACTCAAGAGTCTCTGATACAGAATTAAAAACGGGGATTTTTGGGCCTGCAAGAGTATGGAAGAATAAAATGATTGAAAATCAAACTCTTGTCACAAGTAAAGAAGAAAAAAGAGCTGGTGAAACTTCAATGGCAAAGGTTGAAAAAGAGTTAGCAGATTTAGAGAAGACATATGAAGGAAACGTTGAGGAAGGTACTGTTTATTTAGGACAAAGCATTGGACTAATAGACCGTGTAGAGAGTGTATCAGATATAATAAATACTATAGTTTATGATGCAGAAAAATGTCTAAAAACCGCTTATAACACAATAAAGAAAATTCCTATTAAACAAATAATTTAAAATTCATTATTATTGTATATTCCTTTTTTTTTCTAATATCCCGGTTTATGTGAATATTTCCTTTTTTTTAAGGCAACAAAGGAGCTATTTTCTATTTTAATATTAAATGGATAATAGGAATCTAAATATTCAATTTATACGGATATTGTAATTGAAAAAATTATTTTGAACTAAATAAATTCTTAAATAAAAGTTTAAAAACAACTTGTAACATAAGTTAGGTAATAAAAAATCTCAAATAATTGAATTTAATAAGAATATATCGGATAATTAAGAAAGACTTGAAACGTTAAAAGAGTCAAAATGATTCAAGAATTAATGATAATTAATCAAGCAGGACTCGCCTTATTTTATCATGATTTTTTGAATAACAATAGATTAGATGATGAACAATCCCTAGCAAGTTATTTTGATATAATTTGTCGCTTTACAAAGCGCGAGTTTAAAGAAAGCTTGAAAATGTTAACCTTAGATAGTTTTATCTTTTTCTTTTATAACCACATATCTGGTTTTCACTTAGTTCTTAAATGTGATAACAAAGAGGTTGATAAAAAAAAGCTAGAATTATTTTCTGAAACTATAATTGATAACTTCTTGGAAAATTATAAAGATTATTTAGAGGATTTTAATGGAGAAATTTCTAAATTCAAATCTTTTTCTAATCAAATTATTCAAATTCTTGATACAAAATTCAAGGATTTCAAGAATGTCTATTATCTAGAACAATAATCACTATTAACGTTATTAAAAAAATAAGAAAAGAAGAGAAAAAATAAGCCACTTTTTTCTCTTATAAACCCCGTGATAAATACGTCTCCAATTAATGGATTACTTAAACTCCGCCTGCTTGCGTAGCCATTACCGTAATGACATCTTTTTTTGGATGAATTCCTATCTTTGCGAATTTTAACTGATCAGGCAAGACTTTACCTTTAAAGATAAATTGTATCGCTAAGATTGGGTTTAATTTATATTCACGTTGCACAGTTTTTTTAATTTCTGCAATTGAATTGTTTGGATCTAACTCAATGAGCTTTATCGCTTGATCTGGAGGGACTCCGGTTAGCCTAAATCTATATTGGGTAATTTTTAATCACACCCTTTTTATGATTTATAATTGATTTATATTAAATAATAATTAAAAAATTGATTAATTAAGGATTTTCGTTCAATAAACCGAACTTCAGTTTAAAAAAGATGAAAATTGCTTTTTTTGCTCTAAATGATTTTCTAATAATATTTTAAAATCGAAAAGGCTCTGGAGGAGGTCCTGGTGGACCAGGGGGTCCTGGAGGATGTATTGGACTGGGTTTTGGAGATGGAGGAGATGGAAAGCGACCCAATCTATTTTCTAAACGTGATAAACGTTCTTCAATTGTATCTAACCTTTCTTCAATTGTTTTTATTCGTTTTAAAATATTAGGATCTTCTATTGTCATATGTTATTAAATTATCATTTAATTTTGAATAATATTCCAATTTCTAACATTAAACTCTTATTTATTAAATTTTACTTATTATTATCCCTAATATATACTAAAATGATTAATATTTGTATTTTTATATTATTTTAGTCTAAGTCCAAAAAAAAAGTATATATTTTTATATCCAGGTTTATATCATATTATTATGGAAAGCTGGAATATATCAAAAAAGTTAAAGATTGAGTTACTAAAAAAATCTAGCAATATTGAAGATAATAGTAGACGGATATTATTTATCCTTAGAAATTTAGGTCCACAAAGATTTACTAATTTAGTAAAATATTCTAATTTAAGTAGATCTACTGTTTCTAAATATCTGAGTTTTCATAGAAAAAATAAAAATATAGAACAAAGGTTAATTACAGACAGAAAAACAAATAAGCAGTACAGGAGTTATGTAATTACTGAAAAAGGAATAGAGAAACTTGGAGAGGAACCTTTAAAACTAAAAGATGAGTTATTTATTGTTAATGAATTAAAAGAAAATGTCAGAAAACTCGAGGACTTAATAGATTTTTACAAAGAAATAAGTGTGGAAGATCCATTTATAATTCATATAGTAAGGATCATCTCCAAAATAGGAGATAATTTTTTTGAATTACAACAAGATAGAGATTTATATTTATCACTTTTTTACATTTTTTATAATTCAATTTTAGGTCAAGGAGCATTTGCACGAAAATATTGGCATTTTGACGAGTCAAGTTCTCAAGAGTTTGGTGGTTATAAATTAAATTTAGACGAGTTTTGTGAAGTCTATAATGTTTCAAGAGAAGCTATTAACTACTTAGCTAGAGTTAAATTAATAAAAAATGATTTTGGGTTTTATTTAATTAAACGCAAAAATAATGATTTTTATTTTCATGAAGAAGATTTATTAGGGACTACAACCCTAAGGCTCATTAAAGATAAATTAATGGATGAAATTATTAATCTCCAAGAAGGTATTTATGATATGATTTATGATCTGGATATTATAGCTGAAGAAATAGCTAATCAGTTAAAGGAAATGGGTTTAATATGGGATGCTATTCATGAACAATTTCAATTATTAGTATTAAATCTAATCATAAAGAATGCAATAGAAATGGGCTTTTTAGATATAGAGAGAGAAAAATTGATGGAAGGAGTGGCAAAATCTCAAAAATTAACCCTATCACAAGAAGGTAAAATGCTGCAAGAAGCCATTTTAAATAGCTCAAAATTAGAGTTAAATTTTAACATATTGACTTCTAGTTCATGAAATTTAAGTAAAATTCTTTTGAGTAGTTGAAAAAATTTTTTGACTTAAGAAAAATCCAGCATCTTCTCAATTGGTTTTAAAGCTCTTTTCGCAATCTCATAGGGTACTTTAACTTCAAAAGCTTTATCATCTAAATTTTCTAAAAGATATTTTATTAGTTCTAAGTTATGTTTTTTCATATTATAGCAAATTAATCTGTCTTTTGCTAAGTAAAAACTAATATCTGGAAAATCTTGCGCCATACGTTCCAATAATCCTACTTCTGTCCCTATTATAAACTCTTTTACCTCAGAAGAATTGTCTTTAACATAATTATACATTCCGGTTGTAGAACCTACATAGTCTGCTAGCTCTCTTACTCCTCTAATACACTCAGGATGAACAATAAGTTCTGCTTTAGGATATTTTTCTTTAACTGTTTTTATATCCTCTACAGTAATTTGTGAATGAACGTAACAATGTCCTTTTTCTGGCATTTTAATAGTCTCTATATTTGAAATTTGTTCAGTGTAATCTGCTAAGTTAGCATCCGGTCCAAATAATACTGCTTTTACATTAAATTCTTGACTAATCTTTTTAACGATTTTTACAGCATTTGCTGACGTACAACAAATATTTGACTCGGCCTTTACTGCTGCAGTTGAGTTCACATATACTACTGCGGGAATTCCATCATATTTTTTTTTAAATTCTCTGACCATTTCAGGAGTAAGAAAAGCTGCCATTGGACAGCAGGACTCGTAATTAGGTATTAGTATATGCTTGTCTTGATTTATTATTGAGGCAGTTTCTGCCATAAAGTTAACTCCTGCAAATATAATATATTCTGTATTTGCTTTTTCCTTTACTGTTCGAGATAATCCAAGAGAATCACCTAAAAAGTCAGCTATTTCCTGTATTTCGATTGGTTGATAATAATGAGCAAGGATAGTTACATCATTTTGATTTTTTAGATTCAAAATTTCTTCTTGTAATTGTTTAACAGTCATATTTGCGTATAATAAATCTTGAATTGATGCGTATTATATTATATTAATTTTCGTTAGAATTTAGCATAAACTATTTTAGGAAATAAGATAAAAAAAAAATTTTTAAAAATTTTTTTACAAAATACCAGCATCCTTTAATATTTGCTTATGATCAAAAGCTAAATCTATTAATCTGATTTTATCGATTTGTATAGCTTCAGCAACAAGAGCATCGTCTCCACCTTTCATTCTTGAAAGATCTTTTACTATACGGCATTTAAATGCTGTTGATACAACTCTACCTCGTGGATCTCGTCCTTTTTGATCATATATCCCAATCTTTTTAAGAATCTCTACAGCTAGGTTGGTTTCTTCTCTTACTTCTCTGATTAAAGCTTGTTCTGGATCTTCATTATATTTCATAAATCCCCCAGGAAGTGCATATTTTCCCTTATAAGGAGCAAATTTTCGTTTTATTAATATGACATTTTGGTCATCATCTTGAATAACAGCATCAACAGTATGTCCCAGTTCTGAAACTTTTAATTTGTATCTGCTATATACAAAATAACCAATAGTAAGAAGCAAAAATGATCCCAAAATTAATGAAATTATCCCATGTACTAAAGGCCAAGGTGGAACTGTTTCTTGTAAACCAGTAGCTATTCTTATAGTATTAATAAATTCTACTATGAATCCTGCGCCTAATAAGATATTCAAGAAGTAAAGTGCTTTCTTAGTTCTCTTTTGGTTTTCTTCATTTCTTTTTGAATATAACTCCTGCATAGAATCATACAGCATACTGAATTTTTCATTTGTTCTTCTTATTATCTCTTCAATACGGAATTTTTTTATCAAGTGGGTTAAAACTCTTGTATAATGTTGACGTGGATTCCAATCTAATTCATTATAAATAAGGCTCATCTTAGTCTGGATCATTCCTCTTAAAAATCTGAGATTTTTAGTTTTTTGTTCAATTTTTTCTAAGCTCATAAAGACATCAGAATATCTTTTCATAAATAACACATCAAGAGAATGATTAATTGTCATTAATGCGAATAATACTGCTCTCATTTTTGGTGTTGGTTCTAATATGTGGTCTTTTATGTATGAAAACTCTGTTTCGAAGTTTTTTTCTGCCATAAAAATAAATCCAGAATTTCTCTTAATATAATGCAATTCAGTTACACGATTCGATAGATTTTTTTTGACCCTTCTCTCAAAAAGATCCTCACTATAATCTCGCCATTGACCAGCATAAATTTGGTTCCAATATCCAAGAACTCTTTTGTATTTGTACACATTTTCCTCATCCCATTGAACGTCTATCGGGGTTGTTTTAGTGGATATAACGAAAACATAAATCGGGCTCTCCGTATCAAGAAGTAGATATTGATTTTTTTTTTCTTTACTAAATTCCTTAAGGATATCAAGAACTATAAAGGGTACTTGTTGGATTAAATCTGGTGTTATTTTTTCTTTTTTAAATGGCTCATTTTTGAAATATTCTACTTCTAATTTGAAGAAACCCAAAGTATTATAAATTAAATCTTTGTTGTCTTCGGTATATGGGTTATCCTCATCGGTATAAGGGAAATTTTGAAAAAATGGTTCCCAATCACATTCAATTGAAACGGATTTAGTCATTTCTATTAATATACTTCTCTTTTCTTCAGCATGAGGAAGTTTTTCTAAAAATGCAATTGCTTTTTCTAATTCCTTATCACTTAGATTTTTTAATCTCTCTAATAATAGAGCTTCTATTTCTTCTGCTTTAGTTTCTCCAATAAACTCATTGGTATTAATAAATGCACTAATGTACCAGTATTCTTTTTTATATATGAATTGTAAATTTCCTTCCATTTTTACTTGCCCTTAATTGTTTTAAGATGGATTGATTGGTTAAATTATTATTAAAGAGCTATTCTATTTATTACTTGTTTTTTTTCTAAAATTTAGCATAACTTTATTATTTTTATCTTAATTCTTCAATTTTAAAAAATATTATATGTGAGAAATTATGCCAATTATAATGCCAAGCCCCTATACGAGAAAAAAACCACAAATTCATGAATCAGTATATATTGCTCCCACTGCTGTTATTATTGGAGATGTAATAATCGGAGAATTGAGCAATATTTGGTTTGGAGCTGTTTTAAGAGGGGATCAAGGTCAAATTAAGATTGGAGAGAATACAAGTATTCAGGAAAATGTTACAATTCATATGGAGAAGGGAACATCTGTTATAATTGGTTCAAAATGCATAATTGGACATCATGCGATGATTCATGGACCAGTAGAAATAGGAGACGGATGTTTAATTGGTATCGGGGCTAATGTATTACATAACACTAAAATGGATGATGGGTCAATGATCGCTGCGGGAGCTGTAATTACTAACAAAAAAGTACCTTCTAGGCAATTGTGGGCTGGTGTCCCAGCTAAACAGCTAAAAGATTTACCAGAAGAAGGAGAATTTATAGGTGCGAAAACTGCTGGTGAATATGCTAATAATGGTAAAAAATTTAGAGAATTTTTTCAAGAGAACCCTGAACTAACTAAATTATAATTATTTTCTTTTTCATTAATTTGCCTATATCGAGCAAATACATTTTTCATTCTTTACAATCTCTATAATATTAAACCTTAAATCTATTAGATTAACCATTAGAACCTTATTTTCCAAGTTAGGTAGCCCTAAAACTGTTTTTATCACTTCTAGAGCTTCTAATGTTCCTAAAATCCCGGGAGTAACCCCAATTACAGGTAAGGGGCCTTCATCAGGAGGAGTTTCTATTGGGGAGAAGACACATTGATAGCACGCAGTGTTTCTCGGGTTAATAGTCATTATTTGACCATAAAAGTCCTTTATACCAGCAATTACACATCGTAAATTATTCTCTACAGCAATTTTATTCACTAAAAATTTTGTTTTAAAATTATCACTACAATCAACTATAAAATCATATTTAGTTTCCTTTAAATATTTCTTTACGGAATTCTCATCAACATAATCCTTATAAGTGTTAATCTGAACATCTGAATTAAGTTTTGATAATATTTCTTTTGCAGATTTAATCTTATCTTCTCCGATTTGAGTTTCATTATAAAGAATTTGTCTTTGCAAATTAGTGATATCTAATACATCATTATCAATTATAGTTAATTCGTTTATTCCGGCGGCTGCGAGGTATAATGCAAAAGGTGAACCTAACCCTCCTGCTCCAATTTGTAATACTTTAATTTTAGAAAGTTTTTCTTGCCCTTCTTCTCCAATTAAAGGAGATATAATTTGTCTTGAATATCTTTCCTTTTGTTTTTCAGTTAAAATATTAAATCACCTATTTAATATTTGTTTTATATTTTTTATACTCTCTTCAATTTCAATAAAAATTAAACCTAAATTAGCATTATAATCTACTAATGAAACTAAAATTAAATTTTCATCTGCTTCCATTATTATTAACTGATATTCATTAAATTCAACTGTTAGATGATTAATTTCACTTGCTCCAATAGTTGAAGCTGCTGTTTCTATTCCAAAATAACAACTAGCTGCCATTGCTCCAAATCTTCTTTCATCAATGTTTCTGGGTAATCTCGAAGAAATTAATAGCCCATTCCGATTTACTATAGCTGTACCAACAATATCTTCAAAATATTCTAATCGTTCTAGTTCCTTATTTAGATTCTTTACTTCTAGATTATTCATTATTTTTCTTAATAGAAGTAAAATTAAATTCTTTAGATGTATGATATAAATGGAATTTAATATAAAAAACTTAGAAAATTAGCTAATTATATTTTAAATTTTAGACTTGAATTATTTATTTATAAAAAGATTTTTTTCCATTAAAAGCACGATATCGATTTCTCCATGCAGGCTGTCTGAGTTTAGTTGTTCTTCCAAAACCACAGCTGGCACAAAATCTTTTTCGGCGATGATATGAGTGATTCCCACATCGTCGACATGTTTTATGAGTTGCAGCTTTATTTTTCTTTCCTTTACTTGGTGTTCCCTTTCCCATTTTTACTCCTCTTTTCTTTTAACTATCATCTACTTCTTCCCTATGCAATAACTTTTCCTCATCCTCTACAGCAAGAATCAACTTCTCCCGATCCTGCCCAATAAAAATTATACTCGCGCCACGTATCATAACAGTTCCTAAATCCTTGCTTCGCTTTCCACCACGACCAAAGTAAATTTCTTTAGCATCTTTTACTATTAGGTTCATGTAATTATCAAATCTAACCAATTTCCCAGTTAAATATGTATTCCAAATTTTCAATTTAATACGAACGGAATC
Source organism: Promethearchaeota archaeon (assembly GCA_048938005.1). Taxonomy (GTDB): domain Archaea; phylum Asgardarchaeota; class Lokiarchaeia; order Sigyniarchaeales; family SOKP01; genus Loki-b32. The sequence goes on along the minus strand of JBHLMQ010000033.1, from coordinate 8,135 downwards.
TTTTAAAATAGCTTTACTTAGAGTTCGTGATATTGTGGGTTGCGACATTGAAATGAATTCTTCATAAAATTATTCAAAGTTATGTTTTTAATTACGAGATCAAATAAATATTTTTTTAAATATTTAAGAATTTAAAATAACATTAGGAATTTAGAATATTAAATTATTAGACTGAAGAGAAAAATGAAAAAGTTAGCAATTTGCGATGCGTCTGTTGAAACACCTGAAGAAATTATTCTTGCGGCTGATATAGTTCCGGTACGATTATTTGGAGATCCTACATTAGGTATCGATAAAGCTAATGAACATATCCCTCCAAACCATTGTGTTTGGGCAAGAAACATTCTTCAACAAGCAATTGAAGGTTTCAATGCTGAGATTAAAGGTGTGATAACTACTCATGGATGTGATTGTACTAATCGAGAGTTTGACATTTGGCTGGAATGTGTAGATCTTGAATTTTTTTATTTCCTTAACGCTCCATTAAAGCGAAATGAAACTTCCGTTAAATTTTTTATTAATGATATGAAAGAATTGATAAACCAATTAGAAGAAAAGTTTTGTGTGAGTATTACATCCGAAAAAATCAGTAAAGCGATAAATAAAATGAACCGAATCAGGAACTTATTAAGAGAGATTTCGGAATATAGAGTAAAAATGATTTTAAAAGGTTCTGAATTTCATACTTTAATTAAAAAAGTGCAGCAAACAGAAAAAAATGAAGCTTTAGAAATGCTTGAATCAAAGCTCGAAGAGTTAAAAATACAGAAACCAAATTTAGATAAGAATTTAAAAAAAGTTATGTTAACGGGTTCAGTAATAGATGATACAGAATTTATTAAATTTCTCGAAAGTCTTGGATTCCACATCATTATTGATGATTTATGTATAGGTACAAAATATTTTTGGAATAATGTAGATGAAAATGAAGAACCTCTCAAAGCCCTTGCGAAATATCATTTAGATAAGCCAATTTATTCCACAAAGTTTCCCTCATATGAAAGATTTGAGGTAGTGAAGAATTTAGCGATAAATTACAATGTAGATGGTGTTATAAACATAGCTCAAAAATTCTGTGAGCCTGTCTTATATGATCATCCATATTTCAACAAAAAATTTAAAGAATTAGGAATCCCATATCTTTTTGTTGAAATGGAATATAATAGAGAATCCTATAAACAATTAGCAACGAGATTTGAAGCATTTGCAGAAATAATATAAAGGAGGAAAGAAAAAATGTCGAACATAAAAAAAAGTGGTAAAATGTTAAATGCGACGAATAAATTACGAAATGAAATGGGTAGACATTATTTAGCAATTGAACAAGCCTATAGGGAAGGTAAACCTACAGCATGGGCAACAGCAGGTACACCCGTTGAACTTTTATATGCTATGGATGTTCAACCAATGTTACCGGAAAATTCTGCTACGATTTCAGCAGCTCTCAAGCACTCTCAGAATTTCATCGAACTAGCTGAAGATGAGGGATTCTCTTATGATCTCTGTTCATATTTTAAGACAAATGTAGGTGCTGTGTTAAGTAAAGCTGATATGAGTATAGGTGGAACTCGCAAGCCAACATTTATGATGTCGAGTGACGTAATATGTGATACTCATGTTAATTGGTTTCAAGTACAAGCAGAAAGATTTAATGTTCCACATTTCACTATTGATGTACCTCATGTAGTAAGTAATACAAATAATAGGCAGCGAGATTATTTCAAAAAATATATAAGAGAACAACTCTGGGAATTATTAGATTTCATTACTGAAATCACAGGGAATGAATACGATAAAGAGAAAGCACAAGAAATTGCTCAAAATTCATATGAAATGGGGAAAATATGGCAGGATGTTTTTGAATTACGAAAAAATATACCTTGCCCTGTTTCTACAAGAGATACATTTGGGGGATTATTTCCGTTATTTACAATGACAGGGTTAAAATCACCTATTAAGTTATATAAACGGATGTATCGTGAAGCAAAACAACGTGTAGATAATGGAATTGGAGCATTAGAACAAGAAGATTATAGATTAATGTTTGAAGGGATTCCATTTTGGTATAATTTGAAGTTCTTTTCGAATCTCGAACGATGGAATGCGATTATTGTTTATGAACCTTATGTATATGCTTTTACAAAATATACAAATCCAAATGTTACAAAAAATGATGTTCTTAATAATCCCGTAGAATGCATGGCAGAGTTAATGCTTAGTTTTTGGTATATATACGATTTAGAGACAAGATTCGAGAAATTCAAAGAAACCGTAAGAGATTGGAAAATAGATGGGGTTTTACTACATAATAATATGTCATGTAGACCAAATGCTTGCGGTATGTATGATTTGAAGCGTAAACTAATGGACGAAGCGGATATTCCAACTCTTGTTATTGATGCTGATATGAATGATCCACGAAAATTAAATGAAACTCAAGTACTTAATAAAATAGAAAGCTTCATAGAAATTCTAAGAGAAAGAAAGAAAAGATAATTTAATTTTTTTAAAAGTTTTTTATTTTTCTTGGCTTATTTAAAAATAATTCCCTCAAGTGGTAATACTTTGATATTTCCATTATATATTTCTGGATTTAAAGCTGTTCTATTAGATAATGTCGAAAAAATTAGTTTTGGTCTTTGAACTGGAGTTTTTAATAATATCTCCTTGTTTGAAAAATTCAAATAGATAAAAATTTCCTGTGTGTCATGAATTCTTTTATAAGCTAAACTTTTCCTACTCAATTTCCCTAGTTCAATAAACTCAAATTTTCCTTCTTGTAGTACGATGTTTTCTCTTCTAATTTTTAATAGTCTTTTATAACAATTTAACAAAGAACTAGGATCTTCCTTTTCTTTAGCAACGTTAATTTTTTTATAATTTTCTGAGACTTTTAACCATGTCTGAGCATCAGGATTGGATGAGAATCCCGCATTAGGATCAGCATTCCATTGCATAGGAGTTCTGCATCTATCTCTTGTTAAAGAAAATCTAAATAATTTCGCAACTTGAGGAACGGGGAATTTTGCAAGTTTGCGTCCTAATGGATCTTCGCTTGTTTTTAAGTCAAATTTCACGTCAGACATTCCAATTTCTTCTCCATAATATATATAAGGAACTCCTCTTAATGTTAACTGAAATGTAGCAATAGTTTTTGCTTTTTGAATGTCATTCTTTAGGCGAGAAATATATCTGTCTCGATCATGATTTCCAAGCACATAAGTTGGTGTATAAGGTGGAGGTAAGATTTGCTCGATTTTAGAGATGATTTTAGCAATTTTTCTTGGACTAAATGATAATACTGCAGATGTAAACTCAAATAGAAAACTCATATTTAGGCCATTATTATTTGATCCATAATATTTTCTTAAATCTTCTAAAAAGCCAAAAACTTCACCGATCAAGAATCTCTCAGGTTCGTATTCTTCCATTATTTGTCGTAATTTTAATACAAATTCAAATGTCTCAGGAAGATTTACATCGTATTTATGGAGTTGAAACCATGATGCTGATTTTTTATCAGAAAATGTCAAAGTCCAAGTAAAAGGATTATTTCTTAATTCAATATCCTCGTATATTGTATGTATCATATCCAATCGAAATCCATCAACTCCTTTATCTAACCAAAATCGCATAGTATCGAGTATTTCTTCTTTAACATCTGGATTTCTATAATTTAAATCTGGTTGGAAAGGAAGAAAATGAAAATATACCCATTGATCCGTATTTTCATAATAACGCCAAGCTGAACCTCCTGAGAATGTTTTCCAATTGTTTGGTGGCCTCTTTCCTTTAGGTTTTTTCCCATTTCTCCAAATATACCAATCTCGTTTTGGATTATCTTTACTGGAAGCGGATTCTAAGAACCATGGATGTTTATCTGAAGTATGATTAAGTACAAGATCTAAAACAATTTTCATATTTCTCTCATGGATTTCTTTTAATAATTTATCAAAATCCCTCATAGTTCCATAAACTGGGTCAATTTCACGAAAATTCGATATATCATAACCATGATCTTGTTGAGGAGATTCAAAAAAAGGACTAAACCATATCGTTTCTATCCCTAATTCCTTCAAGTAATCTAATTTTTTAATAATACCAGGAATATCTCCAATTCCATTTCCAGTGGAATCTTTAAAGGATCGAGGGTAAACTTGATAAACTACTGTATTTTGCCACCATTCATATGATTTTTCAACCATATTTTATTAAACATATATTTGTTTTAATATTTGATTGAATATCTATGAAAACATCTTGGTTGAGAATAGAAGAAAAGGAGATTATATAAAAAAAACGATTTTAGCTTTACTTATACATATAATAAATTAATAGATATAATATATTTTTTAATTAGCTATTTTAACATGTGCATTTGGGGTTATTACTAAATATTGATCTCCAAGGCGTCCCATGCTACCCCCGTTTTCCCTTAAAAATGACTTTATATCCTCAATCCCTCTTTTAAGTTCTGAAACATCAACATTTTTAAGGATTTCTTTCGCATTAATTATTAAAATTTTCCTTCCTAATAATTGCTTTTTGATATCTTCTACTTGGGCTAGATTAGAGAAATCATATTTCTTTATTATAAAATTTTGAAGTAATGAAGAATATTCCTTAGAAAAGCCCATAGTTTCTTGTGGAGAACCCAATAAGTCATTATCATCTTTTTTTCCCCAAAACTTGCCCATATTTAAAACCTCTTATATTCACCCTATTAATAATTCCTATTAAACATAAATAGAAGAAATATTGAGAGAATATCTAAATATTACCCAGAAGACTTTGTATTTTAGGAAAAATTTATATTATGATATTTACCAATGTTTTAAATATGGATCTAGTTAAAAATGATTTCTTAGAATTTATTAAGAAAAGAAGAAGCATTAGAAGCTTTATTTATCAAAAGATTGATAAGGAAACCATTTTAAATATATTAGAATGCGCGAGATGGGCACCTTCTGGAAATAATAGCCAACCATGGCGTGTTTGTATAGTAACCCATCCAACTGTTAAGAGAATGCTTTCAGAGCTCACTAAATATGGTGGAATTATAGAAGATGCATATGTAAATTTCGTTATGTTTTTAGATCTTGAAAGAGGTTTCGATAGAGTAAAGGATATTCAAGCGATTGGAGCTTTTATGCAAAATATCCTTTTAGGGGTTCATGCTCAGGAAGATCTTGGTGCTGCTTGGATTGGTGAAATTTTGAACAAAAAAGAAGAAGTAAATGAGATATTCAAATTTCCAACGGATAAATTTGAACTTATGGGAATTATTGCTGTAGGATACATAGATGAAGCTCGAGAAAAAGTACACAGGAAAGAAAGAAATAGGCGTTCTTTAGACGAGTTTATCGAATGGTATTAATAAGTTTAAATTAAATTATATTAAATTTTTCTTATTGTCTATAGATTCAACAATATAAGGATTGATAATATGGATCCCTATAACAAAAAAAGGTATTAAAGACCACTCAACAATAATTGAAATCATAAAGGGAGCTTGTGGACTTATACTTTCCCATATGATTCCGCCTAAAATAGGACCTATAATCATTCCAATAGATTCAAGAAAAGTAATTAATCCGAAGATTTTTCCGCGATGTTTAACTGAAACACGACTCAGAACATTTACCATCACAAAACCTGTTGTTAACATAATTGTTTGATCTAATACGAGTAAAAAGCTAAAAATCGCTAAGTTTCCCGAATTGATAATCAACCAAGTGATAATTCCACCTAGAAAACTAGCAACTGAGATGGCTAAAAGTGGATTAGTTTTATCTGCTATAGTCCCTAATTTTGGGGCAATAAGAGATCCAATAATAAATGTTGGAAGATAAAACCAAGAGACTATAGAAGGATTACTATTAATATTTTCAATAATGTAGGGTTGGATATAGGGTCTATATACCCCTACATTAATCGCACTTAAAGATAAACCCGCAAATATTAAAATAATACCTAAAAAATAAAATTTCATTTGTGCTGTTCTAGATAGCTTAATAGAAAGTTCGAAATCTTGTTCTATTAAAGTATTTGGATTTTTATTATCATGGAGATTTTCAAATTTCATTGTTTCATCCACTTTTCGCGAGAATTGGATTCCTGCGTAAAAATTAGCAATACCATATATTGGAATTGCACCATATATTATAAAATCATTAAATGGTGTAAAAATATTCGCTATACTAAAGATAGTGAATCCTATTATTGTTCCAAGCACCATTCCGATGCCTAAGGCAAATCTTCTCTTTCCAAAAGCAGAAGATCGATAATATTTTGAAGATTTTTCAGAAATTAAAGAATCCAATGGATTCCAGAAAATATATGCTCCCAGACCTAATAGAAATGCACTAATATACATTCCTATTAAAGAATATAGCATTATTGAAATATAGAGTCCAAAGTAAGATAAACCTCTGCCAAAAGAACCTATCATAATTAAAATTCGCTTAGAAAAACGATCAGTTAAATATCCAATAAAAGATGAGCTAATTAAACCTCCAAGAGTAATAAATGAAAAAAATAAACCGAGATTTGGTGCAGGATAATTTAAAACCTGTTTAATTAAATAAGCCATTATGAATTCGATAAAAAAGAAGCCTAATGAATTCCAAACCACTATAAAAATCACTGAATTGAAATCTGAAGTGAACTTATGATCCTCTGGTACAAATTTTTTATTATCCTTCCTTTTAAACAATTGCATTATGTTATATATGGAAAAAAAGTATGGAAAAAAAAATTTTGCTTAATAAAACGATTTTAACATTATTTTTTCTATAACCAAAAGTGAATAATAGGTGAAAGAGTTTCTCCTAGCCAATAATAGAAGTTAACCCAATAGATATATGTAAATCCAAGATACAGAAGAGCGTATAAAAGTCCAAAAACAAATCCAAAAATTACATCTATGGGGAAATGTGATCCAAGTATAAGGCGCGAAATTGCCATTATAATAGATAATCCAATAAATATTGTTAAAATTATCCAAAAAAATTGGCTAAAATAATAAGCAAAAACAAATCCAAAAAATATTAAGAAAGATACATGCCCTGATGGGAATGATTGTTTCTCTGATTCTCTCATTAAATATGGAATTCTTATAAAATCGTCATGTTTCTTAACACCTTCTTTTTGAAGTGTGATAAATGGACGATTCCTTCTAATTATTTTATAACGTATAAGACTATGCAAAATAATACTTTGATCAAAACCACCGGTAAAAAGAACTAAGAGGTAATAATCTTTAGTAATATATCCATAAATAAACCATATTATCCAAAAAAGCCCCCAGAAATACAAGGACCCAAAAAAGCTGAAAACAATTGCAAATTTCTTAGTTTTCTTACTAAAATCACTCTGATAAATGCTTAAAAACGCCCGGTGGTCCCATTTTTCAATCTTTTCTAGATATGCTGATAATGATGACATATTCATTCAATAGAAGTAATTTGGGGCAAGACTTTGTTAAAGTACAAAAATTGATATTTATAGTTTTTGCTACTATTACTATTATTGATTGATTTTATTGTTAAGAGTATAATTAGTATTATATTTAAAATCCTTTCTTTAATTTTCATAAAAACTTAAAAAACTTTACAATTTTAACCATAAATCTTGCTGATCTTCTAGTGATAAAATATAAGTATGTAGAATCAACAATATATTTAAATGAGTATAAATTTTATAGATTCAAAGTAAATTCATCCTTCTTAGAAATTATAGATAGATAGGTTAAAAATATGAATGAAACCTCAGGATTTTCAGAAGAGAGTCTAAGAAAAATTGCCGCACAGAAAGTAAATTTTAGGTTTTCTGTGAAGATTCATGCAGCCATTTTTATTATAGTCAATGTACTACTTATTATAATAAATTTCCTCTTTACTCCAGAGTTCTATTGGTTCTTTTTCCCCCTTTTTTCATGGTTAATAGGATTTAATATGCATGCTTTAGCATACATTTTATATGCAAGAGGTGTTTACCCAATGGCTAAACGTGGAGTGATTTATCATCTAGTCTCTTATACTTTTGTAATGCTTCTTTTATTTATTATCAATTTCTTAACACTTTCAGAATTCTATTGGGTAATATTTCCTGCTGTTTTTTGGGGTACTGCTGTT
>JBHLMQ010000032.1:3911-35224 GCA_048938005.1 Promethearchaeota archaeon | reverse complement strand
TCTTGAGTACAATATACAAGAATTTTTCGAATTTCCTCAACATATTTTGGTCGAACGACGATATCAGGGATTTGGCTATTTAGTCATTATCCGCTTTGGGATAAGAGATTTCTAAACCCATCACTGATTTCGCCAAGTAAGATGCTGTAATCGCTTTGTTATTTGTTGCGTATTGTTTACCGACAATACCAATCATAGCTTCAAGATCTTTTTCATTCGGTAACTTATAGCTCATATTTCCTAACCTATTAATTACTCTTTAAATTTTTGTTTTATTTATAATTAAAATTATTATTTTGGAAAATTAAGTACTGAATTTTAAATTTTCTTATATCTTTTTCAAGCAGACTATGATTTTTTCTTATAAAAATGATGTTTTATTTCTAAAAGTTAATATAGATTTTAAAGAAGAGGTAAAAGTTAAAAAATTGGTCTTAAATTTACCCGTAATTTTTTTTTATGTGATTAAACATTCACTTTTATGAGAAAGCATTGAAGATTTCTTACGTCTCTTATCTTGATTAATGAACTCAAGAAAGTTTTCATTATCTATGTTAATAAATTCCCAAAACTCTTCATAAATTTCTTTCAATGACATTTTTCTACTTTTTAATTTAACCTTTTGGTTTGGATTACGTTTTTCCATCTCTTTATCGCTATTTAAAGGTGAATATTTAACTGTATCGCCCTCAAGCGTTAACTTTTTAAAGAGATTCTTATTTTTATTTTCAATTAGTCTAAATGCTTTTACACCATTTCTTAAGGTTTCAGAATTTTTTTGATCTAATTCTAAATCAACCTTCTGATATCCTCGAATTTGAAAATTGTTGTCCATGAAGAATTGAAAATGATGTGGGCAAATCAGCCCTTTATGAATTGAAATTGTTGTTAATTGAGAGGTTTTATTTAATCTTGATCCGAGAATGCCAATTATGTCTCTTGTTTTACATATAGGGCATATTACTTGAATCTTATTTGTTTTGTTAGAAATAATCATTAGAATCTCACATTATAAAACTAAAACCAACTATTACATAATTTTCTAAAATTTGATATTTAAACTTAGCTTTTTTGTAGAATATTACTGAATCTTTAAGTTCTATAATTAATTTCTCCAATTATATGCTATTTTTAATTCGAATTTAATAAAGGTTGATCACATGTCAGAATTGGATGTTTTTTTTCACCCAAAGTCAATCGCGATAATTGGAGCGTCAGATAGTATGAAATTCGGTTATAATACCACAAAATATTTGTTAGATTCAGAATTTAAAACTTACCCAGTTAATATAAAAAAACAAGAAATTCATGGACATAAAGCATTTAAAAATATTAAAGATATTCCTGAAGAAATCGAATTAGCAATAATGCTCGTTGGAAATGAATATGTACTTCAAGCGATAAAGGATTGTGTTGAAAAAGGTGTAAAAGGTATAATTATAGAAACAGCAGGTTTTGCTGAGACAGGAGTAGAAGAATACATTCAAATTCAAAATGAAATAGCAAAAATTGCCAGAAATTCACAAATCCGGATTATAGGTCCAAATTGTATTGGAGTAACTGATTTTAATAACCAGTTTACAACTGCAGATATGGCTTTTGATCAAGCTATTAAGGGAAAAGTTGCAGTTATTGCTCAATCTGGAGTGCTTGGAAATATCTTTATTGATTGGGCACTTGATAAAGGAATTGGTTTTTCCAAAACTATTACAATTGGAAACAAGGTAGATGTTGATGAAGTTGATCTACTCAGATATTTGAATAATGATTCTGAAACTGAAGTTATTACTCTTTATTTAGAAGGTACAAAACGAGGGAAAGATTTTATAGAAGCACTCAAAAACATGGAAAAACCTGTATTAATTCTGAAAAACGGAAGAACTGAAATTGGTTCAAAAGCAGTTAATAGTCACACAGGCTCAATAGCTGGGAATGACAAGATTTATGACGCTGTTATTAATCAAAATTCTGGAATCTTTAGAGTTAATAACTTTTATGAAATGTTTAATGTTGCACACATTTTTGCTACCCAACCCTTACCAAAAGGAAAGAATGTTGCTATAATTACTGGTTCGGGAAGTCTAGGTGCTTTAGCTTGCGATGAGATTGAAAAACAAGGGCTAAATCTAGCAAATTTAAGTGAAAATACAATATCTTCCATTAAATCAGTAATTCCTAATTGGGTATCAATTAGAGGAACTATCGATTTAGGTCCTTCTATATTTCAAACATTCGTGCCCTCTACCAGAGCTATTTTTGAAGATAAGAATGTAGATTCTATTTTATATATTTTTTCAGTTCCTAGGTGGCCACTTCAAATGATGGGTTCAATGGCGTCAGAATGGGCAGTTCAACACTTTAATCTCATTAAAGAATTAACAAAGAAATTTAAAAAACCATGCGTATGCGTATGCTTTGGTTCTGGGTGGACATTTAACTTTCTTAGAAAAGCGGCATCTTCATCTAATTCAGAAGTTAAGATTCCAATAATGAGTAGAATAAAACATGTTATTAAAGCGTTTAAAATGATGTGTGAGTTTAAAAAACTGAAACAATTAGATTAACTCTACTCTGATTTAAAATTTAGGATCTTCTTCTTGTATCTTTAAGGTTGAATTTTAAAAATTGGACTCCAAATTTTTTTAATTATATTAAAATCTTCATTTAATCAAGTAAAAATAAACTATTTTGGAGTGATTAAAAAAATGATGGAAGTATATATTTTTGGTCTCACATGGCAAGCGATTGTTGAATGGTTTTTAGCCCAACCAATTTATGCACAAGTTCTTGTCTTGATAGGTGTTTTTGCTGTACTAACACTTGCTGTAATTCTCGCATATTACATTCTAAAAGGAGTTGCTTATCTAGTTTACTATTTATTAAAAGGAGTATATTATCTTTTGAAAGGGATTGGTCTTCTATTTTATAAAGCGTTCGAAGGCTTGTATTACTTGATTTCAGGGAAGCAGAAACCTCAATCTAATCTCACAACAGAACAACAAGTGCCTGCTCAGGTGATACAAGAGGAGGAACCAATTGTTCCAATTCAGACAAGCGAACAAATTGTCCGACCTGAAGTAGCTTATTGTAGTGAATGTGGTAATAGATTTACAGATTCTATGCTTCAAACGTTATCAAATATAGGAATTGCTTATTGTGTACACTGTGGTCACAAGAAAACTCAAGAACATCAAATGAGTATTGAAAGTCAATAATTTTTTTTCTTCTTTTTTTAATTATATGAGAGCCTTTCTCTGTATGTATTTATATAATCTTTTTAAAGCGTTAATTTTTTCCTTATTATTTAGGTGAGCCTGATCAATAACATGATCTAAAATCTCCGCACATTTTTCTATTCTTTGAAGATTTACCGGATATGGAATTCCGTCTTTACCTCCAACAGTATAAGCATATTTCGCAGGATCTTTCCAACTTGGAGGTTCGCCCCAAATGAATTCGGATATTAGTGCTAAAGCTCTTATCATCCCTGGACCTAATCCTTGAATCTTTAACAACTCAGTATAATCATTTACGGCTAGCTCGCGCGCCATTTTAATGCTTTCCCATTTTAAAGTAAATGGAATTGGCATATCCAAATGTGGAATTTCTATTAATTCTATTGATTCTTTTGGATTAATAAAATCATCTAGATTTGTCTGATTCTTATCTTTTAATTTACTAAGGTATCGTTTTATTCTATTTGAGCCTTCTTGAATGAGATCTAATGATACTTTTCTACACTCCTTACTTTCACTCGACGCCATATCTAATACATTATCTTTAACAACTTCAGTACTTATATCATTATGAGGATCATCAAGATAACTAGTCATCCCTTCAGAAAGCCAATGATATCGTCGTGCTTTCCTAATTTTTCCATCAAGACCTTGCTGAATAATTCCCCAATTATTTTCAGAAACGATCATTAAATGATGATATAAATCAAATCCATCTTGAATTGCCGCATTATCAATTTTTGCCACTAAACGACTAGTTTCCACTAAAGATTTAATATTATCATCGCTAAAATCTAATTCATTTGCTCTTTGTTGTAGATGTTCTTTCACTTTTGTAGAATTTTTACCTTTTCCTCCAGCTACTATTAAACCATGGTCTTGAGGATTAATAATTTGCTTTAATACACCACCTAAAACTGTAGTACAACCACTTGAATGCCAATCAAATCCTAAAATACAAGCTAATCCTTGAAACCAGTATGTATCAGATAGTCTTCTGATTATACCATCTGATCCTTCCAAATCATATATTATTTTAAAAATTGGTTTGCCTAATAATATCATTCGCTTCAATAGCCATTGTGGTGCTCTACTACTATGTAAAGGAAGCGTTGCTATGCCTATTTTACTCATTGCTTTAAATTAAAAGCGCTTTATCTTAAAATAAGAAGTGAATTGTATTTTTTTAAATAAGAGATACAATGAAATTTTTAATTTTTGAAAAAATTTAGAATGCAAAAATCTCATTTAGAACTCTTTCTTTTACCATCCGAAATCGCCCTTAACATCTCGTTTACCCTATTAAAAGGTTCCTCACCATCTTCTCTTAAATGCATGGTTATGGCATCCTCAGAACACACACTAGCACATAATCCACATCCCAAACATTTATCTCTTGATACAGTAGCAATATCTTCTAAGGTTATTGCTCCTACTGGACACCTCTCAACACAAGTTCCACATCCAATGCAAATCTCTTCATCAATAATAGATTCAAACATTGCATTCATGAATTTATGTTTATCAAGTCCTTTTTGTGTAATCCCCTTCATCGAGGCACAGCAACAAGGACAACAATTACATATATTCGAAAGATGCTTGGAATTAGCTCCTGCATGTACCAAACCAGACCTGTCTGCTTCTTCAATTATTCTAATTGCTTCATCAGCAGATATTTCCCGTCCGAAACCATTTTCAATATAATATTCAGCTGCAATTCCGAAACTTAAACATGTCTCAATTGGATGATCACATCCTTCTCCATTTAATCTGGCTTCTTTACGGCAAATACAATCATATACAGCAATTACCCTAGCATTCTTTATGCTTTCCTTTAACTTATGATATGGATATAGGATAGTATCAGTTTCGATAGTCTCTTCAATTGGAATTACTTTGAATCCTGGAACATTACTAGCTCCCATTTCGTTCTGATAGGCAGTATCATAATATTCTTTATAATATTTGGCGAGTTCTTTATCGATTTTTTTAACAGAATATTCATACAATCCAATCATAAATGGCACAGAATTAAACGTTGTTTTATTATCACGTTGAGTTCGGAAAATTAATCCTTTTTTAGCCATTGATTCTAAAATTTCTTCTATTTTTTTCTCATCCATTCCTATTTTTTTTGCAATTTTAGTAGCTTCTTCGGGAATCGGAGTTAAATGTATTGCGATTTTAGCTTCTTCCCACGTAAAAAGCCGCTTCAAGATCTTTAATTCAATACCAGATGGAGATTTGGGGTATCCTAAAGGGAACTGATCCAAAAACTCTCTTAGTTTTATATAAGCATCATCAGACATTACATTCAACTCTAAAGTGATTTTCTCAATTAAAAATAATCTATTCTTTATTCTTTTAATATTTTTTCAAATAGCATGACTCCAAAACGTTTATCTTCACGGTACTTAAATCCCATTTCTTTTATGAGATCTACTACTTCTGGTTTGCAAAAAACTTTATAAAGTTTAGATTCTTTAGTTTCAAGTTCTTTTTGAATTGTAAATTGAATTAAATCCCTTGCTGCTTTTGGTTTTCCATAAACTATTATCCAAACTTCTTGTTCTGATGGAAGTTCGTAATTCTGAGATCTTCTAAACTCTACTTTTTGTAAAATTGCATTTTTATTATAGATCCATGGGCCATGTTCATCCGTTAAATATTTTAATGGAACATATGACCAGCCAATACAAACCTCATCTCCAGGACCAATATCAAATTCATTATAGAGCTCTTTTGCTTCTTTTACAGTAAATTCTTCGACTTTAGTTTTAATTCTCTTAGTAATATTAATATAATCAGAACTCGCAATAACAAGATCCATACATTTTTTACGTTTAAACCCAAAATAATTAGCAAGTGAAATTGATGCAAAATTTTTTGATGAAGTATCATATTGAGCTACTTTAACACCTACTTTTTTAGCATATTCTATCGCGTAATTAAGCTGTAATTTGCCAATACCTTGACCTTGATACGAAACTTTTATTCTTCCTCCTTCTAACCAAGCTATATCCTTATTATATAACTTAACTCTTCCAAATCCAATTAATTCAGTTTTATCTTCATCTTTAAAAGTTCCATAATTCATACAACTTTTCTCTTGGAGCCATTCTTGGATCACATAGGGAATATAATCATCTCCTTCCCAAATGTCTTTACTAATATCTTTAACTGCTGGAATGTCTTCAGGTGTTAATTCGCGGAAATAAACTTTCATGCTAATTCTTTCAGAACCTCTGATCAATGAAATTTTTTAAATTTTATACCATTAAAAAATATACTTTTTTTAAAAACCTAATCATAATCATACGATTAATTTTAAATATCGATCTTTCAATAAGAATACTATTAAAAATAGTTATATCTATAACAAAAATTTATAAAATTGGTAAAAATGACAGAAAAAATGATTCAAAGCAGCCCATATTCAGATAAGATATGGTTGAAATCCTATGATCCTCATGCAAAACCAGAGATAGATATAGAAATATATTCAATAGCAGAAATGATGAGAAGAACTGTTAAAAAATATCCAAAAAGTCTTTGTTTCGATTTTCAAGGTTCTCGGGCAACATTTAAGGAGACTGAAGAATATGTTAACAGTTTTGCTAACTTTCTTGTTAAAAATGGGTTAAAAAAAGGTGATCGAGTTGTAATAAATCTGCCAAACCTTCCTCAGTTTATTGTAGCATTATTTGGAACCTTTTATGCAGGATGTGCTGTTTCAGGAATGAATTTTCTTTTACAACCTAAAGAAATAATATATCAATTAAAAGATTGCGGTGCTAAAGCTTTAATAACTCTAGATTCATTTTACGAAGAAAAAGTTAGAGAAGCTCTTGAAATCGGAGACAGTAATGTTGAAATTGTAATAACGACAAATGTTGCCAATGTTTTAGATTTGGAACCAGATATGAAAGAACAGTTAATTAAAATCGGAAAAATTCCAGTCGGTAAAGTTGAACCAGTCACAGGATTAAAATATTTTACATATAAGGAAATAATTGAAAAATATGCAAGTGATAAATCTCCTGATGTTAAAATAGAACCTGATGATCTATTATTACTTCAATATACAGGTGGAACAACGGGTCCTCCAAAAGGAGCAATATTGACACATGGGAATTTAATCTCAATGATTCAAATTGTTAATCATTGGTTTGAACCTGGTACCAATCCAGGTAATGATGTTTATATTTCTGGATTCCCTTTCTTTCACTTAGCTGGGCTGCAATTTTGCATACAAACAGTTTCTCAAGGTGCTATGCAGATTTTAGTTCCAAATCCAAGAGATACAAATTATATGGTTAGCAAAATTAAAGAATATGAAGGAAAATTATCTCTTTTCTATAATGTTCCAACCCTATATCTTATGCTTTTAAAAAATAGAAGATTTAATAAATTAAACTTAAGTTCTATTAACGCTTATATTTCTGGGGCAGCACCTTTTCCTACAGAAAGTATAAATGAGTTTGAGAACGTAGTTGGAAAACAAAAGGTTGTGGAAGGTTATGGAATGACAGAAGCATCTCCAGGAGTTTCAATGAATCCATATCTTGGAAAGAAAAAAATAGGAACTGTAGGTGTTCCATTCCCTAATACTGAGGTAAAAATAGTTGACGTTTCAGACAGAAGTAAAGAGGTTCCTTTAGGAGAACCAGGTGAAATTGCGATTAGAGGCCCCCAAATATTTAAGGGATATTGGAATAAGCCTAAAGAAACTGAACATGCACTTCAAAATGGATGGTTTTATTCAGGAGATGTGGGTGTAATGGATGAGGATGGCTATATTACTATAGTTGATCGTACAAAAGATATGATAAACGTTAGTGGCTATAAAGTTTTCAGTGTTGAAGTAGATGATAAAATGAATAAACATCCTGCAATTGAGCTGTGTTCATCGGTAGGTATTCCTGATCCTGATCGTCCTGGTTCCGAATTGGTTAAATTATATGTGTTATTAAAAGATGGATATGAAGCATCTGAAGAAATTAAAGCAGATATACTTAAATTTGCTCAAGAGAACTTAGCCAAATATAAATTACCAAAATTTATTGAAATTCTCAAGGAATTACCGTTAACGTCAATAGGTAAAGTAGATAAAAAAGCTTTAAGAAAATAATGAATTCTTTTTTTATTTTCAAATATTTTTTATTCTTTTTTTTTTAAAATATCTTCTGTAAATGTTATAATATAAAAAAAGAACTATTGAATAATGAATTAATATGCAAGGTATAATCCCTAATTGTAAAAATATGTAGCCATTATATAATCCTATTAAAAAAGAATATCCGAGGTTTATTAAAAGAATCTTTAAATTCTTATAACGAAACCAAATGTGAATATGATATGAAGAAAAAACCAAGCTTGAAATGAATATAGCTACGGCTGATTCCATCTCTAATATGTGAATTAAAACTCCAATATTATAATACCTAAAAACCAATTCTTCTATTATTATAATTATTGGAAAGAAAAGCCAAATGATTATTCTATCATTTCTATTAATAAAAGCATTGATAACATCTTGTTTTCTAATAGCTTCGACAATCTTATCATTATAGCCGTAAATTTCTATAATTTTACCCAAAATTAAAAGTATTGATATACCAATTAAAAAAATTAGAATTACAAACCAATTTATTTCTCTTATTGTGAAATATTCGAGATATACTCCAAAGAAGATTGGAAGGGTTAAAATAATTAATAAAATGCTAAGAATAATGTACTTTCTTACTTTAATCAAAATGAATTAAACCAAATTTTATCAAAATCTATAAAAAATGAAATTAACCAGGGTAATCGTTTTTTGAGCCCATAAGTGTGGTTGTTTCCTCTACCCACTGAGATAATTCTTCATCCATTCTACAAAAAGTAACAATTTTGTCGATATCTCTTAACTTAGAGAAAGAACATTCAACCATTACATCCCAACCTCCATAAATTGGAGTAGCATAGGTAATTTTCCAATCCTCATCTGGTTCAGTAGATTTTAAATTAGTTAATTTTTCAACAACTTTCCATTCTGTACCGATTGCTTTTAGGCGAATTAAGATATATCCTCGATAATAGATTTCTTACACCTTTAGCTCCATAATTGTTTAGATTTACGTTTTCCTTTTGAATATCTAACTTTACTTTAAATTGGAATATATTTAAGTAATTTAATGTTTCTATTATAAATTGTTCTATTAAAAAAATGTGGAGATATTACAGATATGTCAGATTTATATAAGAAATTAGAGATGATTGTTTCTGATAAATATCTTTCTGATGATATTTATATACGCCACGCTTATTCACGAAATGTGGATATTGTATTACAAGGTGTTCCTGATATAGTAATAAGGCCTAAAGACGCTCAAGAAATTTCCGAAATTCTCAAAGTAGCAAACGAAGAAAATATTCCTGTTATCCCTCGAGGAGCTGGAATTTGTGAGTTTGGAGGGAGTAAACCTATTGGTGATAACGGAATTGTATTGGATTTGAAAAGAATGGACGATATTCTTTACTTAGATGAAGATAATCTTATCGTTACTGTTGAAGCAGGAATTTCTTGGGGAAAATTAAATGAATATCTTTGTCATTATGGTCTTTATACAGGATGTATGGGTCCAGGATCTGGATTATCAGCATCGATAGGAGGGGGTATATCCCATCATTCAGTTGGTGGAGGAGGGTGCGCTAAATATGGGGCTTGTACTAATCAATTAGTTTCGCTAGAAGTTGTTTTACCAACTGGAGAGATCGTTGAAACGGGATCTCAAGCAAATAAATATTCAAAACTTCCATTTAACAGATTTGGTAATGGTCCGGATTTAACAGGACTATTTTGCGGAGATAATGGTGTTTTTGGAATAAAAACAAAAGTTTCCCTAAAAATTTTCCCGAAACCAGAATTTGCAGATTACAAAACATTTTTAATGCCTCGTAAACCTGCCGAATCTGCTGCTCAAATTATGATGGAAATTAGAAGAAAGGGGATAGATGTTTATGATATAATATTTATACCAGATGTGGTAGTTGCCGTTGGATCAGAACAGGGTTTTTTTCCATTATGGGAGCATATTAAAAAGAAAAGAGGAATGCTTTTTTATATAATTGAAGCAAATTCAGAAGCGGAATTGAAAGAAAATGTTAAAAAGTTGGATGATATCATTATGAGTAAAAAATCCGAATATCTTGGTTCAGAAATTTCTGATGGGAATATTGCTAGATGGTTCTATACAGAACAAGGACATTGGCAATTTTATCATAATCTGTGGGGAATGTTTCCTTCCATGCAACCACTCTCAGCGGAATGTTTTTGTCCAATTAATAAATTTCCTGAAATTATACGAGACGTTGATCAATGGGATATCGAACATGAGGAGGATATGCGTAAAATTTTTAATATTACTAAAATTCGTCCAATTTCAGGTACTGGTCCCATCCCATTAGTTGATGGGAATAATGTAGAAGTTACTGCTGGTTTTGTTAGCTTCTGGAGATATTTTGATGGGCAAATTCATGAGGTTATCCGTGAAACAAATTTAAAGTTATGGAAATCATTATTAAAAAGGCTTATCAAGCATGGTCTTCAATATTATATGATGGGGGAATTTATGTCGCGTTTGATGGTTGAAATAGGGGCATATTCAGAAGATTATTATAATTTAATGAAGGAGATTAAAGAAACTCTTGATCCTAATATGATTTTAAGCAGAGGAAAATTCAATTTTTGGGGTGAATAAAAAAATTGATTGAATTGAAACATCTGAAAAAAGAATGGGAAGCTATAATGAGTTGTATGGGATGTGGTGATTGTGGTTATGCTATTAGACCTGCGGTAAATAGATTTTTAACTTGCCCAGTTAAAGAAGCTAAAGGGGGAGAAGGTTTTGAAATTTACTTTCCACGTGGACGTATGAATGTTTTGAAAAGTATTTTAATAGGTAAAATCCCTTTAAGTAAAAAACTAGCTGAATGGGTATATCAATGCTCTGAATGCGGTAATTGTACCGAAGTATGTCATATGACTCATAACGAAAATATTATCCTTCCTACATGTAATTGGATCGATCACGTTAAGGTATGGGAAGCATTAAGAAAGGATTTAATTGAAGCTGGTATTGCTCCACTTGAAAGACATGGAAATTTAATAGATTATATAAATGAAGATAAAATAAAAAATCCATACGGGGAAGAAAAAGCTAAAAAATTTGAATGGGTGAGGGAATTTCCTGAGATCAAGGATCAAGGTGATTTAATGTTTTTTGGTGGTTGTACAATGCCTCTAAGACAAGTGGATACTTTAAGAAGTATGATGAAGATTTTAAAAGTAGCGGATAAAGAAATAGCCATGACAAAAGAAGAATGGTGCTGTGGATCTATTGCCTTACGTATTGGCGATGAAAAATCTTTAACTGAGATTATTAAACATAACATTGTAGAATTTAAGAATAAAGGAGCAAAAACGTTATTTACGGCATGTGCGGGATGTTATCGAACTTGGAAAAAAGATTATCCTGAATTATTAGGTGAAGAATTACCTTTTGAAGTAAAGCATATTACTGAAATTTTAATAGAAATGTTAAATAATAACGAAATTCCGTTTAAGCAAGAAGAAGGTGAGAAAGTAAAGGTAACATATCATGATCCTTGCCATCTCGGGCGGCATATGGATCTCTATGAAATTCCTCGCCAAGTAATCTCTAAAATCCCAGGAATTGAACTTATTGAGATGAAAAGAAACAAAAAAAATGCATGGTGTTGTGGAGCGGGTGGTGGTGTAAAAAGCCAATTTCCCGAATTAGCAATAGAGATTTCAAAAGAAAGAATTAGAGAAGCAGTAGAATCTGGGGCTGATATTTTAACAACTAGTTGCCCATTTTGCATTGGAAACTTCTCAGATGCTTACGAAGAAGTTGGTTCAGAAGTTCAAGAAAAAATAAAACTGATTGATATAATCGATTTGATAGCCTCAAGAATAAAACAATAAAATCCAATAAACCATAGTTTTGTTCTTTTCTTTAGCTTTTTTCTTTTCTTTAGGTTCAAATAAATTATTTTTTAAGTAAATTAAAGGGAAATCTTCTAAAATAATTAATTTTTTTTTTAATCATGGAAGATATGAATATTTATCTACAACCAACTGAATTTTTAGATTTTAATAAAAAATCAGTAAACAGAAAAGCTTTTGAGATTACTAATGGTTTAAAAACTGAAAAAGAAAAAGCTATTGCACTATTTTATTGGGTAAGAGATGAAATAAAGTATAATATGAGTGCTTTTTACATGATTAAGGCAAATTTCAAAGCTAGTGTTACTTTGCGTCGAGGTTATGGATTTTGTGTTTCAAAGGCCGTTTTATTATCTTCTTTTGCGAGAGCTGTCGGAATTCCTGCCCAAGTTCATTTAGCAGATATTAGAAACAATAAAGTGCCACAAGAAACAATTGACTTATTAGGAACAGACATATTTTATTATCATGGTTATAGCGAAATCTATATTGATAAAAAATGGATAAAAGCAACACCAGTATTCGATAAAGTCACGGCTTCTAGAGCTGGTTTTTTGCCTCTTGTCGAATTTGATGGAATAAACAATGGTATCCTTTCAAAATATGACCCTGAGGGTAATCTTTTTGTTGAATATGTTAAAGATAGAGGAGTATTTGTTGAACTTCCTTATAATGAAATGGATCTAATTATAAGAAAGAAATACTATAAACATGTATTAGAAAAAGGAATTAAAACTGTTAATAATAAGTAGTTTTGTAATTATAATCAATTAAAATAATCTTTAAGAATTCCCTTTTTTTTTACTATTTATGGAGGATTTTAGTATTTATCTAAAACCAACGGAATTTTTTAATTTTAATAAAAAATTCGTGAGTAGAAAAGCTTTTGAAATTACTAAAGATTTAAAAACAGATAAAGAAAAAGCAATAGCTCTATTTTATTGGGTTAGAGATAACATAAAGTATAATGCATTTTCATATTATCCAAAAATTAAAGCAAATCTTAAAGCCTCAGTCACACTACGAAGAAAGTATGGGTTTTGTATGTCTAAATCTACATTGTTATCAACTTTAGCACGAGCTATAGGTATTCCTGCTCGTATTCATATGGTTGACATTATCAATCATAAAATATCTCAAAGGCTTGTTGATTTAATGGGTACAAAGGCTTTTCATTGCCATGCCTATAGTGAGTTATATTTAAACGGAAAATGGATAAAAGCAGCACCAATCTTTGATAAAAAAACCTGTATTAAGGGAGGTTTTTTTCCTATGGTTGAATTTGATGGTGAAAAAGATGCTTTATTCGCACCATATGACACAGAAGGGAATCTATTTGTGGAATATATAGGAGACTGGGGTGCTTATTCAGATGTGCCTTTAAAAAAGATTGATCAAATATTCACAGAAAAATATCCAAAGTGGTATAATAATTCATGGCAACGTCCCATCAAACCTATGAAAAAAGAACCGTTATCCCTGCATAAATAAAATAAAAAAAGAATAAATAAAGAGATTCCAGAAAAACTTCTTTCTTTTAATCGTAATTCTAGTAATAAGTTTTCTAGTTACCTATTTTTCCTCCACAATTTATCCCAGAAATTTTTATTTAATACTACTTTAATTATTTAAATCAAATAAAAATTTAAAATCGAAAGCTTATTAAATCTATAATATTAAAATAAGTAGAAAATACAAATTATCAGAGATTTAATACTATGCCTAGAGCAATTATTTTATATGAAATTGATAAATCATTTGGACCAAACATCTTAGCTGAATATTATCTAAAACAAGATGAAAAAATTCCACAAGATATTTTAAAGGAATTTTCTGAAAAACATGTTAAAAAAGAATTATTAGAAATAACAGTCCGTAAAGGAGATAATCGATATTTTTCAAAAAAAATTAGTGCTGAATCGATAAACAAAGATAATCTATATCTAAGCTTTATTTTACAAGAAGGAGAAGATCTAGTCTCTTTAAAAAGTATTTTTGAAAATATTGAAGCAAAGATTATTCAAAATTTTACTGATGATAAAAACAAGATGAATAAATTGTTACAGGATGCATTAAATTCAATTTTAAGCCTATTACAGAAACTAAAAGAACCAAAAATTATAAAAGAGACTATTAATGAAAGAACTAAAAAAATGCTTGACGATGGAAAACTATCTGAAGCGCGTGAATTGATAGATTTAGGAGAAGATATTCCTAAAAAATTAGCAGCTGAAGTAAAACTTGCAGAGCAATTGTTAAATAAAAAGTTATATAGAAAAGCAAAAAAAAGTTTTTTAAAAGCAGCCGAATTAGCCGGGATTGTACAAGAAGATGAAATTGCTTCATTTTTAGAAAACAAAGGAGAACAAGTAGGTTTCTTTCCTGATTTAATAAAAGAACGTGAGAGTCTTTACAGTCAAGTAGGAAAAATTTCTAATGATTTGGATAATGCTCAATTATTTTTATACAATAATTTCATTGAACCAATAGATAGATTGATCGAAATATCGCATGCATTTGAAGATCATGGACTAATTGATATATTAACGAAATTAAAAAATTATACTCAAAGAGCTTCTCGACTAACAAAAGAGCTAAATGATTTAAATGATAAGATAAGAGAACTTATAAAAAAAATTTAAATTTTTGATCTTATTCTGTATTATCTTCATTAGATGGAGGTTCTTCAACTATAGGAGGTTGATATTCACCAATATCAGGAAATAGTATTTTAGCAATATTCCAGCCTTCTAAGGTTGGACAACGCAAAGCATTCGAAATTAATTTTTCTCCCATCTCATTATTTATTTCTACTTTATGAATTTCAGGTGTATTTTGTAAGATTGATTCGAATTTAGCTCCACTACTTCCTTCTGGCACAATTAGAATCCCCGCATTAATAGCTTTTTCAGTAATCGCATCTTTTAGTCGTTTAGCAGCATAATACCCCGCAACTCCTGCACTTCTTTCAAAAGTTTTAATCGACGGAATCTCTA
Source organism: Promethearchaeota archaeon (assembly GCA_048938005.1). Taxonomy (GTDB): domain Archaea; phylum Asgardarchaeota; class Lokiarchaeia; order Sigyniarchaeales; family SOKP01; genus Loki-b32. Next base: position 19,982 of record JBHLMQ010000032.1, on the reverse strand, counting down.
AACCCCATTTTTTACCTTCAGTTTCAATTAACGCAGCTAGAGTTTGCGCTCTTTTCCCAAGCTTGAATTTAAATTCCATTTGGGTTTTGAATTTTTTTCTCTTTTCTTCTCCTACCATATTTATGCATTTTAATGTGGCACCAGCAACAGATTGAGGATTTACATCAATTGAATATTCTTCCTCTGCTAAAATATCCTCAATTGTCTTCTTGATAACTTCTCTTGGTTTGGAGAAATCAATCATTTCTTCTGCTTCAATTTCTGCTTTGGGTCTAGCAGTTGCAACAATTTCTGCTCCAACTTTCAATAATTCATCAACGCTCATTTCATCCATAACTACTTTGTCAATGAATCTTCTACAAAGTTTAATAGAATTTCTAGGATTTCCTTTTGTTTTCTCATATATCATTTCAATTAATTTCTCATTTAATGGAAAAAGCGGATATAAAGGAGGATTTAAATTATTATCATCCCAAAACGTTTCCATCGATTTTGAGAAAAAGATTTTAAGATCATTTAAGCTAAACGGTTTCAAATCTTGTTCAGGCTCCATTCTGGATCTTAATGGAGCATCTGCAATTTCGATGATCCTTGGCCAAATTTCTTTTAACACTGCAATTGAGATTACTAATCCTTTAACTTCATTATATAATCTTTTTAAAATTTCGAGAAACTTCCTTTCAGCAGCTTCACCCAACATTCTATAAGGTGATTCAAGTTCATCGAAATAAAGGATAAGGACCTTATCCAAATTCTCTGTTATTATTTTAATCATTGCAAGACAAACATCATCTTCTTCGAGGACTGAATTAATCCCTAATTCGGCTAATTCCTCATCTTCTAAATCCTCCCCTAGAAGCCAACGTTCTGCTAGAGCTTTTTTATTCTTTTCTAGTTGATAAGTAACTAATGCTTTTACACAATCAGCAAATACTCCTGGAAATTCTCTAATACCTTTTTGAATAACTTCATCAATTTTAGGTTTTTGAAAAAGTCCCTTCTTTATTCCACCCCACTTTTTAATTAACTTCTCAGAAACGATATCAAGTAATTCTGCACCAAGTTCTTCAATGATACATGTATAAACATGAAGAAGAACACGGATACTTGCGGGAGGGCTGGGGACATAAACAATAGTCCAATCAGCAGAAGTAGCTATTTTACTTGCATCAATTTCTAATGACTCATCAGTGCCTTCAAGTTTTCTTCTATTTTCACGTTCTTTATCCTTGAATGAGTGATAAGCATGAGTTTTTCCAGTTCCGGCAGATCCTAATATTGGAATTAATCTACTAGATCTATCCCTATGAGTTTGTTGCACGAGTCTATAAACTTCTCTATCTATATAAGCACGAGGACGTGAGATATCTACTTTATCAGGAATATCGCCACGGCTTACAAAATTAGAAAAGGGTAGTATTGGGGCCTCTCGCAACACATCTAAATACATATTTTTATCATCATCACTTAATTCAGAATACATTTAATTTCCTCTCCAGTTTTTACTTTTTGATAACTAAGTTTTTAATGGGAATAGATTTATTAATCTAAACAATTTTTTCTAGAATATAAGCTATTTAGTTTTTAGCTACTATAATAATTAATTAAAAATTTGGCTTATTAAATTTAATTGATATCTTAGAATTCAAAAACATTTTAGATGAAAACAAAAATGCCTAAAAAAAATAAAGATGACGAAGAAGATGAAGATGAGGAAAAAGGAGACCCTTATGATTTTTTTAAATATTTTGATGATCCTAATAAATTTTTTAGTGATCCTAATAAATTTTTAATAGATCCAAATAAATTATTAAGATCTAAAGATTTTCGACGTCTATTTAAAGAAATTTTTGAAAAAATCAGGAATAATCTACCCTCTGAATTTCAAAATCTCTCGCCTGAAGATATTACCAAAGAATTCATGAAGAATAAATCTAAGTTCGGATTTCCCTTCATGTATGGATTTAATATAAATATTGGTAAAGATGGTAAACCAACTATAGATTCCTTCGGCAATATTAAAGCAAAACCATATTCTGGAGAACCAGAAGTTAAAAAAGTCAGAGAACCAATGACTGAAGTTAATGAAGAAGGTGATCAGATAATCGTTATTTGTGAAATGCCCGGAGTTACGAGAGAAGAAATCGAACTAAAAGCAACTACAAATTCATTAACTATTTCAACAAAATTTAAGGACAAAGGGAGGAATTATTATAAAGAGGTTGAATTACCATCAGCAATAAATTCAGATTATGCGAGAGCTAGGTATACTAATGGTATTTTGGAAGTAAAACTAAAAAAAATTGATGAGAAACAAACAGATATTAAAATTGATTAAATAAATCTTTTTTAGTATAATTTTTCCTCACTAATGTAAGTTTCCTCTATTTAAGAATAATTTATATCAATTTTAATAATTTTGTACAAATCTTTATTAGTTTCTTTAACACATAAGATTTTAATTAATTTTATATTGGTTTTAAAAATGTCTGAAAAAAAGGAATTTTTATCAAATAGAGCTTTATTGATTCTAGGAACTACTTCTTTAGCTGTAATAATAATTGGAATAACTTTATATTTCACAGGCTTCAATGAAAAATTTTATGGGGAAAGCTCTACTGTTAGAGCCATATTTAAAGTTATAACATATTTAGGTGAGCCCGTTACTTATATAATAATCGGAGCCATTCTATATTTAGGATATAATAAGAACTTAGCAAAAAGAGCAGTTGTGATTTTGTTAATTTCCCAATATCTTAATCAAACACTTAAAGGGATATTTCAGGATACACGACCATCAACTAATATTGATCCCACAGAAGAATATGGATTCATTGAACCTAAATATGGGTTTCCATCAGGTCACACTCAAAACAGCTTTTGTTCTTATGAATATTTAGCTACTGAGTTTAAGGACAAATATAAATATAAACAAGTTCCAATTGTTCCAATTATTCTCTCTGCTATAGTTTTTCTTGTTGCTATTTCAAGGATGATAATCGGAGTCCATGATTTACAAGATGTGGTGGGAGGGTTTTTAATAGGTATTGGAATTCTATTATTGTATATATATTTAGAACCATTTTTCTCTGGACAGTTCAATAAATTAAACTTAATAACCAAAATAATATTTACAGTGATAATTTCAATTTTATTATTTCTGATTGGAACCTTATTATTTCCCAATGCTGGCTTAGGATTAGTTACACCTCCCCTTTTTTATAGAGATGCTGGAGCTTTTGCTCAAGTTGGAGGTGCACTATTAGGTTTTGGTTTAGGATATCTATTGGAGCAAGAGTATGTCAAATATAATCCCTCACAACTAACCAATAAAAAGAAATTGATAAATATAATACTTGGCATAGTAATTTTGATGATTGCTTACTTACCGTTTGAATATCTAATAAAAATCGATAGTGTTATTTATAGATTTGCACGATATGCATTCGCAACCTTTATTTTAGGTTATGTAGTTCCATTAATTTGTACAAAAATTAGTTAAAACTATAATAATAATTATTTTTTTTATTTTAATATCCTGTATAAAAATTTAAGTTCTAATTTGATATATCTACCTCTGTTCTAGCGACTTCTTTAAGAAGAATCCGATTTACCATTTGTTTGTCGCTTTGTGTAATCTCATTGTGAGGTGTTATTATTTCATTAATATAAATATCATCCCTATTAGGATGGCTCATAACTTTTACAAGAATCATCTTAATCTTATTTAAAGGAAAAAAATATTGCTTTATAAAATTTCCTATTTTTCACACGACAAAAACAAATATCAATAGTTTTACTTTTTTTTACAAAATGTTTACGATATAAGGAATATTTGTTTTAAATTCGATATTTTAGAATATTCTCTTTTAATGCTTGAATAAAAATTTGATCTATTTTATTCTCTTTTATAAAAATGTTTTCATATTTAAATCCAGCTCTATTTTTGTGACCTCCCCCTTTAAAATACCTAGCTAATTCTCTACAATTAATATATTCGCTATGTAAAGTTATTTCATTATATCTAGCATCAATTCCAATGAATAATTTTGCAGCAGGATAATTTTCTTCAAGAATAGATGTTAATTTTCCACCACCTATTTTTGCAAAAGTAATTGCCATTGTTCCGACTTCCTCAATTTCTATTAATTTTGTATGATCTAATGCAAAATCCGACTGCTTTTTTTCCCATTTTTTTATATTTAATAATTGTTCATTGTACCAATCATTTTCAAAAATCCCATTAGACATTAAACCAACAACTTTTGTTTTAACCTTATTTAATTTATATCCTCTGTTGTAAGCAATAATAGATTGAAGATTAGATGCAACGGAGTATTTTTTTGTATGAAAATCTATATCTCTTGAATATAGTGCTATTTTTTTAGCAATAGAATCATCTGGTAAGTAATAATCTTTGATTATTTCGGCGCTACATCTATTTGGATCATTTACATATAAATCAAATATTTTCTTCAATTCTTCTACATTATCTCTGTCTACTAAATGATGGTCAAACCAGAGGATCTTATGAGATTTCTCTTTATATTGCTTAAAAAGTACAAAGAGTTTTTTAAAATCATCATTAAAACCAATATCTGAAATAATTAGTTGATCTGGAAGTGTATTAACTGTTAGAATTTCTTTTATTTTTTCTATAAAATTAGAGTAATGAGCATAATAAAGGATAATTTCACTCTCATTTTTTTTAAGAAAATGATAAAAATATCTTTTAATTATCGCTTGAGAGCCTAATCCATCAAGATCTAATTCATGAGTAATAGATACTATCATATTCTATAAATACTTTTATATAAGAGTCGATAAAAAACCTTATTAATAAACAATTGTTAAAATAAGTCTAAATATGGTTTAACCTTCTTTTTAGCATCATCGTTTTTAATACATTCTAATATTTTCTTGGATAATTCTTTTTTTTTTTGAAAATAAATTCTCATAATATCCTCTAAATCCATGTTTGGATATCTTTCTAATAACGCAATATCTCTTCTTGAACAGCCATTTCTTCTCATGCAACAATAAGAGAGAGATCCGAAACAAACGAATTCAGAATCCCAATTATTTTCTTTCGAAAATTCCTCCTTGATTTGGATAAATTCCTCAGGACTAAGCCCTAACTCATTTAATTTTTCATCTCTTCTACATTTGAAAATAAATGTTAAAGAGTAGCCAGGCTTACAACAAAAGGTTAAAGCACGATAATCTCCTCCCATACATATTGGTATTGGTGCAATTTTTTCCCAACCGGGAAGGTCTCTCAGTTTATCTCTATCTAAATTCAAAGTTATTTCATATGTTCTATTATTTGTAATAATCTAATATGATTATAATAAGAGGGCTCGGTACGGGAATTGAACCCGTCTCTAGGGATTCACATTAGGGTCTCTATAACAAATAGAAATGTCCCCAATACTAACCACTATACGAACCGAGCCATAAATACTTTTTAATATTAAATTTTAATGTTTAATTCTAAAAAAATTTTATTTAAATTTTCGCTTTTTCTTTCTCATTTATAACTTTTAATAGATAGTTTAGACATTGATTAATAGCATCATCCAAATGTCCGGAATTATCAACTATAAAATCAGCTTCAGGAAATTTTTGGTGTGATCTCGCCCGTTCAATTCTTTCTTTTAACAAAACTTCACTTTCTCTTTTTCGATCCTTTATTCTTTTATAAGTGATTTCAAATGGAACCTCAATAAAAATCACTTTAATATTCTTATATTTTTCTCTTGCTTCCTTTACTATTGTACGGCTAACATTTATTATAACAGGGTGTCCATTTTTAAGATAATTCTCTATTTCTATAGGAATTCCATAGTCTAATTCATAAATATGCCATTTTAATGCAAACATTCCATTTTTATCCATTTCTCTGAATTCACGAGTAGTTATTGAAATATTTTTCTCAAACTCAGATGGAAATCTCGTAATATATCTTTTTGGAACATAAATTTGTATCAAGTTTGAAGGATATTTTTTAGCTAATCCCGAAATGATAGAATCTTTTCCAGATCCAGAGTTACCTACAATCAAAAATAATGTACCAGGAAATTTTTTAACCATTTATTCAACAAATTAAAAATTTTAATAAATTATATTCATATTAAGAACATTTATAATATAAAATCTATAAGAAAAAAGTAAAAATAAATTAAATCAGAAAGACTTTTAAGAATATTTTTTGTTAACAATCTTGGAAAAAAAAATTAAATTTTTATATCAAATTACTCAAACTATATAATTCAGCGATGGCGAAAAAAAGTTATAAAGAAATTTCTACGATCTCAGATATTCCAGAAAGCTATCAGAGATACTTAGATGAAATTTACTCAATCTCACGGACTAAGAAAGGTGGTTGGGTTACAAATAAAGAGATAGCAGAAAGCCTTCAAGTTGAACCTGCTTCCGTGTCAGGTATGTTAGAAAAATTAAAAAAAAAAGGATTAATTAAATGGGAACCTAGAAAGTCCATAAGGTTAACTGAAGAAGGAAAAAGAATTGCTAAACAATTAAACGAAATACACTCTCTACTTTACCAATTTTTCGCAAAAGTATTACAAATGGAAGATGAAGAAATTATCGAAAATCTATCTTGTGAAATAGAGCATCACATTACTCGAGATGTCAAAGCTTCATTAGAAGAATTTCTTTCAAAATATTTAGATAATTAGATTTAATTATAATCTTTAATTCATAGATATAACTAACTTACACTATTTTCTCAAAAGTAATAAAAATGTCTGATGAATTAAAGCAAAATGTAAATACTATTTATAAATACTTTGAAAACTTTTCTAACTTTATTGAATTGAGTGATTTTAGATCTTTTTTATTATTTACTCTAACCAGCCAAGTCCCAACTAATATTTTAGCTCAAATAGGTTTAGGCGGTACCAAAGAAGTTATTACTTTGCCCTATAATCCAGTTTTCAAGATTTATTATCAAAAGATTAATTTGATTTCAGCAGGATCATTAGTTATTTACATTAAAAATGAACCAATTACTGATAAATTTGTTATAGAAAAAGATGATCCAATTATTAAAAACTTCCTGAACTCTAATGAAATGAGTCTTGCCTTTCATGGTAAGGAAAAATTTATTCTCCCTAAAATTAGTGATTGTAGTACTTTTAATGTTGATGGAGATTCAAATTTAACGGTAAAAATTGATGATTTATTCCATTCTCTAGAAAGTTTCCTAGCCGTTGCTGAACCAAATCTACTCTTTGTTGTAGGTGCTACAAGTGAATTAGACCCAGATTTAATTTTCACATTTAACATGATGCCAGAGATACCAAGCCGTTTGGATCAAAAAGTTTTAAAAATTGATGTATTCTTGGACAAGGATCATAAAACGAGAAATAAAACATATTTAAAACGGGAAGAGAATTACACAATAAATTATTTGCGGGACATTAAAGAAGTAGGTCATGCAGAGTTGTATAAATCGGCGTTCTCATTAGTATTGCATGTAAAATCATTTTCAAAACCTGGGTAATACATCAATCTTTTTTATAAATTTGTTTCAAAAAAAAGTATGTTATTGCATTAATATTATTATTGTATTTATTAGGTTATTGATAGAATTATATTCGTCAGCAATTAAGAGATTAATACCATTAAAGGATTAATATAATCAATTTATAAAACATCCGACGAAATATATAAAGTATAGAATTTAGCAAATAGTGGATTTTTAAATTTTTTCTCAAAAGGGTTGTCTAAAATGAAGATTATTACAATAAATTTACCTGAAAAATATTTACAAGCGATTCAAATTTTAAATGATATGGGAGTCTATCCTTCTAGGAGCGAGGCGATAAGAATCGCTTTGCATGATTTCTTAAAAAAAGAATTGAAAATGTATAAAGATCTCGACGACGATAGCTTTAAAATGCTTATTAGAAGCAAATTAAATAATAAGAATTAATAAAACTCTTTTTTATTCATTTTTATTTGGATGAGATAAATATTTTTATCTTTAAATTTAGGAAATTGGATTAACACCATCCATTATTTAAATTATTAAATAGAAAAAAGACATAATTTAAGTTATAAATTATAATTTTAAGAAATCGATACATTATGAAGAAATTGAAATCTACCCAAGTATTGATATTATTAACACTTTTTTCATCTGCTCTTTTTAGCATTATAACTCCAATGGCAGAAGAAATCTCTTCAGCTTTGGGTTTTGATGAAAATCAAGTGACGTTTATTAATTCAATATTTTTAATGGTTGGTGCTGTAAGTTCTCTTATTTGGGCAATATTAGGAGATAAATTCTCACGAAGAATTTTGCTAATCATTTCAACTCTCGAATGGTCAATATTTACGTATTTAACAATTTTCTCAACTAATTTTCTTTCCTTATTAGTATTTCAATTGATAACAGCAATAGGTTTTGGAGCAGCCTTACCCTTAATCTTCTCATTAACAGTTGATTTGGTTGAGTCCAAAAATCGGGGCAAGCGCTTTGGAACTTTAAGTGCCATATATGTTTTAGGTAATGGTCTTGGACAAATTCTTTCAGGATTCTTAATTGACTATTATTCATGGCAAATACCACTCTTAATCATTTCTATGACTGGATTTCTTTGTACAGGATCACTATTTTCAATCGAGGAACCATTAAGAGGAGGCAAAGATGACATTTATAAAGTTATTGATGAAGATACTCTTGGAGTAGGATATAAGATTAAATTTGATGATCTTAGGCAAATTTGGAAAATTAAATCAACTTTATGGATATTACTTTTGAATTTTGCTATGTTTATATCTATCGGTGCAATATCCTCTTTCTTTATTTCAATGCTTAAAAATGATTATCCATGGATTAGCTCTACTATTGCAACAGTAATTTTAATAACAATTTTTGGATCACAGATTCCAGCAGGGCCCATATTCGGGAAACTTGGAGATAAAAAATACGAAACTGATAAAAATGGAAGAATGAAAGTTGTATTGATATGTCTAGTAAGTGGATCAATCCTCTATATTATAGCCTATTCTTTATTCTTTATATCAAATGAATTACCAATTCTAATTATATTCATTATTTTTGCTTTATTAGGTGCTTTTCTATTTGGAGGTATTGATCCTCTAACTCAAGCAACTCTCGGAATTAATCCTCCACAAATCAGATCAACAATTTATAGTCTTAATTATCTAGCCTACACATTTGGCAGGAGTATAAGTTTACTACTACTAGGGCAATTCTTTGTAGTTTTCAACAATCTTTATAGTCCGGGTTACCTTATCTTATCAATTATGGCTTTAATTTGTACTAGTATCCTTATTCCAATTATTAAATCATTACCTAAAGACATAGATAATATTAAATCTGGGCAAATTTAATATGGATATAAAAACAGAAATATGTAATGGATGTGGACAATGTATTGTCATTTGTCCAGTTCAGGCAATTTTTTTAGTAGAAAAAAAAGCATTTATTAATAAGGATCAGTGTGTTGAATGTGCTGTTTGTTATCGATACGCCGAATGTCCGGTTCAGGCAATTAAATCTAGCAGATTAAAATGGCCAAGAATAATTCGGAGCCCTTTCAGTAATGTAATTGCTACACATAAAATTACAGGAATTCCTGGAAGAGGCACTGAAGAAATGAAAACTAATGATGTAACAAATCGTTTTGAGATTGATGAAATTGGAATTTCAATTGAAATAGGACGCCCTGGTGTAGGGTCACATCTTAGAAATATTGAACTATTCACTACAAAGCTTTCAAAAATTGGTGTAGAATATGAAAAAAAAAGCCCAGTAACAGCGATTATTATCGATGATAAAGGGCATATAAAAGAAGAAATTAAAGATGAATTTGTTCTCTCTGCGATCATTGAATTTAAGATTTCTAAGGAAAAATTGAATCAAGTATTACAAATAATTAGAGAGGTAGAAGAAGAAATTGACACGGTTTTTTCTGTTGGTATAATTTCAAGAGTAATAGAAAACAATATTGAACCTCTCATTAATGTATTATCGAAACAGAGTTTTGAAACAAGACCAAATGCTAAAATTAACATTGGATTAGGAAAACCGTAAAAAAGAGGTAAGTAAGAAATTGACTCATTCGTTGCATAGGAGAGGAAATGTTAAAAACTTAAGGGGAGATTATGTAGTGCTAGCTATGTTTGCAGCAGGTATAAATGATAAACATCAGGATTCACGTAAAAATTTAATAAAGATTGGTGAAATTTTAAAGCAACATAACCCTATAAATATAATGCCAGAAGCTGCTTGGAAAATTTCTCCTATTATCACAGCAACCTATTCAGATATTAAAATTGTGGAAAAAGTTATAAAAACTCTTAAAAAGGAAGATTTTGGGATTTCAATTGTTGTAAGTGGATTAATTACTGAAATTCAAAATATAACAACCAAGGTTGGTTTAGACTTACATACTATCCATCTTTCTTTAGGTATATTTGGGAAAAAAGAGTTATTACCTTCTGAAAAGTTTTTAGAAATTACAACTATGTGTGGACATCATTGTATCTCACCACAATCTGTCGAGTATTATGTGCAATTGATTAAAGATGGAAAAATCTCGGTAGAAAACGCAGCAAAGAAATTAAAAAAACCATGTGTTTGTGGAATTTTCAATCTCTCAAGAGCTGTGCAGATACTTAATATAATAGTTGAAGAATTTTCTTAATTTTTAATATAACTAAAAGACAACTCAAGATATAAATAGTCAACTGATTTATTTTCAATTAAAAAAAAAGGAGTTCAGAAAAAAATTGAAGCTTGGAATAATTGGCACTGGAAGATTAGGAACTGCTCTAGGAAAAATTTGGGCAGAAAAGGGTCATGTGATTATGTTTGGCTCTCGGGATCCTCAGAAAGCAAAAAAGTTAGCAATTTCAATTGGATCTAATGCAAATGGTGGAACATATGAAGAAGCAGCACAATTTAGTGATGTTGCCATTCTAGCAGTTCCATGGTCAACAGCAAAAGAATCAATCAAAATGGCAGGAAATTTAGATGGTAAGATTATTGTAGATTCTACTACTACTGCTGCGCCCCATTTGGGAGGGCCTTTAATAGAAATAATTCCATCCGCAGCAGAAAAAATCGCAAAATGGGCAGAAGGGGCTAAAGTGATAAAAGCAGTTCATACTGTTGGAGTAGAAAGTTTAAATAAATTACAATTTGGCTCCGTACAAGCAAGTTTATTTATTTGTGGAGATGATTTAGACGCAAAATCAAAATTGAAGCAATTAGGACTCGATCTCGGTTTTGATGTTATTGATGCTGGACCACTCACAAATGCTAGACTTATTGAACCTTTGGGAATGCTTTGGATTGAACTAGCTTATAAGCAAGGAATGGGGACGGATATTGCCTTTAAACTATTACGACGGAGAAAAGCGAAATAATTAACTTCTTATTATTATTTTTACTTTTTTTATTTCATTTTTTAACATTGAAATGAATTGTTTTTCACTTAGATCGATGCCTCTATCAATAAAAAGAATTGAATTCAAAAATTATAAATAATCACACATAAATTATATATCTATAATTGCTTTTTAATGAATGAATCATGAAAGTTGCAAGGTATTATAGTAATAACGATATAAGAGAAGATGAGATGCTTAAACCAATAATTGGTCCAGGAGAGTTCTTGGTTAAGGTAAAAAAATCTGGAATTTGTGGATCTGACATTTTAGAATATTATAGAAAAGCAAAAATGAAAAAATTAGGAGTTAATTCTTTAATTTTGGGTCATGAAATCGCAGGAGATATAGTAGAGAAAAGTGAAACTATCAAGCATCTTAAAATTGGAGATCGTGTATTTGTATCACACCATGTTCCGTGTTTTGAATGTCATTATTGTAAGCAAGGGCATCATACTGCATGTAATCTACTTCATAATACTAATTTTGATCCTGGAGGTTTTGCTGAATATGTGAGAGTCCCACAAATCAATATAGAAAAGAAAGGAGTGTATGTTTTAGATAAAAATGTATCTTATGAAGAAGCAGTTTTCATAGAGCCATTAGGGTGTGTCTGTCGTGCTCAAAGATTAGCAAATGTTAAAAAGGGATTTACTGTATTAATTTTAGGATGTGGGGCGTCTGGGTTATTACATATTCAATTAGCAAAACTTCGTGGAGCGAAAAAAGTCATAGCAACTGACATTAATGAATTCCGTCTACAAAAAGCCAAAGAATTTGGAGCTGATGCCATTTTTCATGCGAATGAAGATTTACCAGAAGAAATAAAGAAGATCAACAAATACAGATTAGCTGATATTGTTATAGTATGTACTGGAGCCATATCAGCAGCAAACCAAGCTTTAGAATGTGCGTCCCCCGGAAGTAAAATCATTTTTTTTGCGGTTCCAGAACCATGGGTTTACCTTAATGTTCCTATAAATAAGTATTGGAGAAACGAGATTACTATTATGACTTCTTATGGAGCCGCTCCTGAAGATCTTGATGAAGCATATAATTGGATCCTTTCTAAGAGAATCAATGTTGTAGATTTAATTACTCATAGATTCCCACTCAGCAAAGCTGGTGAAGCTTTTAAAGTAGTATGTGAAGCCGGTGAATCTATCAAAGTTATATTGGAACCAGAAGAAAATTGATTATAAATTCTACTTTCTGATATATTTACTTCTCTGGATATGCTTCCGAATTATCCAAGATTCCCACAATGTATATATTTCGAGTAAAAAACCTTTTAATTTCTTTTTTGGGAAAAAAATATCCATTTTAAGTAATTGCTTGACTGCATCATCTTCAGATTTTTTCAAAGAATCTGATGCTTTTAAAGCTCGATCAACTTGGTTTTGGTTATTATCAATCTTAGTTCTCATATATTCAAACGGATATGTATCTGGGTTTTTAACAATATAGGAATGACTTGTAGTTAAGAATTTAGCATCATTCAAAAAAATAGCTTCTGCACGATTAATATCTTCAATATATTGTTCAATTGAGGCTTGTTTAAATCCATACCAAGGACCAAAACCGTCTATTTCTGGTTTTGGTTTATCGAATCCTAAGCAACTGATATGTAATATTTTTTCAGTAGGCAATAAAAAGCCAATATGTGCTTTTGAATGTCCGGGTAATGAAATAGTCTTTATATTGAAGTCTTCAAATTTTAAAGAATCTCCTGGTTTAAATGGATTTACATCTTTACACTCATGAAATCCATTTAATTCTCCAAATTTTTCAACCGACGAATAATCCATCGCTTCATCAAAGCCAAAACCTCTGTAAAAATTGTGAAGATCTAGTAAATAACTTGCTTCAGGATTTGGAGCGTGAATAATAGCTCCACTCTTTTCCCAAGCATATACATGGCAAGTGTGATCTACATGTGCGTGAGTACATACATAATTTGAGACTGGTCCGTATATATTATTTATAGCTTTAATATATTTAGGCTCAATGTTTAAATCAAGTGCTATTGTAAATTTATTCCTACCTTCTTTAGGTAAAACTAGAAGGCCATCACAGCAAGAAAATAAGAAGGGTGTTCTTTTTTGATGGATTAGTAAAATATTTTCTGTTACATCTCTGATTTCAAGATTATCTATTTTTGGAAGAGACATGGAATTAAATAATATTGATAAATTAACCCAATTGCAATAAAAAATAAATGAAACTTTAATAAGATGACTTTAATAAAAGTTAAGTTTCTAATATTCCATAGTCTCTAAAAATTATTAGGTGTGAATAAAAAAAAAATAATTAGATTTTAGAGTTTTTCAATTTTTCGCTAAAATAATGCTTTCATTTTATCTTCTTGTTGTAGTAATGTTAGTATAAAAAGCACTAGCAAAACAATCGTAATTATAAGTGTTAATGTAGCCATTAATACATCCAAAACAATGAAACTAATAATCATTGTTATCAAATTGGCAACTAACCATACAACTTCAAAAATTACCACAATTTTAACTTGTTTCCATTCTTTTGCGAATACACTGCAAAAAGAACTCACCATAAATCCTGCAAAAAGAGAGGCAATAGTCAAACACATAGCCTGGGTGTATATATTAAAAGGTATTCCAAACAACGGAACAGTGATATCCGGAAGAAAAAATAATATTGTAAAAATAAGTGAAATTACAAAATGGATTATAAAAGTCAATTTTGTGAATTTTAGAATTTCCTCAGCCATTTTTTTTCAACACTTTTTTTAATTTTTTTTTTAAAATTATTTTGCATGCATATATTTCCTAATATATAAATGTAGAACTCTCGATAATAGCAGGTTCAATATTAAAATTAAATATAAATGCAAAAAAAAAAAAGAAAATAAAAATAAAATTATAAACCCTTAGGGCCTTGATTATAAATTTCATAAGCTTCATCTACTGAAGCATTTTCGTGAACAATAGCCCGAACTGCTTTAATCATTCCAATAGGAGAATCGCTTTGAAAAATATTGCGCCCCATATCTACTCCCCTTGCACCTTTATCAACTGCATTCTTTGACATCTTCAATGCATCTCTTTCTTCAATTTTTTTTCCTCCAGCAATTACAATTGGAGCTGGACAAATGCTTGTGACTTCCTCAAAGTTCTCACAATAGTATGTCTTTACAAAAGTAGCACCCATTTCTGCAGCCATTCTACTTGCCATTCCAAGATATCGTGCATCTCTCACCATTTCTCTTCCTACGGCAGTGACTGCTAATGTAGGAATGCCATATTCTTGACCCCAATTTACTAATTTTGAAAGATTCATTAAAGTTTGTTTCTCATATTCTCCTCCTACAAAAATAGAGCAAGTAATAGCCGAGACATTTAATCTTATCGCATCATCAATAGCAACATTTATTTCTTCATTAGAGAGTTCCTTTAACATTGATGCTCCCGCGGATACTCTTAAGACAATAGGTACATCAATTTCAGAAGGTACACAATTTCTAAGCATCCCTCTTGTCAACATAAGAGCATCAGCATATTCAAATAATGGTTTCATATCTGTAAAGCATTTCAGTTGACCAGGAACGTTTCCAAAATATCCATGGTCAATTGCTAACATAACACACCGCCCACTCTTTGGCTTTATAATCCTATTAAAGCGGTTCTGAAACCCCCAGTCACCTACTACAACCATTTTTTATTCCCTTTTTAATATTTTGAATATAATTTAAAATTGCTTTTTAAATAAATTAATGATCTCTATTTTATTTTTTCTATAAAAACAAATAGTTAGAGCTAATAAAAAATAATTAAATAATTTTCAAGAATTCTGCAACTCTATTCTTGATTTTTAAAGCAACTTTTTTTGAAATATGACGCCTTATAAACTCTTTAATCAAATTCAAGCGATAATTGCTAATTTTTTTTAAACTTAGAGCTTTTGATATTTTTTCAATTAATTCATCTTCATAAATTCCGTCAACATCATGAAGAATTGAGATTGCATAACTAACCTCCCTTGTAAGATTAGCAATATCTTGTTGTAAAAGTTTGAGTTGTTCTTTTTCATCAATGATTTCTAAAGCGCGTTTAACGATTTCTTCTTCAAATTTAAGTTTAGTTGTCCACGGTGTTTGAAAAATATGTTGGTGTGTATCCATTATAAATGCATTTTTATCCTTAACTTTAATTTTATTAATATCTGTTTCTTCAAGTAAATAGATCGATTTACTTCCTTTATATCCCTCTGGTAATATATTATCTCCAATTCTATTTAATAAATCCTCATTATATTTGAAGTTGTCATCTTTTAAAATGTAAGCAGGATAATTAAATATCTTTGCATGTATTAAATTAAAAATTCCATATACTCCAAAAGTTTGAATTAAGTTTCTGAGATTTATTCTTCCTGGAACTTCCCTTTCAGCCTCAGGTGAAATAGTAGCCATTTGAAGATCTATTTTCTCATATCCCCTTATTTTTCCTTTAGTATCCACGAAAACAATAAATTGGTGCTCAGGACATACAGCATTTATTGGTATTTGAATTTTAACGGTACCAAATTTTTTTTGAGAAAATACAGCTTCAGGAATATTAATATTTTTCATTTTTCCACATGTAGGGCATACTA
>JBHLMQ010000032.1:0-3811 GCA_048938005.1 Promethearchaeota archaeon | reverse complement strand
GGTACCAAATTTTTTTTGAGAAAATACAGCTTCAGGAATATTAATATTTTTCATTTTTCCACATGTAGGGCATACTATCTCAAGCACCTTAAATGTTTCAGCCATCATACAAATTGACTATTTTATATTTTCACTATTAATAAATACATAATTTCAACATAAAAATTTTAACGAAAACTTTGAAATTCAAAAAACGTATCCAAACAATAATTAATTTGAAACTAAATGATAGAATTATTCTTTAATGAGTTTAAAAAATCCTTCTTTCCATTTCTGATAATCCATCACGTAGTCAAAGCCGCAGACAGTATTTATTTCTCTTTTTTCAATTATTTCTCTTAACTTTTTTGCTCCTTCTATAGTTGATTGCTTTGGGCCGTAAGGATTTAAGATAAAATTCTGATCAGATAGTATTAAATA
This sequence comes from Promethearchaeota archaeon, assembly GCA_048938005.1. GTDB lineage: Archaea > Asgardarchaeota > Lokiarchaeia > Sigyniarchaeales > SOKP01 > Loki-b32. Next base: position 3,391 of record JBHLMQ010000032.1, on the reverse strand, counting down.
ATCACAAATAAAAATACTATTCTCAAAAATATAAAAAGTAAATCCAGGTGTATGTCCATCAATATGAAATGCTTCTATTCCAGAGATTTTAAAATTTTGATTGAACTTTTTATCAAAGGGATGCATTTTTGCAAGTAAATGTTCTGAATCATTTTTATGAATCCAAACAAATGCAGTATAATATCCTCTATAAAGATTAGACGCTCCAAGAAAATGATGGTGTGTAAACAATATTTTATCCATTGGTTCTAAATCTTTTGAAAACGTAGAAGGGCAATCAATCCAAATTTTTTTATTATCAATTTTAAGGCAATATGCAGTATGTTCAAGTCCCAGATTTGGAAAAGAATTTAAACGAGTTACCTTATTATTTACAATAGTTTCGACTATACTATAGTTTTGTGAACATTCCTCTGCAGTAATGAAGTTTTCATTTGAAGCTCCGCAAAATGGACAAAATTTCGGAAAATAAGAAATCATATTATATCCACATTTCTGACAAACATACTGAACAGATTTGTAAGTCATTTCACTATGAACAAACGTATTAAAGGAATTAAATACTTCTTTTAGATAATTTTTATAATTATAAATTTTTTAACAATTATTTCCCATATGACACATTGTAATTAAATTGAGATTGAGGAAATCCTCATGAAAATTGAAATCTCGAAAGAAGATTCTGAGTATATGTACAATATCATACAACAAATAATTGATGAATGTGGTCCTCGAATGCCATGTAGTCCTCAAGAGGCCAAGGGTGCTGAAATTATTAAAAAAGAACTTGAAAAGACTTGTGATGAAGTAAGCATGGAACCTTTCACATGTCATCCAAGAGCTGCATTAGGTTGGATTAGAATTGATGTTTTCTTAGTAATTTTGTCGTTTAGCTGCTTTTTTCTGGTACAAATATTTTTAGCTACTTTTTGGGCTTTAATTTTGGCAATTATAGTATTTGGTTTAAATCTCTTAGCTTTTCTTTTTGAATGGTATGAATTTTTCAGTTATAAAGAGTTTATTGATCCATTATTTAAAGAAAAATCATCGCAAAATGTAATAGGTAAATTTAAAGCAGAAAAAGAAACGAAGAATATTATAATTTTTTCAGGTCACACAGATAGTCAATATCAATTTAATCTTTTAACATATTTAAAAGGCGCATATGGCATAATAGCACTTCTAGGGTTAGGAATCTTACTTCTCTGGCTTTTTATTTCAATTATCTTTCTATTTCTGACAATATTGGCATTTATTATAGGATTTCCAGTAATCTATGAGACTTTTTTCAATATTGCTATATGGTTTTTAATAATAGGAGGCATACCCTTAATTACTCTACTTTTTTTCACCAGCCCCGGAGAAAGAGCAAATAAAGTTCCTGGTGCTGTCGATAATCTGAGCGCTGTTGCTGTTGTATTAGGGCTTGGTCGCTACTTAAAAAATAATAAAGATATCATCCCTAAAAACACAGAAATAAGACTAATTTCTTTTGGGTGCGAAGAAGCCTTTTTAAGAGGGGCTTACCGCTACGTTTCTGCTCATTTAGATGATTTAAAAGAACACAACACTGAATGTATTAATATAGAAATAATTCAAAATATAGATAAAATTATTATTTTAAATTTCGAACCCACAACAAGGACCCGTCATTCTGAAGAATTAGTTAAAAAGGTCTATAAAGCAGTAGAATTAGTAGATATTAAAGCAAAAATCTCGCGCATGGGGGGTGATAGCATGTTAGAAAGACTTATTGGTATAACATCAGGAGGTACAGATGCAACAGCTTTTTCTAAATCAGATATTAAAGCATGTACTATAACATCAGGTGACTTTTTAGAAATATCAGCATATTGGCATACACCCAGAGATACATTCGATAAGATTAAGCAAGGGTCATTAGAAAATGCATTAAAAGTATGTATCGGATACTTAATAAACGAGTCAAAAAAATGAATTATTTAATTTTCGAAAAAATTCGGGATTCTATCGTTTTTTACGGCTAATTTTACAAATAAAATGATGAGAACAGCAGGTATTAACCCTAAAAAGCAAATTGAAAATATACCTGCTAGAACAATATTAGAAAAGTAGGTATAAATAAAGATTTGCCCAACAGAATCTATTAAGTAATGTAAGATTATGCTTGGGAGGAGACTTTTCGTTTTGATATACATATAACCAAAAGCAAATCCTAATAAGGTTGCATATATAACTTGAAAAGAAACTAAAATTAGAGCAATAAAAAGATCAATCCCAATAAGAGTATAAGTAATGAGATTAAAAGTATGGGCAAATCCAAAAATAACACTGCTAATAATAAGAGATGTCCTTAAGCTATGTTTTTTTAGTAGCATTGGAATTGCTACACCACGATAAGCAGTTTCTTCCCAAACTCCAGGAATAAGCATAAATACAAATAAGAACCATCCAAGCCCCGCCAATCCAAATCTATCAGGATTAGGGTTGCCAAATAATATCGATGGGTCAAAAATATAATTCCCTAAAGTTATAGCTCCAATAAGCACCACTACTCCAAATATTATAAATGAGCCAACTCCAAGTAGGATATTCCTTAATAATGGTTTATATGTGCTTAAGTGAATCTTTTTAGTATAATCCTTAAAATTATCACTCATTTCAGGAAGTTTCATACCTTTTGGGACTATCAAAAACCATAAAACAGCTAAAAACCCAAATTGGAAAAAGAAATCGATGAATAATAATACAGTATAATTATTTAATGTTATAAAACTGCTAAATGGAAGAAAAACTAAAGATTCGGTAAATACAGATAACCACTGAAAAATGAAATATAAAATAGTTAGAACAATAGCTCCTAGAACTGGTATATTTCTTAAGAGGCCACCAGTTTGATAGATTGACATTTTTTTTTCTTTTGGAAACATCCTGACAAAACTAAAAACCATTATTGATAATCCTAGAAGTCCAATTACTCCTAAAACTATTAATGCTATAGTGATGCCAAAAGATAAGAATAAAGTACCTCCAGTTATCACAATTACAAAGTAAAGCCCGAATTCAGATAAGAGCATTATTACCCATTTTAAAGGCTTATTTCTCTTATCCACTTCCTCAATAACGTACTTATATTTCATTTGTCCAAAGAATTTAATTTTCAGTTCAAACATAAGTAGCAAGAATGTCCACGCAATCGGTAGTGTTATTAGTAGCAGTACTATTACCATAAAGGAATTTATTAAGAATGTAAGAATTATCGATGTTAGAATCAAAGATAATCCTTGAATTGACAACATCAAAAAAAATTTAGCTTTTGCTTGATCTCGTGGAAGTATTGGTAATGATGCCGTTGTTGAACTACCTGATTCCTCAATATTAAAAAAACCTACAACTAGCATTATTGGAATGA
>JBHLMQ010000088.1:0-8385 GCA_048938005.1 Promethearchaeota archaeon | reverse complement strand
AAGAATATTGTAACCTCAACATCAGGCCAATGTTCTTTAATTAAAAGGCTATCCTTTATACTTTCCATACAACAGAAATTAGAACAGTATGGATTAAATCTCTTATCACGCGAGCCTACACAATTAATAAAAGCAACTCTTTTTGGCTTTTTAAGATCACTGGGACGCACTAATTCTCCATTTGTCGGTCCTGCAGCATTAATTAACCTTTCAAATTCAAAGGTTGTTATAACATTAGAATAATTACCCCATCCATATTCTGGGAGCTTAGAGGCATCAAAAAGTTCAAAACCAACTGCGATAATAATGGCTCCAACTTTATAATTAAAAAATTTTTCAGAATCCTCATAATTTATGGCTTCTTTTTCACATTCAGGAACACATTTTCCACAGACTAGAGGAGAGAGTCCTAAACAGCTCTTTTCATCAATTATATAACAAGCTGGTACTGCTTGTGGATATGGGATATATATTGCTTTTCTCCAACCTAAGTTACCAGAGTACTCATCAACAACGTTTTCAGGGCAAATTGGGACGCAATCTCCGCATGCAGTACAGAGGTTTTCATCTACATAGCGTGGATATTTTTTAATAGTAACCTCAAAATTACCAATATATCCAGATATATGGGTAACTTCAGCACAGGAAATTAAATTAATATTTTCATGATTACCTACATCAGCCATTTTTGGACCTAAAATGCAGATTGAACAATCCATTGTTGGAAACGTTTTATCTATGAGAGCCATCCTACCTCCAATAGTAGGTGCTTTTTCAACAAGAATTACTTCATAATCATCAGCTAAATCTAATGCAGCTTGAATTCCTGCTACTCCTCCTCCAATGATTAAGACTCTTTGTGTAATGGGAACAACGATATCATCAATTGCTTCTAATAATTCAGCTTTAGCGATTGCCATTTCAAGCATTTCTTTAGCTTTTTGAGTAGCTTCTTCTTTCTCCGAAAGATGTACCCAACTACATTGTTCTCTGATATTAGCCACTTCTACTAGTGAAGGATTTATTCCAACTCGTCTTAAAAGCTTTTTCCATGTTGGACCATGCAGTCTCGGAGAACATGCTGCTACAACTATTTTCTCAATTCCTTGCTCGTTAATTGCTGTTTCGATTTCGACTTGCCCAGGATCAGAACAAGTATATCTATTAACTTGAACTAGTTTAACTCTTGGATCTTCTTCAATTTCTTTAGCTAATTGATCAATATCAACTGTTCCACCAATATTTTTTCCGCATTTACATAGGAAAACTCCAATATTAGATTCGATTTGAGGTTCATTATCACTTTCAGTCATCTGTTGGCTCACTATCTTTAATTGTTCTTATAATTTTCTTATTTTGTGCTTTAATTCGCACTTGCTCGATTTTTTCGCTAAATCCTTCCCGTTCTTCTTCAACAAATTCTCCACATATAATAATCCCTCTCTTGAAATCAAAAGTTGCTTGATGAGGGGGCCAATCAAGCTTAATCCTAATTTGCTTTTTTAACCAATCTAGCATTTCGATAGCATCGCCTAATTTATTTTTAGACCCATATTGGACAAAGCAAGGAGCAAGAACTTCTATAAAACTAAATCCTTGATTGTCTATGCATTTAAAAATACTTTTTTTTAATCTGAGAGTGTCGTATCCCGGCCATCTAGCAACATATGTTGCTCCTGACGCGGCTGCTAAACTTACTAAATTGAAGGGAGGTTCCACATTTCCATATGGTGTTGTTGAAGTAATGTCACCAATCTGACTTGTAGGTGCTACTTGTCCTCCAGTCATGCCATATATATTGTTATTTATACAAAGAACAGTTAATTCTACATTTCTTCTAGCAGCGTGGATAAAATGATTCCCTCCAATAGCAAAAAGGTCTCCATCTCCTGATAGAACTATAACTTTTAATTTAGGATTTGCTAATTTTATACCCGTCGCAAAAGGTATAGCTCTCCCATGCGTAGTATGGAAAGCAGGTGCTTTAAAACAACCACTAGATCGACCAGTACATCCTATGCCAGATACAATAGCATAATCTTTAGAGGTGAGCCCTCTTTCTTTTAAACAACTTGTAATTGATGTAATAACAGTGCCAATTAAACAGCCTGGACAAAAAATAAATCGATGTAAATTTAACATATCAATTAAGGGATGACCAAGTGCTTCAGGGGGGATTGATATTTGATCTGATGGATTCATATATTAAACCTCCTTCATCAATTTTTCATAAATAAATTTAGGACTAAACGGTATGGTGGTAGGAATGGTAATACCAGAAACATTAAATAAGTGCCTAAATCTCTGAACTTCTCTAATGATCATTCCATTATTCATTTCACAGACGATAACTTTTGAAGCTCCCATTTTCCCTATTCTTTCCATTAATTCATCGGGGAAGGGCCATAAAGTTTTTAATCTTACAAGTCCCACCTTATATCCTTTTTCGCGTGCTTGCTCAACGACTTCTGGTACCCCTCTTGCATTAATTCCATAGGCTAAGATAACAATATCGGCATCATCTAAATGCTTTTCCTCCCAATCATTAATTTCGGGTCTTGCCTTCCTAATTTTTTCACAAAGTCGTTTAATAAGAACTTCTGCCGCTTCTGGAGTCATTTCTGGATTACCCTCTATATCATGAGTTAAACCTGTAACATAAAAAGAATAATCAGTTCCTGCTATTGCCATTCCAGGTACAAGATCATCGTCAAAAGCTTCAAAAGGTTTATATTTATCAGGTGGAACTTGAGGCTTTTTACGCTCTAACAATTCAATATTTGAATGTATATTAACAACTTCCATCATTTGTCCCAAAATTCCATCTGAAGCGACAATTACGGGTATACGATATTTCTCAGATAAATTAAATGCGTGAATGGTTAAATCGTACATTTCTTGAACTGTAGAAGGTGCTAATACAATTATTTCATAATCTCCATGAGAAGCATATCTCGTTTGATATACATCAGATTGAGATGCATTCGTAGGTTGTCCTGTACTAGGACCTCCTCTCATTATTGTGACGATAACTGTTGGGGCTTCTAACATAACGCCCAAACCTATACTTTCGGCCATAAGCGAAAGACCTGGTCCTGAAGTTGCAGTCATAGCTTTCTTTCCAGCATAAGAAGCCCCAAAACAGCTTGTGATTGAAGCTAGTTCATCTTCCATTTGAAGAAAAGTTCCATTAACTTCAGGAAGACGTCTTGACATGTAAGCAGCAATTTCTGAAGAAGGTGTGATAGGATAACCCGCAAAATATAAACATCCTGCTGTAATTGCACCTTCGGCACATGCATAGTTACCAGTAGTTAATATTCTTTTTTCTTGGAACTTTGCCTTACTCACTATTATTACCCTCCTTAATATCTGTTTCCAAAATATATAATGAAACTGTAGGACATAACCGTTCACATTGTCTGCAACCTGCACATTCTTCAGGTTTAACCACAATTGCATAATGGAGCATGCGACTATTGAATTTATCTTCACTTATTGCTATAATCTCTTTTGGACAGAATGATAAACATAATTCACATCCATCACATTGTTCAGAATCTATAAATATATCATACTTTTTCTCGGGGGCAGGAGGTGGTAAAATAGGTGTTCGTTTCGACTTTAACATTTTTTAATCATCTTTTAATATATATACACTGACTATTTTTTTTCTCTTATGCTTTAAAATAATAGAGTCTCTTTTAAACTTGCTTTTTCACAGTATAAGAAATTCATTAAATAAAGATTTCTTCATCTAAAACTACATTAATAAGAATTTAAATGTCAAATTTTACAAGGTTCTATTTAAGAAATATAATTTATTGGTGTTTATCTATAAATTCCCGATAGAGAGCTTGACCAAGTTGATAAGATTGAATATTTATAGCTCTAAACCGTTCTGGCATATTATTTAAAACTTTGTTATAATGATCTTCTTTTAAATCAATTTTTCCACTCTCTTTAAGATATTGAGAAAGGAATCCTAAACAAAGAATATTTGCGCTCTTGGGCATTTTATTTTCATCAGCTCGTCTAGTAATTGGAACACGCTGGATTTTACCTTTTTGGATGATTTCTTCAGCATTAGCAATTGTATGCTCATCAATAAAGGATATAGTTTTTTCACATATACATTCAGAAGCACGCTCGAATCCTTTTTGATCTATGGCAATAAAAATGTCAGCATCTTTATCGCAGAAGGGATATGAGATAGGAGCAGAGTCTAGAATAACATCACAAAAAATAGGACCCCCTCTAACGGAAGGTGTATAGTCAACTGTGAGTGTTGCATAATAATTAGCACCCATTGCAACTCGAACTAATACACTTCCTAAAAATTTGATGCCTTGACCTCCTCTACCTGAAAATCTTATTTTTAATTTTTCATTCATGGAGAATATAAAAATATTTGATACCTATTATTTTAATGTAGTTTATTATATTTTTAAAATATTATAATAAAATGTAGATGAAATTAGATATTATTTAAAACAGAATTATTAATACTATAGAAGAAGTATCCGATGTTATTGATATTATTATTAAAGATGCTGAAAAGAGCATAAAAAATTCCAATGCTTTAATAAAATAAATATTCTTTTTTTTCTAAATTTTATCAGTTATTCTAACGGTTTAAACATGTAAGAGTATACTTCGGTACCATTTAGATTATTACAAATCTTTCTATATACTGGTTTTAATTGCATTCCAGTTTTCAAATTATCTAGGGTTGTGATCTGTCCAAGCCGTTTTATACCATTTTCAAATTCTACAATTCCAAGTGCATAAGATGGTTTATCTCGAAATTCTGCTGGAGGCGCCTTTAAGATGGTATAAGTTAATAATTTGCAGGAGCCTGAAGCTTCAATTTTATCAAATTCGGTTTTTTTGCATTTTAAACATCTTAGATGAGTCATATGCTGTAAATATCCGCAGTTCTTACATTTTTTCCAAATAATTTTCTCTGGAACATTCATAATACTCACATCCACAGATCACTATTTATAAAAAGCTTTTTCTATATATTAATCGATAGTTGATAAATATTCAGTTTTTTAGAAATATTAATCTTAATAAGATTTGATAAATATTCAGTCTTTAAGAAAAAGTGCTCTTAAAAAGATAAATGAAAGGATCTTTAACGCCAGAAAAAATTTGGAAAGGCTTTTTAACGGGAGATTTAAGTAAGGAAAATGCTGTTAAAATGTTAATTTCATTAATTGAAGGGAGTGAGGATTCAGAAATTCGAGTAGATAGTGTCAAGATTTTGGAAAAAATAAATTTTCAAACTGAAAATATTTTTAAAATTCTTGAGAATTACTTAATTTCAGATGAAAGTGCAGTAGTTAGAGCTTCAGTAGCTAATTATATCATTCACAATTACCCGGAAGATAGTCTTTCTGCTCTAAAATGGGTTGTTCAACATGAAAAATCTCCCTTAGTTTTAAAAATATTCTTTGATTCCAAAAAAAAATTTGATAATCCTCAATTTTTACGAATTAAAGAAGAATTAATTAATTGGAATGAACAGTACGCTGCTAAAATTGGAGTTGTTTCGCAAGAATCTAAATTTTTTTTAGATCTAGAAGCCTTGTTTGCAAAAGATAAAAGAACTTATGAGGTTAACCCTAACTTTTATAAAAATTTTGAAAAATTAAGTAATGTTAAAAATGGAGAACCATGGCTCGTTATAAGAAATAAGCGTGTTGAAATTTTAGATTTTAACTATTATAATTGGAAATGGGTAAAGGAAAATTCTGATATCGTCAATTCTCTTTATAAATTCAAGTATTTAGATGTATATTTCAATTCACTCAATAAATATAATATTAGTGATGAAGATTTTTTTGAAATTCCTGAATCAATTGGCAATTTAACATACCTCAAAAAGTTAACTTTAGCACAGAATAGGCTTCAAAAAATTCCAGAATCAATAGGAAGCTTAAAATTATTAAAAGAGTTAGATTTAAGCTACAATAATTTTCATGAAATCCCTCAAATAATAGAGGCACTTAATTCCCTTGAAAAATTAAATTTAAAAGGTAATCAAATTCAAGTGATCCCCGATTCATTGGGATTCTTTATAAATTCTCTTGAGAATTTTAAATATTAAAATTCCTTAAATGATATAATTATTTAAATTATAAAATCAATGATAATATCAATTATTAAGAAAATCATTTAGATTAGTGATAAATTTGGCAGAAGAAAAAAAATTGATAAATGGAGGAGATGTTCTAGTAAAATGTCTTCTTCAAGAAAATGTTAAATACATGTTTGGTATACCAGGTGGGCAATTTTTAACGATGTATGATGCTATTTATCGCTGGGGTAGAGAACAAGGAATCAATACTATAATGTTTCGACATGAACAAGCAGCAGCTCATGCAGCAGATGCATGGGCAAGAGTAACTAATAGCCCTGGGGTTTGTTTTGGAACAGTTGGCCCTGGAGCAACTAATTTAGTTCCTGGTGTAGGAGCAGCATGGAGTGATAATATACCTGTTATCACTATAGTACCTCAAGTACAGATCAGATATGAAGATTCATTCACTTTGCAAGGTAATCTTGACCAAATAACTTTGTTCAAACCAATAACAAAATATCAAAAGAGTGTAAGAGAGATAGAAAAAATTCCAGATTCAGTTCATAAAGTATTTAGGGAAGCTACAGGTGGGCGTCCAAGACCGGTATTGCTAGAGATTTTTGAAGATGCTTTTACTTCTGAAATTGAAGAAGATAAAATTCAAATAGGATCTAAAGAAAGTTATAGGTCTTTAGGGAAACCTGCTATCAATAATGAATTAACCAAAAAATCTCTAGAATTTTTATTGGAAGCTGAAAAACCACTAATATTATCTGGGGGGGGTGTTAATCGAGCAGAAGCATGGAATGAATTACAGGAATTTGCTGAGTATTTACAAATACCTGTAATAACGTCTGTTATGGGAATCGGTACAATTTCAAATCAATCAAAATGTTTAGTTGGAACGACTGTAGGTGGTTTCGGTAAGGATGTTTCTCTTAATGCTGATGTGATACTAGCTCTTGGCTGTAAATTTTCATATACCCTGGGATTCGGTCAAGAACCATTTTGGAAAGACTCACAGAAGTTAATTCAAGTTGATATTGATCCAAGTATAATTGGTCGTGATAAGACCTTAACACTAGGTATTGTTGGTGATTGTAAAATATTTTTAAGGCAAATTCTTGGGGAAGTAAAGAAGATTAATAAAATTGAAACAAGAGATTGGTTAGAAGATCTAATTGGAAGAAGACAATTATTTAAAGAAAAATATCTCAAAAAAGCAACTAGAGATAAGATTCCCATTCTTCCAGAGAGGTTAGTTAATGATGTATTCGAATTTATGGACGAAAATGCTATTTTGATTATGGATGGTGGAGATATCGCGTGTTATACAATAGAACAAATTAATTTTCATAAATCGCGACCACCTCTCTCAACTTTAGCATCAATAGGAATGGGACATTTAGGTACAGCTGTACCTTTTGTTATAGGAGCAAAACTAGCAAAACCGGATAAGCAAGTTATCGCTATAACGGGCGATGGTGCTTTTATGATGAATATCCAAGATTTAGAAACCGCAGTAAGGTTAAAACTCAAAAATGCTTTAATTGTAATTGCTAATAATAGCGCATGGGGAATGATCAGATCTTGTCAAAGAAAATATATGGGTAAACGTTGTATAGATGTAGATTTTCCTGAATTTAATTATGCTAAAGTTGCTGAGGCTATCGGTTGTTATGGTGAAGAGGTAACAGATCCCAATGAAATTAAATTTGCTCTTGAAAGGGCTAAAAATTCAAATAAGCCAGCAGTCATAGATGTTAAAGTTGAGCAAACAATGCCAGAATTAACTAAATTAATGGTTAGCATGGGAGTTCTATAATTTTTTAACTTCTTTTCTTTCTTTTTATATGTTTTATAAATTTCTAACTTAATAAATTGAAAAAATTTATCTAAAATAGAATCGAATAGTGAATTATGAAAGCTTTAACCGTAACAGCTGAAAAATTTCTAGCATTATTACATAAAAAGAGATCAGATCCTAATTTTAAAACCAAAATTTATGAATTAGTGGAATTTGAGGAAGTTCCAGAACCAGAATTAATTAATGAGAATTGGGTAAAAATTAAAGTAAAATTAGGAGGTATTTGTGGAACTGATATTCACATTTTAGAAATTAACCAAACTACGTATCAATTTAATTTTATTTCGAGCCCCGCAATTCTTGGTCACGAAATTGTAGGAATTATTACAGATTTAGGTGCAAACGTGAAAAACTTCTCAATTGGAGATCGGGTTTTAATTGATGAAGTTCTTGGTTGTGAAGTAAGGGGACTTGAATTGTGTGGTGCGTG
>JBHLMQ010000031.1:22575-36325 GCA_048938005.1 Promethearchaeota archaeon | reverse complement strand
TTTTCCTTTCCATCTTCCAACTTCCATATTTTTATAGAAATTGGCTTGTAAGAGGATCATGAAAATTAGTCGGTAAATACTTAACCTATCAAGAATTGGATTGAGAATCCCTGAACCTACAACTTGACCGTTCTCAAGCTTTTTATAACTTATGAGATTTCTCCCAAAGAGTTTTAAAAAAACTTGTTCAGTTTCCATTGAAATCTCTTTCCATTTATTGTTATGAATTTTTATTAGACAATTTTAAAAACAAGAATAAACAATATTTCTTCTGTTTTTAATTTTGCTTAAAAACTTATTTATTTAATTAACTAATTTAATATATAGTTTAATTTCTAAAATATTTAAAAATTGTGTAAAAAAATATCCCTTTTTAAGGTGTAAATATTAACTATTTATTACCCTTTTTCTTACTACGATAAAAATTTAATAAAATATAATTATGATTATTAACTAGTTTTTTAAAATAGATTATTTTATCAAAAGGATTTTAAAAGAAAGTATAAATTTGTGTTGATTATTATGGATTTTTCCTTAAATGAAAAGCAAAAAATGTTAAAAAAAATTACAAGAGATTTTGCAGAGGAATATCTTGTACCCGTAGCAAAGGAAAGCGATGAGAAACAAGAATTAGATGAAACTGCATTCAAAAAGATGAGAGAAATGAATTATTTTGGAGCTTGTCTTCCAGAAGAGTTTGGAGGAGCTGGGCTTCACAATGACACAATAGGTTTTAGTATTGTAATTGAAGAAATTGGTCGTGCTGATGCAGCATGCGGAATTATTATTGCTGTGCATAATGGTGTTGCGGCTTACCCTATATATAAATATGGAACTGAAGATCAAAAACAAATGTTTCTTCCTGATCTTGCGGCTGGTAAAAAAATAGGGGCTTTTTGTTTAACTGAACCAAATGCAGGCTCAGATGCGGGAGGAGTTCAATTAACAGCAGTAGAAGATGGAAATGAATATATCTTAAATGGAACAAAGATCTTTGCTACTTCAGGGGGAATTGCTAAAACTTTGTTAGTAGTGGCAAAAACAGGAGAAAAAGATAGCAGAAAACAAATGACAGTTTTTATTGTAGATGGTGATACTCCTGGTTATTCTGTTGGAGTAAAAGAAGATAAATTAGGTGTCCGGGCTTCAAATACTTCAGAACTTGTATTCCAAGATGTTCGAGTGCCCCAAGAGAATATTTTAGGAAATTTTGGAGAAGGTTTTAAGATGGCTATGAAAATCTTGGATTTCGGTAGAATAGGAATTGCTGCTCAATGCGTAGGTTTAGGACAAGCAGCCCTAGAAGCTTCTGTAAAGTATTCAAATGAAAGAGTCCAGTTCGGAAAACCTATAGGGCGATTCCAAGGGGTACAATGGAAGATTGCTGATATGGCGTGTGCTATAGAAGCAGGTCGGTTATTCACTTATAAAGCTGCATATTTGCATGATAATGGAATGGAATTTGGATTAGCTAGTTCAATGGCAAAATTGGTAGCTTCTGAGGCGGCAATGCAAGCTGCTCATGGTGCTGTTCAAATCCATGGAGGATATGGTTTAATGAAGGCATATCCCGTAGAGAGATATTTTCGCGACGCAAAGATGGGTGAAATCTATGAGGGAACGAGTGAAATTCAACGATTAGTAATTGCGGGTAATTTATTAAGAAAAGGAGTGTAATTCATAAAAAATCTATTAGTAATTAGCAAATGATTAAATTTTCTCTCAATTTTTTATTTCAATATCGGAAAATTTATTTTGCTAGAATTTTTTATTCGTTTCAAAAAAAAATTTCATAATTTTTAACCTGAGTTAAATAAGTAGTGATTTCGGATTGAAAATTTTCGTTTGTATTAAACAAGTACCAGGAGTTTCAGAGGTAAAAATTGATCCAAACACAAATACGCTAGTAAGAGAAGGTGTTTTATCAGTAATTAATCCTAATGATCGAAATGCTATTGAATTAGCTTTAATGCTAAAGGAAAAATATGGATCCGAAGTTATAGCTTTAAGCATGGGACCACCTCAAGCAGAAGAAATATTACGTGAAGCTTTAGCAATGGGTGTAGATAAAGGATTCTTATTAACTGATAGAGCTTTTGCAGGAGCAGATACTTTAGCTACATCTTACACTCTTGCTTTAGCAATTAAAAAAATATTATCAGAATCTAAATCTGAAAAAAAATATCTTATAATATGCGGTGCTCAAGCTATAGATGGAGATACAGGACAAGTACCTCCAGAATTGGCTGAAGAATTAGGAATTCCACAAATTACGTATGTACAGAATATAGAATTAAAGGAAGATAAAATTATCGTAGAGAGAAAATTTAGAGCCATAGAAATTGTTGTTATTGAAACACAATTACCAGCATTAATTTCTGTATTAAACGATATAAACAAGCCCAGATATCCCACTATGGCTGGAATTATGAGAGCCCATGACCAATCAAGTGTTATATTTCTGGATTCCAAAACTCTAAATGCGAACAAGTCTAAAATTGGGTTAAATGGCTCTATGACTGAAGTTTGGAAAATTTTCACTCCTAAAAGAAAGGGAGAGCATATTATTTTAGAAGGTCCTACTGAAGAAATTGTTCAAAAGTTATGTCAACATTTAAAAGAGGATAATATCTTTTAAGAGGAATTTTCATTTGAGCATTATAATTGATGATGAACTTTGTACTGGTTGCGCTAGTTGTATGGAGAGCTGTCCCTATGGAGCCATTGAATTAAAGAACAATATTGCGAGAATTTTGCCAAATTGTACTCTATGTGGGGCATGCGTAGAAGTGTGCCCTGAAGAGGCAATTGTACTGGAAAAGGAGCTCACTATAACTCAAAAAAGGGATATCTCTCAATTTAAAGGAGTATGGGTTATTGCAGAACATTACATGAATAAAATTCATAATGTAGCATTCCAACTACTGGGAAAGGGGCGAGAATTAGCAGATTTATTAAGAGTTAATTTAACACTTGTTATTCTAGGAGCTAATTTCGATGAGAAACTAGAAGAATTTAGCCAATATGGGATGGATGAGATCATCTATGTTAAATCACCAATATTAAAGGATTATTATTCAGATCTATATGTAAAAGTAATTACTGAATTAGTGTTAGAGAACAAACCTGAAATTATATTAATAGGTGCTACTCCTACAGGAAGAGATTTTGCTCCCAGAGCGGCAAAAAGACTCAACGCGGGCTTAACAGCAGATTGTACGGGATTAGATATAGATTTTGAGACTAGAAACCTACTTCAAACTCGTCCAACTTTTGGTGGAAATATTATGGCAACCATTAGAACACCTTCTAGCAGACCACAAATGGCAACTGTAAGACCAGGTATTTTTGAAATACCTGAAAAAGTACAAAAACATGTTAAAATTAGAAAAATCGATTATAAATTCAAAGAGAAAGATTCTGTTTCAAAGATAGTGAAAGTAATAAATAAAAACAAAATTTCAGTAAACCTTGAAGATGCAGATATCATTGTAGCGGGAGGACGTGGTGTTGGTTCAAAAGAGAATTTTAAAATTATAAAAGATTTAGCAAATGTTTTGGATGCAGAATTGGGTGGATCAAGAATAACTGTTGAATTAAATTGGCTTGAACCAGATAGGCAAATTGGTCAAACCGGGAAAACTGTGACTCCAAAATTATATATAGCCTGCGGTATTAGCGGGGCTATCCAGCATATTGTAGGTATGCAAAATTCTAACATTATTGTCGCGATAAATAAAGATCCAAATGCCCCAATATTTAATTGGGCTCATTATGGTATAGTCGGAGATCTCCATGAAATAATTCCTGTTCTAATTAACGAGATTCAAAAGATAAAATCAGAAGAATAGATTCTACATTTACTTATTTTGCATTACTAATGAACGAATTAATTTCCTTAGACTAATTTAATTATATATTAAAAATTGAAGTTTTAATGATCAGTCGAAAAAAAGAAAATGTAATGGAATGCTTTTTTATTATTCGTGGAGGAATAAATTATGGACTAATAGAAAACATTCCACTACTAATATGCATTTAGTTAACTATCCTAATAAATGTTTCTAATGTTTGGTCAATTTTATGAACGCTCTGTTCTATTATTACGTGAATTGTATAGTTATGATACCATTATGAGACTGTTTTATTTATATTTCTTTATAACATCCTTAGTTTAAAAATAAAAGCTAAAAGAGTTCATAGATTTAATTTAAAAAAAAAATT
The DNA here is from genome assembly GCA_048938005.1 of Promethearchaeota archaeon. Taxonomy (GTDB): domain Archaea; phylum Asgardarchaeota; class Lokiarchaeia; order Sigyniarchaeales; family SOKP01; genus Loki-b32. Next base: position 32,101 of record JBHLMQ010000031.1, on the reverse strand, counting down.
TTTCTTGAAAAATATGGAAAAAAAATCGTTTTTTATGAAAAAGATTATCCGAATTTTTTTCCATATTTTTGATCTAAAAGTTACACCTAAATACAAATTAAAATTTTATTAATTCCTTAATAAGAATGAAGTCTTAATAGAGTAATCAAAATAGTTAAATTTTTAAAATTTAGGGTGTATGTGTAAAGATCTTCTATTAGCATCCTCAATTACTACCTTTATAATAATATTTTAAATTTCTATATGAAATATATCATGTAGGTTTTAATCGAATTTCAGATAAATCAATAATTCGAGCATAACTATTAGAAGATTAATTATTAATTGCTGAAATCTATTTATTTCTTAATTAAAATATTTTGAAAATAAAAATCATTCTTAAACATTTATAAAAAGAGGATAAAATATGTCAGAAAAAGAATCTGAAAAAAAACATTATGTTCCTTTTATTGGACTTTTAGAAGATTATGTTGGTCGTTCTCCTTGGGATTTTTACAGTTGGGGGCATATAGCTTTTGGAATTGGATCATTTTCAATTTTTTCTTTAATCATAACTCTCTGGGAATTTTTTGTAGGACCGACAGCGATGCTATGGTATTATATTTTGATTTTTGTTATTATCGTTGCTTTAGTATGGGAGTTAATAGAAAACACAATTTTATGGAAGTTAGGTTTAAAATACGAAAATAGGAAAGATAGTTTTATAAACGCACTTTTTGACATTATCTTCGTGATACTTGGAGGATTGGCAACATGGTTGCTTAAGTGGATAATAATGGATCTTATGGTACAATTAGCGCGATGGTTTTATCTCTCAGCAATAGTGCTTTTTGTTCTTGTTTTAATTGCTTATTTAATTGGATATTATATTACAAATGAAACTACAAAGAAAGCAAGAAAAGAACGCGGTAAAATAATAAGTTAAGAATTTTTGAGAATTTTAAAAATTTCTTCTTTTTTTTTAAAAAATTTCAATTTCTCTATAGTTCATAATTTTCTATAGCAAATAATGCTGCTCCTATCGCTCCTGTTAATTGGGGGTAAGGCGGAATCAAAATATCAGCTTTTATTTCTCTTTTTAGCATTTCCCCAATGATGTCATTATAAGCTATAACACCCCCAGTAAGGACTATAGCCCCCTCTAATTCTGTCATCTCAATTACTCTCTTTATTACAGAGCCAAACGCACTCTTTATCAAATCTTCAACTTTTTCTCCCTCCTTAATCCGGGTAAGAATTTCTGTTTTAGCAAAAACAGTGCAAAAGCTTGCAAGAGGCACATTTGAGGTAGATTTAGTTGCTAAACTATTCAACTCTTTAAGTGGAATATCTAGTCGATATGCAATCTCTTCAATAAATGCACCTGTTCCAGCAGCACATTTTCTATTCATTTTAAACCTAACTATTTTTCCATTCTCATCAAGCTTAATGACCTTAGTATCTTGCCCCCCTATATCGATAATTGTAATCTTTTTGGGAAAATAGTGATAAGCACCCTTTGCATGACAACTTATTTCGGTTTTGTTACTATCAGAGAAATTTACTTTGTTTTTTCCATATCCTGTTGCAGTAATATGCTTTATAGCAGATCTAGACAACTCTGCGTTTGAAATAACTTTTTCAAAAGCCGTTTTACTTGATTCTTCAATAGAAGTACCGGTGCGTTTAACAAAAGAGCTTATAATCTCTTTATTTCTATTTACAACTACAGATTTGACATATGAGGTTCCAACATCAATTCCTACAAAATATGTTTCAATAGACATAATTTCGCATTAATATAAACATAAGTCCATTAACGTTTAACAGGGGGAAGTTCACACCCTCTAATTAAAGAAACGAATATCTTATTATATGGCGTTGGAATTCCTTCGATTCTTCCATATTCTACAATTTTTCCATTGAGAAATTCTATCTCTGATGGGTGTCCTGCGTCTATGTCAGCTTCCATCGAAACTCTATGATGTCCTGCTTTATCCAGATAATTCATACCAGTCTCTAAAAAATCTGAATCTAAATTAATACCTCTTGCTTTTGCAACTGCTATTCCCTCACGTAATATTTCTTTACAAAGATTCCTTGTTTCCTCAAATTCCATTGTTTGTTTCATTGTGCTTCTTGTGGTAACACAAACAGGACTTATTGCATTAAGTATACATTTTGCCCATTCAAATTTTTTTATATCTGGAGTAAAAACTGTTTCTAATCCTGTGGAATTGATAATTTCTGATAAACTTTTGGCTTTTCTTTCGGCCTTAATTGATATCACCCCCAAATAATTCGGAGGGTTAAAAAAAGACATTCTGATAATTCCATCCTCTAATAAATTTCCCGCATAGTTAACCACAATACGTAAAGTATTCTCTTCTCCCACAAACTCTGCAATAAGTTCTTCAGTATCAAAACCATTTTGTAAACTAATTAAAGTGGTGCCAAGCTTAACTACATTTTTAATTTGTGGTAAAATCTTTTCAAGATGAGATGCCTTCACAGCAATAAACACAGTATCTACTTCTTTATTTTGAAGCTCGTCTATTGAATAACATATATTTTCTTTGGGGAATTTTACATTGAATTCTTGGAGGTTTGTTATAGTTAGTCCTTTCTTTTTTATTTTATCCATATGGCTCTTATTTATGTCGACGAGAATCACACTGTGTCCTGCTTTAGCAAGATGAGCTGCTAAAATCCCACCTGTGGGACCAATACCAATTATTCCAATTTTAAATTCTTCCACCATCTTTACTCCTCTTTAAAAATTTATAAAATTTCTTTAAATTGATATATCTAATAATTTTTTCATTAAAACTGATAATTTTTCTGCTGCCATCCTTCTTTTTCTTAAATTAATAGTATTTGCATCTATAAATTCTAGCGCACCAGGGATGCAATACTTCACACATAAAGGGTCTCCTTCACAAAGGTTGCATTTTAAAATTTTTCTATTCTTATCAATTCCTACTCCACCCAGTGGACAAAACATTACACACAATTTGCAACCTACGCATAACTCATCGTCAATAACCATGGCTCCTGTCTTCTCATCTCTTTTTATTGCACGCATAGGACAAACAGTCTCACAAATAGGATTCTCACATTGTTGACAAATCATTGGTACATATAAACCGGCATTTTCCCATTTTACAATATGGATTCTTGCTCGAGAAGGATTACTCACTTTTTCATGAAATATAGAACATACATTCTCACATAGTCTACATCCTGTACATTTTTCCGCATCGACAAATAAAATTTTTTGCATTTTATATACCTCGAATCTATATTTTATGAGAAGGTTCCTTTTCAATTTCAAGCTTTTCAAGGGTGTTTTCAGTTGGAATTCCATCATTATCCCACCCATGGAGTGTGTAATACTCGTCCAACATTTTTTCAAATTTTTTTCTGTCAATCTTTATTCCTTTCACTCTTGGGAGTCCTATAGGAGTTGCTTCTGTAAAATAACGTTCTGGTAGAATATCATCTTTTCTTGAAAATCCTTCTCTAATATTGAACATTCTTTCAATGGTGTAGATTCTTTCACCAATTTCCATAAGTTGAGTGCTTGAATACTCCATCCCAGAAGCTAAATGGATTAATTTTGAATATTCATCCCATTTTGGAGCATGAACAGCTAAAAATACAGTTTGAAATTTACATGTACCAAGTGAATCTGTAACTGCGTATAAAAGTTCTTGCCACCAAACCATACGACTCTTACCTTCGTAAGACCTGTAATCTGAAGATATTTTTCCACCATATATCTCTTCTAAGAAGTCTTCTGGTAATCCATATAGATCTATAGCCGGTCTACCTCTTAAATGATCAGCACCTCTAGTTGAGGTAGTAATGCCTAAGGCTAAACTAGGCGTAGGACGTTCGTCTGAATGCAGGTTACTCATACCTTTTACTTCAATAGCATAATATTTAGATTTTTCTCCTATCTTAGCTATTGCTGTAGGAAATCCATCGGCAAGTACTTCTCCAAATCCTTCTCGTTGAGTTATTTTACGAATAAGTTCATATAGAACTTCTTCATTACCCCATTCAAGTTTTAGTCCATCTGTCATTTTTTCATTTATTATTCCCTTCTCGTAGAGTTCCATTGCCCAAGCAATGAGTCCCCCAGTTTCTAACGTATCTAAACCATATTTGTTTACAAGATGATTTGCTATAAGAATTGTTTCCATTTTTTTGCAATCTACCATCGTACCAAATGCTCCTAGTGAAGTGTATTCAGGACCTTCGGCAAAAAAAGGAGCAAAGGAACCTTCTTTTAATGTATAGCGATGACGACAACTCACGGGACATCCATAACAACCCGACATTCCAATGGTATATTTATCCATTTCTTCCGGTTCAATATCCCAACCTTCCTCTAACTGATTTAACTGAAAATTTCTTGTTCGAATCAATCCCGTGGTATTTGTAGTACTATAAATAACAAGTGTACCCCATTTTGATGCCGCTCTTGAATAGCGATTTTTCATAACCATTTCGATCATTTCTTTACAGTAATCTAACAATTCTATAGGATGGACAAATTCGATATCCATTGTTCCACGAGCAGCTATAGCCTTTAAGTTTTTTGAACCCATAACACAGCCCATACCTGTACGTCCAGCAGAATTTTTCATACCAGTTCTTACATTGGCAAAACGTACAAGATTTTCACCCGCATTACCTATTACTAAAGATTTAATTTCCTCATCTCCATGATCTGAACGGATTAGTGTTTGTGTTTTAAATGTATCTTGTCCCCAAAGATGAGTGGCATCGAGTATTTCTATTTCTCCATCATGTATCCAAAGATAACTAGGTTTCTTGGCTTTACCTGTTATTACCAAGTGATCAAATCCCGCCATTCGCATCTCAGGAGCGAAAAAGCCACCAACGTTGGAATCTCCGATTGCACCAGTTATAGGGGATTTCGCTGCTATGTCACATCTACCGCTCCCGAGTGCAGGGATTCCCGTAAGTAATCCAGCACCTACAAGTAAAATATTTTCTGGGCTGATTGGATTAATTCCAGGCGATAGATGATTGTATAAAAGATACATATCTATCCCTCTACCACCTAAAAACTGCTCTCGGATTGACTTAGGTATCTGTTTTTTAATAATATTTCCAGTAGATAGATCAATATAAGCTATTTCTTTATTCCAGACTATAGTTTTCCACCTCTACCTCTTACTTTTACGAAACCGTAAATCTCTAATTTTTTTGCCGCGATGGGAATTTGTGCCCATTATTACTACAGAAATAAATTGTGAAGGTAAGTTATTAGTAGTATTTACTTAAAAAATTAATTTAATTTACTTTTTATTTATATCATTCATTAGATTTAAATATTGCATTGAAAACTAATAATTAATAAATTAGTTTATACTTTTGCAGTGTAAGCTAATTAAATATATCATTATATATTATCATAAAATAATATCTAATCCCTAAATTAAATTGAACTTTGTGCGATTCATATATGAGTGAGCCCCCTAAATGTAGATGTATGAATTGTCTTGAACGCTTTCCAGTTCAACCAAATGCTAAGGAAGCTACTTGTCCTCGATGTAATATTACATATAGAATCTCTTGGCCATGGCCAGGCCAACCAAAGGTTCGAGGTTTGGCAAAATAAGGTTAAATTATCCAAATTGCATTGCTAAATTAAATAACTCTGTAATATCATATATTTTTAATGATCTATCAGCAAAATTCTTTTTCTGAGAAGCAAAACGGAAGTTTAACTGGCATTGTGGACAAGCTGTTGTTAGAACTTTAATATTTGTAGGGATTAAATCTTCCTTTAACCTTGTTTGAGTTGACTCTAAACTTACTTCATTGTTAAATGTCCAAAGTCCACCTCCACCTCCACAACATCGAGCACAATTTCTATTCAACGGCATTTCTACAAGCTTAAGATTAGGTATTGCTTTCAATACATTGCGTGGTGGGTCATAGACTCCGCTATGTCTTCCAAGTGAACAAGGATCATGATACGTTACACTTAAATCTAAAGGTTTTAGGTGAATTTTCTCAGTTTTAATCTTTTTTTCAAGAAATTGAGAAGTGTGGAGTATTTCACAGGGCATATTAATATCAAGGATTTCAGGATAAAGCCTTTTAAAGGTATAGTAGCAACCAGAACAAGGAGTTACTAAAGTTTGAGCCTTAGTTTTTTCAATCCTTTCAATATTATCGATGGCAACTTTTTTAGCTTCTTCCCATAGCCCAGATGAAATTAATACATAACCACAGCATCCTTCTTTATCCCCTAACATCGTAAATTCTGTATTACTTCTGCTTAATATATTAATAAAAGCTTCTGCTGTTTTTGGAGTTCGTGTTGCAACCGTACACCCTAACCAGCAAAGTGTATTTGCTTTTTCTGGTAAATTCAAATTAGAAGCATTTTTTACTCGTAAAAGACGGCGATTAGCAGGTATTGCTGAGGGGTCTCCATGTTTGAAAATATTGCTAGCTGCTGTATGAAAAATCTGTGGTGTCAAATTCTTTTCAGCTATAAGATTCCTCATATAAAGTATTGCTTCGTGAAACTCTAAATCTTGAAAACACTGAGCATAACAAAGTCCACATTTTGTACATGTATATAATATTTCAACAATCTTTTTTGAAAAATTTAAATCACCTTTCATAATTCCTCTTGTAATAAGCATTCTTCCCTTCGAAGACCATGATTCAACTCCATTAAAAGAAGGGCTAACTGTACAATAACCACTACACGTAGTGCACTGCTGACATTTAGTTAAGGTTTTTCCTAAAAACAAATTTTGTATTGCAAAAGCAAGATTTCGATAAGTTCCAATCCACTTTATATCAAATTTATCAAATTTCGTAATACTTCCATTCTTGGTTTTTATATCATTGATACAATTTTTAAGCGTAGGAATCTCAACATTATCTAATAAAACTATGTTTTTTGATGATTTAATTGTAGTTTGTAAATTTATTTTTCCCCTTTCAATTAGAATGGCGCCCTCTTTTTCGATTAATTTTTTTACTTCGTTTTCTTCCTTTAAAGAGGAGACTCTGACAATAATATCAGGTTGTATATCAAATCTATCCAAAAAAATTTTTTCAAAAGAATAAACATAAATGTCTTCTAAATCTGTTAAAATTTGATCTTCTTTTACAATCTGTTTCAATTGTTCAGTAATTCTAATTGTAGAATTCATTCACGTCAGATGATTTTAAAAGGTGATTTATATATTAAATAATATATCTATTGTTTTTAGAATAGAATAAAATGTTTTTAACCTTGCTATTAACCTTTATAATTCTATTGGATAAAATTTTTAACAAAATTATAATATTAGAGATTTAATGGCAAATGTTATCTTAAAGTTAATGACAATATTTTCTACAGATGTTGGATTAACGCAGATCGATTTTTCGGATGTTGAGACCTTAGGCGATGTAATCAATGAATTCATGCGTGAGCATGGAAAAAAATTACGTAAAACTTTTGTAGATAATTATGGAAATTTAGAGAGTCATGTCGTTATCCTGGTAAATGGTAGGAATTATCTATTTTTAGATGAATTAAAGACAAAATTAAAAGATGGAGATCAAATAGTTATATCACCTCCTTTAGTTGGCGGATAATATCGAAAGGAGAAAGATACTTATTTGTGAGCAATAATATAAATTATTCACTATCCAGTGCAGAAGAAAGTTTTTAAAATGGAGGAAATTATAATTGTGTTATCTATCTGAGCGATTCCTATGATAACATTTTATACTTCTTCTGAATATTTATAGGTGGAATACTTTGGGCTACATTTTTCATTTTCTATTCTAACGTCCCATAAAAAAATATATAATTAAAAATATGTTATAAGGTTCAAGGCAAAAATAAATGATTTTTAAAAAAATGAAAATAAAAAATCAACATTAAATGATTTCTATCCTCATAATTTTATATACACTTTTATTTATCGCAATTTAAGATAACTATCGAGATAGTCCTATTATAAAAAAAACTACTATTAGAATATCTAAGATTTCTTGATTATTAAAAAAAATTGTAAATTAATGTGAGCGGATTGATAAAAAATAAAGTAATAAGGCAAAGTGTTGCATTTGTATTAATATCTTTAATGTTGCTAAACATTTCAGCCTTTCGGTTCCAATTTCATGAGCATCAGCAAACGTCCACCAACTTTGAATTTTTAGAGCCTTCTATATCAAATTCAAACGAAATTATCTCAGTCTGGGACTCTATCAAAACAAGCATGTGTTCTTGCGGTAATTATCAAGTGTATTCCAAATTAGAACTCACGGCTACCAATAATTTGAATCTAATAGGCACTGAATTACAGTTATTTTTAAATAGGATCCCTAAAAATGATAGTGATATAATTAATGTTGAAATTGATGATGTTATAAATATTAGCGTATTCTTCAGAGATCTTGAAACGGGGATTCATATCCCTAATGCAACAGTACAATTATATGGGTGGGCTAATTTAAGTGAAACTAATAACCAATATTACAACTTTACAATAAATGCAAATGATCTAGGCTTAGGAATTATTCCTTTTATTATTTTTGCTGAAAAAGAAAATTATCAACCTCAAAACATTTCATTTTCTGTTGAAGTCAACAGAATAATTGGGACAATTAGCCGAGAAGATGGAGGTGATCAAATAGAAGTTTATGAAGGGGAAGATGTGTTATTAAACATTATTTTATTAGATCCCCAAAATAACACTATTAAAAATGCTACAGTAACATATCTTTGGGTTTATGGGCAGGGATTACTTGAAGATCTAGATAATAATGGAATATATAATGTAACTTTGTTAAATGTTCAAGAAGGGGTTTATAGCATAAGAATATACGCTTTTGCAGGAGATAATTATACTTTTGAAACATACACAATAACTTTAATTGTAATTATCCCTCCCCCATTCACGCTTTCTTCCAATGCAGGCACTCCAGATACCGACGGTTCTTTTACCCTTATGTGGATTAGTTCTGATGGAGCAAATAATTATTCGATGTATCGTCATTTTAGCTACATCACAGAGATTAATGAGAGTTTAACCCCTCTAGCAGAAATGATCACCGATTTGAACTTAACTTTAAGTGGATATTCGAATGGAACCTACTATTTCATTGTGGAGGCTCATAATATATATGGGAATACCTTATCTAATTGTATTAAAGTTATAGTCCAAATCCCTACACCCCCAAGACCATTTACTCTTTATTCTGATACTGGAACTATTGATGATGACGGGAATTTCAATTTAAACTGGGATAGTTCTGTGTATGCAGATAATTACTCTGTGTATCAATATTCTGATTTTATTACTGAAATCAACGGTAGCTTAACACCATTAGTACTCGAAACTGGAGATTTATCCTTTCCAATCAGCATTTTAACAAACGATGATTATTATTTCATTGTAGAGGCTCATAATATATATGGGAATACATTGTCAAATTGTCTTAAAGAGTCAGTTCATATACCACCAGGACCACTTAATTTTTGGTCAAATGC
>JBHLMQ010000031.1:0-22475 GCA_048938005.1 Promethearchaeota archaeon | reverse complement strand
ACTATAGTTGGAATTTATCTTACGAGAAAGAAATTGCTTGCGAAATCAAGAGAAAAATAATCTTTAAATCGAATTCTTTTTTTATTAAGACTATTTTCCATAAAAAAGAACAGAGAGAATTCATTAATTTTAAGTCCAAACTCAGGAGAAATATATAAAATTGAAAATTTATTACAAGTTATAATTTCAAGGTGAAGCATTTACTAATTCTCTATCGTAAATAAATCTTGGTAATTTTTGTTTATAGAATAAGTAAATTTATCCAATCGCATATAAGCGCAGGTTTATCTTGTCCTTTGATTTCAATAGTGTGATGTGAAGTAAATTTCATACCACGTTTTACTAATTCAACTTTTGAAATAAAAGAAACATCTCGAATATATGAACCAACAGGAACAGCAGATATAAATCTAATTTTATCAAAACCATAATTAAGGATTGCTTTTGCATCAATTACATAAAATTGCATTGAATCTCTTTCACCATCTTGTAAGGTAAAGAAACCTAGCATAGATAAAACGAAGAACCCATGAGCAACTGTTTCTCCATAAATTGATTTTTTTGCTCTTTCTGGGTTGATATGAATATACTGGTGGTCTTTAGTTAGATCTGCAAATTTATTTATAGCCACTTGGGTAACACGATACCATTTTGTGCGAAATTCTTTCCCAATATAATTCTTTATTTCAATAGCTTTTATTTTATTAACCATTTTTTATATCGCTCTTTCTTTCAAATTTTTTTATTTATAATTACTTAAAAATTTTTTATTATTTTTCTTAAACTGAGTTTTTTAACTTTCTTCTAGTTGCTCAATAAAAGCCTCTATGCTTGTTCTCGATTGTTCATCAGAAAGACATCTAAGGTCATTTAAATCTCCGTTTATGATCAAATTTGGTACCCCTGTTTCTAACTCGAGTCTTTGGGGCATTCCATATCTAGAGTTAGTATTATGTGGACATGTTTTTGCATCATGAAAGACAATTCCATCAATTTTAAAGAACTCTACCATTTTTTTGAGATAATTTTCTTTATATTCATCCGAGCGTACAATAAACAGTTCAGTATAAGCTTTTGCCATACTCTTAAAAGGATCTTTTTCATCAAAGGCTGAAAAAATCCAGCTATTACAATAAGTTGAAGCAACAACACATGCTTTAAGACTAGCAAATAATTCAGAATAGTGCCTTAGTCTTCCCCATATTGGCATTCCTTCCCAATAAAGCCTAAAAAGTTCATTATCAACAGCTCCGATTTGATTTTCTACTCTCTCTTGTAGTTCTGCTAATAGAATTTTATAGTAATCTACAGCTTGTTGGGTTCCTCTCATAACTACAGCAGGTGCCATGTGGATGGTTCCATCAAAGAAAGTGAAAGGTGAAGGCCTGTTAGCAGCTGTATCTAAAACTTTTTTCCAGAGTTCAGAACATTCACGCGAGAGTGATACAATCTCTTTAAGTTTATTAATTTCAAATTTGATATTTGAAATTTTCTCTAACTGATGAACAAGCTCTTCCATCTGTTTTGTTATAAATTCAATATGTGCATCCGTAATTTCTCCAACAGTTCTAGGAGTAGAAATACCGACTAATGGGACGTGATATTCATTTGCAAACCAATCAAACCAATCCTGAACCTCTCGACATTGATTTGTGTTAAAGACAAGCACATCAGGTTTTGGAATACTTTTGATATCAGGATAGGCTTTTGATAATGGAGTTACTTGTTTTAAATATGCACCTATATCAGCAGTTAGGTAAGAACAAATTTCAGGTGAATATCCTATTGCGTTAGCGTATGGAATTAAATCTGTAGCCATTCGAGTAGAGCCTAACATAGCACTATGATTTTCTGGAAAATATACTTCAAAATCCAGACTTCTTAAGATTTCGGCTGGACCAACACTCGAACACCAAGCGATTTTCCTCTCATCACTTTTAGAGGCATGGTCTAATTCATGATAATAGTCAGACATTAGTTCGTTTAATTCTTTTACTACTCTTATTTTCTTTCTAAGCATTAAAGATGCCTCACCACCTGTTTACTGGTAATTTTAAAAAAGTAAATAATGAAATTTTAATTCAATCTACAATTATTTCCAAGACTAGAGCTGCTGCAGTATCACCCGCAGCGCAACCGTCTGCAAGTCCATATCCTCCGCCCTGCTCTACCAATTCTTCTATTAATTCGATTATTATTCTCATCATTGTTGGTGCTTGGGGATGACCATATATAAGTGAACTTCCATAATTATTCATATCCTTCCAATTAATATCCATCTCCTTACAGAAATATATATCATTAACGGCAAAAGGATTATGTGTTTTAATTACTGAAACATCCTTTATAGAAATCCCTGCATTGTTCAAAGCTTTATTAGCAGCAGGGATAATAGCCATAGCCATATATCCTTTCTTTGTTTTATATTCTCCATAAGATATTATTTTAATCTCAACATCATTTCTTTTTCTTAATTGTTGTGCTTTTTCTTTTGTTGCGACGATAATACCACAATTTGCATCTGCTGGGTGTGTTTGAGTTCCATAAGAAACTGTGCCTTCTGGAAGTACTGGTTTAAGTTTTGACAGGCCTTCCATAGTTGTTGGATATATACCTTCATCACCTTCTACAGTTGCCAATACTTTTCGACCAGAACGATCTTTAACCTCAATTGGCTCTATCATATAATTTTTTTGGAACGCTCTATTGTTCTTCAAAGCATCTTGATACTGATTATAACGCATCATGGTGAGTTTGTCTTGTTCTTCTTTATTAATTCCTATTTCTTTGGCTACATTCTCTGCTGTTTCTACCATTGCATTTTTAGCGAAAGGATCTCGACCAAAATTATCCCATACCCAATTTTCTGCATCTAATGTGCTTCCAGGGGCTTGAGGATTTGGATACACAAGATGAGGTCCATTGGAACATCTATCTGCGGTTATTACGAGAATATTTTTATTTATTCCGGTTTCTATATTCTGCGCAGCAATCGAAATGCAATTAGTTCCTGTAGCACATGCTTGGCTAATCATAGGTCCGGTCACGTGCTTAGCTCCAATCATACTTGCTAACCAAGGACCTCCATAAAAGCAATATAACTGGGGAATAGTAATACCTAATATAACTTCATCAAATTCATTAGGCGAGATTTCTCTACTATTTAGAAATCTAGTCGTTATATCTGCCGCAAATTTTATAGCATGAAGATTTTGAAAACTCATTTGCCACCTACTAAAAGGAGTACTCCAATACTGCCCATAAGGTATGTACGCATTTTTAAAAGACATTTTTTTTAACCCAATTTAATACATAATTGTTATTTTGTAAATTTCTTATTTATTATTAAGTTGTTTATTAAATCGTTCACGTAAAATTCTGTGTATAACTTTTCCAGAGCCAGTTCTAGGCATCTCTTCTGAATTAATGTATAATACCTGTTTTGGGATTTTAAATCTGGCCAACTTATCCTCGCAATATTGATGGAGCTCATTAGTTAGTTCATCTGAAGGTATAACGTCTTTATTTAAAATACAAACGGCCGTAACTCTTTCTCCCCATTTATAATCTTGTAAGCCAATCACAGCACATTCAATAACCGATGGATTTGAAACCAAAACTTTTTCAACTTCGGATGGATAAACATGCTCTCCACCAGTTATAATCATATTAGCTTTCCTATCCACAAGATAATAAAAACCATCTTCATCTATTTTTCCCATATCGCCAGCACTAAAATATTCTCCAATAAAAGCTTGTTTTGTTTTTTCTGGTAATTTATAGTACTTATCAAACATTTGCGGTCCGCGAGAATATAATTCACCAATCTCACCTATAGGTACAGGTTTGCCATCTTCACCCAATAATTTAATACAATCAGTTCCAATGCATTCTTTTCCAATTGATCCTAATTTACTCATCTGATCTTCGGGTCTAAGGAGTGTAACAAGTCCTGCTTCTGTTGACCCGTAAGCTTCAAAAAGTTTCGTCTTATTAAAAAGTTTCATTACATCTAGCTTCATTTGTTTAGTCGCAGGAGCCGAAGAAGTTAATAATGTTTTAACACAGCTAAGATCATATTTTTGCTTTACTTCTTCTGGAAGACTTAATATTAGATTATAATGGGTAGGGATCATCGATGTAAAAGTTATTTTCTCACGATCTATTATTTTTAAAACTTCCTCTGGATCAAATTTATATTCAATATGAATATAAACAGGAGCTCCTAAATAAGTAAAAACAAATGAATAGAATGTGGAATTTACATGCGATAATGGCATTAAAATCATACCATAATCTTGAGGAGTAAAAGAGAATTCTGCTTCATTAATTAAGAAAAAGGCTATATAAGAACGATGTGAACGAATAACACCTTTTGGTTTTCCTGTTGTACCAGAAGTATAGAGAATTACCCATGTATCTTCTGTATTAACTTCATTTGAGGGATAACTGTTTTCACCCATTTCTACAAGATCTTCATAATATTTCCAACCTTCTGCTGGGTTATCTGATATTAATACGCGTTCAATATTCTCAAATCCTAATTCTTTCGCTCTTTGCCATATTTTTTCAGTAGCTTCATAGAATCGAGATTCTACAAATAACCATTTTGCATCTGAATTATTAATTATAAATGAAATATCATCTGGATGTAGACGAAAATTTAATGGAACGATAATAAAACCTCCTTTAGCTGCTGCTACATAGATTTCCATAAATTCAATTGAATTGTTAGATAAAATTGCTATTTTATCACCTTTTTTTATTCCACTTTTAAGAATTCCATTAGCAAGTTTGTTAGTTCTTTTATTCAATTCTTTAAATGTTAATTGGCGTCTTCCATCCTTCAGAGCAAGTTTATTTGGATATTTATTAGCATTAACATTAATTATTTCACCAATATTAAGCCAAGTCATATAATTTTCCTCTTTTCATAAATCTATTCATTTAATTAAATAATTTCTCTGTTTAAATAACTCAGAACGATTTTAAAAATATTTTAATCTTATTTTAAACATCTAAGTTATATAAAAAATTTTACCTTTTCCCATATTTATGGGAAATTTCTCTAAAAATCACTTATCATAAACTTAATTTGAAATAAATTTCTACAGTTAAATGAATAATAAAAAAAGGGATAGAATTGAGTTTACAAGTATGTTTAGCAAGTCGTAAAGACTGCTCAGGGAAGAGTCGAATTCTATCGCTAACTGAGATCCTGAATATTTGTAAATCGACCAACCAAGCAGCCCCTTCAAAATCTTTATTTGTTGTCTTGCCTGATAGTAAAGACTATTCGGGTGGAATATATTTGTATAAAGCAAATGAGCTAATGTTAATTACAGATAAAGAAAAAACGCAATATTCACTGGAACTCTATCCAGAACTGATCTGGAGAGAAACAATTAAGTTAACTGAATTAATTCATGTAGGACTTATTTGGCAGTATCTCTCATTAAAAGTGGGGAGCATAGGGCTTGGAGTATCACAACGTGCAAGACCTCCGAAAAAATTGAATAAATTACTTAATAATGTTACAAATAAGAATTATGTTCTTTTGTATTCCATCGCAGTCCGAGAACGAGATCGGGGGGCATTAATTGAGGATACATTGGAACCTCTTCAAAAAGATCTAGAAAAAGGGACTTATCTCCTTGAAACTCCAGAATGTTATAAAGATCGTGCAATTTATGAAAATAAATATGAAGGTGTCCCTTTAGATGATGCAATCTTTAATAAAATTGAGAAGAAGACACCTAGATATACATTAAATGAAATCTCGCAATTACTATGGGCATGCCAAGGGGAAAATGATCATGCAACTCACGGTAATCGAGATATTCTAGAGAAAAATGGTTATGGTCGTGTTCATGCATCGGGATGTGCGGGTTATTCAGTATATCCAATAGTTATTATAGATGATCTCACTGGTGTACCAAAAGGTAAATACATTTATAATCCAGTTGGATTTTCTGCATTAAATAGGTGGATTGAGGTTAATGATAAGAAAAATTATGACCATTTTATACAAAAATATACCTCTAATAATAATAAATCTGAAATTGAAAAAGAATTAGGTTTTGATTTTTCAAATTATGCAATTCTATTATGTATTGATAGAAAAAAACCATGCTCAGGGTTTATGCATAGCAAAATTGGAAAAGCTTTTATGAATACCCGATATTGGGCGGAGGTTGAGGCAGGTATGGCACTAGCAGGATTGCAACTTCAAGCTAATGCTTTAGGACTTCAATGGCAAAAAACAATTATATCAAATCCAGATGATCCTACATATAGAAAACTATTTAATTTAGATTCAGCTGAACAGTTAATCAATTCTATGGCATCACAACTTGTAAATCTTGCAAGAAATGAGAGATTATCACTAAAAGGAAATTTAATACCAACAGTTTTGTTTTTCCTACGAAAATAACCTTTTATTTTATACTTAATATCTATTTGCCGGAGGAATTAGTTTGGATCTTAGAGTGATAGGTGCAGTAATATATTTTGTTAATACATTTTTATCACTAATTTTAGCAATAACTATAATTGAAAAGCTCTATATTTCTAAGAAATTTTCTAAAGAAAAAGACTTTCACTTCTATAATGACTTATTTTCTTGGGAAATATTCTTTTTTTTTATGACAGCTGAAAATCTTTTAAAAATTATCTCTGTTTTTTTACCACTAAATATTATATCTAACGATATTTTACTTAGAATCAGGATATCAATATTATTTTTTCCTTTTTGGAATAAAATTATTCATTTAGAGAAAGTAATGGATAAAATAACATATGAGAAACATTATCTAGCAGGATTAATTCCATTTATTATAGTAATTATTCTAAGCATATCTGGTTTACCCAATCTACTACTATTATATATTTTCTTCAGCAGTTCCTTTATTCCTTATGTGTTATTTCTTATACTTTTAAGAAATACAGGAATGCCAAAAAGTAAATCTTTAGAAATAATCTTAGGTATCACATTTGTTGGAATGGGAATTATATTTCAACCAGAAATCTTTCTGGTAAATCTGATGAATATTATAGCACCACTAAAATTAATAATAGGCACGCTGCTGATATTCGATAGTTTCCGAAAAGAATTGTTTGTTTCGGTTAAAAAATAAGAAAAATCTTATAAATTAAGCAAATTTTTTTAATAAATTATTATTTTGCGCCCTAATAATCTACTTTAACAACAAACTAATTATCTTTCTCAGAAATTAGAAGAAATAAAAAAGAAGAAAAAAGTTATTTTAAAACTAGTATAGTACCTTCACCAGAAGTGACCACTTCGTTGTTTTGGTTTTTTACAATAGTATCGCATTTAATGAATTTTAATTTACCTTCTTTTTTGGTATATTTTTCTTTTACAGTAGCGATGGCAGTCAATTTATCACCAAAAAACACAGGTTTTTCAAACCTAACAGTCTGAGCCCCATATAAAATACCTGGTCCAAATAATTTTGTGCCTAATACTGCCGATATTAAACCAGAACTCAAAGCTCCATGTGCTACTTGTTTCCCAAACATTTGAGTTGCTGCATATTCGGCATTCACATGGATTGGGTTGTAATCTCCGGTCACTTCAGCAAATTTCATCACATCTTCTTCTGTTATCGTCTTAGTAAATGATGCAGACTGTCCAATTTCGTAATCTTCCCATTTGACAGGTTCTAATTCTGACATAAAATAAATTAATGAAAAAATAGATAAAAATATTATCTAAAAATACTTTTTAGATTGTTCTAAAGAGATAAACAATATATATTTTTAGAATTTGGTCCCAGAATGAATTAAATTTTACATTATTAATACTTTTGCCATACCATCAGTAAGCAATTCATTATTTTGATTATAGACCCTAGTTTCTACATCAAGAAATTTTAATACTCCTTTTTTTCCTAGTTTGGTATACTTGTTTTTTACCGTAGCTACTGCAGTTAGTGTGTCACCAATAAACGCAGGTCCTTTAAACCTGACTTCTTGAGACGCATAAATTGCTCCTGGACCAAATAACTTTACCCCTAGCACTGCTGAAATTAATGCTGAACTGAAAGCTCCATGAACGATTCTTTTACCATACATTTGAGTTTTAGCAAATTCCTCATCCATATGTATGGGATTATAATCTCCCGATACTTTAGCAAATAACTGGATATCTTCCTCAGTTATGGTTTTTGAATGTGAAGCAGAATCTCCTACTTTATAATCTTCAAATTTAACGGTTTCTAATTTTGACATAAATTAAGTTAATGAAAAGATAGATAAAAATATTAACTAAAAATACCAACTATAAAACAGAATTCAGTGAATTCAAAAAAATAAAACCTTAATATAACCAGTATAATCTAATAATATTAGCTAAATCAAATTATTTTAGTGAAAATCCAATGTCATCAGAATTTGAGCAAAATTTAGAAAAGTATGTAGACGTAATATTAAAAGTAGGTGTAAATCTACAAAAAGGACAGCGTTTATTAATTGCACCAGCAGTTGGATTTGGTTCACTTCCTCTTGAATTAGCACCTTTTGTCGAAAAGATTGTAAGGAAAGCATATATAATGGGTGCTAGATTTGTCGAGGTAATGTGGGATGATCCTCAGATACATTTAATTAGATTCAAATATGCCCCTAGAGATTCTTTTGATGAAATCTCAACATGGGGGCGTGATGCAACTCTTGAGTTTTTAAAAAAAGGTGATGCAATTCTAGGAATTTATGCTATTAATCCAGATTTATTTATAGAACAAGATCCAGAACTTTTGGCAGTTGTACAAAGTACTCTTGTAAAGTACTATAAAAAAGTAAGTGAATTAATAATTAAAATGGCAACAAATTGGTCAGGTATTTCCGCTCCCGTTGATGGTTGGACTGAAAAAGTTTTCCCTAATTTACCACCTGATAAAGGAAAAACCAAATTTTGGGATACAATTTTTGATATCTGCCGCGTGAACCAGGATGATCCCGTTTCATCTTGGAATGATCATATCAAGCAACTAAATAGGAGGATCAACTATTTAAATAAAAAACAATATGCAACTTTAAAATTAAAAGCTACACGAACAGAATTAAAAATTGGTTTGCCTGAGGAACATAATTGGATTAGTGGGCGTGTGAAAAGTCAAAATGGGATTGATTTTACTCTGAATCTGCCTACAGAAGAAATTGCGACGACACCCCATAGGGATAAAACAGAAGGAATTGTATCCGTAACTAAACCTCTTTATATTAGTGGAACTCTAATTGAAGACTTTAAATTAAAATTTTCAAAAGGGGAGGTTGTAGAAGTAATTGGAGGTAAAGGTAAGGAATTCTTAGATAATATTATAAAAATTGATGAGGGAGCAAGGCGATTGGGTGAAGTAGCACTAGTTCCACACAATTCACCCATTTCACAGTCTGGTTTGCTCTTCTATAATAGTTTAATTGATGAAAATGCTGCTTGTCATTTAGCACTTGGAAATGCTTATAGAAATTGTTTCAAAGATGGTGAAAAAATGTCAGATGAGGAATTTAAGAATGCTGGAGGAAATATCAGTTTGATTCATATTGACTTTATGATTGGTTCGGGAGAAATGGATATTGATGGAATTACAGAAGATGGAACAGCTGAAGCAATTATGCGAAAGGGAGAATGGGCTTTTGAGGTATAATTTGATTTAAATTAGACTAATTCTTCTAGATCAATTTCATTATCTTTATTTTTTGTTCTCTTGATATAAATTGTTCGTAAATTATCAAATTCAGCTTTAAAACATGTTTGACATTCCTCTTGTTCATCAGGAGTAGCAGGTTCAACACGTACTTCATATCCAATTGATTGATACAATTCTACATATTCATTTACCCTATCTTGTTCAACTGTAAATCCTTTTTCCCAGTCCTTCCCTCTGAGTGGATTATCTAGATTTTTTTCATCTTTATTTTTTTCTTTATCTGATACCAAAGTTATTCTCTACCATTCACTATTTTCTTTTTCAAATCTACATTTGATATAATTATAATGTTCAGTTTAAATATTACTCTTTTTTATATTACATCTGAATTGTGTTTTTAGTGGAATTTTATTCCCACTAGACGTTTTCTATTAACAAATTTTAAATTAATTTGTAAAATTATCTAAGAATAATAATAAAAATAAAAGAAATCAAAGAAAGTATGTATTGATGTGAGTATAATGACTTATACAAAAGAACCCAACTTTACACCAAAAGATCCAAAAGAATTTGATTTTAAAGAAATAATTTATGAAAAAAAAGATTGGAAAGCGAAAGTTACAATTAATCGCCCAGAGGTTTATAACGCTTATTCAACCCTTACTTTAATGGAAATGATAGAAGCTTTTCATGATGCCGCCTGGGATAATAAAGTAGCAGTCATCATATTAACAGGAGCGGGTAATAAAGCTTTTTGTACCGGGGGAGACGTTAAAGAATATAGAGATAGATTTACTATCCAACCTGCTGAGTATTGGAAATGGATGAGTATTTTTCAAGAAGCACATGATGTATTTCGCAATATTGGGAAACCAACTATAGCAAGAATCAATGGTATTGTTGCAGGTGGAGGTAATGAATGGCAAATGGCATGTGATCTAGCGGTATGCGCAGATCATGCAACTATTCGACAAGTAGGAACAAGAGTAGGGTCTGTAGCATGTGGAGGAGCAACTCAATGGCTCCCAATAATTGTTGGTGATCGCCGAGCCAGAGAAATCTTATTCCTATGTGAACCTATTTCAGCAGAAAAAGCACTAGAATGGGGTTTAGTAAATTCAGTTGTACCTTATAAGGATATAGATGAAGAAGTTGATAGATATTGCCAAAAACTTATTGACAAATTCCCAGAGTGTATGAGATATACAAAACAACAAGTTAATTTCTGGAAAGATCTCGTTTGGCATCAAACAATTGGACATGCAAAAGATTGGTTATCGATTCATTATGCTTCATGGGAACCTCTTGAAGGAATGTCTGCATTTGTAGAAAAACGTCCTCCAAATTATAGAGGTGTAAGAGATAGTCCTCATCCTGAATTTTTATGGGGACCTCCTTCAGTTACGTGTCCTTCTTGTCAAGCAAAAAGTTTACCCTCCGATTTTGAGTTTTGTGGTAAATGTGGAGCAAAACTAAAATAAATATAAAATATTTTTTTATTATAAATCAGGATAAAAAAGATTAAAAGAAATAAATAGCCAAATTGAGTGAAAAGTATTTGTCAAATGATTTAATTATAGTTGAAAAAGCAAACAATATAGGGAAAATAATATTCAACAATGGAGCATTAAATATCTTAACAATCGAGATGATGGAACAAATTAATGAAGCTCTTGAAGGTTTTATTGAAGATGAATCATTAAAAGCTGTTATTTTTGATCATAATGGAAAAGCTTTTTCGGCTGGAGTTGATATTGGTGATCATATGGGTGATAGAGCTCCTAAAATGATTAAAGAATTTCATGACATTTTCAGGAAGCTTAATAAGTTAAATTGTCCAACAATAGCGAGCATTAAAGGGGCAGCTCTTGGTGGAGGCTGTGAAATCGCTATATTTTGTGATATTGTTCTTACATCAGATATAGCAAAATTTGGGCAACCGGAAATAAAAGTAGGAGTATTGCCACCAATTGCAGTTTTAGCTTTTCCACAAATTATAGGAAATAAAAAGGCATTTGAGCTTATCATGTTAGGTGAAATAATTGATGCTAAAGAAGCTCATAGGCTCGGAATTTCCAATTATGTTTTCCCGACAGAATCATATGAGCAAGAGTTTACTAAATTTATTGAAGCTTTTAACGATTTAAGCACAATTATTATGCAATACACAAAAAAGGCATTTAATAAAGCTTTAGGATTCGATTTTGAAACAAAATTGGATGAAATCGAAGAGTTTTATCTTAAGGAATTAATGTCTACTCATGATGCGAATGAAGGTTTAAAAGCATTCTTAGAGAAGCGATCACCCAATTGGCAGAATCGTTAATTTTCTTAAATTTAATAAGAATTAGGTTTAAATTAAAATAATAATAAAACAAATTGTAGGAAATTGAGATGAAAGCAGCCGTTTTTGAAAAGGTTAAGGAACCTTTAAAATTAGATGGTAATTATCCTGACCCAAGTATTTCCGGAGAAATGGGCCATGCCATAATAGAGATAGAAGCATGTGGAGTTTGTCATACTGATTTTGGTTATTTGGAACATGGTGTACCTACAGTTAAACAGCCACCTCTTATATTAGGTCATGAGATATCAGGACGCATTAAAGAGGTTAATGAAGATGTTAAAAATTTCAAAGTTGGAGATCACGTCATTATTCCCGCTGTGCTCTCCTGTGGTTATTGTGTTAATTGTAGAACAGGTAGAGAAAATATTTGCCTTAATCAGATAATGCTAGGGAATCATATTGATGGAGGATTTGCTCAGCAAATTAAGGTTCCTATAAAAGATGTAGTTCACCTGCCGACCGAAATGTCCTTAGAAGAAAGTTGTATAATTTCGGACGCTATTTCGACACCTTACCATGCTGTTAAAAATCGAGGTCAAGTAAGACCTGGTGATTGGGCGGTGGTTATAGGTTGTGGGGGAATTGGTTTAAATGTTGTTCAAAATATAAAAGCAGCTGGAGGTTTACCTATAGCTGTTGATATTCTTCCAAAAAAATTAGAAGTTGCTAAGCAAATTGGTGCTGTAGAAACTATTTTAGCAAAAGATAGGGATGAGCGGGAAATTGTTGGTGCAATTAGAAAGATAACAGGAGGAGGTGCAGACATAGCCTTTGAAGCTATAGGGCATCCCGCAACTATGAAACAAGCATTTAATAGTTTACGAACTGGAGGCCGTTTAGTTGCTGTGGGATATTCACCCAAGCGTTGGGATGGATTTGATATTGGTCGTGTAATGTTTCGAGAAATGGAAATAATGGGGAGTCTTGGTTGTCGTCCTGTCGATTATCCCCATATTATTAACTTAGTTAAGAATGGATCACTTCAAGTCAAACCATTAATTACCCACAAATTTCCACTTTCAGAAATTAATGAAGCTTTTGACGTTATGCGTCGCGGTGAGGGAATTAGGATACTAATATTATGTCAAAAATAGAGGTTTAATAAAATTTTTAATTTATTTTTAACTTTCCAAAATAGATTGAATCAAGGGGATATAAAGATTGTTTGAACAATTTAAAGAATGGTATGAAAACCGTCATGATTATGCAAAAAAATGGAAAGAACGCACTGGGGAAAAAGTAATAGGAACTTTCTGTACTTATGTTCCTGAAGAGATTCTCTATGCTGCAGATATTTTACCAGTAAGAATATTAGGCAGCCATGAGCCACAAGATGTTTCAGAACCCCATATTTTTGCTATGTTTTGCCCTTTCTGTCGTGATTGTTTAGCACAAGGCTTAAAGGGAAGGTTTGATTACCTTGACGGAATCACTATTGCTCAAAGTTGTCTTCACATCAGACAAGCTTTTACAAGTTGGGATCTCCATATTCCAGTGGATTTTAAATATTATTTACCACACCCTATGAATGTTCAAAGTCCTCACGCCATCCCATATTTAACAGAAGAATTAAAATCATTCAAGAAAGCAATTGAAGAATGGACAGGAAAACAGATTACAGATGAGGATATCAAGCGAGGGATTGAGATAATGAATAAAAATAGACAACTTTTACAACAAGTCTATGAATTGAGAAAAAATCCTAACCCTCCGTTAACAGGTCTAGAAGCAATGTATATGGTCGTCTCTTCGCAAATGGTCGATAAAAGAGAACATAATAAAGCTTTGGAAGAACTTTTACAAAAACTTCCATCAAGAGAATTAGATAACTCAGGTGAGCGATTAATGATATTAGGATCTGAAGACGATGATACTGAATTTATAGGAATGGTCGAAGATTTAGGAGCACGATTTGTTATTGATGATCACTGTACTGGTACTAGATATTTCAATACACTAGTAAATACAAATGGAGATGTTCTTACTTCGATAGCAGAAAGATATATAAACCGTATACCCTGCCCAAGTAAAGATTGGCCACAGCGAACAAGGCTTGATTATATTACCCAATTAGCTAAAGAATATGATGTACAAGGAGCTATCATCATGCAGATGAAGTTCTGTGATCCACATGAACTTGATACAGTTATAATAAAGGAAACTTTAGAAAATGAGCTTGGTATTCAAACATTATTTCTTGAATTTGATGTAACCGTACCACTTGGCCAATTCAAGACTCGAGTGGAAGCATTTCTAGAAATTATTAGAGAGGAGGATCTTTTTTAAAAAAGAGTGATTAAAATGATGGAAACAAAATATCCAACAGAACCATTGAAATGTTGGAATAAAGCTAAAACTTTAAGAGAGAATTATTATAGAGATTTTGCTGAAGCCCATGAAAAAGGTGGGCTCCGATGGGCAGGAGGAGCATGGTCTTTTGATGCTATTCCTGCTGGATTAGGGGATGATGTTTATTCCTTAACAGGAGAGCCATATGGTGCAACTGTAGCTTATAATGACAAATTCGCTTTGGAATGCCAAGAAGCAACTGAAGCGAGGGGATTTGCCAGAGATCTATGTTCTTATATGCGTAATTATTGGGGATCTATACTTATAAATAAATATGCTTGGCCACAATTTTCGGAAGAATTCCCTAAAGCGGACTTCATTTGGCAAGATCATATCTGTTGTTCACATTCTAAGTGGTATCAAGTAGCAAGCAATCTTGAAGGAGATATTCCTATGTTTAGCATTGACGTATCAGTAGGTCCCTATGAAGAACTTACTGAACACAAAATCAATTATATTGTAGGACAGATGCATGATGGCATTAAGTGGCTGGAGAAAATTACAGGAAGAGATTACGATGATGAATTATTAATTAAGGCAGTTAAAAATGAATTTCGTTCATGTCATTATTGGTCAGCAATATGTGAACTAAATAAAGCAATCCCTGCACCTTTAGATGAAAAAACGATGTATTCTTTATATGTCTTAGGGACTTTAAGAAAATCATCTCAATGGACAGCAGATTTTTATGAGAAAGAATTATATCCTGAAGTAAAAGATCGTGTAGAGAGAGGGATAGCTGCTGTTGGAAATGAACAATGTCGAATTATGACAGATACTCAACCACCTTGGGCATTTTTAAGAATATTTCGGTATTTGGAGCAATATGGTTGTGTTTCTATTGGAAGTCTTTACACTTTTGGTCTTATTGGATTGTGGGAAGTGAAAGAGGATGGAACATGGGGACCACGATCTATTCCTGATATTGAAATAACTAATCGAGATGAGGCTTTACGCGCTCTTGCTGAATGGAATTTAAGTAAGCCAGAATGGCAACATTTTTACCATCCAAAACTTAAATCTGATATGATGATTAGAATCGCAAAAGAATGGAAATTAGATGGAGTATTTTTACATTTTAATCGAGGCTGTGAAGGATTAAGCCTTGGTATTGCAGAGAATCGTTTAGCTATCCAAAAAGCAGGGATTCCAACAATGCCATTTGAAGGTAATATGGGTGATGAGAGAGAATTCGACCTTGAGCGGACTATGAAGCGTGTAGATGCTTTTATGGAATCGTTAAATATTCAAAAAATTTCAAAGTAAAAAAAAATGAAAAATGGTTTAAAATGATAACTGTAGGTATAGATGCTGGTTCAAAAAATACTAAAGTTGTTATTCTAAAAGATGAAAAAATACTATCAACAGCTTTGGTACTAAGTGGATTTGATCAAGAAGAATCAGCAAATAAGACTTTAAATAATGCTATTGAGAATGCGGAGATTAAACGTGAAGATATAAAGCATATTACTGTTACTGGAGCAGGAATGGATGCTATTTCTTTTGCAGACGATAATGTCACAACTATAACGTGTGATGGACGAGGAACATTTTTTCTTTTCCCTTCAACTCGTACTATCATTGATATTGGTGCAGAAGAGGGATTAGTTGTAAAGTTAGATGAAAATGGGAAGGTTAAAGATTTTGGAATAAATGAAAAATGTGCTGCAGGAGCAGGGGCATTTATTGAAGCCATGTCGAGAGCTTTAGAAGTTGATATTGAAGTAATGGGAGAACTTTCATTAAAATCAACAAAAAAAATACCTATGAACGCTCAATGTACGATCTTTGCAGAATCCGAAGTTGTATCATTAATTCACCAAAAAACTCCTAAGGAAGATATAATTCGAGCAGTTCATGACGCAATCGCTGATAGAAATACAAGTATGGTTCGTCAAATAGGTATCGAGAAAGATGTAGCATTGATAGGAGGAATGGCTAAAAATATAGGTTTTATAGATGCAATGAATAGAAATCTAGGGTTTGAACTCTTGGTACCTAAAGACAGAATCTCCCCTGAATTTGTAAGTGCATTAGGTGCTGCTCTTATAGCACAAGATAAAGTTGGAGGTTAAAAAAAATGTCAAAAACAGAATCAGAAGAAGAGTATTGGAGATGGACTGAATCTCGTTATACCAATCCCGATATAAAGTGGGAAGATGGTGATATCATTTCAGCTGGAGTGGATGTTGGATCAGTCAGTACGCAAGCTGTAGTAATGGTTAATGGAGAGATTTACTGTTATAGTAGTATGCGTACTGGAAGTGACAGTCCAGATAGTGCCAATAATGCAATGAATTGGGCACTAGAAGATACAGGTTTAACTCTAGATAAAATTCAATATGTTGTTGGAACTGGGTATGGACGAGTAAATGTTCCATTTGCAAAGAGAGCTATTACTGAAATTGCATGCCACGCACGAGGTGCAAACTTTATCTATGGTCCTGAAATAAGAACTGTATTAGATATGGGTGGTCAAGATTGTAAAGCAATACGATGTGATAGTCGTGGGAAAGTTACTGCGTTCCTTATGAACGATAAATGTGCGGCAGGAACAGGAAGAGGTATGGAAGTTTTTGCAGATTTATTACAAGTACATATTAATGATGTGGGAAAAATGTCTTTACAAGTAGATGAAGAACCAGAGCCAGTTAGTAGTACCTGTGTAGTATTCGCAAAATCAGAAGCAGTAGGATTACTTAGAAAAGGATGGCCAAAAGAAAAAGTTTTAGCAGCCTATTGTTCAGCTATGGCACATCGTGTAGTAACTCTATTATTACGACTTGGAATAGAAGAAAAGTTTGCTATAACAGGTGGTATAGCTAAAAATATTGGAGTTGTTAAAAGACTCGAAGATGAATTGAAAATCAAAGCGCCTGAGCCAAATATCGATCCACAAATTGCAGGAGCTATTGGTGCTGCTTTATTTGCCAAAGCTCTTGTCGAAAAAGAACAGAAAAAAGCTTAAATTTAGGTGATTTGCGTTGCGAGCTAATTATGGATACAAAAATGGATCAGGAGAATATTTTATCACCATAGATACAGATTTATGCAATTCATGTGGAAAATGCGTAGAAGCATGTCCTGCTGGTGTTCTTGAAATGGCAGAAAATGAGTTAGATCCTTTAAGTGATGAAATTATAGCATGTGTTTCTGAAGAACACCGCAAGAAGATTAAATACTCGTGTGCTCCTTGTAAACCTGGTGGTAAAACAAAAGAGTTGCCTTGTGTAAAAGCCTGTGAACCTAGAGCAATAACTCATTCTTGGTAATCCATAAACACATTATTATTTATTAATTATAATCATAATTATCGAATTATAGGATAATTTTTTTTTTGATTATTTCTAGTGTTAATTAACTTTAGAGAGTGTATAAAATGGAAATGATACCAATAACTATCAATGGGATCACAATTGAGGGTAAGAAGGGAACTACTATTTTGAAAGCCTCTCAAAATGCTGGAATATATATCCCTAGTCTTTGTGCACACCCTGATTTACCACCATTGGTAGGTTTAAAGCCAAATGAAGAAGTTTTCCAAGGTAATTCTAAGTTTAAAAATATGAATTTTCAAGAACACCAGGGATGTCAATTATGTATTGTTAAAATAGAAGGGGTCAAAGGATTACAAACATCTTGTAGTACTATTATAAAAGAAGGGATGGTGATTTCAACGGAAACATCAGAAATTCAAACCTTACGGCGTGAAAAGTTGATGAATATACTTTCAAACCATCCTCATGCATGCTTAATGTGTGCTCAACGTGAAGGTTGTAGTCGAGAACCATGCTCACCTAATGTTCCAGTTGAAGAGCGTTGTTGTCCAATCTTAGGAAGGTGTGAATTACAAAGAGTTGCAGAGTATATCGGAATTCGAGAAGATATTCCACGTTATAGACCTCAAGGGCGTGCGATTATTGAAGACGAGCCACTTTTTATTCGAAATTATGAATTATGTATTGGTTGTACTAGGTGCGTAAGAATATGTCGAGATGTTCGTGGAATTGAGGCTTTAGGGTTCGTATATTCTAACGGAGAAACAATAGTTGGAAGTCTTGCGCCTTCTCTTAAAGAATCAGGATGTAAATTCTGTGGAGCTTGTATTGAGGTTTGTCCAACAGGAGCACTTACAGATAAAGATATCTTCTGGGCTGAGCGTGAAAGATTACTTGTGCCTTGTAGAGATGCTTGTCCATTAAAAATTGATGTACCACGATATATTCGTTTAATTTCAGAGCAAAAATATGCTGAAGCAGCAGCAGTGATTCGAGAAAAAACACCATTTCCCTCTGTTCTTGGAAGAGTTTGTTTTCATGATTGTGAACTAGAATGTCGTAGGAGTCAAATTAACGATCCTATTGCTATTTGTGCCTTAAAACGTTTTGCTATGGATCATGATAGCGAATTATGGAAGTCTAAAATAAGTATTAAGCCTTCAACAGGGAAAAAAGTAGCAATTGTAGGTTCAGGTCCATCCGGATTAACAACAGCGTATTACTTACGAAGATTAGGTCATTCAGTTACGGTCTTTGAAGCAAATTCTTATATAGGAGGTATGTTAAGGCTAGGAATTCCTGAATATCGACTACCACGAGCAGTCCTTCAGAAAGATCTTGAACACATATTAAGCATAGGGATTGATGTTCAAACTGATAAAGTTGTAGGGGAGCACTTATCACTTGATAATTTGAATGAACAAGGTTTTAATGCAATTTTCTTAGCACTTGGAGCTCAAAATACCAAAAAACTTAATATTCAAGGCTTAAATTTACCAAATATTCTATGGGGTCTTGATTTTCTTAAAAAAGTTAATCTAGGTGAAGAAGTAAAAGTTCCAGATAGTGTTATTGTAATTGGTGGAGGTAATGTAGCTATAGATGTAGCTTTAACAGCTAAACGGTTAGGTGCTAAAGATATACAATTAACTTGTTTAGAATGCCGAGAAGAAATGCCTGCTCACGAATGGGAAATTCAGAAAGCAATAGATGAAGGGATAACACTTGACTGTTCTTGGGGTCCGAAACAAGTTATTGATAAGGATGGCGAGATATCTGAAGTTGAGTTAATACATTGTGATTCTGTATTTGATGATGAAAATTTATTTAATCCTGTGTTTGACAATACTAATACAAAATCGATTAAAACTGAAATGGTAATATTAGCAATTGGGCAAATTCCAGATTTATCTCTTTTAGGAAGTGAAAGTAAAATTAATATCTCAGCTTCAGGCCTAATACAGGCAAAAGAGGGAACATTAGAAACAAACATCGCAGGGATTTTTGCAGGTGGTGAAGTTATTAATAGTCCTAGCTCTATAGTTGATGCTATTGAAATGGGCCGAAAGGCAGCTTCTTCAATTGATAAATATTTAGGAGGAGATGGTGAAATTGAAGATGCGCTTGTTGAACCAGACACCCCAGACACAAATTTAGGACGTGATGAAAACTTTTATGATAAACAACGAGTACAAATGCCATTATTATCATTAGATCAACGTAAAAACAACTTTAATGAAATTGAAGTGGGTTTTGATGAGAAATTAGCTTTAGAGGAAGCAAATCGATGTCTTAGATGCGATTTACGTTTTGAGATCTCACCAGTTGTATTACCACCTCAAAAATGGTTAGATTTAAATAGCGAGAATATCCAAAATGTACCAGATACTGAAGGTGTGATTCAGATCTTAAATGAGAATCAAGAGATTATCTTGATTCAAGGAACTTCTAATTTACGTTTAGCATTAGAAGAACAATTATCTACAAATTCAAAAGCATGTTATTTTAATTATGATGAAGATCCGATGTATACAAAAAGAGAAAGTGAATTACTGCAACAATTCATGCAAGAATTCGGAAGATTCCCAGAAGGCAATGAGGATCTTGATGATGATCTTTTTTAAATTTAATTTTCTCTTAATTTTTTTTCTAATGCTTTAGTTAATAGAGGTACAATTTCACAAAGATCTCCAACAATACCATAATTGGAAAATTGGAAAATTGGAGCTTCAGGATCCTTATTTATTGCAATTATTATATCACTGCTTTTCATTCCAACTAAATGTTGGATCGTCCCAGATATTCCACATGCGATATAAATCTTCGGAGAAACAGTACTTCCACTTTGTCCGACTTGTTGTGATTTAGGAATCCAACCCAAGTCGACTGCAGCTCTACTTGCTCCCACAGCGGCATTTAAAATGTTAGCTAGCCCCTCGATTAATTTAAAATTCTCTTTACTACCAACACCTCTTCCTCCAGATACAATAGTATCTGCTTCACAAACGGGAATACCACATTCAAAAGCAGTTCCACTGATTACTTCTTTAGTTTTTACTTTTAAACTTTGAAGATCTACTTTTACAGGTACTTCAATGATTTCTGCATTATTATCATCTTGAATTGGTGCCATTTCCATAACATTGGGTCTAACTGTCGCCATTTGGGGACGTGTAACAGGACAAATAATATCAGCCATAATATTTCCACCAAAAGCTGGTCTTGTTTGTAACAATAATCCATCTCTTATTGATAACCCGGTACAATCGGCAGTAAGTCCTAATTCAAGAGTAGCAGCAACTCTTGGTGCTAGATCCCTTCCATTTATAGTTGCGGGGTATAAAACAATATTTGGTTTGTATTTTGAGATTATCCCGGTGATCACAGAAGAATATGTTTCAGTATAATAATTTTTGAGAGCTTCATGTTCAGCAACATATATTTTATTAGCACCGCGGTTTGAAAAATCTTGAGCGAATTTCTTTACATTGTCTCCTAAAAGTAAGACACATGTTTTTTGTTTTAATTCATCAGCGAGCTCAATTGCCTTACCTAGCAATTCAAAAGATACATTTCTTACTTTATCATCTTTAATTTCAGCAACTATCCATACATCTTGATATTGTGTCAAGTCAACATCTTCAATTTTTTTCCGCTGAATTGTAATTGCCCCTACATTGCATTGATCGACACAGGCACCACAAAGAGTACACTCATCTCCTATAACTGCGATTTTATCTACAATTGTAATCGCTCCAAAAGGGCATCCTTTTTCACATAGCCCGCATCCTGTACACTTTTCTTCATCTACAATTATCAAATTAAATCACCTTATCTTTAGATAATAAATCCATTAGTTTTTGAACCGAAGCTTCAGGTGTTTCCCCTTTAATAATAATACCTTGCTGTCTGGCTGGTGGGGAATAAACTTTAATAACTTCAGTTAATGACCCATTCAATCCATAATTATCCTTACTACCCCCAAGTTCATCTGCATTCCAGGTAGAAAATGGTTTCTTATTTGCTTTCATTATACTCATCATGGGAGGATTAGTTGGTTCAAATGAAGAGGGAGTCATTCCAGTTATAAGTACCGGAAGTCTTGTTTCTACGATTTTATACCCATCATCTGTTTGAACCTTTGCTGTCAGTTTTTTTCCTTCTACTTTTTCAACACTTTCCACATAAGTTATCTGAGGTATACCCAGTTGAGCAGCAATTTCAGGTCCTACTTGTGCGGTATCTCCATCAATAGCTTGTAAACCGCAAAAAATGATATTAAAATCACCAATTTTCTTGATACACTGAACAAGAGTATAAGATGTCGCCCAGGTATCCGCACCAGCAAAAACTTTATCACTTAGCAAGATTGCTTTATCTGCTCCTAATGCCAGACACTTCAACAACGCCTTTTTAGCTTGAGGTGGACCCATAGAGATTACAATAATCTCATCACCTTCTTGTCTAATTTTAATAGCTTCCTCAAGAGCAAACTGGTCAAATGGATTCAGAATGCTGGGGACACCCTCTCTTATCAATGTGTTCGTTTCAGGATCGATTTTAACCTCAGTTGTATCTGGTACCTGTTTTACACACACTATAAATTTCATAGTTTCACAATCAAACTTTCAAGAGTTAAATAAAGATATTAAAAATCTAAAAAAAGGTTAATTATTATTATTGGTTCCCTATTCTAAAATGAAATAACAAATCCCGAAAAATTAAATATTAAATAATCTTAAAAATATACTGTTATTCCAAAATTAGCTAAACAATAATTACAAATTGAAGTGATTTTTACTTGCCTAAAATAAAAGTAAATGATATTAATAT
>JBHLMQ010000087.1:0-8705 GCA_048938005.1 Promethearchaeota archaeon | reverse complement strand
TTTCACCAGGAAATCCCTTTAACAAATCGTAAATTGTCTATTATTTGTTTAGACTCATGTGAAGGTACTTCCATAAAAGCATAAAATTCGTTTTGCCAAAAAGCCTTTCCTGATGTTGCTGATCTAATATCTTCAGCGAATTTTATTGAATTTCTTACGGGTAATAATAATTCTATAATCGCTTGATATTCCTTTTCTTGATCTATACTTTTAATTTTAGCAGAATATTTTGAAGGTAAGCTCGTTGCTATTTTAATATATTCAGGAGGAAGTTGAATAATGGTGTGATAAATTGGTTCCATCAATATTAATTCTGCTTCATTTAATCCTTTTTTAATAGCATCGTAAAACATAGCGGACAATTCAGAAAAGGCATTTTCTTCATTAACATTTTCAATTTTTAAATCTGAAATAGTTATTTTAATTTCTGTTAACTTCTCTCCACATAATGGACCGTTTAAATGAATTTTTTCAATAATTTCTAAAATAGTGTTCTTATAAAACTCATCTAATTTTAGATTTCCTTGATAAATTAAGATATTTTGATCAGCATCGCATTTCCAGAAATTTTCAATTTCAATATCAACTAAATTTGTCTTTTCTCTTAAAACATCTTTTAATACGTTAAAGGGCTTTATCGTTTTATAATCTATGTTTTGAAAAAATCTAACTGTTTTATTATCTATTCTTCCTAATTTTATATCTAAAGAACATTGACCATTAGGTGATGTAACAGAAATTAAGGAAGAATCATATCTGCAAGACTCCTTAAAAACAGCTCTAGGTTCAGAAATAGAAACATTTACCCCCCTCTTCCCAATTTCATTAGCTGTAACTTCAAGATGTAAAGGTCCCATCCCAGACAGTAAGAATTCACCATTTTCTTCGTTAATTTCAAATGTTAAATTTGGATCTTCAATTAACAAATTCTCAATTAATTGTTTCATTTTATCGAGATCTCTTAGATATTCTGGCTCAATTGATGCTGTAACTACAGGAGTTGTAACATATTTCACACTTTCAAATGGCACCATTCCATTAAGACTTTTGCTATCTATTATTGTTTCACCACTCTTTATCCTTTTGATGCCCTCTATCGCTACTATATTACCCACAGGTATTTTTTCTACTTGCTCCCTTCTTTGTCCCATGAAGATGGCAATTCTTTGAATTCTATCGTATTCATTTTCATTTAGAAGGAAGATTTCATTCTTATTTGTGCAATTACCACAGAAGATTCTCCCTGTTGAGATTAATCCATGTTTCCCAACTTGCACTTTACTTAAACATACAATTAAAGGACCATTTGGATCACAATTAACCATAGCTTTTCCTAATTCAGAATTAATATTTCCATCCCAAATTTTTTCAATTCTATATTTTTGTGCCTCTATTGGATTTGGCAAGTGATCAACGACCATTTCTAATATAGCTTTGTGAATTGGAAAATAAGTAGCTAAATCAGTATAAGTTTCTTTCGAATAAGTTTCTTTTTTATATCGTTCTCTAATATCTTTGAATTTCAAATCACTTTTTTCTAAAATATTTAGGGTAAATCCCCATTTATGTAAAGCTGATCCAAAAGCAACATTTCCAGCGAGAGGTGATACCTTCCATCTTTTATTGAAAGGATGTTCAGCATATCTTTCTATTAAAGTGTTGAATGATTTGATTATACGTATATATTTTTTTTTAATCTCCTCATCAGAGAGCTTCAATTCTCTTATTAAACGATCTATTTTGTTTATATATAGTACTGGTTTGACTCCCTCTTGTAAGGCTTGTTTAATTACAGTCTCAGATTGTGTAATGACTTCTTCAACAGCATCTACTACCACCACCACACCATCGACTAATCTCAGTGCACGAGTAACTTTTCCACTAAAATCTAGATGACCAGGTGTATCGACTAAGTTTATCAAAAATGGCTCATAACCTTCAAGAGATTTCTCATAATATAAAGATATATTTGCTGATTTCATGGTGATGCCTCGTCTTTGTTCTTCTTCAAGAAAATCTAATGCACGTGCTTCACCTGCTAAATCTGGCGATAAAAATCCAGCTTCACTTAAAAGTGAGTCAGAAAGTGTTGTTTTTCCGTGATCTATATGACCAACTAACCCAAAATTCCTTATTTTTTCAGTTTGGTTCATCAAACTCAAGATTTCAGAAATCTCCTTACGATGGGGCATGATCTAATGAGGGGTTTTTCTATAATCTTATTTAAGATTATAAATACTTTGATTAAAATTTTAGGATTTGTATGTAAGTAAAATCAGGAGGAAATGATTTTTCTCGCTACTCAAGATCTTCTTCATCTAATTGATAGGTATACTATCAATTTCAGGTGGGTCAGATAGCACATTAAAAAATCATTTCCCAATAAGAAAAAGGAATTAAACAATTTAATTTATTATAATCTCAATTAATATAACAGGAATTTGTTTATTGCCTGTGAAACTAGAATTTAACTTCTCCATCAATTCTTACAACTCTACCATCAATATGCAATCTTTTATCACAAAATAATTCAATTGC
Organism: Promethearchaeota archaeon; assembly: GCA_048938005.1. Classification (GTDB taxonomy): domain Archaea; phylum Asgardarchaeota; class Lokiarchaeia; order Sigyniarchaeales; family SOKP01; genus Loki-b32. The sequence continues at coordinate 6,167 of JBHLMQ010000087.1, read as the reverse complement.
TTTTGGAAATATTTTATGTTCCCATTCTAATATTCTTGGTCCTAAAGTCTCTTCTGTATCAGTATCATATACTGGAACACATTTCTGTATGATTATTGGACCATGGTCTGCTTCTACGTCAATAAAATGAACTGTTGCTCCAGATACTTTAACTCCATACTCAAGGGCATCTCTGTGAGCATGCATACCTCTAAATGAAGGCAAAAGAGCTGGATGGATATTCATTACATTCCCATTAAAAGCTTTAATAAATGTTTTACTAACTAATCTCATATAACCTACTAAAACTATTAACTCACATTCATATTGCTTTAAAACATCAATCATCCTTTGATCAAATTCTTCTCTTTGAATGTGGAGATATTGATCTGATTCAATTAATATATAAGGTATATTGTGATTTTTAGCTCGTTCCATACAATAAGCTCCTGTTTTATTGCAAATTAATACTTCTACCGATGCTTTATTCTTTAAAATTCCAGATTCGCATGATTGGGCAATAGCTTCAAAGTTTGAACCTGACCCCGAAGCAACCGCACCTATCTTTACTTTTCCCATAATACATTTTAGGTTTTTTTTTTAAAAAAATATAACTTATTAATGAAGAATTATCAAATCGGAAAGAGTCGGAAAAAACAATTTTAAAAAATTTTATAATTATTTCATAATCATAACGTTTTTATTTGATTAATTCATATAACCATTAGAAATTTAGTAATATTTCATTCTAAAAATTATTCTCTTCTGAAAATTATCTATATTGTAAGAGAAAATATTTCTATTTATTCAAAATAAGCATTTACAAATTACCAGACCATATCAACATATAAGTGAAATTTTAAGTGTTATTAATAAATACATCAATACGAAATAATATTCATGTTAATAGAAAATTAAGAAATCAAGAAATAAGAATCTAAATTCTAAGATTTAAATATAAGGATAAAATTTCATAAAGAAAAATTAATTAACTCTCACAATGAAGATTTATGAGTTTTGAAACTGAATTAATACGAATTAAGGATGAAATTGTCCAAAATCTTCCTTCAGAAATTAATGTCAAGAAGATTGAATTTGAAGGCCCTGAAATTGCAGTATATTCTGAAAATTCAGATGTTGATGCTATTGAAAGTTCAACAATCTTAAAAGACTTAGCAAAAACAATGCGAAAACGTGTTGTTTTTCGATGGAATGTAGATAAACGTAAAGATCCTGCAGAAACTGAGGCTTATATTAGAAACTTAATAAATGAAGATGCGGAGATTTCAAATATTGAGTTTGATCATACTAGAGGTGAAGTAATAATTGAATCTGGGAAACCAGGGCTAGTCATTGGTAAAAAAGGAATTAATTTGAAAGAGATAAGAACAAATACATTTTGGCAACCTAAAACTATACGAACTCCTCCATTAGCCTCAAGGACAATTCAATTAATTAGAGGAATGCTTAAAAAGGAACGACAAACTCAGAAAGATATTTTACTAAGAATAGGTAAAAGAATCCATAGACCTGCTCTCTTTAGAGATTTAAATATTAGGTTACATGCTTTAGGTGGATTTCGAGAAGTAGGAAGATCGTGTATTCTAATGCAAACTAGGGATAGTAATGTATTATTGGATGTTGGATTAAACGTTGGGAATCCAAATGATAAATTTCCCTATTTTGATATACCTGAATTTTCAGTAAGAGATCTTGATGCGGTTATTATTTCCCATGCACATCTTGATCATTGCGGACTTGTCCCATTTCTATATAAGTATGGATATCGTGGTCCAGTTTATTGTACATTACCTACACGTAACCTAGCTACAATGTTACAGCTGGATTTCATTCAGATTTGCGAAAAAGAAGGAATTCCATCGCCATATTCGAAGAGGGATGTTAAATCAACTGTGCTTCATACTATTCCACTCTCTTGGGGAAAGGTTACAGATATTGCACCTGATATAAAATTAACACTCCATAATTCTGGCCATATATTAGGTTCTTCAATGGTTCATTTACATTTTGGTAAAGGAGATTATAATTTTGTATATACTGGTGATTTCAAATTTCAGAAAACGAGGTTATTGGAAAAAGCTGCAGTTAAATTCCCAAGAGTAGAAAGTTTATTAATTGAATCAACTTATGGTGGTCCACAGGATCGCATTCCTAGTAGACAAGAATCTGAAAGAGAGCTTAAACAAATTTTAAATTCTACTCTTAAAAGGGGTGGAAAGGTTCTCATTCCTGTATTAGCCGTTGGGCGAGCTCAAGAATTACTAATAGTTTTAGAAGAATATATATCAAAAGGATTCATAGATAAAGTGCCTATTTTTATTGATGGATTAATTAGTGAAGCTACTGCCATTCATACTGCCAATCCTGATTATCTTAGTAGTGATCTACGAGAAAAAATATTACATCAAGGAAAAAATCCATTCTTGAGTGATTATTTTGAAACAGTTTCAGCTCAAGAAGAAAGACTAGACATTATTAAAGGTGGTCCTTGTATCATTTTGGCTACTAGTGGGATGCTAATTGGTGGTCCATCAGTACAATACCTAAAAGAACTAGCTAATGATGCTAAAAATTCTCTTATCTTTGTTTCTTACCAAGTCAGTGGAACGCTGGGCTCAAGGATACAGCGCGGATTTAAAGAATTCACTTATATAGATGCTAAAGGGCGGACTCAGCTCGTAAAATTGAATTTAAAGGTATTCACACTTGAAGGCTTTTCTGGCCATTCATCTCGTAGTCAAATATCTCAATTTTTGAGAAGAATTCAGCCAAGACCTAAAACAATTATAGTGAATCATGGAGAAGAAAGTAAATGTATAAGTTTATCGACAATGATACACAAAAAACTCAGAAAATCAACAAAGAGCCCTAAGAATCTGGAAACTTTGCTTTTGAAATGAAAGGAATTAAAGGATTGAGCAATTTAATAATCTAGGAATGAGAGATCGACATTTTCACCAAACTAATTTTTAACAAGCCCTTAATCCGTGAGCATGAAGAACTCAAGTCCTAAATATTTAGTATAAGGTTTTTTCTTTTTTTAGTTTTTTTGAGGGAAAAAATAATTTTTTTAAATAGTATTAATTAATTTCTTTTAAAAAATGCTTTGTGGTAATTTTTGAAATTAAGAGATTTGAAGTTAAGAGATCATCTGATAACTATTTTTAGACGCACTGTTCAAATTATTGCTTTTATACTTATTAATTATGTTATCCTAGAAGTAATTTTTTCAATAAATTTATTGGCTTTAGACGGACTACTAAAAGTACTTCCAGTTTTAAATTCTCCTAGAAATCCTCTAGCAAATGGAGCTGGAATTTTAGAATACATCTTTTTTTTTATTACAGAAGGATTTCTGCCACTTTTACTTATAGGGATCTTAATTATTATCATATTATTTACAAATAGGTTTTTCTGTGGATGGATATGCCCTATTGGAACAATTCAAGATGCATGTGCGGCAATTCCAACAAAAAAGAAAACAGTAAGAATAACTGAAGGAAAATTGATTAATCATAAAAACTTATTAAAAATAAAATATGCGATCGTTATCATTTTACTTATTCTTCTCATCCCTTTAGCTTTCGCTCGAACTATAAATTTTTCTTTTTATTTAGATTATAGAGCCAATATAGGAATTTTTGGACAAAAACCATTATCATTCTTTTCTTTATCTGAATATTTATTTGTAACTTTTCCAAATATGATTATGGAGATATTTCAGACGGGCAGTTTAGGTCCTCTTTTTTCCAATTTATTGGTCTTTATCATATTTATCTTTTATTTAGCTATTATAATATTATCAGTATGGTATCCACGATTATACTGTAGATATTTTTGCCCATTTGCTGCGGTATCTTCCGTTATAAGTGAATATTCATTTTTAAAACTATCGCGAAGCCCTGTGAGGTGTGTAGGAAGAACTGAATGTGGGATATGTGAAAAAGTATGTCCAAAACAAATAAGAATCTTGGATGAACCTTTTGAATTTTTTACTGGAAAAGGCGAATGTAACTACTGTTTGAAATGCAAAGAATCATGCCCATATAATGCAATAGATATTAAAATAGGCTAATCATCTATTTGTATTATTAAAATAAAACTAAATTTGTCCTATTTGAGAAAAAATCCAATCAGTTTTAGTATTACATTGGAAAAATCTTAATAATAATATATCTAATCTTATATCAATAATGAAGTAGAATTTAACATTTAAGTTTAGGTTCATTAGAGTAATGGATAAGCGGACAATCGATCTTTTGCAAACACGATGTAGAAGGGATGTGAATGTAGGAATCCATGGGATATTAGATTCTGAAGCTACTAGATATTATAAAGAAGAAAGTGAAGAAATTAGACCTCCATTCTTTAGGGATGTTGATAGAATTGTTCATAGCAAGGCATTTGCTAGATATATCGATAAATCCCAAGTGTTCTTTGATGTAAATAATGCAAATATAACTCACAGATCTCTGCATGTAACCCTAGTATCAAGAATTAGTAGGCAGATTGGACGTGTTTTAAGATTGAATACTGACTTAATAGAAGCAATTGCCTTAGGCCATGACATAGGACATTCCCCATTTGGTCATTTAGGTGAAGATATTTTAAATGAGATTAGTAAAGAGTTTAATATGGGTAATTTTAGTCATAATGCTCAAGGGATCCGATGGCTTTCTCATCTTGAAAAAAGATATCCAGAAAAACCAGCAAATGGACTTAATCTAACATTACAAGTTCTTGATGGCATACTTTGCCACGATGGTGAAGTAAATGAACAAAAGTTAAAACCTATTAAAAGAAATGGAAAAACTTGGGAAGATCACTTCAAAGAATATGAAGATTGCTTTAATGATAATATAATTAAGAGAGTTCCAATGACATATGAAGGAATTGCGGTGCGATTCGCAGATACAATCTCATATATAGGAAGAGATATTGAAGATGCAATCCTAATAAAGTTAATAAGTAGGAAACAGATTCCTGAAAATTGCAAAAAAATCCTTGGCAATACAAACGCAAAGATAATAGACACCTTAATAACGGATTTACTTAATTTCAGTTTGGATAATGATGTTATTGGTTATAGTGATGAAATTTTCAAAGCTCTTAAAGAATTGAAAACATTTAATTATGAGAATATTTATATCAGAAGAGATTTATTTAGAAAGAATTCTTCTGATAAAGCATTCTTAGATAAGTTAAAAGAGAGATTTTTATTAATTTTCGAAAGATCTTTAAAAGATTTAGAGGAAGAAAATTATAATGCTCCAATTTTTAAAGATCATATTGAGTATATTGATAATAAAAATTATAATACTTATTTTAAATCCCTCAAGAAAAAAAAACAATTGACCCTAATAGTAAGGGATTACATCGCAGGAATGTCTGATAAGTATTTTAATGAAATATATGAAAGATTTCGTAATAATAAATAACTTTTTTTTCCCCACTTTACCTTAATTTTGTTCCTATACTAAATTGAGTATATTATATCAATATTACTTCAATATTTAATTTTAAAAGGGGGATTACACACAGTGGAGGAATATAGTAAAAAAGCATTTTCAGTTTACACGGGGTTTTTTTCAGTCACACGGGGTTTTTTAAAAACTAGTTTTTTAAACTGATTTCTTTTTGAGTCCTCCAGATTAAGTGATGTGTAATCCAAGTTATTATATAGAACTGAGTAAATAAAAATCTATCCAATTTGACAAAAAGTTAAAAGACTCATATATCTTATTTTTTTAAAGTTATTACATATAAACCAGAAGGACTATGTGTATCAAATATATTAAGCAAAATTTTTTAGAAAGTAAGAATTATAAATACTAAAAAAAACCTCTAATACAGCCCAGTGGTGTAGCGGTCAAGCATCGGGGGCCCTGATAAGTCTAACTTTCTACGGTCTTGGAGATACCCCTGGACCACGGTTCGAATCCGTGCTGGGCTATTCTTAACTTATCCTGTACGTTTAATGATATGATAACCAAACTGAGTTTTCACTGGTTGAGAAATTTCTCCAATTTTTAATTTAGTACAAGCATTCCAAAATCCAGGTACCATATCACCTTTAGAGAATTCACCTAAATTACCTCCTCTTTTCTTACTTGAGCATTTGGAATAATTACTTGCTAATTGTTCGAATTTTTCACCTGCTTTTAGAT
>JBHLMQ010000086.1:0-8716 GCA_048938005.1 Promethearchaeota archaeon | reverse complement strand
TGAGATAAATTACGTATAGAGTTATCTTTTATGTTTCTCTCTTTAATGTTATAGACACCACTTCCATAAAAAAAGATACCTATGATTTGATGCCCTTTTTTAATTACTGTTTCCACCAAATTAATAACTGTGTCCATAGCCTCATATTTATATGGTTCTGCACACACTACAAAAGTAAATGAGACCATTTCTAAATTCCCTTTTTTATTTTTAAAATTAAAAATAGAATGAAAAATATTAGAATTTTTGTAAAGAGATTTAAATTAATATTCTTAGTATTAAATCGAAATGAAAAATCCACATGATATTTGTATTTGGAAAGATACTTCAGAATGTAATGATTGCCCTATAAAAGGTGAACTAATATGCCATTTTCGCGCTAAATATTTGTATAGTTTTATTACATTGTTTCTTATTTTTGCCATTACAGCTTTTATAGGTGTCATATTAGCAGGTTATGGTTGGTTTTTATTTGGTTGGATTAGCTTCTGGTTGTTTTTCTTTGAATTTTGGGAGATTCGGATTCTCTGTAGCCATTGCCCTTATTATGCCGAAGAAGGGAGAACCTTACATTGTATTGCAAATTATAGTAGCCTCAAGATTTGGAAGTATCATCCAGAACCTATGAATATCTCTGAGAAAATCCAACTATTTATTGGTTTTGCTATTTTAGTTGGATATCCTTTAATCTTTTTGTCTTTAGGTGCTAAATTTGTCTTTTTAGTAATTTGCATTATTGAAATCTTCATTTTTTTCACATTTTTAGTAGTAAAAAGGTGTGGCAATTGTGTTAATTTTTCTTGCCCTTTTAATCGTGTAAAAAAGGATTTTATTGATACCTTTCTTAAAAATAATCCTGTGATGAGGAAAGCATGGGAGGATAAAGGGTATAAGATAGATTCATGAATGTGCTTTTAACAAAAGAAAAATAATTACATCTTTAGTTTAATAGCTATAATTTCTCCAGTTGCATATTCTTTTTCTTTAACAAATAAAGAGCATGATACTGTCATCTTCCGTTCTGTCGTTTCTTTTATTCGAGCTCGAAAAACCCAAAGTTTATTTAAAGGAGTAGGTTTTAAGAATTTCACGAATAATGAACCAGTTACATATGCAATTACTGGTTCTGTACCTTCTTCTCGACCCTCCATTCTGTGAGCTGCTGATACAGCAGTATTAAGACAATGACAATCAAGAATAGTAGCAATAATCCCTCCACATCCCCTTCCAGGATAAGCACAATAATATCTCTTTGGCTTCCAAGTACAAACACACTCATCTCCTTCCCAATAGCTTTTTATTTGCAATCCATGCTCATTACTCCTTCCACATCCCCAACAATAAGTGCCAATTTCAGGCCATTTATCTTGAATTGCTTTATGTTCCATATAAAAACCTCCTCTATCTTGATTTTTTACAATATTGAATGAATCTCAATAAAAATTAAATTTTTAACAAAAAGATCAATTATTAAAAAAATAAAAGTATTCCCCCATAAAAAGAAGAGTCAATGAATTTTTATAATTCGAATTCATCTCCAATGGAAAGAAATTTAGAATTAATGCCATTCTTCGTAAGGAATTCATCTAATTTTTTTGCCTCTTCCACTTTTTCTTCAGTAAAATGATAAGGAATTACCAATTTTGCCGAAATTGTATTTATAAATTCCAGATAATCAGTAAAATTACTCTCAAAACATGCAATAAAGCAAATATCAATTATATCTTTAATAGATTTTAATTCATCAGAAAATTCCGCCGAATCTGCTGTATGTAATATGTTTTTATTTTCTATTGTAATCAAATAAGCAACACATCCCTCAGCTTTCCAACATTTATTTTCAAATACTTTTATAAAACCATCATTCAAATGAATTATTGAATCAGGCTGAATAAGCGTAAAATCAATGGTTAATTCCTCGTAAACACACAAAGGTCCATAAATCTCAGGCTCATTATCTTCCTTCCAATAATTATTTAGAATTTCTGATAATTTTTCTTTAGTAAGATGATCTGGATGATGATGCGTTATAAAAATTTTTTCAATTCCTTTTATTGGTGCCGTTAAAAATACTGGATCTATAATAACATGATCTTGTTTTCCTATAATTTCTATACAAGCATTTCCTAAAAAGCGTATATTAACCATCTTATCTCCCTTTTTGAGGCTCTTAATAAGTTATTAAGTCCAAACGTTATTTATAATTTTCATAATTTAAAAAAAATTAAATTATAGAGATTTTTAAATAGATTATGCCTGAACCAACTCCTCTTAAAATTAAAGGTTTTGATCCTTATGCTGATTTAATTGGGTTTGAATTTACTAAATTTGAAAAAGGATATTCTCAATGCGTATTAAAAGTAAATGAAAATCATTTTAATCCGCATCAGATAGTGCATGGAGGTGTCATGTATTCAATGGCAGATACGGGGATGGGTGCTGCCTTAGTATCTTTATTAGAGAAAGATGAACTATGTGCAACTGTGGAAATTAAAATCTCCTACTTTAAACCGGTTAGAGAAGGAGAGCTTATCTGTAATACAAAAGTAATTCATAAAGGAAAAACTGTTGGTTTTCTTGAATCAGAGATTATGAACGGTGAAATAGTTATTTCTAGGGCAAATGGAACATTCTCAATTTTTAAGATTAAAAAGCCCAGAGAATATTGATAGTTTCATACTTTTTTGAAATTTTAATTTTAAAAATAATTTTTATTTTTGAGCAATGACGAAAATTAGGAAAGGAAAAAGATGTCGAGTTATTGAAGATTATGATTCTCCTTACACTGAACCACTTCTAATTACTAAAGGTGAAATTTTAACCATAGGAGAAAAGGAAAGTGAATGGTCTGGATGGATTTGGTGTACAAATACGTTTGGAAAAAGTCGTTGGGTACCGGAAAATTATCTTGAAATTCATGGGAATACAGGTAAGGCAAATCAGGATTATAATGCAACAGAATTGAATATTAATATTGGAGAGGAATTAATTATTGAAAAAGAAGAAGCTGAGTGGTTTTGGGTCACAAATCCTCAAGGGAAAAGTGGTTGGGTTCCTATTAAAAATGTAAAAATTATTTAAATAATTTTTCTACAAATTCCTTAATTTTTTCCATGGCTTCCCTTGTTTCAGGTAATTCAGGTATGTTTTGAAACACATGTACTGTCTGATCCCATTTTTGTAGGGTAATATCTACACCAGCTTCTTTAGCTCGTTCGAAAAATCTTCTTGAATCATCAAAGAGCATCTCACTCATACTAACTTGAATTAAAATTGGAGGAAGTCCCACTAAATCAGCATAGAGTGGCGATATTGACGGATTATAAGGATCTGCTCCAGCTAAATGTAAATTAATCCACCAGATATAACCAGTATCTCCAAGAACAACATCAGTTGAGCTGTTTTTAACGACTGATTCCCCTGTTTGTGCCATATCAGTTGAGGGAGAATAGCAAATTGCTCCTACTGGTAATGGTTCATTATCATCCCGTAATTTCAGGAGGGTTAAAAGGGCGTAATAACCTCCAGCAGAATCTCCTGAGATAATGATATTTTTAGGAGTAATTCCAGTTGAGAGGAGATATTTATATGCAGATATACAATCTTCCAAAGCTGCTGGATGTGGATATTCGGGGGCAAGACGATAATTAATACTTAACACTCGCATTTTTGTCACTCTCCCTAAACTTACAGTAAAGAGCCGATGAGAATTGAAAGACCCCATGATGTGACCTCCACCATGGATGTACAATATAACTCGCTCTTTATTTACTTCAGGAATGGTTTGCCATTCTGCTTCTACACCTCCAGCATCTATAGTTTCGATTATCACTTCTTGAGGAATAGGATTCTCATTTTGAAATTTATCAGCTCTATATTCCATATAAAATCGCAGATATTTCAACTGTAGCTGCATTTCTTTTCTCGTTAGCATTCCTTTTACATCTTCTCCGCTAAGCCAGCGAATATTCAATTCACCTATTTTTTCCCAAATTGGTAGATAATCAATTTTCTTATTTACCTGATTTTTGAAAAATGCTACATTTAATTCTTTAAAAAAATTTTCACGCCACTCTGCGATTTTTAATATTTCTGGACGAGTAATTTTTGACTTATCAAATAAAGGCATAATTTCTGGCTTTATTTTGTTTAACTTTTAGAGTATAGAACTTTATATTTTATTTTAATTTATTCTATTAATAGAGGATTAATACGATCGTAATTATAGAATAGCTTATAAGAAATTTGTATTAATTGAAAAATTAGCTATAATGAAATAAATTCTATTTTAAACGAGCGAACTGAATTATGGTTAAATACTCAAACAGTCAAGAATGGTTTGAAACAATAAAACATAAAGAACATTTATATGTAATTCGAGAAAGACTTGATGAAATAGATCCTCGATTTTATACCACTTATACTAATTTATACCTAATTGTTGGTTCTCATTCTGCTTTATTGATTGATACTGGTTGCGGATTGTTCCCTCTTAAACCGATTATTACTAATTTGATTTTAGATAGAAAGCTAATAGTAGTGAATACACATTCTCATTTTGATCATATTGGTGGAAACCATGAATTCAATGAAATTTATATCCATAAAGAAGAATTTGAATCACTTTTAGTACCTTTTGACATTAAATTCATGCAAGATTCTCCTAAAGAAATTGTTAAGCTATATGAAAGAATAAATTATACCCTTCCACCTGCAAATAATGTTAAACCAATCAAAGATGGAGAAATCATAGATTTAGGTAAAGTAACTGTTGAAATTATTCACACACCAGGTCATTCTTCTGGCTCGATATCCTTATTAACTAACAAAAACGAACTTTTTACTGGCGATACAGCACATTATGGAATGATGTATTTAACAAAGAAATATTTTCCAATTATTCTCTCAAGTATTTCAAAGTTATTAGAACGATATCATGATAATGAGAAGATAGAACTTTATCCTTCCCATGAAGAATTTGCTGTTGATAAAAAACTATTAGTAGTTCTATATAATGGGATTAAAAATATTGAAAACCTATGGGAAACAAGGATATGGGATAACTTTCTAGAAGCTTGGATAATCAGGGATCAAAATCTAAAATATGCGATATTTTAATATCCGTGTTATTCCAAGCCATCAATAGGTTTTAAAGATCGAGGGGGAGATCGATAAAACCTTACTGCTGGATAACCAATAATGAAAGCTCCCATTATATTTCCCCTAATATTTGCTAGCTCTTTTATTTTTGGGTTCAACCTCATAGCAAATTGAGTCCAACCATTCCAACAAGTGCCTAAACCAAGGGCTTGTGCTGCTAATCTACCATAAGTAATTATTATTCCAATATTAGTGGCTTCTATTTCAGAATCTTCTATAGAATCCACAAAAATTATATGAGGAGCATCAAAATATACGGGACTTTGGAAAGCTCTGCTAATAAGTCGAAAAAGATATCCATAACTTTCGTTTGTTTCTGGATTGGCATATAATGTTTCTAAAACTGCATCATTCATTTTTTTAATTTGGTCCCGATCTGACAAAATAGAAAATCTTTCTGATCTTTTATTATCTCCTGTAGGAGCGCGAAACATTGCTTCAAAAACTTTTTTTAGTGTGTCAGATGGCACTTTTTTCTTTTTATATAATCTAACTGAACGATTTGCACTAAGAAACTTATAAATCGTATCATAAGAAACTATAGTTTCTGGTTTTTCAACACCTTCATAAGTAAATGCCTCTCCTATGCCATCATAAAGGATGGCATCCTCAGGACATCTCGCTATACAATGCCCACACAAATTGCAATTATATCTAGGATTATCAACAAGGATCACTTTATTTTGATCTTTATCTTTCCTAAATAAAAGACAAGTAGTTACACAAATGTTGCAATTACTACATTTTTCGTAATCAATACCAAGTATCGACATGCAATAAACACTTTTAATTTAGTTGATTTAATAACCTATTTTTTTTATGTATTATAAAAGCTTTAGGTGAAATTTAATTTTTCTCTTAAATTTGAGAATTACTTAATTGAAAATATTTTAAAATAAAGATAAAAAAAAAATTTTTAAAAGTCTAATTTTTTATGATTTTTCTTGTTAAAATTAACGATATCATGCCTATTATACCAATCAGGATGAATACATCATAACTCGGAATAACACCAGCTGGTAGTGAGCACCCTTGCATATGATAATAATAATAATTATCACTACTATATTGCCTAATATTCATAATATGTGTAGAATAGACCCAGAATAGCTCGTTCGGAAAAGCCATAGTACCGTATCCACCAACAATTATTCCTAAATGCCCATTTGGGTTATAATGCTCAAGTTCACTTTTTGGAATCTGTATTTCAAACATTCGATGATTTGAAGCATTATTAAAACTTGGTGCAAAATCCCATTCAATCTGATAATTAGCAATTGATATGTAAGGGTATGACATAGCTCCTCCCATAGTATTTGAAGCATTATAATATACATCAAATAGAAAATAATCAAATTGGGTCATAAACGGTGCACTGTGATTTCCATACAAACTGAATTGAAGTTTATGATCTACTGTAAGATTCCCTCCCTCGTACCAAAATGACTCTGGTTGCCAGATTATATCATCATTAATCTCAAATATCTGATTTGGGTCATCTTTATTATAGGTTCCATTATTATACCACAATATTATTTTTTGATCTGTTATAGTAGTGTTTACTCTGCTTTCAAGTGTGAACTCTATTTCCTGAACTGCGCTTGCGAATAGAGTACCAAAATTTGGGAACCATTCTGAAACATCAATTGAAAAATCAATCCATATTTGATGGTCGCCATTGTTTGGCACAGATGTGATATTAAAAGGAGGTTGCATTCCACTATCAAGAAGAGTATAATCTCCTTCGATATTCCCTAATACAGAATTATATTCATTATCACTGTTAACCTTTTTACCAGGCCACCAAGTAATGTAATTAGTGAAAAAGGGAAGAAGCTCATCATTTTCAACATCATGTATTAGAGACTCTACTCCATCATTAAAATAATTCTCCCAAGTAGTAGTATTGTAAAAGGTTCTATTATTAATATTTAACCAAACTCCTAACCATTCATCAGTTACATCACCAGTTTGATCGCTACATAAATCAAGACCGATATAAAGATTGTTCATATCTTCTCCAAGATACATATAATTATATCCATCTGCATCCGGGGGGTTAAATACCTCATCGATATTTAAGTAAAATTCAACCTTCCAGTCCTTATCCGACCATTCCGTCTCATTAATATTTCCATCTATTACTATATTTTTCATTGGAGATGGATTACTTATTTTTGGAAGATTAGCATTAGCCTCTAAAGAATACAGACTAATAAGAAGAAGGCAAGATACAATCAACAGAAGAGTTAAATTTTTTTTTTGATTTTTCAACATCCCTTAAACCTTTTAAAATAGAATTTGAGTTATCTAGTTTAGATCATATTCGGATATTAAACTGTTTGGATCACATAAAAATTTTAAATTAGACATTTGTTGGAAATTGATAATTCTTTCTTAACAATATTTAAATAATAAATTAACAAAATTTTTTCAATGAATTTAAAAATATTCAATATTATGAAAAAAAAATATATTATAATTTTGATCCTCGGAATTTTTTTAAGTAATATTCTGCTTTATACCAATTTATATAATATAAATAGGGAGAATATAAAACCTCGTAAGGATATTCCAATTTATTTAAATTCTAATAGTAATTCATTAACTTTAGAATGGAATATCACGTGGGGCACTGATCAAAAAGATATAGGTAGACGCATTGCTAATGATTCCATTGGAAACATATATCTCGTTGGTTATACAAACAGTTATAGTGAAGGATTAGATGATGTCTGCTTACTTAAATATGACAAATATGGGAATTATACATGGAATGCTACTTGGGGGGGATCTAATTATGATTTAGGACATGATTTGGCTGTTGATAAAAATTCAGATATTTATGTTACCGGATATACTGATAGTTTTACTGTTGGGGGAGATGATTTATGTTTGGTAAGATTCAACGAAAATGGGGGGATAATAAAAAACATTAGTTATGGAGGAATTGCTACTGATAGGGGTGAAGCCATCGAAGTAGATTTATCTTCTAATATTTATATTGCAGGTACAACTAATAGTTTTGGAGCAGCAAGTAATAATATCTGGGTATTGGAATATAATCAAACACTAGATTTACAGTGGAATATAACATGGGGATTAATAGGTCAGAACAGGGGTTATGACATTAAGTTGGATTCTAATTCAAATATTTATGTGTTAGGAACAACAAATATGCTAGGATCTTCTGATGTATGTTTAATTAAATTTGATAATCTCGGTAATGAACTTTGGAATATTACATGGGGTAGTAGTGATACTGAATATCAACCCTCGTTTGATATCGATAGTTCTGGAAATATATATATAACGGGTGATGTTTATGGATCTGGATATTGGGATGCATTTTTAGCAAAGTTTGACTCTACTGGTGTTTATTTATGGAATATTACATGGGGAGGTAATAAAGACGATAATTCTCTTGACATAATAGTAGATCAGGAAGGCGATATATGGATTACTGGAGGAACTAGAAGTTTTAATCATGGATTTCTTGATGTATTTTTAGCAAAATTTGATTCGTCTGGCAATCTTTTAACCAATACTACCATGG
>JBHLMQ010000085.1:0-9176 GCA_048938005.1 Promethearchaeota archaeon | reverse complement strand
TACTAATTTTTTCTTATTTTATGGTATTTTTACAGAAATTTTGAAGAAAAAATATGGGTGTGAACAAAATTGGAGGCAAAACAGGTTATGGACAATATTATTATTTTAGAATGCAGAAATCTCTTATACACTACCTCTTGGAAAATCTTTGATTTCTTGGAAGCCAATAAAGAGCGAAAAGAGCCAATTTATTCAAAAGATATTCAAAAAGCTTTTCATATAAAAAAGAGAACAGCATCGCAATATTTAACTGTTTTAGAACAATTAGGTCTAATCAAAAGAGAAAGGCAAGGAATATTCAAGTCGATATCCATAACATAATTAGGTGAATCCTTTATTCCTTAGGTATTTTTGAGATTTCTGCATTTCAAATATTTTTTCCTTTTTTTTATTATTAATTTAAGATCATCTTTTTTAGCATGATTACTCATTTTGTAAAAGGACATTTCTTTTAATTTTCTTTTTGGATCAAACAATTTTATTTTTTTTTTTCTGAAATGTTTAAAAATAAGAGATTCTTAATTTGATTTATACAAAGATGTAAAAAATCCATTGGGGTGGTTATTATTATAATTAATAATTCACCTTCATATTCTTCTAAATTTAGAAAAATTTTATTAATTAAACCAAATTATAAAACTTCCTATGATACTATACATGTTATGAATTTACCTCCAATAAATTTAACATTTATCGCAAGTTATTTAACTGATTTAAATGTTAAATTGGAAATAATTGATGCGAAATTACATAATTTAAGTAATAAAAAACTAAAGAAAAAGATAATAAAATTCAATCCAGATGTGGTTGGTATTACGGTATTTGTATCAGCAACTATTAACATATGTTATGAAATAGCAAAATTGGTAAAAGAAGTCAATCGAAATTGTATTGTTGTTCTCGGAGGGCGGCATCCTACCTTTAAAGTTGAAGAAGTACTTAAGCGAAACGAAATAGATATTGTTGTAAGAAATGAAGGCGAAATAACTTTTAGAGAATTAATTATAAAGGGTTCTCCACGGGAAGTAAATGGATTATCATACAAAATCAATAGAAAGGTTATTCATAATCCTGATCGAACATTATTGAATTATGCAAGTATTAGAATTCCAGCCAGATTTTTAATTAATCATAATAAATATTATATGTTTTCTTCTCGAGTAGAGTCAATTGAAACATCTAGAGGATGTCCATTTTTATGCAAATTTTGCACTACACCAATAATTAATTATGGACGGTGGAGACCTCGTCCTGTGGAGAAAATAATATCAGAATTGAAACTAATTTCAAGGAATCAAAAGATTAAGGATATATTTCTAGTGGACGATAATTTTGCTCAAGATACTAGAAGAATTGAAACATTATGTGATCGAATTATTGAGTGTAAAAAAAATAATGAAATAAATGACTTGAAGTTTTTGGCTCAAATTAGAGTAGATTCTATTTTGAAATCTCCACAAATGGTAAAAAAGATGGCGGCTGCAGGGTTTTGGGTTGTTCTTATTGGTATTGAAACAATTCGAGAAGATTTACTTTTGGACTTAAAAAAAGGGTTCACTATTAAAACTATATTGAAAGCACTTGAAATTTTACATCAGTATAATATCATTGCTTATGGTAATTTAATTATTGGATTAGATTTATTTCAAAATAAAGGAGATATGAAAAAATCTATAAATTTTGTTAAAAATCTTGATATTGATATTATTTCATTTAGTTTATTAACCCCTTTTCCCGGTACTCCAATATATCAAGAATTAAAAGAAGAAAAATTAATAGTAACCGAAGATTGGTCTAAATTTACACTTTTTAATCCAGTTATTAAAACTTATACGATGGATACTAATGATTTACTTGAAATTTTAATTCATTCGATAAAAAAGATTGGATATATAAGAAAGTATAAGATTTTAATTCCTAGACTTATAAAGACACGCGGATTAAAATTTCTATTAAATCCTATTAGAATAATAGCATTAATTAAATCTTATTTAAAGGTAATTATCCATATAAGAAAATTTAAATTTATGAATTTGTGAGGGAATTAAGCAAAGAAACCTTATATAGCTATAATAAATCTAGATGAATGTAACAGGTGTTTTACCTGCATTAAAAGGTGTTTATTTGGTGCGAGAGATGTAGATAATGAAATACCAATAATAAATAAGGAAAGATGCTACGATTGTGGTCTTTGTATGACTTCATGCAGTTAATCCAGTTTCGACTGAATTGATTTTTTTGCTTGCTCCTCCTGAAAATTTGCCATGAAGACGCAAATCCAAATAATTTATGATCAATTACTATTTATTTTGAAATTGAGAATAAGTAGAAATGATTAAAAATAGGTGATAATTTATTTAATCTTTTAATACTTTTTTCTATTGCAGACTTTGGTTAATTTTTCAAATTTTCTCGTTTTATCAAATAGAACTATTGTCTTATTATCTTAATATATTAAACCTATTTCCTTTTTCCCGTTTCTTTAAATCAGATCATAATAAGAGAAAAATTATGATGTTTCTGACTCATAATAAATTGCCACTAAGAGATACCCTGGTTTTTCTGTAACCCCTGCTTTATATATTTCCCTTTCTTTTTTAAATGTATCCTTATCGGGAACAAGAAGTATTATAGGTGGAATATATGTATGCTGAATATATCTAAATTTCTTATTTTGATTTATTAATAACCAATTATTAATTTTTAATTGAATATCATCTTCTAAATGTAGTTTTAAGAGTCCTACCTTTAACATAAATCACACCTCTTCTTTAAGATCTTTTGGTATTATGATATACATCCTTCCAACAAAATATAAATGTTTACAAAAATGATAAGAAATTCTTTTTCTTCCTATAACAAAATAGAATTATGAATTTATCATAGTAGAATTAATGATTGATGGTAAAAAATTTCAA
The DNA here is from genome assembly GCA_048938005.1 of Promethearchaeota archaeon. GTDB lineage: Archaea > Asgardarchaeota > Lokiarchaeia > Sigyniarchaeales > SOKP01 > Loki-b32. Next base: position 6,258 of record JBHLMQ010000085.1, on the reverse strand, counting down.
TAATCATCTTATTAAATCAAATTGGCATATTCTGAGCTTAATAAATTTTCCTTAAATCAAAAAAAATTTCTTTAGGATATCTAAAATTTAAATTTCTTTTTATTCTATTTACCATTTAAGCTAGTATTTTGAATGGTTTGGATTGAATGTATATTTTAAAAATTATAGATTCCTCTATAAAAAAACTATATTATAAGTTCTATAAAATATAAGAAAAAATAATTAAAATCATATTTAATGAGATTCAATATGACCAAAGAGAAGAAAATATTTACTTTAGAAAATGTAAAATTATCGTCAATGGGACCAGATACAATAGTATATATCCCACGAGCTTTGATTAAGCATAAAGTTCTTGATCTTAAGAAACGATATAATGTTCATTTTGAAGAAATCTCAGAGGAAAATTAGAAAAAAAAGATTAAGTTTCTTCTCGATATGAAGAATGGTTATAAACTTTAAATTTTATATTATTTTCTTTTAGGAGTTTTTCATTATCTGGATTATGCTTCAATATAATTAGTTTGTCTATTTGTATATTTATTTTTTTAGGAGTATAGGATTCTTCTTCGAAAGTTCTTTCTAATGGAACATAACTGGATAAAACAGCAAACTTATTATTATATTTAATTTGACAATTATAATTCTTTATATTAATTATGCTTTTATCTTTCCTTATACCTCTAAATCGTATTGTTATGGTTTTTTTATCATTTTCAATCTTAAATGTCTCTACTAAATGTTTTAAATCTTCAGGATGCACGATTTTATAAAATTCTCTCTTTTTCCATTTCGAGATTTCTTCTTGAGAATAGCCAAAGATTTCTCCAAATTGTTTGTTATAATATATTAGATGTCCTCTTTGGATTAATACAATTCCTAAACGAGAATTATCTGCAAAATAGAGAAATTGGTCATTTTTCAATTTCGTAGTAAAATCGTTATTAATTTTTGCTTCTGACATTTGTTTTACACGCCTTAAGTTAAAATTCTATTCTTATGCTTTTAATCTCACTATAAATAAAATAAAATTATAATATTTATCTTTTATTAAATTAATCATTTTATTATTTTCATTTTAGAAAATGAAGCATATTATCAATAATATTAAAACAATTTAAAGAAAAAATGAAGAAGTGAAGATTTAAATACAAAATTTCTGATTATTTTATTATTATATAGAATGTTCTATAGAATTACCTATAAAAAACCCTAATAAGTTGAAATAAGGTATAAGGATTTAGTTTTCAGTTAGATAAAAAATCCAAATAGAAATGATTAATAGATTCTATAGTTAAAAGAAAATTTGGAAGCTATTAAAAAATTAGAGGTGCAAGAAATTAACAAAGACTTAATTTTCAAAATATGTATATTTGGCGAAAAAAGTGTTGGTAAATCTTCATTAATTCGTAAATTTGCTCCTGAAACGTTCAATAAGGAAACTAAGCCACCTACGTATATCGATATTGCAGCTAAAACGTTAATAATAAATTCTTCTGAAATAACTCTTCAAATTTGGATTCTTGGAAGCGAGTTAAGTTTTAAATTTATTTTTTCTGCTTTTTTAAGAGGAGCATCAGGAGGAATTTTTATGTATGATATTACTAAATATTCCAGTTTAAGCAATATTGAAGATTGGTTAAAAGTATTTAAAGAAAGTTTATCTGATGATAAAAAAATAATCCCTATATTAATGGTTGGTGGAAAGTTAGATCTTTCTAAAGAAAGAATGATATCTCGAAGATCCGCTAAAAAAATCTCAAAAAAATATGAATTCCTTGAATATTTCGAGTGTTCTTCTAAAACTGGGCAAAATGTTGAAAAAATATTTGAATTTTTAACGAGAGCTATAATAAAATTTGAAGATCATACTTAATTGTTAAAGAGGGGGAGGTATAATTCTGATGCGAATAAAAGTATGTTTTATGTGCCGTGAATATATACCAATTCTTGAAAATGCTTATTTGAATAAGGAAAAATTGGAAAGATTTGATTCATTACATTCTGGTCATCCTGTTCAGATTGTAAATAAAGAAGAAATAATGAATATAGAGGAGTGGAAACCATTTTTATAAAAAAAAAAGAAAAATTAAGTTCTTATATTTTTTGAAGAGAAGGAAAAATAAATTAAAAATAGAAATTCTCGAAGTAATATTGCATAGTAATAATTAAAATCTAGCATCGGGTTTGGGGTTTAACTAACTTAAAGAAAAATGATAAAATATATCAAAGCTTTATGGATTTTTAAAGATCTTGGAGTGTTATTATATCAAAAAAATGATATAATAGAAGTTGATGAAATAATTTTGGCGGGAATAATGGGGGCGCTCTTTACTGCTGTTAAAAGCACATTTTATGAAAATATTAAAACAATTACTTTAGACAATTCTCAATTACAGTTAATATCTAAAAAAATAATAAGAGGAGAAGAAGAAGTTAGAGTTATATTTATGGGATTATCTCCAATCAAGAAACATACTTTGAAAATTTTCCAGTGGGCAAAAGAAAAGAAATGTTTTAAGGAATTATATGCAATCATGACAAAATTCTTTTCACGATATTCAGAAGATGAAATATTAGATTGGGATTATGATGCTAATAAATTTGATGGATTCTTTGGGAATTGATTCCCAAGACAGAAAAGATAGCAGATTTTATAGAACATATTGGTCTCAACCTTACCATTAGAAAATTTTATTAAATGTGTGTAAAGTATTATGAACAAGTCTCAATTTTTTTAAGCATTAATTTTATAGCCAATATCTCAATAACAATCATTATTCTACATTGGGGAGTATATCAGATGCCACAAATGTATATTATGGACTTGAATGATATAATTCTAATCAGCTTCATTTTATTATATCATATAGTTCAGTAACATCAAACTTAATAAATATTGAATTTTTTGAAGTCTTAACTTGATTTATCGTATTAAATTAGATTTGTTTATTAAGAAAAAATATTAGGAAAGGACATCGTAAATGCCTTTTCGAGGTCTTGAAATTATTATCATCAGTTTCAAAAGCACTTCTAAGTATTTCTTATCTTTTATTATCTGTGGATTTTTATAATCTCCTTCAAGGTTTAAGATATCAGTTAATTTTTTTATTGCAAGAGTAATATGAGTAAAACTGCTCAAGGATCTATTGTATTTGTGAATAAATTCTTTTAATATATTTAAAGCAATTTCTGACTTTAAGAATTCTTCTGGGTTCAAAAGTTCAGTTGGAGCAATAATCTCAAAATATTTTCCAATTTTCTCTATAATTTTGTCATTTAAAACTTCACTATATTCATCTATAATATAGTGTAATTTATCGATTCTATCAGTAAATAATCTGGAAGTTTCTCGAGTTAAACCCATAGAGACTGACATCCCGACTCTAGCTCCTGCTTTTAATTGAACTAGATTCCATAACATAGAAAATAAAATATCTAAAGAATTTTCGAATTTTTCTGTAATTATCTCGTATTGACGACTATTGCTCACTTCTTTAGCGTATTTTGACCCTTTTTTTGAAGATATTTTTGAAAATAACTGAAATAAATCCTTATTGTTGGTTATAATTTTTCCCCTTTGAGTTTATAATTCTTGAAACATAACAGCAAAGTTAGAAATGAAAATAACGGAGGTTAGATTTTTAAGGAAGACTTACCAAGTAGTTTGACAATAATTTAAAAATTCCTAGTTTTTATATAATTATCTTTTTCCATTGAGTTATGTACTCAAAGAACAGAAAATCAATGTATGGAAGATAAAATTGATTCAAATCCCAATTACTGAAAGATCAACCATTAGATAAACATTTCCAGCTATAATTTCCAAAATCTCGGAGTTTGATGCAATTAGGAAATGTAATTTTTCATTTACAAAAAAATGAGCGCATTAACACGGTTATCGGCTTTCAAAAGCTAATTGATGCTGCCTTAATTGTCAATCCTGAAGAGATGTTTAAAATTCTCGAAAGTGCTGATGAGGGAGCTCAGGAGTTAGCTAAAAAAATTAAGAGTATTTTATAATATATTTTTTTCAACTTTTCTTTATTCTTATAGAAAAGATAAAAATTTATCTAGAGTTATTTTAGCTCCTATTTTTGATGGAATTTCAACTGCTTTCTTCACATCACTATAAGAGTAGCCCTTATTATATAAATTTTCTATTGCGGGAGAGAACACATTTTTATAATATTTATCACCAATTTTATTAATAATTTTATCAAATTCTTTAGTTGTTATCCATCTCTCTTCTTTTCTATGTGTTATTGATACACCTTTTTCTTTTCCTTTTTGTTCCAATTTATATTTCTGAGTTTCTCTTCCTAAACGCGCTTGATATCCAACTATAGCAATCACAATACCATGAATTTTTGCTTCTTCTTCATTATGTCCAGTTTTGAGCCAGTCAATACGATGATATTCAGAGATTATATCCCATTTACCTATTTTAATTGACTTTATCTCTTCTAATTCTTTTGAGTTATAAAGTTTCGATGACATTTGATTTCACTATGATTTTAATTATCTTTTTTAAAAATAAATAAGTTAATTGAGATTATATTTTTTTTAGTTTGATATTAGAATATGAATGGAATATTCTGTGCAATTTATCTTATTCTTGGAATTTTATACAAAAATAATAAGACTATATATTGCTAAAATTTTTGCAAAACTATAAGATTTGGTCTTGTGTTAAAGATCCATCAAATATAAAAATTTGAGGAGGGTTCTCACCTGAACACCCCCAATCAGTATAACCTCCGTAAGTTATTATGTAATATAATGCAGTGGCACAAGAATACACAGCTGTGTTTAAGTTATGTTCAAGCGTGTCAAAGTATGCTATAGCATCAGAATGATTAGTATAAGTTTAAGATTTTTGATATTGAAATACACTTAATAATATCATCCATTTGATTTAGTCAAATTCATAAAAATGTTCAAAGGTATAAATATATAATCTGTGGACAATATTTTTCTGTTTAACACTCTTTCACTTCCCAGCAAAAATTGGCTTTTTTTTTTCTAAAAAGGCTTTGATTCCAGCTTGGAAATCATCAGTTCCAGCGCTTTCGACAATATTTTTAATCTCTAATTTAACTTGAGATTCTAAATCGTGTGAATATGAGCTTTCGATCAATTTTATTGCTCTTTTAAATGCAAGAGTGGGACCTCTACTTAATCTATTCGCAATTTCTTTTGCTTCATCCATAAGTATATCATTAGACTCAAAAACTCGAGAAACAAAGTTAAATTGAAGTGCTTCCTCAGCATTTAAAATTCTATTTGTAAGAATCATATCTGTAGCAATTGTTAATCCTACAATCTTAGGCAAATGAACTGTTAACGTACTATCGGGTGATAATCCTATTCCAGTGAATGCACTTCCAAATTTGGCAATACTTGAGCATATTCTTAAATCACAGGCACTTGCTAAACCTAAACCAGCTCCGAAACAGAAACCATTTATCGCTGCAATAGAAGGTGGACTGTTCTTTTTTAAAATTTTTAATCCTGGATGAAATTTATCCGCTAATTTTTGCATGTAATTCTTAGGATTCTCAGCTTTTTTAAAATCACCAATGTCACCACCAGCACAAAATGCTTTTCCTTTACCTGTAATTATCAAACAACGAAATTTTTTATTGTTTGAAATGTATTCTAAAGAGGAATATAAGTCTTCTGCTAATTGAAAATTTAATGAATTCAAATTATCCGGTCTATTCAAAAAAATAATAGCATAACTTTCTAAATCTTTAATTTCTATTGTTTTATATTCTGGCAAATAATCATCTTAATAAAAATTATTATTATAATAGTAGTAGTTTTTTAACTAATTTTGTCTTTTTTATCACATATAATACTTTTTTTCTATTTCAATTATTATTTGAGTCAAATTCATTCCACACATAATTGACCAAGCGAACATTACGATTATATATGCTGATTTAAGATTAAATAAAAAGTAAATATCATATAATCCAGGAAGAGAACTTTGCTTAGTTATAACAGATAAATAAAATATATTTACTCCTATAATTATATTGCCTAAAGTAACCAAAATCAGAGCTTCTCTAATTTTAGCTATATAAAAAAGATAAGGTGATATAATTTCTAGAAGTACACCAAAAATACCAGTAATAGCTAATGAATTATTAATGATAAAGGAAAATCCAGTAATAGAATTCCAGTTATTACATGGGAGCCCCCAACCTATTGTACAAACTTCATAATAAGGAAAAAACCATGTAATAATAA
>JBHLMQ010000030.1:26380-38804 GCA_048938005.1 Promethearchaeota archaeon | reverse complement strand
AAAAATCTATCACGATTTTCTGATTTCACTAATTTAGGAGCAGTAGTGGGGGCAACTTTTTCTCAAGAATTAAAAAAAATTCGCGAAATTGTAAAAAATTCTTTTATACTTATACCTGGTTATGGGATTCAAGGAGCCCATGCAAAAGATATTAAAAATGGTTTCTATAAAAATGGTCTTGGCGGAATTGTAAATTCTTCAAGAGGTATAATTTTTGCATATACTAGGAATAAAAAATATACTCCAGAGGATTTTGGGAAAGCTGCTAGAGATGAGATAATTGATATGAGCAAAAAAATTAATAAAGAAATAGGTTTTTAGTAAGATTTTAAACTTTAAATATTAATGACCCTAGATTTGAATTAATAAGGTACATAGCATAACTTAGAGGAACTATTATTAATAAAGTTATAATAAGAGAACGCTTTATGCCCGGTTTATGAATAATATTTATGATGTTTAAATCGATAAAAGCAGAAAATATTATTGTGAGAGCAATTATAGCAGGGTGTGGTCCACCATCTTCATACGCGCCCATAAAACCCAATAGAAGCATAGGGAGGCTAATGAAAAAGATTATACCGAATTGAATTAAATAACTATATGCAACCCATTTTATATTTGTTTTTACTTCAGCATTGGTCAGTAATAAAGCCAGCTTTAAAATCAATATATCTGCTAGGATTAATACAAGAGCAATTATGAATGGCATTATAGTCTCCATTTGAAAAATCATATATTCCACCTTATAATTTCAAATGATTTTAATTATTAACAATTCAATTTATATTTAAAATAATTTTTAACTATAAGAAACATTTTATTAAGACAATTTAAATTTATTTAATTAATTTGTACCATTTAGATTTGTATTTAAATTATAATAACAAAGCTGGAGGAAATTAAAAAGAAATCATAAAAAGGTAATATGCAATGGTAGAAACAACAAACAAGACAAATCAATATGACGAAGAAATAAGGATTGCTGTTTTAATTTGCGATTGAGGGCTTAATATTGCTGAGGTAATTGACAATTCTGCTTTAGTAGAATTCTCAAAGACATTGCCAAATGTAGTTGCTGCAGAGCGATATATCAGTCTTTGTACAGAACCTGGTGCAGAATTCATAAAACAAAAAATGGTCGAAACAAATGCAAATAGATTAGTTGTAGCATCATGTACACCTAAAACTCATGAGCCCGTTTTTAAAAGTGTCTTAGAAGCAATGGGTATTGATTCATCCTATCTTGAATTTGCTAATATCCGTGAACATTCTAGTTTTGTACATAAAAAAGATAAACTAGGAGCTCAAAAAGTTGCTGAAGATATAATGCGATCAGCCGTAGCAAGAGCTTCTGTTTTAGAAAAGATCTTAGTTAAAGAAGTTGATATAACAAAAAAAGCTTTAATAATTGGCGGTGGAGTAGCGGGATTGTCTGCAGGAATCGATCTAGCTGAAGAAGGTTTTGAAGTACATCTTGTAGAAAAAAATCCTACCATAGGTGGCAAAATGGCTAAATTAGATCGAACATTTCCTACAGATGATTGTAGTATATGAATATTGGGGCCAGTAATGCTTCAAGCGGCAAGAACACCTGGACTCAATTTATACACGTATAGTGATGTTGAAGATGTTTCTGGTTTTGTAGGGAATTTTACTGTAAAAATTAGAAAGAGGGCACGATATGTAACAAATGATTGTAATGGGTGTGGAGCATGCTTTGAAGTGTGCCCCGCTTTTGGTTATAATGAATTCAATGAGGGAATGGATTCAAGGAGAGCTATATATGTGTCATTTGCTCAAGCGGTTCCTTCTTTAGCCCAAATTGATATGGAACGATGTATCAAATGTGAATTATGTAAAGGAGCATGTGAACTAGACGCGATTGATTTTGATCAACAAGACGAAATCGTAGAGATTGATGTAGGCTCAATCGTGGTCGCTACAGGTTGGGATGAATTTGAACCACCTATGGGCTATTTGGGCTATAATAAATATCCTAATGTAATTACTCAACTAAAACTTGAAAGAATGTTAGCTCCGAACGGACCAACCATAGGACATTTGGTAAGACCTTCGGATGGGAAAGAACCAAAAAAAATATTATTCATTCAATGTGTAGGCTCAAGGGATTTAAACATGAATACTTATTGTAGCTCTGGTGTATGCTGTATGATTTCAATAAAGAACAGTAAATTAATCAAACAACATTATCCAGAGGCAGATATTACTGTTGCTTATATGGATATGCGAGCTGCTGGGAAAGATTATGAAGAATATTTCACTCTCTCAAGGAAGGAGGGTATAAAATATATTAGAACAAACATAAGCAGAATAAAAGAAGATCCTAATACTCATAATCTAAAAATAATCATGCAAAATACATTGGGTTCAAGTGGATTAAAAGAACTAGAGTATGATTTGGTTGTACTTTCTGCATCAATGGTTCCCGCTACTGGTGTTAAAAAAATAGGAAAGATACTTAAATTGGAAAACAGTCAAGATGGATTCTTTAAAGAATTTCATGCTAGATTAAATCCAATAGATACAAAGATTCCTGGAATAGTTCTTGCAGGAGTCAGCCAAGGTCCAAAATCTATAGTTGAATCTATAGCACAAGGTAGAGCAGCAGCATCTTCACTTGCTAGACTAATGGGAAAAGACAAATATCGGATTTTACTGATCCGAGCATCGGTTGATAAAGAACGATGTGCAAAATGTGGATTATGTGAGTTGAATTGCCCATATAACGCTATAAATCTAAACGATGATGGAGCTGAGGTGAATGAGATTTTATGTAGGGGATGTGGCAGTTGTTTGGCTAATTGTCCTTCAGAAGCCATAACCCTTAGATATTATAGAGAACCTCAATATGAAAAACAAATAGACGCAATTCTAGAAGAGGTATAGAGAGGTGAAATAATTGGCAAGTAGATCTAATGGAGATATGAAAATTTTAGCATTTTTATGCTGGAAGTGAGGATATGGTGCTGGTGATATGGCAGGTACTATAAGAGCGCAATATCCCGCAACACTTAGACCTGTGAGGATTAATTGCTCTGGAAGAGTAACTCCTTCTTTAATGATGCGAGCAATAGGTAAGGGTGCTGACGGAATCGTCATCGGAGCTTGATACCAAGGTGAATGTGACTATGAAAGTGGGAATTTGGTTGCAGAAAGGAATGTTAAATATACAAAAGAAATTCTTAGAATAGTTGGACTTTCACCAGAGAGAATTCAAATGTTTCACTGTAGTGCTGCTGAAGGACAAAGATTTCAAGAAGAAGCTAGTCGCATTTCAGAGATTATAAAAAACTTAGGTAGCAATCCTTTAAAAGATTCTAATTCTTCTAAGAAAGAGGAGAAAGAATCAAAAAAGAAAAAAACCGAATAGAATGACCCTTTCAAATAAATTTTAGTTGAATTGGGACTAGCCTTGTGAAGGTTTCGGAATTCTATATTTTTATATTTATAGAAAAGTGTTATATCTTTCTTTTAAGTTTTTATTTTAAAAATTATTTTCTAATTTATTAATTATTTTTATTGAAGTGAAATTAAGATGGGAAAAGATCCTGAAAAACAATTAAAGAAAGCAGAGCAACTTTATAAAGCAATGCAATATAAACGAGCAGCAAAATTATTTAATACTGGTGGAAATAATTTCATGAATTTAGGTAATTACGAAATGGCAAAAGCCTGTTTTTTTAATGCTGCAAAAAGTGCAATAAATGAGGATAAATATGCACATGGATTAGAATTTTTAAGAAATGCTGGTAATGCATCTCTTTTTAATAATAATTTCCTAGAAGCTTATCAATTCTTCAAGGAAGCACTGAATTATATTCCCAATTTACGAAATTCTAGTGATCGTAATTATAATTTCATTATGTTTTCAAGTTTATCTTATCTATGTCTATTTGTAGAAGGACAACAAGAAGAAGGATTAAATATAGTAAAAAAAATTAAAACTTATGTAGATGATGCGTATTTTAAGGATAATCCGCTAATTAAGCTAATAAAGGATTTAACAGTTGCTACAAAGGATAAAAAAGAGAATTATATAAAAAAGATTAAGAACGATTTTGAAAGTTTTAAATTTCATGAGGGTGAGATAAAATTAGCAAAACAAGCATTGGTAATAGCAAAAACAATTGCTTCTTTAATAACTAAATTAAATTTGGATAAGAATGTATATACAACTAATGAGATTATAAATCTAACAATGTATATTGATACAAAACCTCTTTTAAATATAAAAACAAATACTTTTTATAATTATAACATAGAGGAATTAAAAATTTCTAAAATTGGATTAAATATTTCTGATAATTTTACTTTTCATAAAAAACCAGATTTACCAATAAAAATAATCCCGGGTCAAAATTGTCAAGTAGATTTGGTAATAAAACCTCATTTTCAAATGGAAAAACCATATATTGGACCTATTTTATTAACTTCAGAAATAGATGGGAAATTAAAATTTTTCTATGAAATTTCTGAAATATTATATCCAAATCTAATATCTCCTCCTCCAACGCTAGACATTTCTATGAAAAGTTTGAGACCTCCTCTCATTGGTCAAACTTTTCCCTTAGAAATCCTTATTGAAAATAAAAGTGAAGGTGAAGCTTTAGATCTTAATATAGAAATAGATTTTCCAGAAAATCTTAAAGTAATGAGAGGCACTTTAAAAAAACAAATATATACACTCAGATCAAATGAAAATATAAAATGGGAACTCAATCTAAAACCGAAACAAGCGGGAGATTATTCTATTAAGATAAAAGCAACATTTAAAGATCCAGACCAAAACCTAATTGGAGAGGTTAAAGATTTCCCTCTTTCAATAAAATTATAAATTTTATTTGTTTTATATATTTCTACCCCAAAATAAAGTGAGAAAAGTAGATGAAATTAAAAGTTAAAGAAATCAATTTTGAAACTGGAAATGTTAAAGATATTGTTTTAAATATCAAAGACGCTGAAGAGTTAGGGCAAAAAGCAGGTGAACGTGTCTTTGTAAAGAATATTAGATCAAAGTTAATAGAAGAAAAATATTGGGTAGCAATTATTCAAATTGATTATTTAGGAACTATCGTTGAACCGGGAGAAATTGGAGTATTCCGTAATCTCCTAAGAGATAAAAAGGAATTAAAAAATGAGACAGTAGTTTCAGTAAAACCAGCAGATCCGCCTGATTCATTCAAATATATTCAAAAGAAGATAAAAGGACAAAAATTATCTAGTGAAGAAATAAATGGAATTATCTCAGATGCGGTTTCTGGTTCCCTATCGCGAATAGATTTAGCAGCATTCATAACAGCAGTGTCGATTAATGGAATGGATAATGAAGAGATGACTGCTTTAGCTTTATCAGAGACTAGGAGTGGAGAAATCTTTTACTTTGGAATGGATGTCTATGATAAACATAGTACGGGTGGTGTACCGGGAAATAAAGTCTCTCTCATTATTGTACCTATTGTTGCTGCTGCTGGTTTAACTATTCCAAAATCTTCAACAAGAGCTATAACATCACCTTCTGGTACAGCAGACTCAATGGAAGTTTTAGCTCCTGTTGCTTTTACCCCAGAAGAGTTAAAAAAAATTGTATCTGAAGAAAACGCATGTATGATATGGGGTGGAGCTCTTGAAACAGCCCCAGCGGATAATATTTTAATAGAAATTGAGCGTCCTTTACATATGGATCCTATTGGTCTTATGATTCCTTCCATTCTAACAAAAAAGCTCTCATTAGGAGTCAAAAAACTTGTACTTGATATACCTGTAGGTGAAGGAACAAAATTTACAACACCTGAAAAGGGAAAACAATTTGCTTATTTATTTAAAGAAATCGCTGCAAATGTAGGAATTGAGGCAGAATGTGCCCTCACATTAGCTCATCAACCTATAGGTCATGCTGTAGGTCCTGCTTTAGAAGCTAAAGAAGCTCTTACATTATTACGGGACTACTCTGCTGGGCCAAATTCGTTAATAGAAAAATCTACAGATTTAGCAGGTATTCTTCTTGAAATGAGTGGAAAAGCTCAAAAAGGCATGGGTCAAAGTATGGCAAAAGATATATTACGTTCAGGTAGAGCCTATGAAAAAATGAAAAAAATTATTAAGGCTCAAGGGGGCGATCCTGAAATTAAACCCGAAGATATTAAGTTAGGTTCCCACGTTAAAGAATTTTTTAGTTCCAAAGAAGGTTATATAGTTGAAGTAAATAACTCAATAATCAATCAAATAGCAAAAACTGCGGGATGTCCTAGTTCGAAAACCTCTGGAGTGGAAATAGTTAAAAAACAAGGTGCTAAAATCAAAGAAGGAGAAATGGTTTTTAAAATTTATTCGCATAGTGAGTCCAAATTAAGAAAAGCAGAAAAAATATATAATCTTACAGGGGGACCTATTCGGTTAGGTGGAATGATGATAGAAAGAGTTTAAGAAATATAATATTTAATAATATAGTATAAATTTATGCCTTTAACTCCAAACGCGATATCTGAGGATTTAAAAAATAAGGATTTAGATAGACCATCTGCAATTGAATTACTACTAACTCTAATTGACAATGCTGAAAACCCTGAAACTCGAATAGAAAGTATTAAGATTTTAGAAGAAATTGGGACTACTGACGAAAAAACTTTCAAATTTTTAGAACATCTTTTAATTTCTGATACTAATGAAAATGTTAGAAATTTAACATGTAAAGTTTTAAAGAATCTCTATATCAATAAAGCTTTAGCTCCAATCTCATGGGCTTTTGAGCACGAAACATCATTAAAATGTTTGATAACAATAATATCAACATTAGGGGAAATTAATCAGGATAAGTCTAAATCAGTTTTGATTGATAAATTAAATAGATTCCGCAGAAGAAAATATAAATATAATTTAAATGGTTTATTTAAGAAAAGGAATATTAAAGATTTTTCTAATAAAGAACTTACTGATATACTGATTAGTTATTATATCCTTTCTTCTCTAAAACTTACATTTGGTTATATAAAGTTTGAAATTAACGAATCGGGTTTGATTACTGAATTAGACTTATCTAATGTTGAAAGATATAGTTCTGGTTTAAGTAAACTAGAAAAAATCCTTGAATCAATATTCTCTCTAAATACTATTAAAAGGTGTGATTTAAGGTTTAATCATCTTATAAATATCCCAACTGTTTTAAACAGATCAATTGAATATTTGGATTTAAGTTATAACAAGATAACAAAATTACCAGATTTCAGTTATTTCAAATCACTCAAGACTTTAAACTTAAAAACTAATAGATTAAGAAACCTTCCTGAATCGATTGGATTAGTTAAAACACTTGAGAACTTGAATTTGAGAAATAATATGTTAACACATCTTCCTTCATCAATAAGTTCTCTCTCTTCACTTAAATCTTTAGATTTACATGGAAATAAATTAACTTCAATAGAAATTAATCTGAGTGCCTCAATAAAGGAACTTGAACTAGGTTGGAATAATTTTACGACAATCCCGAAGGAAGTTCAACCACTTTTATTCTTAGAAAAGTTAGGAATGGGAGGTAATAAGTTAGTAACGCTTCCAGAATGGATTGGCTCGTTTCATTCATTAAAGGAATTAGAATTATACGATAATAAATTATGTAATATCCCTGATTCATTAGGAAACCTAAATTCTCTAGAAAAACTAAATTTAAGAAATAATCAATTAAGCGATTTGCCCTCTTCAATGACAAAATTAAAATCACTTAAATTTTTAAATCTTAGTTGGAACAACTTCACCACTCTTCCAGAATGGATTGGGATTCTATCATCTTTAGAAGTATTTAATTTATGGGGGAATAAACTTGAAAAATTGCCTAATTCAATCGCATCTCTTTCATCATTAAAAATTTTAGATTTAAATTTCAATAAATTTGAAGAACTACCCCCATTATTGAAAGAAATGGAAAGAAAAAATGGACTAATAATAAAATTTTAATTAAAACTAGGAAGATATGAAATATAATGGTAAAAGAAAGTATAATTAATATATTAATTGATGAGGAAAAGTGTACTGGTTGTATTTTATGTAAATTATGGTGTTCATATACCCATCATAAGATATTTAATCCCTTAAAGGCTAATTTGGAAATAAAGGATAGATATGGATTAGCCCCAAAAATTATTTTTTTAGACACCTGTATTAAATGTGGTCAATGTGTTCAACATTGTTTATATGGTGCTCTAAGGTTTAAGGAGGAGGATAATTGATGGAATTGAAAGGATATACTGGTAAGATTCTTAATGTTAATCTCACAGATAACAAAATAACTGTAAGAAAACAAAATATTGAGGACATTAAGCAATTTATTGGTGGACTTGGTATAAATACAAAGATTGCTGCTGAATTAATTAAGCCAAATATAGATCCATTATCTCCTGAAAATTATCTCATAATTGGTGTAGGACCTTTAGTAGGAACAATAACCCCTGGATCTTCCCGAACTGTATGTACAAGTAAATTTCCAGCAACAGGGGCAATTGCTTATTCATGTGGGAGTATGAGTTTTGGATTCCAGTTAAAACATGCGGGATTTGACCATGTAATCATCTCAGGTAAAGCAGATAAACCAGTTTCTTTATTAATATTGGATGATAACATTGATTTAATAGACGCAAAAGAAATCTGGGGCCGGGATATAGTAGAATCAACTCATTTCTTACAAAAAAAGCATAATAATTGTGGAGTAATTGCAATTGGACAAGCTGGTGAAAATTTGGTAAGAGGTTCCCTAGCTTTAATTGATAGAACATCAACATTTGGACGAGGAGGACTTGGAGCAGTTATGGGTTCTAAAAATCTTAAAGCAATTGCAGTAAAAGGAACTCTAGGAGTCTCTATTGCTAATTCGAAAAAATTTAATGAATTATTTAGTAAGCTATTAGAACGCATTAAAAATTATCCTCAAAGAGAATCATGGCATCAGTTAGGAATGCTGAGAAGTCTTCCTGTTGGCATGCTGCTAACAGGTTCAGGTCAGAAAGAAAAGGCCAGACAATGTAATGAACGAATTTACCTTAATAAGTTAAAGAAACGACGGATAGCTTGTCCTTCTTGTCCGATGGGTGATAAAGATATTCTTGAACTCCAAGAAGGAAGTCATTCTGGATTATTAAATTATACTTCTTCCATCATTAATCCTGCTTTGATGTTTACACTTGAAAATTTAATAAATTTTGATGAAGCTATTAAAGCATATGATATTGTGAATAGATATGGATTAGATTCATTAACAATTACATCTTTGTTGAAATTTTGTACAATTTTATATAAGAAAGGTATTTTAACCAAAGAAAATACAGGAATGGAATGGAAAACGGATTATAATACATTAATTAAACTTATAGAAATTATCACATATAGGAAAGAATTTGGAAATCTTTTAGCTGATGGATGGAAAAAATTGGCAGAAGCTTATGATTCAATTGAAAATGAAATGCTTACTGTTAAAGGTTTAGATATCATATTTGAACCACGACTTTTACGCCTTGGTACTATGGAATTTGAACAAGTTGTAAATCCTAAAGGTGCTCATGTTGCATCTGGAGGCTCTCCAACCTATTTAGGTGCTGGAAGTTCAATAGAAAAGTTTAATATTCATTTTTCAAGAATGGGTATTCCTAAATCTGCGATTGCTAGAATATTCTCCCCCCCAGTAAAAGAAATGGTAATAAATATAGGAAGATTGACAAGATATTCAGAAGATTGGTATACTGTTTTAACTTCATTAGGTCTCTGTGCAAGAGCTCAAATGAATCGTTTCTACGGATTAGAATCAGCTACAGATTTCTTTAACGCAGTGACAGGGTTTAATATGAAATCTGAGGATTTGCATATAGCAGCTGAAAGATCTTGGAATTTACTTAAAATTCTAAACATGAAAGTGGGATTTTCTCGAAAAGATGATAAATTTCCAGAAGAATGGTTTAAACCATTGAATTTTGGAGATACAGAGCTTATCTTCCGAGATTTTTTCGGAGAAACCATAATAACTCCTGAAATTGCTAATCAACTACTTGATGGTTATTATGATGAACGTGGATGGGACAAAATAACTGGAAATCCAACTCAAGCAAAAATAAGAGAATTAGGTTTAGAGAAATTTTAATTTATAAATAATTGAAAACTTATTGAGTCTTATATAATTCTATAATCTCATTTACAGTCGTTATATCTTTTGGACCTTTTTCAGGACGCATTCTTTGAAACACTGGAAACCTCATAGAATATCCTAAGCTAGCAAATTTGTCGCTAACTGTTATCTCATCACCTATTATCTCAATTACTACTTCTGGTTGAAGCCATGTATCAGGCGTATCTTCACATATAACGTTAGGTGCTTTTCTCTCAATTTCATATTGCTTCATATCTTTTGTTAAAGTCTCCATAATTTCATCGGTCCAACCTGAAGAAACACGAGTAAATGCTACAAATCTATCATTTTCAGGATCTAAAACAGCACCTATATATGTACCATACCATCCTTTTCTACGACCTCTTCCATAAAAAGCACCTACTAAAACAACATCCACAGAGTCCTTCAGTTTCCCCCCTTCTAATCCTTTTAATTTAAGCCATAAGAAACCACGATTCCCTGCTTGATATATAGAGTTTTCTTTCATCGACTTTGCCATGATCCCTTCAGTCCCCTCATCTCTAGCTTTATTAAAAAAATCTAATAATTCTTCAGTTGAATTAATCATAACTGATTTGACCAAACGCAATTCATCCCTTTCTTCTACGATCCCCTCTAATTTCTTACGTCGTATTGGTAAAGGTTTATCAACAAATGATTCATTTTCAAATTTTAAGAGGTCAAACAGAAATAAACATACTGGTACATCTTTCGATATATCTTCTACATCATATTTTCGTCTTCTTTGGCTTAAAACTTGAAAGGGAAGCATTCTTTCATAAAATGGATCCATTGCTACAACTTCTCCTTCGATTATCACATTTTCGGCTCTAATATTTTCTCTTATTACTTGACAAACATCGGGATATTGCTCTGAAATATCTAATAAACGTCGTGAAAATAATATGATATTATTACCAGTCTTATGTATTTGAAGTCTTTCTCCATCTAATTTATGTTCTGCAATAAAGGGTGCTCCTAGTCGACTGAGAAATTCAGTATAGATTTCACGTGATGCTAGCATACTTAAAATAGGAGTTCCATAATCAATATCAATCTCTTTTATTTTCTCTAAACCTTTCTCTGCTAATATTTTTGAGATTTCTCCTAGATCTGGATGTAAAGTATACGCTCTTTCTATGAAATCTTTATTGTCTCTTAAACCGGTGAAAGCTAGTGCTAAACCTTCTATTATAGTAGGTGATTGAACCCCCACTCTCAATGTGGACGTTATAATTCGCAATAAATACTTTGTTTCTAAGGGAGAGCATTTTCTCATTAATCCTCTTAATATTCCAAGCTTTATATCATGCGATCCGGCGCCTTCAGTTAATGCAATTCTCTTTAGTTCAGAGTATAATTCAGAAATCTCAATTGAAATTCCTGGTTTTTCATTTATTTTATTATAGTCAAATAAAGATTTTTGCTTCTTTTTTCTTGATAAAATTAATTCTGCAGCTGCTCCAATATCCCCCTGTTTTAATAAAACTTCCTTAATTCTTTTACCATCTATTCCCGAGTGTATAGATAATGCTTCGATTATCATCTTTTCAGCCAATCCCATTTTGGGAAATTGCTTGATGTTCGGCGCTAATTGACCTTGTAAAAGATAGATAATTTTATCTAAGTCCTCATATTCTTTCTTTTCTTTAATTTTTTCAAAAAAGCCTGACAGAAGATCAATCATTTCAAGCCTTTTTGTCGTACTTTCCAGTTCTGAAAACAATTGAGATAATTTATTGAATTTCATAATTAATCATAAGAAATATTTTAAATTTAAGATGATATACTCTTCTAAAATCTAATAAATAATAAAAAAGAATAAAATAAAAATTATAGTTTTAACAGTTCTATAGTAATTTTGAGAGCTCGATAAATTTCTTTTGGATTGCTGTTTTTATTTTCGGATCCACATCAGAAAAACTATTGGCTGAAAAAGTTAGTTTTGCACCTTCTTTAATTGAAAATTGGCATATCGGGCCATCTATTTGTTCGACGGCAAAACTCCCATCTGGTTTTTTTGAAATCCAAATGTCAGAGAAATGTTCTAATATTGCACTAAACACAAAAGCTACTTTAGCATCAGTTATTAGCCCTGTTGTTGATACCTTTATAGCTGGTGCTGGTTTTCCTGCAGTTTTAATTGAAGGCATTGGTTCAGTTGCTTCATACTCAGAAGCCACTTCAGTAGGTTGTGTGGATGATACAGGTTTAGGGGATGAAACAGGTTTAGGGGACGTAACAGGTTTAGGGGAT
>JBHLMQ010000030.1:0-26280 GCA_048938005.1 Promethearchaeota archaeon | reverse complement strand
TAATTGGTTTTGATACAGAAGGCATTGGAGTCGGTTTAGCTTCTACTTTTGGTTCAACTTTTGGAGCAACAATAGGTTTTACAGCACCAACTTGAAAAGTAATGATGTAACTATCTAACTCTGTAAATTTTCTTTCTAATATTTCTTGAAGCTCATCATTCATTTTAGTATCTTCTGGAACTTTTCCTATCTTCCGTGCATCTATTTCTTTTATGTTTTTAATATCCCGCCCTATTATACTTTTACCTACAGTGTATCCATGTCCTTTTAAAGATTCTGCTTGTCTAAGAGCTGTTCTTCGAGCAACTAAACCTTGCTGGACACCGTGCCATAAATAAACTGATTCACTACCTTCATCTAAAACTATAATCGAGGTTTCTGGCATGAAACTTTCTTTACTCCATTTAATTGGAACAATTTCCCCACCAGGTCTCGCTTCGAACATAAGAGCATAATTAGTCATTATTTATCATCTCTAGTTAGGTGTTTTAATGCTCATGATTTTTTTGCTATAAATAAAATAGTTTTAATAAATTTAAAAATTGAGTTTTCTAAGTTTTATTAAATTGAAATTTCAATCCTGTCATAAAAGACAAAGAATAATTGTTAATAAATAAATATTTAAATTATTATTTTTATAAGAAATTCATTCAAGTAATCATATCTTTAAAATTTACAAAAGCGTACTGAAATGGAATTAAATAAATTGATAAGAGAAAACTTAAGGAAATATTCTGCTTATGAAACTGGTGAGCAGCCAACGGAAGACGACTGGGTTATATTAAATACTAATGAAAATCCTTTTCCACCAATACCCGAAATAATGAATGATATAAAGAAAGCTGTAAATGAAAAAATTAGACTATATCCCGATTCAACTTCTTTTGAGCTACGTAAAGAAATCTTAAATGTTTTATTACGAGATAAGGATACACTTACTAACCGTAATTCTATATTTATTGGCAATGGTTCGGATGAGATATTGGATGTCATTTTTAAAGTGTTTATTGACCCTGGAGACGAAGTTATTATATTTTATCCGAGTTATGGTCTATATAAAGTCTTAGCAACACTTTATAATGCCAAAATTAATGAAATTCAACTAAATGAAGATTTTTCTATTCCTGATACAGCTTTTTCGGCTAAAGGAAAAGTAATGTTTATAAATTCACCAAATGATCCAAATGGAAAATCTTTTGGAAATGCTACAATACTGAAACTTTGTGGCAACTTTCCAGGAATTGTAGTTGTCGATGAATCATATGCAGATTTTTCTCCCCTATCTTGTTTATCATTATTAAAAAAAGCAAAAAATTTAATTGTATATCGATCTTTTTCTAAGAGCTTCTCTATTGCTTCTCTAAGAATGGGTTTTGCTTTAGCAGATGCTGAGATTATTAAAGAAATGAATAAAGTAAAACTGCCTTATAATACAAATTATCTAGGGCAGGTAGCCGCTCTGTCATGCATTAAGCATAATAAGAAGATATTTGAACAGAATAAAAAAATTCTAAAAGAAAGAGAAAGAGTTACTAAAGAATTAGATAAATATAATGGAGTTAGCGTTTTACCTTCTGATGCTAATTTTATATTTGTAAAATTTGATGATAAGTCTAAAACATTAAAGTTTGTGTGGGATTTAAAAGAAATGAAAATTCTGGTTCGCCATTTCAGCAAACCAGGGTTATACAATTATATTAGAGTGACTATTGGAACTGAAGAAGATAATAATAAATTCTTAAACGCATTTAGAACCGTAGCAAATAAATATTTATAAGATCATTAATTTAATATTGATTTAATTTCAAGGCGAGTTGGTATCAAAAAAAAAAAAAAAAAATTTTCTAAAACATCTTTACCTCAAAAAAAAGGAAAGGGTGAGATTGAATGTCCAAATTGTGGATATATAATTTCAAAACCCCATCCAAAAGATTCCATGTGTCCTAAATGTCGAAAATTCTTACCAATTTTGTTTGACTTAACTAAAGCGCAAGATATAAAACCCCAACCAAAGAATTTTGAAACAAAGACTACGACTCTTTCCTCAAAATTAAAAGATAAAGTGAGAATAAAGGAAAATGAAAAACACCTGGCTATATCACTAGATAGTGACAAAATTAAATTGAAGAAAGGAGAATACGTAAAATTAATGGGAATCACCTCAACTGAAAGAACTCAACTTTACTGTAGTAATAATAACTACGCATATTTATTAGAATTAACAAATAATCTAGATTTCATTGCTACAAGTATTTTAGGGGGAGATCTTGATAAAATGCTACTGTTTACGGAGGAGAAAGAAAAGAAAGAAAAATGTCAATTTTTTGAAAAA
This sequence comes from Promethearchaeota archaeon, assembly GCA_048938005.1. GTDB lineage: Archaea > Asgardarchaeota > Lokiarchaeia > Sigyniarchaeales > SOKP01 > Loki-b32. The sequence continues at coordinate 23,948 of JBHLMQ010000030.1, read as the reverse complement.
AATAATATAATTTACCTTGTTTATGGAAAATTTCCTGATAAGAATGGGAAATGGATCCTTGAACAAATGTCAAATAACTTCTCAGAATTGATTCAGGGGAAAGATGTAGAAAAATTGGATAAATTTGAAAAATATGAAATCGAGTCAGAATTCAAAAAGAGGATATATTTCATTTTAAATGAATATGCAAATAAATTACAGGATGTATTTACAGATCAAGAAATACCATACGTTGAAGATACTATTAGAATTGATTATCTAGGATTATCATCAATGTCCATAGGAGTGATATCTCTTCTAATAGGAGAAGAACACTTAAATATTGAATCGATTGGTGAATTCGATAATCCAGAAGAAGATAAAGAAATGAAAGAATCAATGCTTACAGCTAAAATAGAAGCTATCGCTGCAAATACACAGGGAAATACCGGTGCTACACCTAGATGGATTGCTGTGAAATTGGGATTCCAAAAATATCGATTTTTAACATTTAAAAAATACCAAAACGATTACTTTCTTTCGATGCTCTCGGAGGGAAATTTAGGCAAGATAGACCAAGTTGAAAATTTATTAGATCCTGATATAGGCCAAATAACAGCAACAGTATTCTCAGGAAATTTAAAACCATTTAATGAATTAAAAATAAATTTAACAGAGAAATTCGCTAAACGAAAAAAATTCCCTCCCTTCAGCTTTAAACAAGCTTAAATAATTTTCTTTTATTGAGATTTTATTAGAGAGGAGAATTTAATCATCTAAGATATCTACTTAATCAACATAAAAGTTAGAATACAAAATGTTTTACTCAAAAAAATATAATTAGATTTATTAATTACGATACTAGTCCTATATAAATTATAACTATAAAGAATAGAGAATAGTAATGAAAATTGCCTTTGTAGGAGCTGGGAGTATTGTATTTGGACAAAATATCCTCACAGATATCCTTACACATCCTTGTCTAACACAAGATATGATGATTTGCATAGAAGATATCGATCCTGTTCGTTTAGATTTGATGTATCGGTTAATGCTAAAGTATAAAGAACTATACCCTAAAGAGCTAGATCATGTTCATTTTGAAAAAACTACAGATTTGAAAAAAGCAATAACTGATACTAAGTATATAATTTGTTCAATTCATAATGGTGGATTAGATGCATATAAAATTGACATGGATATTCCATTAAGATTTGGGGTAACGCAGTGTGTAGGAGATACAATCGGGCCTGGCGGAGTATTTCGTTTTCTACGCGCAACTAATGTTTTAAGAGAAATTGTTACTCTAATGCAAGAAGTGGGCTATAATGCGAATAAAGATGGTTTGAAGCCCATTTTATTTAATTATGCTAATCCCATGGCGATGAATACCTGGTTTTGTAACAAAATCATGCCTGATTCTACTGTTGGTCTTTGTCACGGAGTCCAAAATACAGCTGGACTTTTACGTCGATGGATTGGAGTGAAACAGGAAAATTATACCTTCACATGTGTTGGAATAAATCACTTAGCATGGTTCCTCCATATTTTATATAAAGATATTGATGATCCTAAAGGTGAATGGAAAAATGCTTATCCATTACTTTATCAAAAGTATCGGGAAAATCCAGACATGATAAAAAATGAACGTATACGTTGGGACATGATGGAGGCAACAGGTTATTTTATGACTGAAGAATCACGACATCTTAGTGAATATGTGCCATATTATAGAAAAAGAGAAGATTTACTAAAAAAATATAAAACTCCGGGAGATAAGTATGGGATGTTAACCCATGGATTCACTTTTGAACTGGATAGTGCATTAGCAGGAAGAGTAGAATCAAGTCTAGAACGAAAAATAAAACAAAATAATTTAAAATTAAAAAGTAGTCCTTCAGATGAATATGTCTCTCATATAATCGGGGCTATGGAAACTAATCAACCTTTGAAGTTCCATGGAAACGTTATTAATAAAGATGGAGGATTAATCACAAATTTACCAAAAGATTGTTGTGTAGAGGTACCAAGTTATGCTGATTATCTTGGTATACACCCTCAAGGAGGTTTTACATTACCAACGGTCTGTCAGGCCTTATGTTTATCAAATATCATGGTCCAAAAGGCTGCAGTTGAAGGTGCTCTTGAATTAGACAAAGAAAAAATTTATCATGCAGTTTTATTAGATCCTAATACAGCAACCATTTGCTCTCCACGTGAAATTAGAGACATGGTTGATGATCTTTTTGAAGCAGAGAAACAATGGTTACCTAAGTTTTAACAATCCTAAATTTGAAGAGATAAACGTTTTTTTCATTAAATATTGATTTTAATTAATTTAAATAATAAAAATCTAAAAAATGAAATTAAGCTGAAGAAATTTTTTCTTCAGCAATCTTTATAATTTCAAAATAATAATCGATATAATACTTGTTTACAATTGCTCTATATCTTGAAATAAAATTTGTAATTTCTCGCATCAATGATATTATTTCTTTTGGCTGGATCATAGTTTCAAGTCGATTTCTAAACTCGATAAGTTTTCCTCTTACTCCATGAATGATTTGACCTTCTACATCAATAGGGAAATTTTTATTTACAATAACTTCTGCACCTTTGAATGCCGAAGTTTCTCCCGTCCAATTTTTTAAATGAATTCCGAATTGGTCTTCAAATGCTTCAGTAAACTTCTTAACACGTTTATGAATAATAGGTAAATCCTTTTCTGACATTAATGCTGTGGTGGTATAATCTCCATGATATAATATAACTTTTTTATCTTCTTGATCTACTGTTCGAAGAAATTTCTTACTCCCAGTTGCTTCTCGAACAAAACTAGTTAATGCAGCAATCATAGCAGAGATAAGTGCAGGATCCTGAATTTCAATTCCAAAAGAATATTCATACAAACTCAAACCATCTTTGGTCAACACAAATAAATTCTTTAACGATTTTTCCCAATTTCTTTGTCTTATATATTTATACGCTACTACAGCTGAGGGTATTGAAACAAGAACAATTCCAATACTTAATAAAACCCAAAACATGATGTTAACAGGAGCCTCTACTATGATATTTACAGTATAAAATGCTATCTCTTTACCATTTGTCCAAAAAACTTCTGCTTCATAAAGACCAGATTCAAAATCTGAACCAATATCTATGTCTGAACTACTCAATGTTCCATTTATAGAGGTTAAACCTGTCCCATTATAAATAGTAACTCCAGATGGTGATTTAAAGATTAATTGGCCAATTCCTCCGGAAATAGGTTCATTAAAGAGATTAACTATTTCTGCTTCTAATTTAATTGTTTGTCCTAATTGAATGGAAGGCTTAAAAATATATTCGCTTCCTGATTTAATTTTACTAATAATGGAATGACAATAATTTGGTGAATGAAAGATTCCAGTATAAATACCCCTCTCTAAAGGGGCGAATATTACAGTAATTCCATAATATGATTCATTATATAATCGTTTAGATCCAAAATAGACTTCATTCATTTCAAGACCATCTGGATCCTGAAATTCAACAAAACTCCAATCCCTTTCAAATAAGAAGAATACCGGAGGGGGCCATATCATTGAAATATCTTCAAAGAGATATTTAATTGTCCACGTAATCTGGTTTTCATCAACATAATAACTCCCTGTAGCCTCAATTAAAAAAGTATAATACATTCTTATCTCAACATTGAGTTTAGGAATAGTTTTATTGCTAATTACAGTAATATTCATATCTTGGTTTGGGGGGTGCTCTAGATGATATGCTAGAAATGCTCCATCCTCTTGATAATTAGGTATTATAGTCTGATTATTGATTTTATATTTAAGATCTATCTCTGAAGGGTGAATAAATTCAGTATAAGAAAAATTGCATAACATATCCCTTCTATTATCTAAATATATTCTAGACCACTCTTCCCCATCAAAAAATCTTGTTAACCCTTTATCAAAAGTAGAACTGTTGTATTCTTCTGCTTTCCAGTAATTAAATGTTTCATTATATCCCCCTGGCTGAAACCATACCTTTAAAACGATATTATATTTTTCACCTGGTTCTAAAACAGGTGTAAATAAAGGTATAGAAAGCCATTCATCAACGGAAATTCGCGTTTCATGAATCCAACCCCAATCAATATAATCATTAAGAAGATATTTTTCTAGAAGATTTTCATCATATATGAAGATATCAAAATAACATGGTCTAAGAAGGAAATTAAATTGCACATAGATCATGATTTCATCAATACGCAATAACTCAGGAGCAGTAAACTCTTGAGCAAAAGCATATGCTTCTGATAAACTTACCTGATTAGATATATCTTCAGCGATTGTATAATTACTTGTTGCGTTAATGTTTTCTAGGTTTACGGCACTGATATCTACACTTTCTAATTTATATTCATTGCCATCAAAATCAGTGTAATTATATGGAATGATATTTGTACTAGAATTCTCATAATTCCATGTAGAAGAAGTAAAATTATCCCAAATATACATAACAGAAAGATCTCCATCATAATCTCCAGAATATGATTGATTTTCACCATTTGCCATATAAATTCTACTTGCTGATATAAATTGAGTATGTAGAGCCGAAAATAATAGAATTAACAATAATGATAATACTAATAACTTAAAAATAACAATTTTTGATTTTCTCAACATTATAATATCCCTTAGAAAATATTATAAAAATAATAAAATTTAAAATATTTATAACTAATATATCTACATTTATTTGAATTAATTTTTTATAGATTGTTTTGGTTTTAACTCCTGAAGAGATTTTCGAAGAACTAAAAAAAATAGAATCAATAAATTTACAGCATACGATCTACTAACATCTTTAGTTGAAAATAGTAAAAGCGAAAATATTCGAGTAGAATCTATTAAAAGTTTAGAAAAAATTGGATTATATAATAATAAAATATTTATCATCTTAGAAAATCTGCTTATTTCAGATTCAAATAAAAAAATTAGAAAGGCAGCAGCAGAGTTTCTTAAGAATAAATTTCTTGAAAAAGCATTAAAACCATTTAAATGGGCGATTAAACATGAAGACGATTATGAATGTTTAATGACGATAATTCAAACATTGAAGAAAATAAATAATGATGAATCTAAGTTAATTTTATTTAATGAGATTAAGAGAATAATAAAAACAAAATATATCAATAAAGAAAAAAAGATCGAAAATAAAAAGTTCAAAAAAATTATTAAAAAATTAATAAAATCAAAAAAGTATGAAATATTTACCCATAACGAATTATCTGAAATTCTAATTAATTATATAACAATCGCCAATCTTACAACGCAATATCCAAATGTATATTATAAATTAAATCCACAAAATGGATTAATAAATGAATTAGATTTATCAGATTATCTAGAATATGAAGTTAAAGGTACTCCATTTGGATGGAAAAATAATATAAAATCAATTTCGGAAATTGTAGGCTTAAATCATTTACATCATTTAAAAAAAATAGATCTATCAAATAATCAAATTGAAGATGTAAAGGAGTTAGTCAATTTCGAATATTTAACCCATCTAATTTTAACAAATAATAAAATAAGTGAATTAGAGAACTTGGAATATATTAAAGCGTTACGTAATTTAGAATATTTGGATTTAAGATATAATGATATTGTTAATAAAATTAATCCATATGAATTTGATACTAATATTAGAGTTTTATTAAAGGATTATCTGATATTAAAATAAAATAAAAGAAAAAAAATTATTCTTCTATAAGGGCGGTTTTTCCACTCCCCCATACCCCTAAAGCTACTCCTAATTCTTTTTGTTGTTTAGCAACCTCTCTCACACTTTTCCCTTGCATTACAGCGTCTATCGCTTGCCTAAATGCTTTAGCACCTGCTATTGGTCCATCAGGATGGCTATGAATTCCACCTCCACTACCGATAAGAATATCTTTGCCCGCTTCTTTTATACACTTCTCAACCATTCCAGGAGTAATTCCTCCACTTGGCATAGGTAGAGTAGGTCTGATATGTTGCAATGGATATCTCAAAGCTTTAAGATTTTGTTCATATCTTTCATCTAGAATTTCTGCTTTACCATAAGGCGCAGGAATTACAACAGTGTCAGCTCCACAAATTCGTGGCAATTTTGCAAAAGTTAACATACTTGTCATTCCTGTCCATTCACCTCCAAAATATGTCCCTCCAAAATCCATGTGCCCCAAAATTGGAACTTTAATTGATGGGTCTTCAGCAATTTTTCTTAAAGCTTCAAAACCAGTTGCGAGGTAATTAATCATTAAAGCATTTGCTCCTAATTCGATCATTTTATCAGCGTATTCAAACATATCTGGGAATTTGGTAGTTATATTGATTGTGTATAAAGTTTTTTCTCCTTTTTCAGAATCAGCTTGATCTATTGCCTCCATAACCTTAACGATTCTATCTTCAAGAGTATTAAAAGAGGGGTCAGAAATTAACTCATCATCTTTTACAACATCGCATCCTCCAACTGCAGCTTTATATACTAAGTCAGCAGCAACTTCACATGTGTGTCCAGTACAGGGCTTCACCATATTATTTAATAAAGGGCGTTCAGGGATTTTCATAAGTTTCCGAATACCATCTATTCCAAATTTAGGACCTTTAAAATCTTCTAACCAAGCTTTAGGAAATGCTAAATCTACTAATTTTAGACCATGTGTGATACTGATATTGCCAATAACGGTTGTAAATAACATTGGAATACCCATACCCTTAATATTTACTATGGGGAATGCAATCTGAACGAAATAAGTCCTTTCTTTGATATCTTTTGGGATATAATATTCATACATTGGGAGTTCATAGACTCCTACTACTCTTGCCACATGATATTTTCTAACTTCTGCTGTTTCAGCAGGCACTCTAACCCATGTTCCTGTAGATTGTTCGATAGCAGCAAATCTAGATAAATAATTAACATTTTGTCCCTTAGGTCTTTTGATAATGTAGCTAGCAATGATATATTTTTCTAGATCAATACCATCTAAACCTATTGCTTCAGGGATATCATAATATTGTTCACAGCTAGGAAAATTTTCTTCCATATTTATATCACTAAATATTTTAAATTTTTACTAATAGAGAATAATGGGTATCAATTCAAAAATTTTATGATATAAAGGTAAAAATAAAAAAAAAAATTAAACGTTAGCTTTTGCTTCAGCTTTGGCTGCTGCTTTAAGATTTGTATAAGAATTTTCTAAAACAGTAAGATATTCAATTAATACTTGGTTTGCTTTTGATTTCTGATCGTATATTTTTTTAATGGTGTTTAACAGATATTTTGGAAATACCAAATCCAAATAAAAGTCTGAGAGCAATGCATAGTATTCATTATTCCTCTCATCCTGAAAAACTTGAATCATTTGAGTATCCCAAAGCATCTTCAAAACATCATCAAGATCTTCAACACCTTTTTTTCTTAGTTTTTCAAGATCATTTCTAGTTACTATCGCTGTCCTTAATAATCGGAGAGTTTCGTAAACTTGTGGATTAATAAGGATATCTATGATTCTAAGATTGTCCCCATCTGTTGGGTGATAGTTTTGAAAAAATCTCTTAACTTCTATTCTGTAATCTTCTGCAAGCTGAGAAGGTAAACCGCGGTTGGTTGGATCATCAAACATCTTAACAGGAGGTACTCTTAAAACCACAACATCTTGTATTAAAAAGATAAGTTCCGAGGGCATACCTTTAACTGAGGTTTCTTTTACGATTTCCCGTTTAACGAGTTCTATTAAGACCCCTTCTAAATCAACAAATCCCTGTTTGTATTGATCCTTTAACCATACCATCAATTCTGACTTGGAAATTACACCCTCATCTCTTAAACGGTTAATTATCAATCGTTTAATTTCGTCTTGATAAGTAATAGCAAGTTGTTGTTCGTTATTAAGAGTAGGATAAACAGATAATTGTCTAAAAAGATCAGGGATCAATTTTACATAAGCGTCATCCACTACATTTTGCAAAATAATTCGAGAAATATCAATTAAACCTCCTTCATAAGAATCTGGATCATCATCTAAATTTAGAAGTAGAAGAATGTAAAATCCTTTATCAGGTCCCGTATAATACGAAGCAATGTTTAAAGATCCAATCATTAAACTGATCATTCCAGATTCACCGCTGTACTCATGAGTACTGTACACTTGCATGAGCGTTTTATCGGAAATATTTATTTCTTCGGGATATTTCGCGAGAATTTCTGTTCCAACTCTCTCATCCCATCTCATTATTACTAATCCAACTGGCATTAATCAACACCTCCCTTGAATTCTTCTTTTAGTTCAGGTAATATCTTTTTTTTCTTGACTCCCATTATATCATCTAAAGATAGTCCAATTGCTTCCCATTTATATCCTAGTTTTTTTACTATGTATTCTTCTTTTATTGGGTATAAAACCGAATCTGAAATTGTTTTCTCTCCTTTTATATTTTTCTTCATCTGTCTTGTTTTTTTAACAAAAGTAGGAATTCGAGCTCTTTGAATAGTACGATAAGCAATTAAACTACCTACTACTGCTGCAACTGAAATAACAATCATCAAGAAATAAAACGTCGGAATACCAAATATCTCTGGCATATTAACTACAACTGTAATAGGTTCCGGATCTATCTCGTAGTTATCTAATTCAATGATTATTTGACCTGTTAAAGTTTGAGGCATAAAGAAAGTATTTATATGACTTGTTGAAAAAATATATTGATAAGTACCTGGTGAACCCAGAACAGGATCCAATATATAATTATCTCCATTGATTTGTAAAGTAACATTTGCCCCAATTAGTGCGCTTCCATTAAGTTTATCAGTAAGAACAGCACTAAAATTAATACTACTTCCCTGAACAATACTTATTCTGGTTCTTAACACTCCATTAGAATATAAATCCATTGAAATAGGTCTTTTATTGATAGTTAAAGAAATAAAAGCATTTCTGACTTCATAATTATTTTTTTGCATTGTAATAAATATCGAATATTCACCTACTTCTTTTGATTTTGTATCAAAATCAAGCATATATTGATTATTTGCAGCAGGTAATAAGACACCAGAACCCTCATTTCCAGGGCCGCTAAGAGGATTTCCATCTTCATCTAATCTATACCAATTATAGCTCGCAACGTCTAAATTTCCAATTGTAATATCTAGAAGTGTATCATTGTATTCAAAAAAGTAGTACTTAGAATCATATATATAGATATCGGGTGAGATTTGATAATGTGTTGCTCCATTAATAGCTGTAGGTCTTGGAAGTATACTTACTATAATTGAGTCGTCAATGGTACTAAAATTTGTTAATGTTGCTCTAATATAAATTATGTAATCCTTATCCTCTGGCGCAGGTGAAGAATCAAATTCAAAATAATACATATCTGCATGTAATGGATCATCATTGAGTGTTCCTGAACCATATTTCCATTCATAAGTAATTAAAGCATCAATAAGAGAAAATCCGGTATTATTATTGATATAATCAACAGTTACATTGACAGTTTCCCTATAAATAACTGAAAAGCTTTTATCAGTTAGTTCTGTTAAAGAGTAATCGTAATATTTTATATTAGTCGGAACTGCTTGAATAATTATTGATTTATATCCTGTACCATTAAAAACATAACTCTTATAGTTTCCAATGATTTCAAAATAGTAACCAGTACCGCCAATTAAATTAAAATCAGCTGTATTAAAAGTATAGTTAAAAATTCCTGGAGATATCTCAGAAGATAAAATATCAATTTTTCCGCTAAATGGATTGAGTTCTTCTTTGTCAAATATTTGAAAAGTTAGTTCATCAGGAGTTACAGTTTTTGCATTTGGTTCTAATATATCTTGCTTTGTAAAGTTGAAATAAATCGATCCATAATCATTCCAATAGATGCTTGTTGGATAATCAATAAGATTAATTGTTGAATTATAAAGATTTCTCTTTGTACCTATTATTTCGATCCTAGTATAACTTTGAGTTATTAATGTAAAGTTATAGCCACGATATGGAATACTAGGAGGATTTACCTGAAAATCTTGCTCAAAACCACCAAAAAATATGTCAACTGTGTAATTTCCCCAATTTCCAAATGTATTGCTAAATGAAATAAATGTTGCTAATCCGTTTATATCAACACTGACATTTGCAATAATCTCGGTCTCATTATCGTAATCCGATTGGTTATAGAATCTTAATTTTGCATTAGTAAAAGGCACTTTTTCTGGTGTATCATCGGTTACATTAAATGTTATTTTTGTAATTTCAGTGGATACATCAATATCTTTAGTTACTTCTGTACCAATATATATCTGTAAATTTGAATAGCGATATTTTGAATTATCTGGAAGTGAATCGTAATCGAAATAAACCTCATAATCATAAGTTGTATCGTTTAGCCAAGTTATAGATCCGATACCTGCGCTACTAAGCACTGTTTTTCCTTCTATTTCTGTAGCATCTTTGAGTAAAACAAATCCATATTGAATAGGATCAAGATCTTTATCTGTGATGTTGAAATTTAGTGTCTTTAAAGTAAGAAATGCAGTTAAACGATTATTTAACTCTGTAATTTGAAAATCTTCACGATAAAATACAGTTGCTGTTTTTGGATTGCTAAGGCCATTTTGAGTATAATTCACTGTTATGTTATAGAAAGCATCTTTTTCAATATCCTGGAATGTCCATTCTCCATTCTCATCACTTTTATGATCTTGATTATATGAAGGGAATAAGTCATTGGATAAGTAGATATGTGCATTAGGGACGGGATTACCATCTTCATCGTTACAAGTAATTTTTAATGTATATGCAATTGGTTGAATATCCCCTAATTCAGTTTGAAGTGAATTATTCGGAGTAGTTTGGACAGTTTTATTCCAAATAGATATATCATCCCAATACAGGTTTAGAAAATCAATACTATCATCATCAGCAACATAAAAAATATGATTAAATGAACTTAATGTTATTTCAGTATCGACCTTGAAAGTATACCAGAAAAAAGTATTTGCCGCATAATATTGATTTCTAAATTTATATCCTCCTGCTGAGCCCCAATTTTGAGTTCCTCTTATATTATAAATGTTAGAAGAGCTAGGAATGTTAACGTATGTTGTATGAAATCCTAATCCAGAAATTTCTCTTACTGGTGTAGGATCGTCAAACCTCATTTTAGCAGTTATTATTGTATTTGGATTAATATTGATAGTTCCTGTGGCAGATGCTTTCCAACAATTACCCCAAATTCGCAGAGAAGAAGTTCCTCTTGCTGAAGTTGTATTGCTTATTTCCCAAAAAGTTGGATGATAATTATCTTGCCCATCAGTAGGTCTTAAAATATCTCCAGTTTGATATTCTTCGAAACCTTCATGCCAAATTCTAATTGTATCATAATTTGGATCTTGAATCTCTAGACTTGTTCCATTATTAAAATAAACAAAGAAATCTCGAGTTTTCCCATTTGTGGTTGTTCCATTTAATATCCAAATTAAATCACCTATTGCATTTGTTTGACTATCATAAGATCTTGAATATGGATCAAATTGACTCTCAACTTCATAATAATTGGAACTTGAAATATATTCAATCACCCGAATAGTTGATGTGTTCAATTCAGGATTTTGGATATTTAAATCATTAAAATATTCAGTAAAGTTAATGAAAAGTTCCACTGGAGCATTAAGTTGACTTCCAACAGCAGTAATTCCTATAGGTACTCGAAAATTCCACGAATTGTTCCACCAATCGTAAGAAGTTGGAGGTAATGCTAACTCTAAATTTGAATGCTCTTGAGTAATCTCTTTTTCAATAGAATTATCAAAATTATCAATTGAATTTGGTAGTGAACCGAATAATAATGGAATTAAAGTTATTAGTAAAAGAACACTAACTCCTTTTATTTGTGTACGCTTAGAAATATTCATTTTTATCATTTTTTATTATAAAATAATTTTTTTGAAATTTTAAAAAAAAAGATTTTTATCATTAAATATGCAAATTTTATTATTTAACTTTTGTTTATAAGACAACACCATGTTTAATCTTTTTTTCTTTTATAACAAACAACTAATGTGATATCTACATAGCACACAAATTTAATGATAATAAATCAGAAGTGTTAACAAAATTATTTCTAAACTCGGAAAAACTAATTAAATTTGAATTTAATCTTTAGCCATTTAAAAAATAATGTAGAACATCCTTAGGTCCTTCAAAACATTTAGCAAATTCTTTTTTTTTACTATTAAAAATCATTAAAATAATTCTATCTATAATCTCTCACATCTTTTAATTTCTAAAAATTTAAATATTTAGATTTAGATTGAAGAATCAAAGAAAAATATCAAAATAATGACTTTATCTTTTAAAAAAAGATTAGTCGACTTCTTTATTATTAAAGTCTCATACAATATAGGCTGGAGAATATGTTAAGACAAGTGTATATCTTAAAGGATGAAAAAATCTTATATAATAAGAATTTTGGCAAAGCAGTTCATACGGAGAATTTTAATAAATTATATCAAGCCATTATTGAAACAACTGCCGAGGGAACGGGAATCGAACTTGACAGCTATGATTATATCAAATATAAAATAGTATTTATACCAGATACAGAACTAGGATTAACGTTTATGTTCATAACTGATAGAAATGATGATCTTTCAAGGACAAAATCTCAATTGGCAACCTTAAAAAAAGAATTTTTAGATACGTTTGGTGATAATATAGATAATTTGGATCCTTCCCTCCTAGAATTATTGGATCCGATAATGGATTCCATTCATAGAAATCTTAAAACTAAGATTTCCTTAGTAGGATTTTCAGGTGTAGGGAAAACAACAACTACAAATCTAATCTGTGCGAGTGAAATTCCTTCAGTCCATATTCCTACTATTACAGGAAAAATCTCAACGGTTAAAATTGGCAAACTTTATTTCCATCTGTGGGATTTTGCCGGTCAAGAGCAATTTAGCTATTTATGGAATGATTTCATTCTTGGCAGTGATGCTGTTCTCATCATTACAGATTCTACATTAGAAAATGTGGAAAAAAGTAAGTTTTTCATTGAATTAATAAAGGAACACGTACCTTATGCGCATACTGCAGTTATAGGAAACAAACAAGATTTAGAAGATGCCTTGAATGTTCAAAAAATTGAAGAAATTCTTGGATTGAAAACATATTCAATGATTGCCATCGATCCAAATAATCGGGATAAAATGATACAAATAATTGCAGATATCTTAGGAATAAGTACTGATGCTTCTCCATTATTAAAACCTCTGTTTGAAAGAGAGCAATTAATTCATCAAGCAAAGGTTAGTTTAGAAAATGGTAACATTGCTCAAACTGCCGAATATTTTGAAAAAATCTCGGATTTGTGCCTTGAACTAGGAGATGATGCTCTCTATAAAGAATTTTATGAAAAAGCAAAGAAATTAAAAGGTTATTTGACTAACCTATAATCTTCAAAAATAATATTTTACTCTTTTTATTATAAAACTATAATAAGAAATAAAAAAATTAAAAAAAAGTTAAAACTGTTTTTGTTATTCTTCTTCTTCAACTTGAGCTCTTAATTTTGTAGATCGATAATTATCATCGAGAACATTTAAATATTCAATTAGAACTCCTTCTGATTTAGATTTTACATTATATTGGTGAATTATCGTATTTAACATGTATTTCGGATATACTAGTGAATTATAAAACTCAGTTAGTAGAGCATAATACTCATTTCCTTTAGTATCTTGAAATACATGAATCATTTGGTTATCCCATAACTTCTTTAAGCCCCCATCTATATCATCAACGCCTTTTTTTCTAAGTTTCTCCAAAACATTTTTAGTAACAATTGAGATTTTTAATAACTTCATAATTTCATAAACTTGAGGATCAGCAATAACTTCATCTAAAACTTTCAGATTATCTTCATCTGAGGGACGATATTTTTGGAAAAAATTCTTTACAGCGATATGATACTCCTCAACGAATCTTTCAGGAAGTCCGCGTTCTACAGGATTCTTAAGTAATTTAACTGGTGGTCTTCTGATCATAAAGAGATCATTTATAAGAAAGATTAACTCAGAAGGCATTCCTTTTACTGATGTTTCTTTTATTATTTCCTTTTTAATTAATTCCATCAAGATTGCATCTACATCAAAAAATCCCTCTCTATATCGATCTTTCAGCCATATTTTTAATTCTGATTTTGTAATTACACCTTCTTCTCTAAGTCTATTTATTATCAATCGATTAACATTATCTAAATAAGTAATAGCTAAACTCTGTTCTTCATTTAAATGAGGGTATGTTGATAAACGTTGGAATAAAAAAGGGATCATCTCCAAATAAGCATTATCTTCGAAATTTTGGAAAATAACACGAGAAATGTCTGATAATCCACCTTCATACGTATCAGCATCTTCATCCAAATTCAGAAGCAAAATGATATAAAGAGGTTTATCTCGACCAGTATAATATGAAGCGATATTCAATGGTCCAACTAATAGACTTATCATTCCAGGCTCTCCTGTATATTCATGTGCTGCATAGATTTGCATTAAAGTTTCATCACTAATAATAAGCTCATCAGGGTATTTAGCAAGGATTTCTGTACTAACTTTAATATCCCATCTCATTATAACTAATCCTATTGGCATTTTTAATCTTCACCTCCTTCCTTTGAAATTTTATCTTCTATTGGTAATTTCTTAGATTTTAAATCTTGTATTCCTAATGTATCCTCGAGTGAAAGCCCAATTTCTCTCCAATCATCTCCTAACAATTTGGCCATCATTTGTTCTTTTGTAGGAACCGAAGGTATTTCAGTTATTTTCTTTTTGGATTTCATCAAACTTTTGATTTTCCTGATTTTCTTGACATGTTTTGGGATTCTTGCTTGTTGGATAACTCTATATCCTACTACACTTCCTACAACACCGACAATTGATACCATAATTAAGATAAAGTAAAATGTTGGCATTCCTGGAAATATTTCTTCCATTTTAACAGTAATAATTATACGGATTTCTTCAGTTGTGAAGTTATTAGCATTAATATATATTATAGCAACAAATGTTTTAGGTGATATGAAAGTATCGATATTACTCGTACTAAATGTTCGTGTATAAAGTCCAGGTGTTCCAGGGGTTTCAGGAACAGTAATATTACTACCTATATACCCAAAATATATCTCAACTGATGCTCCTTGTAAGGCGATATTATTTCTAGAATCATCTGTTAAACTTATATTGAAATTTATACTTGTCCCCTTATCAACACTAATTTGAGCATCGGGTCCTAATAATCGAGAATTAACCAGGACAGTTTCAGTAAACTTTCTTAATACAATTTTTAAGCTTAAAAAAACATTTTTTTCGTCGTAATTATCTTTTTTCATTGTGACAAATAAGAAATAATTACCAGCGGGTCTTAATTCTGTGTTAAAGTCCAATTCATATGTTCTATTTGACAGTTCCGTTAATTCTCCAGAACCATAAACACCTTCTTTTTTTGTTCCATTCTCATACAATTCTTCCCAAACAAAGGTAGCTGTAGATAAATCCCCCAGAACTTCACCTGTGTTTTCATCTCTATAGGTGAACATGAAAATTTTAGTGGTTTCAACCCAAATATCTGGAGGTCGTAAATAATGTGGATTATTAGGGTCATTATTGAGAGTTGTTTCTCTTTCTTCAATAACAAGATCAACTACGAAGGGATTTGCGACAGTAAGAGCAGTATAATTTTCAAGGTAAGCTCTAATGCTAATACGTTGTATCCCAGTAGTTTGAGCTTCTGAAGTATCAATAGTAAAAGTATAATAGTTAGTATACACAGGATCGGCGGTAAAATCAACATAAGGGCGTCCCAACCAACTATATGATAGATGAGCATTAAGCAATGGAGCTCCAAATTCAACAGAATATTGAATCATTATACTAACAAGCTCATCATAATACGCTGTATATAATTTATCTGGTAGTTCTACTTGCGTATCATGATCATGTGCGCTAATTGCTGTTGGTATAGACTTTATTTCAAGTAATTCAGGTTGAATGGCAGGATCAGGGTATCCAGGGTAAGAACCTTCTATTCTCCATTTGTAGAATTTGCCACTACCCCCTGCTGATAAACGAGAGGAATTAAGTGTTATGGTAAAATTGCCATTTCCTGATCCAGGTCCCATAATTTCTGTTATTAAATCAGTATCTCCTATGATTTCACTAATGTACAATGTACAGCTTGCGCTGGGATCTGTAACAGGATACCAATTTATTCCATTATCATCTGTATATTCAAAAATTACTGAAAAAGAGATATCTTCTCTCCAATAAGCATCTCCTGTACCAGAAATATTAACAAAAGAAGTAAAATAATATGAAATATTTACACCTGGCAAATACACTCTAAAAATAATTGTAGAATTCTTTGTAAGGGTAAAATTAAACCATGTTACTCCTAAAGGCTTCACTTGAGGAGGATCGACATCGTATACATCGAATACGGCATTTGTCACGTTATATGTATCAATAGTGAAATTATACGTTCGGTCTTTTAAATACCAAAAAGGATAATCATTTATATCATAAGCATAACCGTTTGTTGTAGTACTTGAAGCAGATAGATTTACAAGAGATTGACTATTGTTTGCAATGTTAGTAATTTTTATTTTAGATGAAATAGGGTTGTCAAAGGTGTCTATTGTCCGTATATTTATTCTGGCTAAATGAGTTTTATTATATATATTACAAGTTTCAACCGTTTCAACTTTTATAATACCATTGCATGGGTTAGAGTAATTAATTCCGTTAACCTCAATTAATAAACCGTAAACCTGATAATTTTCACTTTCTAATTTAGTATTTTCTATTAAAGGAATATCTAATTCAATAATATCACTATCTTTACCAACACCATATCCATCTTCAAAATATATCAAATGGTTGCTAGTACCAGTATTGTCATCTTTATCTATATAATACACAGATACATCTTCTAGTTGGTCAACCATATTCGTTAATGAAATTTTTACTTCAGTTAATTTCTTGTTTCCCAACTCAGTTTTCGATCCATTAGTATAAATGTATTCGCTAACTGAATAACTTGTTCCAGGTGGGGCTATATTTGTGTTATTTACCCAAATAGAGTATTCTTGATATTTATCCCCAATCCTATCATAATTACTCCTGTAAATATAGGATTCATTTAATAATAGAGGATTCCCATAGTAATCGTCATTATCATAGTATACACTGAAATAATAATATGATGCATTTAACCACCGAAACATTGCTTTTCCGTTTTTATTTAGCGTAAGAGTTTGCAATAAATCTCCTCCACTTTCATTATTAACCTTAATATATCCTGAACTCAGAGGGATTCCATCCCAATCTACAACCTCAAAATCTATTGTCCATAAATTCAAAGTGATCTCCTCGCTATAGAATATTCCATTAAAGTTATATGGGCCAGTACCTAATTCAAAACTATTAAAAACTTCTACTTCTTGTGATCCGAGCGTATAATTTGCTGTAATGTTATACATACGATTTTCTAAATCTTTAAAGTTAACTCTTCCATTAGAATCAGAAATACCATATGCAAGTTGATAACCAGGTAATCCTTTAGGTATACTGTTATCCACTAGCATAACTTCAGCATTAGGAACAATTCTGCCATCAACATCTCGAGTAATAATAGTAACGGAAGAATTAATATATTGTAGTTCATTTAAGCTTGTTGAAAAATCTGTATAATTAAACCTTACATCATCAAGTTGGAAAAACCCAGATCTATATCTATCTTCTGTACCCCACACTCCAAGTTCTAAAAATATCGTATCCCCTTCAAATTTACTTATTGTGAAGTTGAGTGGAGCAGTTAAATCTCCATCCACAGAACTTTCTGAATAAGTATCATTTGTAACTGATAAGTCCAAGGTTCTTACTTTTGTTGCATGTTGCCATTGACCCTGTTTAGTACCACCACCGGTAAAAAATGCTCGTCCACCCCATAGTTCAATATAATTTTCAAATCCACTACCAATATCAGTGTGAGTGTCAGGATCAAGTCCATAATTATCACAGAGTCTAATATAATAACCATCATTATCTAAATCTGAAGGATCATTTGTTGTAACAAATCCCCAGGTTCTAGGATTGCGATATAGATGCAAATCTATACCCCCTCCGTACACTTTTGGAATAGTAAAAGGGTAAGAGAAAAAAGCACCAGCATAACTATTGTATACATCTGAAAAACCTAAAACATCTCTATTAGCACCAAATTTATATGCATTGTCGCCTTGATAAACTCGTTCTGCTTGAGAAGCAGAATCTGTATCTAATAATAGATTGCAAAATTCTACACCGTATGTATTTTCATCTGTAACACCCGGATTGCCTAACCCATAAATATTATCTATAGGATCATGAGAGAAGGTCCATCCATAAGGATCAAAATAATTCGAATAATTAATATCCAATTCAAAATCACCATTTTTTATCCAGCCAAAACTGTCAGAGGGATCAATTGCTTCAGCATTCAAAGCATCTTCATTTCCAAAATACATATATGTATCAGTTTCAATATCATCTCCAACTACTGTATCATTAATATTTGTATCAAACCATACAGTTGCCATATCTGTTGTAGGATAATCCTTTTTCACATAGTATTTACGTAAGGTACCATTTTCAACAATTCTTATATCATCGAGATTTGATTGAATATTCTGACCTAGAGTTTTATAATTAAACGTTATACTTAATCCATAATTTTCAAAATCAAATGGATAAGGATTTGTTACATTAATTATCATTCTACATCTCCAAGAACTGTTCCACCAGGGATCATCGCCTAATAAACTTAATCCAATTTTTTCTAAATCAATTTCTTCATTTTGATCTTCCCTTAAATTCTCTGTAGTACCTACAAAATTAGAATTATTTGTCAAATAGGTAGGAAAAAAGCTTAATAATACTATAGTTAATAGTAATGATGCTTTTTTTAATCGACTAGTATTTAATTTTATTCTGTTCATAAAATCATCTAATTGATTTAAAATTTTTAGAATAAATTTTTAAAAATAACATAAAAGAAGTTAAATAAAATATTATGCTTATAATTAAATTCTTATGCAAACAATGAGGATAAATATACCACTTTTAATAATTATCAAATTTCCTAATTACGCTTCCTTGTTTAACAAAAGAAAAATTTTTCGTTTTCTTTGGTTATTTGGATTATCTATTATGAAATTTCCATTAAAACCTGTGTTTTTTACAATTATTTTACCAATTTTATCCATAATTTCTCTGTTTTTGGGATAAAATTGAATTATAACTTTGGAATTAGGTTTTAAGATCTTAAAAAAAGACTTAAACAGATTTTTTAACAAATAATACATTTGATCATTTTTCAAATCTCTAAATATCCATTGTAATGCTGAAATAGAAATAATAGCGTCAAAAATATTGGGTTTAAAAGGGGGAAAACACATATCTGAAGCAATTGGATTTAAATCTTTTATATCATAATAATTTAAAAATGCTGAAATAATATCAATACCTACTGTCTTATATCCTATTTCTTTTAAATAAATGGCTGTAAAACCTGGCCCAGTGCCAGCATCTAAGATTAATCCTTCTTTTTTTCTAAGATTTAATAGTTCTAAAGCTCTGATTGTTATTTTTTCTTGTATTTTAATTATGTTTTTGGAAGATGCATATTGTTTTAAAATTTCTCCTTTAAAGTAGTCTGAGACATTGTCATATAATTCTTCTGGTCTTTTCTTTTTAATATTAAAATAATAGCTATCGTTCAAATTCGACTTAATTTTAATATTTTAATTAAGTAATCAACGTTGAAATTAAATTTTCAATAATAAATCAAAAATTTTATTTAATTTTAAATATTTATAATTTCACTCAGCTAATATTCTCTATATTTTATTATATAAATTGTGATTTCTAGTGCCGGAAAAGGAAGAAAAACAAATTGTGAGAAAAGCTACACTAAATCTTAGAAGAAAATACGGAAGAACCAAACAAATAAATATTGTAGAGAGAGATGCTTTTATTCCAAAAAATCTTGAAAAAGAAATAAAAGAATCAATCTTAAAAAGAAAAACAATTTTAGCAACGGATATTGCAGTGAAATTTGATATTAGAGTATCAACAATAAAATTACTATTAAAACAATATGAAGATGAAGGATTAATCAAATTACTTGATCCTTCTTTAAAGTTAAAAATTTATATTCCTTCGTCTTAATAAGTTTTCTTAACATTGAAAAAAGAAAGAAATTTATATATATTAGATTTTAAGTTTCATAAGGAAACTATTTCACTAATTAGATTTGCAATTTTTAAAGCAGCTGTAGCCTAGTTGGTAAGACGCCGGCCTCGAGCGTTATTTATAATGATCAAGAAAGCCGGTGCGCGTAAGCGCTCGGGGGTTCGAATCCCTCCAGCTGCGCTTTTTGCAAAATTTATTGAATTATTTGCAGAATCAGATTCTCCATTTGAGGTTTTGCTGCTTCGATCCTGTCTATAATTGTTATCGTTTTTTCTAAATCAGCTGCATACTCTTCAACGATAAATAACAAATAAAACTCTAAATTTCCAAAATGGAGGACTTCAATTATACCTGAAAATCTTTCTCCACTTTCAAATTTATCAGAAAACTCAAATAGTGTTCTATTCTCACCAACTACACGCTTTTGCAATTCTAAATAAATTTCATAAATCTTTATTTTTTCCCTTAATTGAAGATGAGGTCTATAGTACTCCCCTAGAGTAACCCCTTTATTGTCAAACAATGCAATTAGAATGGTATTATAATTTTTACTCATTTCTGAAAACAATAGTGAAACCATCTCAATCTTTTCGAATAACATTGATAATCCACTTGAAAAAGCGTCCATGATTGATTTTATATCAAATATTGTTGTCTCAAAGAAGAAGATGTCAAAATCATTAGAATATCTTGTTAATGCTTGCTTTAAAGTGAGAATCCTTTTATTAATTTGTACATCATCTACGAGCTGAGGATCGAATTTATGAAAAAGAATGCATATTGGGACGTATTCTTGTTCTTCCTTGAAAAAAAGTAATATTTCCTCCAAATAATCTATTGATTCGATGTATCGATTAAAATCTTGAGCGTCTATAACATAGAACATTAATTCTGTTCCCATTAGATATTTTTCTGGATGTTTTAAATATTCTTCCCTATATTGTTTCTGTCCTCCAAAATCCATCCTTGTAAATTCTATACCAAGGAATTTGAAAGTATCACGTGCAATTCTTCTTGTCGGCGTTAATCTTGCGATTTCTTCCTCAAAACCGAAACGTTTAGTAATTGCTGTTATGATACTGGTTTTACCTGCATTATCCAAACCCATTATGCCAATCTTTTTAGTTATAAAAAACCACCAAATCTAGATATAATATTGTTTTTCTAGAAATGTCTTCTAAATTATTCAATATTAAAAACTATTAATAAATAATCACTTTTCGTAAGAAAATAATGATATTTTTTATATTTAAGCTTAATGATTAAAAAAGCAAGGTTTTAGCCTCCAGCTAGCGCATAGGATAAGTAAAGTTCATCTCCGTCTTTAAGGGCTGTTTTGTAGTTTTTAAGATATTTAATGTTTCGACCATTTAACAAAATAAGAATTTGAGCACTAAACTTTTTCTTATTATTATTATTAAATAATTCATTATCGAGTTTATCCTTATTTTCTTTTAAAAATTGAGAGATAATATCTCCAACGGTTTTACCTTCATAGTCTATAGCCTTTTTATTAATTCTAAGCTGGAAAATATTTAATAAGTTCAGTTTCACTTTAACCATAAAAATATCCTTAAGATAATAGAATTCTCTAATAATTTATTCAAATAAGGCGTTTTACTTATTTTTATAAAATATATATTATTTTTAAGTTTATTTTTTATCAAAAATAGACAGTATATCTGTCTCAAAAAATTCTCTGAAATTGTATTTTTTCTAAATTATATAAAAATAGTGATATTATAGTTACCCACTATTTTTACTTGACCAGTTCTCAAATTATGTTCCTTTAATACGACATTACCCTTTTTATAAATATCAATTTCGATAAAAGACTCATCGAAACGTTTAGGGTTAAGATTTCCACCATTAGAAAACACAGTATAATCAATTTTTAAATTGAATGCGATACTTGGTGAACTATTTAAACATAGATCAATTTGTGAACGAGCAAATTGAGAAAGCACGTCTCCAGAATCTATTAATTCGGTCCTCCACACACTTAATGGAGTTGGAATCAGACTGTGAAAACAACAAACTCCAAATATTTTTTGATGACTTAGAGATAAAACTTTATCTATAAAAGTGTTCAATCTTTTTCGCCCGATAAATCCCTCTGGAGAATCCCGGGTTGTAGAGTTTAATCCTTGAAAATATATTTTTTCATTTTCATATAAAGGATCAAATTCACCAAAATATTGTTTCCAATATTCCCAAGCGGGGGGTACCGAATCTGTATATCCAGGTACAATTAAATAAGGGTATTTTAATTTTTTTATCTTATCTTTTGCGATTCTAAATTCTTCTTTATAACTATTTTGAGTTACATTTCCAGTATGTACAACTAAATCTATATCCTTAATTGTATTTATTTTTTCAATAGCTCTATCAAAATTAGTTCTCTCATTTTCCGATTGTTCATTAATTAAAGAATGTGATAATTGCATAAACTTACAAAGTGGTTTTTGATCTTTTTTTATTTCCAATGGAAGATAATAATTGACTTGACGATGAATTTTGCGTTTAGAATTTGAATCTAATATAGGGATTATCTTAAAAGTGAGATTATTTTCTTCAATGTCGATAATTGAATAAGTAAATAAGTCCCGATATCGTGTTTTATTACAAGAAAATGTCCCTGAATTAAAGATATATAAATCTTTTTCACTACTACTTACAGTATATAAATTTGATGTGTGCCTATGACCGTTCAAAATTAAATCTGCTTTTGTTTCCAAAAGCATTTTAAGCATATCTCCTGAATCATCAATAGCAGATCTCTCTTTCCCAGTATTTGGAATAGGGATGAGCTGATGATGAAAGCACACTACCTTGAATTTATTTTCTCTTTCTGGTTTTTCCAATCTCTTTTTAACAGCTTCGATTATATTATGATGAATAATTCCCCCTGGTAAATCTGGTTTAGTGCTATCTATTCCAATTACATATATTTCATCATCTTCATATTCATAATGCCTTCTCCCAATCATTTCTTCAAAAAGCAAGTACCCAACGTTCATCGCATCATGATTTCCAATTATTATCATTAGTGGACATTTAGATATCGGCTTAAATTTCTTAAATTGTTCCATAGCATACTCATATTCTAAAAGAGTACCTGTATGGGTAATATCTCCTAGATGTAAATAGATATCAACATCTTTTATTTTATTTATCTGTTCTATACCCATATTAAAAACATGAAGATTAAAAGGACCTCGAGATCGACTAATATGAGTATCAGATATGATTACAAATCTCTTTTTTGAAGGATTCTTTTGCTCATACTTTAATTTCATACTTTTTTCAGATGCCATTTTTATCTAATTCTCTTTTAATTTTGCTGGATGGCCTATATATATTGAATTTTCTTCTAGTACCTGATCAAAATTTGTGTATGAATGAGCGGATAATTTTGAATTACGTTTAATGTGAGTTCCTGGTAATAACACACATTTAGCTCCGATTAAAACATCATCTTCTATAATAATTTTTTCTAAAATAAACTTATCTTGTTCAATTCCAAAACTTAATATAGTGCTTCCCATTCCAATTATCACATTCTTACCAATTGAAACAAATTCAGAAGAGATCCAGCTATTATCATATATTCCCCTTTTGCCAATTTTTACTCCAAAAAA
>JBHLMQ010000029.1:0-39743 GCA_048938005.1 Promethearchaeota archaeon | reverse complement strand
GATAAAAATCGTATTTCTATCAGAGAATTAGAAGAAGTTGAATCAATAGATTCTTGTTTTAAAGATATAAATATAAATTATTTTAGAAAAATTAAATGATAAAAATCGCCGCAACAACTACAGCAGCCCATTCGTTTTCTTCTCTTACTGTAGCATGAGCCGTAATATTTTTAGTTTCAACTATTTTTCCTCCCATTTTAAATACTTCTCTTTTTTCATCATAGTTTAAATTGGGATCAAAAGGAATACCTAGAGTTGTAGCTAACATTTCTGCTGCTAAATCTTCAGCAAAATCCCCTACTTTATCCGGTTTAACACCAAAAGAATGATGTTCACTTAAATATCCATATTGCCCCTTATCAGCAGGTTTCGCAACGCCAATAGAAGCACAGATCAATCGATTATATTCATTTGACTCACTTCTAGCTAACACAGCAAAAACGATTTGACCTGAACGGAGTTGTCTTAGTCCATCTTCTTTATTTATTTCAATACAATATGGAGGTAAAATAGAAGAAACATTCACGATATTATATTTTTCAATTCCAGCATCTCTGAGAGCTTCTTCGAAAGCAGCTAGCTTGGATTTATGATATCCTTTACCTTTGACAAAGAATACCTTTTTTGGGACTAAAGACATTACTTTATCATTCTTTCTCTATAATTTACAATTAAGATTTTAATATTAAAAGTAATATTTAAACTTATTTTAAGCTCAAATAATATATTAAAATTTATGGCATTTAAATTGAATATATTATACCTAATTCATAATAAGAATAGAAAAATTTTGCATCATAATAAAATTGGATATTGTAAAGGATTAAAATCATGAGGTGAAAAATTTCATTAAATTTTGTCCTAATTAAATACAAATCAGAGCGGGGTTTCAAATAAAGTGATATAATTTCAAGATATTTTAAAAAAATACAAATAGATCATTTTAAAATCATTAACACATTTAATTTTATTTATGAAAACCCATCAAAAAGAAGATTATTTGATAAAAAAAGTTAAACCTTTTAATCCAAAAATAGTAACAAATGTAAATGATCTTATTACCGCTTTAAAAGATTGTGGTTTCCAAGGAAGAAATCTTGGTTTAGCTCTTGATATCTTAGAAAAAATGGTTTCTGATAAAAATTGCCTCACTGTGTTAACTCTAAGTGGGGCGTTGGTTCCTGCGGGGATGGGAGAACTAATATCGGTATTAATGGAATATAAATTAATTGATGTATTAATTAGTACTGGTGCTAATATAATACACGATTTAGTAGATGCTGCAAGTAATATAGGACATTATCTGGGAAGTCCCAATGTAGATGATGATGAATTATTCAAACATCGGATTAATAGGATTTATGATATCTTCCTTCCTGAAGAAAACTATGATAGAGCAGACTTAAAATTATTAGAAATAATTCAATCTTCATTTGACATGAAAAACATTCAAATTAAACCCTCAGAGTTTCTAAAAAAGATTGGTACTAAACTATCAGGAAATAATATCCTTTCAATGGCAGCTAAAAATAACATCCCCATATTTATACCAGCCTTTTCAGACTCAGAACTAGCTTTAAAACTTATTAAGTACGATCTATATGAGGGATATGATTTTCAGTTTGATATCTTAGGGGATGTGAAAAAATTTGGAGAAATTGTTAAAAATTATAAAGAATATGGAACTATTATCATAGGTGGTGGTGTTCCGCGTAATTGGGCTCAACAAATCTTTCCTATGTTAGACCAATTTGATAAGATTGAGAAAATGGGTTACAATTACTCAGTTCGTGTTCACACAGCTATGGAGTATGATGGGGGGCTTTCAGGAAGTACTTTTTCAGAGGCAAAATCTTGGGGCAAATATTCTTTGGAGTCAAAACATGTAAGTGTTTGGTGTGAAGCTACAATCGCTTTGCCTATTTTAATTACAGGTTTATTGCAACGGTTAAAAATTATTTAGTTTACTTTAGTTATTTAAACTATCAAGAAATATTTTTCTGTAGCTTTCTCTAATATTTTAATAATAGTGTTTTAAATTTTTTTCTCTTAATAGTCTTTATTTATGGCTCAGCTCACAAGAAAATATCGGATGTAGGAAAATCCTCTTTTTTTTTAGACATGATTTTATCTATAGCCTTAATAAAATCTTCATGGGAAATAATTTCAGAATTTTTTCTAATAGCATACATACCTGCTTCTGTGCAAATTCCTTTAATATCTGAACCCGTTGCACCTTTAGTAAGGATAGTTAAAATTTTTATTTCAATGTCTTCTTCAAAATTTAGATTTCTCATATGAACTCTAAAAATTGCTTCTCTAGCTTTTTCATTAGGAATAGGGAATTCTACTATGCGATCAAATCGACCTGGTCTTAATAGAGCTGGATCTAATATGTCTTCTCTATTTGTTGCAGCAATAAATTTAATATTTCCTCTTTGATCAAAACCATCTAATTCACTTAATAATTGCATTAATGTTCTATTTACTTCTCTATCACCTGAAGTATCATCTTGCATTCTGATGGCACCAATTGCATCTATTTCATCTATAAACAAAATAGTAGGTGCTTTCTGTCTTGCTAAACTAAATATTTCTCTTACATATTGAGAACCCTCACCAATAAATTTTTGCACCAATTCTGTAGCAACTACTTTAATAAAGGTTGCATTTGATTCATGAGCAACTGCTTTAGCTAATAAAGTTTTTCCCGTTCCAGGTAGACCATAAAAAAGAACCCCTTTAGGTGGTTCG
The DNA here is from genome assembly GCA_048938005.1 of Promethearchaeota archaeon. Classification (GTDB taxonomy): domain Archaea; phylum Asgardarchaeota; class Lokiarchaeia; order Sigyniarchaeales; family SOKP01; genus Loki-b32. The sequence goes on along the minus strand of JBHLMQ010000029.1, from coordinate 36,989 downwards.
ATCCCAATTTTTTTAAATAATTCTGGTTTTTTCAATGGTAATTCTATAATCTCTTTAACTTCTTGGATTTGATTTTCTAAACCTCCAATATCATCATATGAAATATCAATAGGTCTATCAATTATTTCCATACCTCTCACAAATGGGGTAAATTTGGAGGGTAATATTTCCATTACCGCATAATTTCGTTGATTTAAAGCTACATGTAATCCTGGTACAATCTTCTCTTTTTGCAGTCTATTACTAATTCTAACAACAAAACTAGAGTTAGGTGGCATATCTACAATAGCACGGTCATTCATATCATCTAGAATATCAATTATATATCCTGATAATAAGGGAAGATCACTTAATCGCTCAATTTCTGATCGTAAACTGTTTACTTCAAATTCCACCTTTGTTATACTATTTCTTAATAAATTTACGTCAATTTCATATTCCTTTACTTTTTTCTCAAGATGGCGTACATATGAAGAAACTTTCTCAATATTGTCTGGATCTTTTTTATTATTTTCAATTTCTGTAGCTGTCATTTTATTATAGGGATTTAATATTATAATTGAAATTATGTTAATCCAATTCTTTTTACTGCGGCTTCTAAAATTTTATTTAACATTTCCTTATATGGGATATTTGCAATATTACACATTTTTGCTAAATGACCATCCCAACACCAACCGGGATTAGGATTTATTTCTAAGAGCTTAGGATTTCCATTAGCATCCAATCGCCAATCAAATCGAGCATAATCTTGACATTCCAATCGTTCAAATAATTTGAGTGAAGAATTTTCAATAATTTCAATGACATCTTGTGAGAGATTTGCTGGAATAGATTTAATATTCCAATAGGGAGAATCTGGTATCCACTTTGCCTCATAACCACATATTTTTGGTAATTCTGGAGGTAAATTTGAATAATCTTCTTCGATTATTGGAAGGATTAGAAAATTATCTGGGAGATTTCCAATAATTCCAACACTGAGATCCTTACCAGGAAGAAATTGTTCAACTAAAATTGGTTTATCATAACCAAATTTTTCACGTATTTCTGAAATTGCACTCAGCAGTTCCTCTCCATTTTTAACCACACTTCTTTGAGTAATCCCAAAACTAGAATCTCCGAAATTAGGTTTTACAATAGCAGGAAAATATAAAGGTAAATCAATAATTTTATCTTCAGGTTTAATATATATAGCTTCAGGGACAGGAATCTCTAATTCTTTTGCAATACCTCTTACTAATGATTTATCATAACAAAAGGCTAGACACTGAGGTCCAGATCCTGTATATGGAATTTTGAGAATATCTAATAAAGCGGGTATATGTAATTCTTTTCTAGCTTCGTTGTAATAACCTTCATCGCACAAATTAAAAACAAAATCAATTTTGCCATTTAAATTTTGTAAATCCTGAATAAGAGTGTTGTGATTATCTAAATATGAAAAATTATATTCATTAAGCTCCTTTAGTGCAGCTTTTAATTGATTTATTGTAAAGAAATCATCATCATCGAACTTTTGGAAGGGTTTAAGTACATCGGGTTTATTAGGGTCTCCGAAAATAACAATTGTATTTTTTTCAACTCTTTTTTCTTTCTTTTTAATCGGTGTCCATTCTTTTTTAACAATAGCGCTGACAATAATTCTTTTTTCCATCATTCCTAAATCTTGGTTACGTTGAGACTCAGGAGTAATCGAGCCATGGAAAATTACTTCACTAAAACCTACTTTTTCTAACAACTCTGAAATAACTATTTTTGAGTATAATCTTTCTGCATAAAACTGATCCACTAATACTCCTTTATTAACATGTGTTATTACTTCCCTTGAAATCAATTTTTGTTTATCCAAAGATAAAGTTCTTTCTCGACAAACGAAAAGATTCTTATCAATCCACTCCCATGAACGTGATTGAAAATTTTCTCTAAGAAATTCTCCATCAGTTATATCTATTAATATTTTTCCCCAAGGCTTTAAAACACGGAAAGCTTCTTTTAATACCAGAAAATCATCATTCATTGATTCAAAATATCCAAAACTATTACCTAAAATCAAAACAAAATCAAATTTATCTGGATTATATGGTAGTTTTCTCGCATCTCCTTCATGAAATTTGCATAAAACTCCACATTTTTTCGCGTTAGTTTTAGCTTTCTGAATTAAATATCTTGACCGATCTAATCCAAATACATTTTTAAAGCCTTTATTAGCTAACTCAATGGAATGTCTTCCTTGACCACAACAGAGATCGAGAATCTGATGTTCTTGATGAAATTGCATAACGTTTGAAAAATAATTTACTTCATATTCAGTAATTTTTTGATCTTCTACTACATCTCCATCTGTTTTTAAATAATAAGCGTTAAATATCCGTTTCCACCAATCTTTTTTAACATATTCTTCTGGGTTAAGAACAGGACCTAAGCAAATGGATATACTTTTTCCTTTACTCTCAAAAGTTCTTTTTTTATTATTTATACTATCTGTTTGAGTTGTCATTGCTTTTTTATCTTAAAAATCTTGAATTTGATAAATTCTGAAGAAAATGAAGGCTTTTTAACCTGAATGAAGTATTTAAGAACTTCTCTTTATCACAAAAAATTTTCGCATAGAGAATAATTCTTCTTAATATTTCGATTGTAATATTATGTATCATTTATTAATTAATCGATTACCCTTTAAATGTTATTTAGATTTAACTTTACTTCATTCTATTAAAATTTTATATTTGAAATTATATATAAATTAATTGATTTAAAAACTTTTCTTTTATATTTTTACCATGTAAGACAAATTTTAATAAGATTAAATCTCTTGGAAATTATAATATATTACTTTAATTTTATAAATAAGGTCTAATCTTAATCTAATTAGATAAATGTGAGCTTAATTTATTATTTTTTCCTCTTTATATAAGCAATTTGGAATATTAAGTGATTTCTGATTATAATTTAATATTTGTTTCCAAAAATAATTGTTCGGTATAAGAGATCATTTTAAATTTACAATTTATAGAATATAATAAAAAAGTGCTCAGTTTTATTATAGATTCTAACAAAATATTAAATTTTTAGAACTTATACAAGGTTTAAACTGAGTTTTTAATTAAAGTAAACAATATTATTTTACATATAATAAGATTTAACTGTTATAAATAGTAAGAGTACCTATGATGCTCTCTGAATCCTAGATACTCGCAATTAATTTTCTTTATTATAGTTATTATTATTAAAATTGAAAACATTTAAATATTTAATAAGTTTTATGACGTAATTGAAAATTTATCATAATTCTAATCTATTATAAATAATAGAAAAAGAGGTTAAAAACATGAATACAAAACAAAATTCTGAAAAGAAAAAATTCGTGGAAGAAGAGGATTGGGATGAAGACGTAGAATATGATGATAATGAGGACTGGGATGAAGATTGGGAAGATTTTGAAGACTTTCAAGAAGATTTTTACTAATCAATTCCATAGTACCTTCAAACCTAATTCAATTCATCCATAACTTAAAAAACGCCTAATTAATTTACTTTTTTTAATGTATAATTTAATAAATTAAAATATTAAATTTGAACAAAAAAATGGAGATATTTCTATATTAGTTTCACTTATATGGGGGAAAAACTTTAAATATTTGAAAGTCATCTTTAGGCATTCTCTAATTTAATTACATTTTTTAATATTCCCAAAGCTTTCCTTTGTTTTTTTTGATCAAGCTTGCAATCTGTAATTTTCCAAAATCTGTATTCATGGTTTAAGTAAGCCGGACAGTTTTCTCTTATCTCCTTGGGACAATCAGTAATTTGCCAACATTGAAAATATGTCTTTTCAAAAAACTTATAGAACTTTTTTGGAAGTTTTTTATAATCAAAATTAGTATTTCTTATATATTTATCCAGATCATTTGAATTATAAGTGTTCCAAAATAGTATAGTTTTATTTTTATTTTCTTCCTTCTTAAGGAAATCAAACATAGCAGCCATTGCTTTTCCCGTATATGTAGTTTCTAAGTTAAATCCTTTTGATTTCCCTTCTAAATCAAATATAGTATCTACTGCATTTTGACCTTTTATTGTTTTAACACCATATCCAGAACCTAAGTATCCTTTTACTAATTCAAAATCATCTCGTGAAATTTTTATTTTTGGAAAATTCTTATCTCTTTTATGCAAATATTTAAGAGCCTTATTTGCATTTCTGGCTAAATTAGAAGTATTGGCAATGAATTCTTTGTACACTGCTACAGCATAGACTTTAGATTTTAATCCTAATAATTTACATCCTGCTACTAATCCTGCTGCTGTTCCTGTAGTACCATTTGCTAAAAAGATTAAATCAGGTTCGGGAATTTGCCCCTTTTTAATTTGTTCATTTAGTTCAAAAGTTGCTTCTATAAAACCCACCACTCCTAAAGGAGTTCCTCTACCAAACAAAAGGCTTCCTCCAGGAAGTATGAATTCGTATTTACGATGGAAAATCCAAAAGAATAAGGCTTTAATAAATGTACTTATATCCGTTTTCCCAAGATGCAATTTTGCTTTAAAATAATCATATAATAATAATGAACGTTGGACATGCCAAGTAAGAGGCTGATTATAGAGAAATAAATCACATTTTAGAGGCGGATGTAATTTATTACAAAGTATTGCGGAAGCTAAGCCATGATGTGTACCAATACCTCCATAAGTTACAATAGCTTTTTTCTTTTTCTTTAAAATAGCGTTTCCAAAGATAAATTCAAACTTTCTTAGCTTATTTCCTCCATAAATTTGATGATTTATATCATCTCTTTTAATAAATATCTGACCCTTATCCAAATTAAGATGCTTTTCTAATTCATGTAATCTTTCTACAGATGTAGGGGCATTTATAAGCAAAGGTATCCATGGTACTTTTTCCTTCAGAAGGGGATACTCTTTGAATAAGAGTGGACCTGTTCGCTCCATATTAATTAGAATAATAAATTAATAAAAAATATTTATATCAGGAAATAAAATGAAAATTTTACATAAAAGAAAGATTTAAAATACCTCTAATGCTTATCTTTCACGAACTTTTCAAGTCTTTTCTTAAGTTCTTCAGATTGTCCCATTAAAATCATAATCCGTAATTCTTTAGCTAACACTGATTCAATAGAAGCATCTTGATTCTCATTTATCATTTTTTTTGCCCATTTAAGAGTTATATGATCTTTTTGCACGATAGTGTTTGCTGTACGTCTAATAATCCTTCTTAATCCTTCAGGTTTACAGACTTGATTAACTAATCCTATATTGAGGGCTTCTTTGGCACTAATTTCTGATCCTAAATACATTAATTGTTTTGCCCGTCCTTCACCGATAATTCTGGGCAAAAGTTTAGTTGAAGCATTTGAGAAGAAGAGTCCTACTCCTAATTCTGGAAGCATTATCCGAGTATCATTAGCAGCAATTCTTAAGTCACAATATAATAACTGTTCAAATCCCCCTCCAATAACCCATCCATGAAGCCCAGCAATAATAATTCCCGAATGGGATATCATTGCTCTTGTTAAATTTTGAAAGGCTTCTAGGAATTCAACAGCTTCAGCCATTCGACTATTATCCGTGAGGAGCTCAAATCCATATTTCAAATCTGCACCAACAGTAAAATGTTTACCGTTAGCGCTATAAATAACACATACATCCCCATTATTAGCACTTATCTTAAAAGCTTCTATTAACTTTTTTAAAGTTTTTAGATCTAATGTATTTCTTTGTTCTGGTTTATTTAAAGTAATCTTGCCAATATCCCCTTCTTTTTCGTATAAAACTATATCCTGCGTATATAATCACATCAATTTCATTTACAACTAATCTTAAGAAAGAAACACATTAAAATGAATAATAAACAATTTTTTTTATAATTAATTTAAAATATATCCATTATCTTTAGTAGTAATTAATTTATTTCTATGAAATTTTTCGAAATGTTTTTCTATCATTAAAACTTCAGCGATTAGTTCAAAATCTTTGAAAATTGTGTACTTTCTATATATAAGGTTTTTATTTTTTAAATCTATTGGTCTAATTGGGTTTTTTGTTTCCGAAAAATGTGTAAGTATCCTTTCATCCCTTTCTCGTAATATTGATTTAAATTTTTCGAGTTCTTCTTTAATTCTTTTACTTCCAATAATAACATCTCTATGCCCTGTAATTGCGGTTTCGATTTCCATAGTAATAAGTCTTTCAATTGATTTTTCGAACTCAATCAAATCAGCATCAATATTTCCGTAATATGGATATTTTGTTAAGTCAATATCTCCAAAAAAAGCTATTTTGGAATTTTTTTCATAAAAAGCACAATGTCCTGCTGTGTGCCCGGGAGTATGAAGAATTTTCAATTTTAACTGATCTCCAATATTTATTATTTGATTATCTTCTATAATATAATCAATTTTAGTATTTTTAATTCGCAACATTTCTATTAAACTTTTTAATTCCTCTCCAACTGGAGTGTTCTTAACATTATAATAAGGAACCATTTTTTCAATGTCTTCAATAACAGGTTTATCTTGTAAATGACAGTAAAATTTACAATTTTTAAATAAACTATTACCTGAAATATGGTCCTCATGCCAGTGACTTAAGATAATATTTTTAATTGGAAATAATTTCTTTATCTTTATTAGCCGGTTATGTGAAATGCCTGTATCAATTAAGTAATCTTTTATTAAAATAGAATGAGAATAAGGATATCTCGCACTTTCTTCCCCTTCTATAAAAAATATATTATTAAATTCATCAGAGAGGGGCTTAACAAAATCGTCCATTTAAAAACCTCATTTTAAACGGTTTAAAAAGTAAAAGATTTTCAATCACTTAAATTTTTAGTTTCATGGTTTTTTTTGTGTAGAATTAATCAAAAAAGTAGATCTTCTTCTATATTTCCTTTTAATTCTAAATTATAGGACTTTTTAATGATATTTAAATACATTAACTTATGGTAATAATAATTTGAATCGAAGAGTTATAGAAAATGTATTATTATTGTCCTAATTGTGCTTCAATGAAAATGCCTAAAGTCGTAAATTATTTCCCTCCAAAGACAGTAAAGTGTTTAAATTGTGGATATATGAATTATGAGATAAAATTTATAAAAGAAAACCAGCAGAAATCCACACCACTTCATTATACACATTGAAGCTTCTATACTTTCTTTTTTTTTCCTCAATTTAAAGTATGTCTCACAATCTTTAATTTAAAAAATCATCTTATTAAAAAAAAGATTAGATTTAAAACTAAGTTAATTAGTTATTAGTAATTATTTTAACGCATAATAACAACGTTTAGGGGAAAAAACTTTTCCTTCTTCACGTAATACTTTAATTATTTTAGATACTTCCTTAGATTCAATACCAGTTTGCTCAGCAATTTCACTAGGCCGTAAAGGTTTATCTGTACTTTTAAATACATCCAAAACTTTTTCTTTAGCTACCATAATATATCACAGATAAAAATGTGAATTCTATATTAAATTATTTATTTTTATCAAATATAAAAAGATTTATAGATGAAAAGAGATTTTCATTTTTTTATTTAATAACTCTTAGCGATGTACACAGTACATCCCGCAGGTTTACCACATATTAGACAAGTTGCAAACTCATGTATTTCCTCATCAACTCGTATACCACGAACAAATCCACCAATTTCTTTTTCAACTACTTCAGCACAGTGATATGCGTCCATATCAATTGAACAAAATCCACAACAGACGATTTTTCCATTATTAATTGCTTCAATTGCTGCATCCTTTTCATAAGTAACGTCGATTTGAGATTCAAAATCGATTAATGATTTTTCTTTGATCTCTTTTGTATAGTTTTGAGCAATTTCATCAATCTTTTTCTCTAAATTAATCTCTTTTACATTATATCTAACACCATCGTGCCTTTTTACTACTATTACCTGATTCTTTTCAATATCCTTAGGTCCTACTTCAATTCTAATTGGTACTCCTTTCAACTCCCAATAGTAGAATTTAACACCAACAGATTCATCTGAATCATCAAGTCTGACAATATATGTATCTTTGAATTTTTGATAAATAGAACTTGCTTTTTCTAAAATTTCTCTCTCTTTACCCTTATAAATTATGGGGATAATAACTATCTGGATTGGAGCAAGGTCAAAAGGTAAAACTAAGCCTTTATCATCGCCAAGGTAGGCAATCATAGCTCCATATATCCTGCTTTGAGCTGGACCATAACAAGTTTGATATCCGTATTTCTCTTTCCCATCTTTATCAATAAATTTCACATCAAAAACTTTTGAAAAATTCTGCCCCAAGTAATGTGTAGAGGGTAATTGAAGAACTTTCCCAGAACCCATGAGCGCATCAGCAGCGTAAGTATTTACTGCTCCAGCGAATTTATCCCATTGAGGTCTTTGGAAAAATATGATCGGTATCCCGAATTCATCTTGAAGCATCTGATAAGTTATTTCCATATCCTCTTTTACTTGTGCCATTGCATCTTTTTCAGTTGCAAATACATTATGAGATTCGATCCAATGAAATTCTCTACCTCTAAAAAAAGGTCTAGTCATTTTTGTCTCATATCTCCAAACTTGGCATGATAAATACCTCTTAAACGGTAAATCTTTATAACTTCTTATCCACAAAGGATACATTTTATATAAAGCAGTTTCACTTGTAGGACGTAATGCTAAACGTTCTGCTAATTTACCAGAACTTCCTGCTTCAGTAACCCAAAATACTTCTGGAGCAAAACCTTCAACATGCTGGGCCTCAAGTAAGAAATTTGACTCAGGGATTAATGAAGGCATAGTAAGTGGTAAATGTCCTTTTTTCTCTAATAACGCCTCATATTTTCTATACATTTTATTAATCGTGATAGTCGCCCATTCACGATACACAATAAATCCTTTAACATTATATCTAATATCTGCTAATTCTGCTTTATTGATTAATTCTGTATACCAAGCAGAAAAATCTTCTTCTTTTGAAACGGTTATCCCAGTTATTGGAGCTTCTTTTTTCTTTTTTGCCATAGAAAATCATCAATGATAATGGTTCAAAAATTATATATTTTATGAGATTATGAGATTAACTCCTTTTAGTAATTTACAATATTTATTCATCAGTCCCTTTAAAACAATATTGTCAAATAAGTTTTATCATACTAAAGCTTGATATTGGACTGATTGATTAATCATCATCAGGAACTAATTTTGCATTGGTAATAATCAACCCTGGTTTAGATATTACTTGAAAGTTTTTCGATTCTAAAAAATTTTTTATTTCATTTCCTATATTATTTAAATTTTCTTTTTCCACATCATTAGAAACTCCAAAATCAATAAGTGACATTGCTGATTGTAATTCCACTAACGCCGAATTATCTGCTCGACTTATCAAGATAAAATCAGCACCAGCAATTTTTGCTATTTTTTTGATTTCTTCTTCCAAGGATCCAAATGTGAAGTATTGCTTACTCTTTTTTTCAAATTTTTCTAATAGAATTTTTTCTAAATTTTCCCGTGAGATTGGGTCATAAAAAGCAGTTAATTCCTGTGTACAAATAGCTCTATATTTTCCGTTAATTAAATTTTCTTTATTATCTATGAACTCGATTAATTTATTATAATATTCTGGATCAATTTTCCTAAAATTTTCAATATTTCTTACTAAATCTGTCAATTTATCGATTAGATCGTAATAGAATTTTAAGGTTGATTTTATTTCCAGTTTATCGTTCATTTCTTTTATTTCAGGATAATACTTCTTAAGAATTAGATTAATATTTCTATTAAATTTTGCACATACACTAGCTATTTCATCAATAACTTTAACAGAATTTCTATTCAATAATTTAATTAAATAACTTTCTAAACTTGGTAAATCTTCAAAAATTTCATTGATCTTACGATTATATTTTTTTTCTATATAGCTCATCAGTATATAGAAAAGATAATAATATACATATATAACATTATTTTTATTATTAAAAAAGAGAAAATTCAATACTAATAGAATGGAGTTTTTAAATTCAAAGTAAAAATTTTTGTCAGTATCATTGACCTCTATTTGAAGTTTATCATATGCAAAATTATTTATAATATAAGTTTTATTAGTAATAGAGAGATTTAGAAAAGTATTTATTCAGTTCACGGTTTTAATAAATTAACAGGTTAGGGGATATGGATTTAATTCACATTAGCCGACTTCAGAAAACATCAGCCATCTTTGGCATTATAGGACCAATAACTAATGCTATTGTATTTACAGTTTTAGGATTTCTTTATCCTGGCTATAACCCAATTAGTCAATTCATTAGTGAGCTCGCCACACCAGAAGCTCCATACAATACAGTTATGAATATCTTAGGTTTTGTTGTATTTGGCCTTTATTTGATTTTTTTTGGGATTGGTCTTTACATAGGCGTTAAAAAACATCTATTAACAACAATTAGTATGATTCTCTTTATCCTTTCTGGTATCTGCATTTTTGCGCTTTCAATGTTCCCGTGTGATGCAGGTTGTAGAAATGTTACTTTTACAGGGATAGGTCATAATGTACTTATACAATTTCCCACGTATGCCATACCTATTGCAATTCTTCTTTCATTATACCCAGTATGGAAAGATAATAACTGGCGAAAATATTGGTGGCTCTTTTTAGTGCTAGTTGGAATTTTTTTACTCATTTATTCGCCTATTGCGATATATATTGATCTCTCCTTAGTGAATGGATTAGTACAACGACTAGGACTTTTTGTTCCGATTTCTTGGATATTTATTATGTCGATTAAGCTATATCGTTTAGCAAAATAAATGCTCTAATTGAAGTTAGAATTTAGGAATTAGTCTTATTTCTTACTTGATATATATAATTAAGATTATAAATCATTAATATCAAAGTAATATCACCAATCGACCTAACAACCCATTCAGTTATAACATGTTGAGGAGATAATATGAATAGGAGCACAATATAAAGTACCATTAATCCAAAAATAGAATAAGAGATTCTTTTAATAGATTCTTCTTGTTTAATTAAATAAAAAGTTATAGAAACCTGAACTAAAAAACCTAAAATTCCTGCTATAATTGACAGAAGTACATGTTGTTCCATATAAAAGTCTTCAGAAAATAATCCTGTTAAAACAATTATAATTGATAAAAAGCATCCTATTATTTGAATTGCTGATAATATAATTTTATCCAATTTTACATTAGTATACCACTGATTAAATCCTATAAAGAAAATTAAAAACAAAATCCCAGATATGATCACTGAGCTATTATAAATAATGGCTCCATTAGGATTATATATAGAATTGCCTAAACTGCTCAGATAATTAGTTAAAGGGCTGAAAGGGGGCGGAGCTAATAAAACTGATATAATTACTCCACCCCAAGAAATAATAATAATCAAAATACCCGTTATACAAGTTATAGGCCATTTTTTCAAATTAATTTCAATCCTTTTATCTGATCTCAGGTGAAAATATTATTAGAGTTTTTAAGAGAAATAATATAATTGGAATTTATTTAAAATTTTTCTTCTTTTTTTCCTAAGAATCTCTTATTATTTTTTTGAATCTAATCAATTGTCAAAAAAAAAACAATTTCAAATTATTATAATCCAAATAATACCGCAACTGTCATTACAGCGCCACTTATAATTGGTACTGTAAAATTATCATTCATCCCCAGTGGTAAAAATTCAGAAATGGTTGCTGTAATTCCTCCTATTATTAGGACTAATAACGATATATCAATTGCAGTATAAATAACATAACCAAAAATCATTATAGCGCCAGCATAAGCAAGAGTTCCCTCAATAGTCTTATCAAATAATTTATGACGACCATAAGCTAATCCAAATATTTTACTATACATATCACCAAATGTGAGGAAAACCAAAGTAGTTACAGCAATATTTCTTTCCAATAATAATACAACAATAAAAGTTGAGATTAAAAATATAGTCATTGACGATAATTTCTTTTCCTCACCTTTTCTAAAAATTGATTTGACTCTAACTGTCAATAATTCTTGAGTTTGTTTTGAAAGAAAACGAGACAAATCAAGGGCAACAAAACATAAGGTTACAATACCTATTATGGTAAGTGCTACAATTTGCGAAAATATAAAATAAAATAACAAGAACAAGAGTGCAACAGGTCTTATAGCAACTCTCCACCAACGTGATAAAAATTCTTCATCATCAATTACTAACTTCTTCTGTGTAATTACTTTATGCATTCCAATTGAGGCAATGTGCAGAAGAACTATACAAAAAAAGATATTGAAAGGACTTGTTGGATAATGTATAAACACAGAATAACCAAGGAGAGGAAATACTATAACCGGTAAAATTGAACCTGATTTAGATATATAGGTAAATAATGCTACAAGTATAACTATATAGATTACAACATAAAATATTTCAAAACCAGCAATAATATAATTCACAAGATAAAAAATTAGTAATCCAGTTGCAGTTGCATTCCCTTCTCCACCACGAAACCTTAAATAAAAGGGAAAAACATGACCATATATAGCAATTAATCCACTAATTTGCATGAAAATAAAAGGTGCACCTATATAAGCAGCTATTAGAATGGCCAGTAATCCCTTCAATGCATCATATAATGCTGTTGGGATAGCATATGGAAGTCCTAATACTCGAAATGCATTTGCTGTCCCGGCATTTTTAGTACCCTCCTCTCTAATATCGATCCCTTTTAATTTACCGAAAAGATAAGCGGGTAAAATTGACCCTAAAAGGTAACCAATTATTATACTTAAAATGCCTAATAAAACTTCAATCCCATCCATTATTTCTCACGAACTTTAATACTCAAGTATACTTGAAATTTTGTTATATAAATACTTTTTTGTAGGGTATTAATCATAAATTGCTTAAATTGCTCATTAATGAAATAAATGAGTTAAATTAGATTTTAAAAAAAGTATTTTAATTATGAATAAAAAATAATTAAAAAAAAGAAAAATAAAAAATAATTAATTTCTTTGCTCAAAACTAAGATATCTCTTTATTGGAGCTTGCTTTTTATCTGTTTGGAGCGAGATCTAAGGGTTACCTCCGTAACTTTAGCTATATCCGAAACTTCGGCTTGAGTTTTCCTATAGTTTCCAGCTTTAGCTGCCATATAAATAACACTTGCGGCTAATCCCTTTGGATCTTTACCTGTTCGCAATAATCCATTTTTAGATGCTTCTGCTAACATATTAACTGCATTCTTTTGTATGTTCATCGGTAGATTTAAATCATTTCCAAATCTGAACACCAATTGTTCAGCTGTAATCGGTTTATATTTCAAATTCAATTCGGGAAGCACCTCCTTAACGACCATACCCAAAGAGCGGTGTACAGTCCTTCTTGGTGTCATTGAAGCTTCACATACTTCTTCGAGTAATCTTGGGAACTCATGTACTCTAATTGCTGCATATAATGAGGCAGCTATAAATCCGTCAATAGATCGTCCCATTGTTAATTTTTTTCTAGCTACTACACTATAGATTTTCCATGCTGTTTCCTTGATATACTCTGGAATATTCATTTTAGACGTAAGCATCTTCAATTTTGGCTTGGCTTCCCAGAAATTTCTTTCAATACTTGAAATTAATGAATTCTGAATCTTGGATAATCTTGAAAATAGAGTTTTACCTCTTGCATTAATCAAACGGCCTTTTGAGTCGATTTTTGTGTTCGGAAGCATTGTTCTGGGTCCAAATTCTCTCCATCGAGGTTCTGTTCTGCGTCTTTTATTGACTTCTTCTATTGTGTACGCTCTTCGTTCATTTCCCACAAGATTTCTTTCAATAACCATACCACAATTCAGACATACATTATCTCCATCTCGAGATTCGATACAAGGGTTATTGCAACATAGAGCATCTGAACTACACCTAGCATTTTCTTCTGAACCGGTTTTATTTGAACGGAGTCTATCTTTATAGCTCATACTTATTCACTTATTGTTATTATTTTTTTTCAGCTGTAAGAGTATTAATCAATAGTGATATTGATCAACGAATTTGCTTTTCTGTGATCATAATGATCAGTTGTGTAATTAAAATTAATTGTTTTAAATTATAATTTTTATAATTTTGTAAAACATTTTTTTATTGACTATGTCTATTTAAGTTACTTCATAATATATATATTTAACTATTCAAAGTTGTTATATGTTAACGAACAGACGAAATATGGGTATTTCGTGGGAAATTATATTTTATAAATATTTGAAAATTAGTAATTCTTTTTGTGTACAATTTAATTGAAAAAGTCAATGGTAAAGATACATGAAGCGTTCCATATAATATAAAAATATTTGGTTATAATTACCTGTAAAATAGAAGTCTGATGCATGACCACCAAGGGGCATCCATAAAATAGCACAATATTCATTACCTTTAGCATAATAGGTATTTTGGATATTTCTAGATATACTAAAATAATTCAAAATATCGTGAGTTCCTTGAAAAATTAGACAAGGAGGACTCTCAGTGTCAATTAGTTTTTCTGGGTTTTTAAATTCATCACTACCACTTATTCCAAAAAAGCCCATTTGACCATTTGCAGGATAGAAAGGAATTAATCCTTTAATTGTTAAATTTCCACTAAAAATATGATTGTAATCTCCGCTTGCTATAGCTAAAGCTACAGCACATGTAAGATGACCTCCTGCCGATCCACCACTTATAAATACAGAATCTAAATTTGCGTTATATTTTATAGAATTGTTAGCAAGATATCTAGTAAATATACCAATATGGCGCATCATATCATCTATATTAAAATCTCCTTTCTTATAATTAGGTGTTAGTGGATCTAATGAAAATAATGGATTATCAGCTATACCATATTGAATATCAAAGACAGAATACCCTTGGGCTGCGAAATATTTATTCATCTGCATCATATTCATCATCCCTTTATCACCAGAAACCCATCCCCCTCCATGGATTCTTATAAGGGTTGAATTCTCTCCTGGAAGGTTTTCCCCTTTATTTAAAGGCATATAAGCATCAAAATACAATTGTATACCTTCATCATTATAAAACAGAGTATTTGTTTCAATTATACAATCTTTGGGAGGTATACCTAAAAAGTAACCAGATAATGAAAAAGGAGTTTCTAAGAAGTATTGGTTTGCCACAGGGGGGATCCTATCTCGCCAGTTTGGACCAAAAGTGTTTGAAAAATTTCTTTCAATATCTGTAATGGTGTGTTGTGTTAAAAATAGAGGAACTAATAATAATCCAGATACCAAGACTCCAATAGTGGTTGTTCTATAAAATTTTTTAGATTTCCAGTTACGATGTTTTAATTTCAAAAGCAAAATTGTATTTGCGAAAAATATTATTGAAAAAAATATACCAAATTGACCTGAAATTATTGCGATTATTGTAGTTACAATTTCAAAAGATCCGAATATTGAAACGATTCCAAAAATAATTCCTATAATGAAGGTGGTTCTTGAGATGATTATAGTAACTTTTTTTAAGATTCTTTTGAATTTTAAAAATCTTCTTGAAGGTCCACTCTCGAAATTTTGATTTTGAGTTAATGATGTTGAATTATTAAACATTTTGATTCCAAAAATAGCATAACTTATTCCAATAGTTAAGACTCCAAAATAGAAAAAATAAATTAACGTATAAGCGCCTAAATTATCAAGTAATTGATTGGAATAGGTTACAGATATAAGTAAATTACCAAGCATCAAGCTAACCATGGCAATAATGATAAATATTAAATAAAAGTAACTGAATAAGGTCATTTTAGTTCTGAAAATATTCTTTTCATTATTTTTACTTGAATTTATAAAAATAAGTGTAAGATTCCCAAATAGTGTAGTTAATAGAATGATCCCAAAAACATCCCATAAAATTGAATAACTAGGATTTGATATATATATAATACCTAAAACAATACAAATTGAATTCAAGATAATTGATGAATAGCTAGCTATTTTCAACGGTGAAAATTTTAACCAGAACTTCCCGATCTCCATTTTCCTATTCTTATACCTAACGATTCATATAGGAACCAAGGTTTATACCTATAATATTAATCAAAATTTTCATATAAAAATATAAACAAAAAAAAAAATTTTAAAGCGAAAGCTGAGAATATCAGGTGTTAATATCTAATCCAATATTACGATCCTATTCTTCTCCGCATCGTATTTTTATGTATAATATTAACACGTATTTAATTATGATAAATATTAAATAAACAGAAAACTTTCATCTTGCGGGCTTTCTACAAACCTTATCTAATGAGATTTTATAAATTTTCATTAGGATCTTTCAATAAGGGGAGTATTTGAGGGCCGTTAGGTAAAATCAGTATTGAAGCATCATCTCCATATTTATTTAAACAGTTTGTAATAGCGTCCTCAACGGTTTTAGCATATTTTAAACCGATATTCCCTAATTCATTCTTTTTTAATCTAGATATCACGAAGATATCAGCTTTCATAAGAATTCTAGCTAAAATTTGTATTTCCCATTGATCAGGTACGACAATTTCCTTATTTAATATTTTCTTGTGGATTTCCTCTGGCGCCATTCCAGAAAATATTAATTTTTTAAATTCATCTTGACCTATTCCGATGCCATCAGCACATTCATTTACAGCAATTATTGTTCCTCCCTTTTTTACAGCCATTTCTCCTATAGCCATACTCTTAACAGCTTGATATAAATTAAGATCTAAGGGATATCCTCCATTTCCACATATTATTATATCACAAGGCTTATTGATTTCCCTGAAAATATGTTTTAATTGGTAGTCCACCAATTTTTCATGAACTTTCTCGATATCTCCAGCAGCTATTTCAACAATTTCATGGAGTTCATTAATACAAACATTAATAATAAAATCTACACCCACCCTTTTAGTAATTTCCATTGCATTTTTATGCAATAGATTTTCTTTATAAATTCCAAATCTGGAATATGGAGAGGCAATATTTTCAGCAGAGTGATTGGCTTGGATGGTTTCTATACCTGCAATTCCAGGAATTATAGATTTGCGACCACCAGAAAATCCAAAAAAAAAATGAGGTTCAACATAGCCAGTTAAAATCTTTAAATCCGCTTCACAATAATGTTTGTTTATAAAAATCGGATTTTTATCTTTTGTTATTCCTAAGTTGAATAAAGATTTCCTATCAGTAGCAATATGATCAATTGTTTTTAATCGCATTTTTAAATTCTTTCCAAGGATTCTTTCTAATTCTTCATCGCGAGAAGCACGATGCAATCCTGTAGCAATCAAGATCTTAATTTGATTATCTTTAATTCCATACTTTCCTAATTCATCTATTAAAACCTCAAGAATTAAACTTGAAGGAACTGGTCGAGTTGCATCGTTTGCGATAATACAGACAGTTTTCAAAATCTTTTTACTTTTAACAATTTCTTTAAGAGGTAAAGATCCAACTGGATTTTTAATCACCCTTTTGATTTCTCCAATCGGATTCTCAAACGTTTTTTGTACTTTAGGATGGAGTATAGTAACATTCCACTTTGGATCAAGTTTTATCTCTAGACCTTTCTTACCATAATCTATTTTCATTGTTTTTTAGGTTTTCTATGAATTATCTCTCTAGCTTTTTCAAAAATTTCAGTTGTATTAACACCCGCAGGACACATTGTTTGACAGAGTCCACATAAAGTACAAGTCTGCAATACTTCAATTATTAAATCATTTAATTCTAATTCACCATGTACTAAGCCATTTAAGAGACTTAAACGTCCTCTGGGACTATATGCCTCTAAAATATAATTAATTCTTGATGGACATGAGATACAAAATCCACATCTCATACACTTTAATTCTAAAATCTTATCAGATTGTTTTATTAAGGTACGGCTATGATTTTTGGTATTTAAAGATCGAGGATCACCTTTCCCAATTCCAGGATTCAAGATCATGTTCGGATCAAAGAACTTCTTAATTTTTACCATCAGATCAACTACCTCAGAATCATGTTCTAATTCAAGAAATGGTGTCTTTATTTTTCCAATTCCATGTTCACCAGTTAACGTTCCCCCTGCGGGTATTATTATTTGTCTATATAAATAATCTATTGCCTTTTCGAAATCTTTAACATCTTGTTCATCATTTTCATTAAATAAGAATGTAGGATGCAAATTTCCCTCCATATGACAAATAATTGCTACTAATAAGTTTTTGGCATTAACTTTTTCAGGAATTTCCTCAATTTTTTTAATAATATCAGCGAATTTTGAAATCTGGATCGTACAATCCTCAACACAAGTATTTGGTCTAATTCTCGAAAGAGCGGGAAGATTAGCTTTCCTTGCAAGGATTAATCTTTCTCGTTCCTCTTCACTCATCGCTACCTTATGAAATATTGGATTTTTCTGGATTATTATATCAAACATTATAGTAAATGATTCATCAACCTCTCTTATAGAGTTTCCATCCACTTCAGCTAATAGTACATAACCATTTGGAAAATCGAAGAACTCACCACCTAGATATTCAGTAACGGCTTTCAAAATAAGCTTATCCATAAATTCTAATAAATTTGGGACAATCCCACTTCGTCTTAACTCTAACACAGCATCTTGTAAATCATCAACATTTTCAAAAATAAATATACCTAATTTTCTAGTTTTTGGCAAAGGTCTAATTCGTAAACCAATTTTTGTAATTACTCCTAATGTGCCTTCAGAACCGATAAATAGATCCTTGATATTATAAGATGATACTGATTTTAAAACTTTAGAACCAAGATTCAAAATTTTTCCATCTGGTAATACAACTTCTAAATATATGACATAATTTTTTGTAACCCCATATTTGAATGCTTGGATGCCACCAGCATTACTAGCAACCATTCCCCCTATTGTAGCTACAGAACTTGAACCTGGATCTGGAGGAAAAAAATAACCATATGGTTTTAATATTTCATTTAATTCATCACAAATTACTCCAGGCTCAACTTCTACAAAATTATTATCAATATCTATTGTAAGAATATCCTTCATTTGGCTTAAATCTAAAATTATTCCCCCATAAGGGGTTAATGAACCGGAAGATAAACTTGTTCCGCTCCCCCGAGGAGTTACTGGAATTCTATTCTTATTTGCTAATTTTAAAACTTCAGAAATTTGTTTAGCATTTTGAGTAATCAAAATTAAATCTGGAACCCACTCTTTGTTAAATATTCCTCCTCCAAAAGCGTAGGTCCATCTTATTTCATAATCATCAAAAAAATAATCTTTTCCGACAATTATTTTAAACTTTTTTAATAATACTTCAGAGATTTTATTATAATAAGGCTCCATATTTAAAATTTTACCATTAAAGCTTAATAATATTTTGAACAATAACTTTAGTTATATTTTATGCTTTCGGAAATTAATATTATTTCAATAACATCGTAATTTTAATAAACATAAAATCTTATGTTGTTAATAATGAAAAAATATTATACTGTGGAAATCCTTGCCAAAAGTTTTAAGAGATATATGGATTTTAGCTGAGAGTGGCTTAACCATATTTAATCGAGTAATTGATTCCAGAGTAAATCCACAAATTTTTGGAGCCTTGATGAGTGCGATAAATACATTTGCAGAAACACTTTCAGAAGGAGGTATTTCGAATTTTGAACTGAGCAATATTCGTTTCACAATTGTGAAGCAGAATCATTTCCTTTTTGTCGCGAATTCATCAAATGAAGTTAAAGCTAAAAAAGTTCTAAGTGAATTAAAAACTATCTCAAAAAAATTCTTTAATGTTTATCCAGAAGAGGTTATAAATAGTTGGAATATTAATATTAAGGTTTTTGCTGATTTTAGGCAACATATTGTTGATTCATTAGAAGAAACAAACTAAAAATTTCAAACATCTTTAAAGTAATATTTTTTCTTCTTTAAATTCAATTTATATCTTTTTTAGTCTATAATCGAAAAAAATTTAAGAATAATTTGATTCTTTAATATTGAAAGGAAAATTTATTTAATTTTACTAGGAAAAAAGTATGACGGACACTGATAATAATAAATCTCCTGCTAAGTTAGAATTTAAAGAAGCTCCACCCATTAATAAAATTCCTCTACTCTCTTCGAATAATTTAGAGAGTGCTATTAAAAATTTATCAAATCCACGATTCTTAGGATCAATTCATCTGAAAGAGCAATTAAGTCCTCGGAGTAATTCAATTGAAAATCTAATCGATAGCGAACTTAAATTAAAGATAACTAAATCATTAAAGAACACATTACTTAATCCCCTAACAAAGATTTTAATAATTTCATCTATTATTTTTTATCTTATCTGGTTTCTCTTGGTTTTTATTTTTTAGAATAACAACAATGAGCTAATTGAAAGACCAGAGAAATGATAAAAAAGTTTCATATCTGTTAAATAAATTTGTTTTCTCTTTAACAAATTTAAAAGGTATTTATATTTTTTAAGAATAAATTTTAATATTTATTAAAGTTATTTTTACAAAAATATTAGATAAAAGGTTAGTGAGTAATTGATTTACGACATTATTATAATCGGAGGCGGCGTTACTGGTTGTTGTATAGCTCGTACACTTTCAAAATATGATTTAAAGATTTGCTTATTAGAAAAAGAAGCGGAAATTGCTTCTGGTACTACCAAAGCTAACTCTGGGGTAATTCATGCAGGATATGCTTCTCCTAGAGAATATATTAAGCGACATTTATGTATTACAGGAAATAAATTATACACTCAAGCAGTAAAGGAGTTAAATTTTCCTTTCAAACGAATTGGTTCCTTTGTAATAGCATTAGACGATAGTGAGATTAAACAATTAGAAGATGATAGAAGGAGAGGTACTGAGGATGGCATCCCTGGACTGGAGATAATATTAGATAAGAAGAAAATAAAAAAAATGGAACCGAACTTAACTGATGAGGTGGTTGGGGTTTTATCTGCTCCTTCCGCTGGACTTGCTAGTCCATATGAATTAACCTTCGCTTTAGCTGAAAATGCTGCTATGAATGGTGTAAAATTTTTCAGAAACCATGAAGTTATAAAAATCAAACATCAAGATTATACTTTTACAGTAAGAACATATCAAGGTGAATTTCAAGGGAGAAATCTCATTAATGCCGCAGGGCTTTATGCTGCAAGAATCTCCAAAATGTTAGGTTTAGATTATTTCAGTATCATGCCAAGAAAGGGCGAATATATACTCTTTGATCGAAATGCGATTCAATTAAATAAGATTTTATTCCCTATCCCTACAAAAGTTTCAAAAGGAATATTAGTTTGCCCTACATTGCATGGAAATACTTTTGTTGGTCCTAATGCCCAAAATATTACTGATCGTGAAGATATATCAACAACAACTGCGGGTTTAAAAGAAATCTTAGAAGGTGGGATGAAATTAGTTCCAAATATTCCCGCAAGAAGCTCGATTAGAAATTTTGCTGGATTAAGAGCTGTTCCTGACACTTATGATTTTATAATTGATAATACGGATGTTTATGGTTTTATAAATGTTGCAGGGATTTTATCCCCTGGTTTGACAGCAACATTTGCAATCGCCGAAAAAGTAGTTGAATTTCTTGAATTATTAGGTGTAGAATTAAAAGTAAAGGAAGATTATAACCCTATACGCCCTAAACCAGAACGATTTAAAGATTTCACTAAAGACGAACTTGATAAAAAAATACAAGAAGATCCAACCTGGGGCAGAATTATTTGTCGTTGTGAAACTATTCCCGAAAAAGAAATAATCAACGCGATTCATGCCCCTGTAGGAGCTAACACTATAGATGGAGTTAAATTCCGTTGTCGCCCAGGA
Source organism: Promethearchaeota archaeon (assembly GCA_048938005.1). Taxonomy (GTDB): domain Archaea; phylum Asgardarchaeota; class Lokiarchaeia; order Sigyniarchaeales; family SOKP01; genus Loki-b32. The sequence goes on along the minus strand of JBHLMQ010000029.1, from coordinate 15,141 downwards.
ATGGGCAGATGTCAGGGTGGATTCTGCCGTCCTCGCGTTATTGAGATTCTTTCAAGAGAACTGAATAAACCTTATGAAGAAATTACGAAGAGGGGAGAAGATACAAATATTTTAGTTGGGAAAACAAAACATTTCATTTTAAAAGATGTTTTGAGAGGTGCTAGTGAATGAAGAAATATGAAGTTGATGTTGCTGTAATAGGTGGAGGATCTGCGGGTTTAGCTGCTGCTATTATTGTTAAAAAAGCTGAGTTAGACGTTTTAATAATAGAAAGGGATAAAGAATTAGGAGGAATTACACTCCAATGCATCCATAATGGATTTGGGCTTCATGAGTTTAAAGAAGAACTAACTGGTCCTGAATATGTTCAGAGATTTATTAATCAAGCTAAAGAATTGAAAATTCCTTATAAATTAGATACAATGGTTTTTGAATTTACACCAGACAAAACAATATACGCTGTAAATAAAAAAGAAGGCCTTATTGAGATTAAAGCTAAAGCAATAATTCTAGCAATGGGATGTCGAGAAAAAACACGAGGTGCAATTAATATTCCTGGTTTCAGACCTGCTGGAATATATACTGCTGGACAGGCTCAAAGGTTCGTCAATATTGAAGGATACTTACCTGGTAGAACTTATGTTATTTTAGGAAGTGGAGATATTGGTATGATTATGGCACGACGTTTAACTTGGGAGGGTTGCCAAGTTAAGGCTGTTGTAGAAATTCAACCTTATGTAAGTGGATTAATAAGAAACGAAGTACAATGCTTAGAAGATTATGGAATTCCGTTAATAACGAGTTATACAGTAACAAAAATCCATGGTAAGGAGAGAGTTAAGGGGGTAACCATTTCAAAAGTAGATAGAAATTTTGATAGGGTTATAGGATCTGACAAATTTATTGAATGTGATACACTATTATTATCAGTTGGATTAATCCCTGAAAATGAATTAACGAGGGAGGCAGGAGCGGAAATCTCGCAAATGGGAGGACCTGTTGTTGATAATAATTTGGAAATTACAATAAAGGGAGTATTTGCCTGTGGAAATGTTTTGCAGGTCCATGATTTAGTAGATCTGGTAACAGCAGAGGCAAAAAGAGCGGGATTAAATGCTGTTGAATACGTTAAGGAAAAATACAGTAAAAAGCCTGAAAAAAAAGACCAAATAACATGCAATCCAGGTGAAAACGTTAATTATGTAAAACCCGATTTGATTAACCGAGCTGATCTATCTAAAGATATAATTTTTACTCTTAGAGTTAAGCGACCTGATCGGAGACTTCTAATTCAATTTAAAGATGAAAATAATAAAATTATATTCAAACGAAAGAGGAGATATGTTATTCCCAGCGAAATGATTGAATTAAAATTAAATTTAAGTGAACAACAAATAGATCCAACATGTCAAAACTTGGAGGTTGAAGTAATTCCTCGACCAGAGGTTTTAATCGAGGAAGAATGATCAATAAAAAGGTGATGAGAGTTGTCAACACAAACTAATGAAAGTGAACTTCCTGAAGGATTTAAAGATATAAGATGCATCATTTGTCCTACTGGTTGCCTTGTACATGTTGAAAATGTCGATGGGGAATTAATTATTGAAGGGCATTCATGTAAAAGAGGAGAAGAATATGCAAGAGAAGAATTTATATCTCCAAAAAGAATACTTACTACAACAATGCGTGTAGAAAACGGTTTTTTACCACTGATCCCTGTGAGATCAGATAAACCTATTCCTAAAGATAGATTAGAGGATACCTTAAAAGAAATTGCCCTCAATAAACTTAAAGCTCCTATTAAAATGGGAGACATATTAATTGAAAATGTATTGGGACTTGATATCAATATTATTGCAAGTAGAGATTTAATAGTAAAAGAATAGCCAAATAATAAAATAGAGATATTTAATTCCTAATTTTTAGATATCATCTTTCACTCTTTTAAATTAACTTAATTTGTAATTTTTGATATTTTTTTAGCTCTTTAAGGTAGATTTTAATTTCTGAGTTGGATCAAATATACAAGGTTCATAAAAACTTATATATTGGAGCATATTGGCCAAGACTAAATTTTGAAAAATTAAAGAAAATAGGAATTACTGCAATCGTAAATTTAATGGAAGATAATCTTTATAACCCTACACACTTAGGTTTTGCTTATTTACATAAAGGATTTCCAGATGATTTTTACGTCCCACATGATTATCTAGAAGAAATCTTAAAATTTCTGGATAAACATTTAAAAAATAACGGAAAAGTCTTGGTTCATTGCTCAATGGGGATCTCGAGATCGGGGGGTATAATTGTTGCATGGTTGCTGAAGAAAAATCCCACTTGGAGCTGGCAAGATGCTATTTCTTATATAAGTAAAACTAAATTTATATCTCCAGCAGTTGAAATTAGGGAATCTGTGCTAGATTTTCTTGAAAAGTGTGAAAAACGTAGAAGAGCTTTTTGAACAGTTAAAAGTTAATTTTCTATTTTTTAAAGATGCAATATTTTGTAAATTTATTATGAATTGATTTTTTGCCTACTTTCATTTTACTAAAATATTTAAAATCGAACTTAGATTAAATTTGTAAAAAAGATTGAATTTATTAAAAAATAATTTTGAGGAGAATTTTTTTGTCAGAATTTGAACAAAAAGTATTGAATTTGCTTGAAACTATTAATGATAAACTTGACAAATTGTTAAAACTTGAACCAACAACAGCCGCTTCTGTACCATCTACACCAACACCTTCCGCTGCTCCTTCTCCCGAAGCAATAACAATTAAACCTTCGGCAATCGTCGAAAAACAAGAAGAAGAAGCACGATTAAAGGAGAAACCTGTAGTTGAAGGTCGTCGGATTTGCCCTGAATGTGGGAGTACTGCATTTACAACGCACGAAGATAAAAGCCAAGTTTTGCATCAAATGGGCGGTGTAAAGATATATGCAAAATGTAATATCTAACATATTACATGCAGAAAAAAATATATCTGTAAACAGTGTGGATATGAGTATTGATCTTTTCTGCGGTATTGAAAATTAAAAACTAATTTTATTAACCTTTTTTATTCTTTATATATCATAAACGATTTCCTTAGCAGAATTGAGAGATCTTAAACGCACGTTTGTTTTATTATAAGCTTCATTTGCTATGTAATAATTCATTAATCCCTTAATTAATGATATTTATAAAAAAAAACCAATTATTAAATCTTTAAGTTATATTTTTAATTTCTACATACTTTAAATTCTTAATTAGAAATTTACTAAGTCAAATGCGGTGTAGATATAAATTCCTCGAAAGAGAATAAACAAATGGATTCAATACATTAGAAACTTTATATTAAATAATTTTACTAATCTGAAAATTCCATATTCCGCACAGATAGAATTAACTTTGCGTTGTAACGGGAAATGTCCATTCTGTTCAATTCATTCTTTACCTGAATCCATTTTAGGTACCGATATGACTACAGAACAAATAAAATATTTAATAGATCAAATAGCTGATTTAGGTGTACTAGCTCTTTCTTTTACGGGGGGCGAACCTACATTAAGAAAAGATTTACCAGAATTAATTTATCACACCGGAATAATACATGATTTTATGAATGGTATTGCTACTAATGGATATTTATTACCTAAATTATTTAAAGAGTATAAAATTGAAGGTTTGGATTATATTTTACTCTCACTTGATTATCCTACAGCAAAATTACATAATAAAATGCGAGGAATTAAAGTATTTGATAAAGTTATCGAATCTATTAAGTTAGCTAATAAGCATGATATTAAAGTAATTATCAGTACAGTAGTTATGAGAGATAATCTCCTCCTTTTGGATGATATTTGCCAATTAGCTGAAAAACTTAGCTGTTCTATTGAATTATATCCATGTGAAGATATTATAAGAGATTTCCCGAATAGAAGTTTTCAAATTCAAAATATTAATGAAATAATACCAGACATCTCTGCTTGGGCAAATCTAATTCGAGTATTAAGAAAAAAATATAGCAATATTTTAACTGATCCCATCAGTGTCGAGGTTGTTGAGAAAGGAGGTTTTGGTGGATATCCACAATACAACCAAAAAATTTTACGCTGCCATGTTGCTGAAGCTTATTTATTCATCAGTCATGACGGATTTATTAATTATCCTTGTAAAATTCATCCAATAGTAAGTTATAATGCTCTAAAATTCCCCATATCGGCAATTTATAATTCTCATAAAGTAAAAGAAATAAAGAAAATGCATGATAATTATAATTTCTGCCAAAATTGCCGTTTAGGCTGCGCTATAGCATCATCAATCCCAACTCGTTGGAAAACGGTTTATGCTAAATATATTAAAGGATTTATAGAAGGGAATTTGAGATAATAAAACTAAATATTTATGCTTAGATTTTTTAAAAAGGTTAAATACCTTAATTAAAGAAAAACATTGATTCAAAAAATTTAATTTTAAATATGTTTTTCCTAATATAGTGATTGTAAAATGTCAAACATAGTTATAATTATTCTAATTATGATCATAACCATTGGTATGATAATGCTAGGGATATCTCTTAATTATTTTTTAGGATTAAGAGAAGGAAATTTAAGAGATATGAGGAAAAAGGCATCTAATCTTCGAGAACGTATGAAAAATGCTCAACTTTTAGGTGATTTTCAGTTAATGGCAGAGCTACAACAAGAATCAGTCCGGTTCATGAAACAGATAATGAAGAAGCAAATGGTGCCTCTATGTGTAAGATGTCTGATTTTCATTGGTATTTTTATAGTTCTCGGATTTATTTATGCAGATTATAGCAGTGGGTTGTTACCTTTTCCACTTTTAATTTTTGGCAGTGGTTGGGTTGCTATTTACCTTATTTTTTCAATAGGTTTTTCTTTATTAATATACGGGATAAAAAAGATTTATAAAAGAATTACAGGGAAAGAAACAAAGACGCAAAGTGAATTAAAAGAAATTATGGAGATAGTCTCACCTCCTCAACAAAGTACTGGATCTCCTTTTCAGATTTCTTCCAGCACAGAATATCAATCGACTAAATATCGTGATGATACAGCTGAACCAAGAAAAGATTCTTGGAAAGACCGCATAGAAGAATGAAATAATCAAATTTTTTATTTTAATAATCGGTTGTAATTTAAAGTAACAATGAAGCGAAATTTTGTTTTAAACCTTATTTTCATTATATTATTTATAGTTTTTCTGGTTTTATCATTCATGATTGATTTCTTTTTCTTTATCCCGATAATTTGCTTTTTACCCTTCTCTTTTAGAACCAGTAATAAAAATGATATTAATTTTAAAAATATATCAAATGAGAAAACATCATATAATCATTCGACGAATTCAAATATAAGATATTGCCAAAATTGTGGAGGCGAAATTACAAAACAAATCGCGAAATTTTGCTATCATTGTGGAGAAAAGTTAAATAACAATTAAGATGTGTTCAACTATGGTTGAAGATAACGATATTAAAAGGCAACTAACACTTTATTTAGTATTTGCTGCAGCAATGATCGGGCTGAATTATTTAATTCAAAAACTAAACCAATTAGTATTTGCACCTTTTATTTGTCAAAGTGTTGGTACAAGCGGATTTTTGTATGTATTTTATTGTTCAATTGAGCCATTTAATATGCGAGAACTAATTGGTTCTATATTTGCTGTTGGTATTACATATATCATTAAGTTTTTCTTAGATAAATATATTGTTTTTAAAAAAGCTGGAACAGAATTAAAAGAAACTTCAATAGAATTTGTTAAATATTTCGGTTTTGCAATACTTACTACAATAGAAAATATTGGGATTCAATTTTTGTTAACAAATTTTCTTAATGCACCACTAGAGATTAGCTTTATTATCGCACTTACTTTTGGGTATCTAACAAAATTTTTTCTTGATAGGAAATATGTATTTTTGAAAAAAATTTAATAGAAGATACAGTGTTTTTAATCATAATAGTTATTTATAAAAAAATTTAATAGATCAAATGGTGATCTTAAATATATGTCAGATGAACGTGAAGGTCATGAGGAAGAAAACGATAAGTCTATTGTAGATGCTTTATCAACACTCGGTTGGGTAGAAGAAAAGGAAGAGGAATCGGAATCTTTAAAAACTGATGATAATCTCAAAGAAAAACTTACCTTCTTTATGGAAGAGAATAAAAAATTAATAGCTGAGATCAATGAAAAAAATGAGAAAATACAAAATTTAGAAGAAAATATTCAAGAATTATATCAGAAAGCAGAAGATAAAGTTGATCAAAGCCAGGCTATTCAAAAATTATATGAAACGATCGAGAATAAAAACGATGAAATTGAAAATTTAACCTCTGCTCTAGAGGAGCAATCTACAAAATCAAACCAAATAATCACTGACCAAATTGAAAAAATTAAAGAATTATCTTCTCAAATTGAGCAATCTCAATCAGATCAAACTAAAAATCAAGATTTAATTTATGAGTTAAATGAAAAAGATATTAAGATTAAGGAATTAAAGGAACAATTACAATATCTTGAAAGTGATTCAATCCAAAAATCTAAGTTTGATAAACTTGAGGTCTTATTAGAGAAAAAAGATGAAATCATCACTGAAAAAGAGAAAGCTATTTTTAAAATAGAGAATGATTTAAAAACTGCAAATCAAAAAATTCATGATCTTCAACAACAATTAGAAACATTCAATTTAGTTAAGAAGGATCTTGAGAAAAAAATAGAAAGAAATAAAGATTTAGTAGTTGAACTCGAAGAATTAAAACAAAAAAATATCACCAACCAGGAATTAATAGAACACCTAGAAGTAAAGTTAGAAGAAGCCCATAAAAAATCTGGAAATCTCACTGGTAAATTTGAACTGGAATTAGCTAATATGCGAAGCATACTTGATAATAAAGATGATGAAATTATGAGCATAAAAGAAGAATTAAAAAAATTACAGAGTGAAACACAAGAATCACAACAAATAGAAGAAAAGATTTTAAACGATATTCAACAAGTAAAAGATGAAAAAATAAAATTAGAATCGGATCTTGAGGAAAAAAATAAAGAAATAATTGAATTAAAGAAGAAAATTAAATTAATGCGAAGAGATCTCCAAAAATCATAAACTAAAAGATCTAATCTTTTTTAATATTAAAAAAAGAGAAAAAATAAAATTTAAAAAATAACTTATTTTTCACGCCAATTACACCCACACGACCCACAGAGGTATTTTTTGCCATATACTCTTGGATAGTCTAAAATTATATTAGACTTATCCACACTCTCATGAATCATATGAGGGTCATCAGTTCCACACTCTGGACATTTTCTTCGACCTTCTATTTTTTCAATAGTTAGAATGGAGGCATCAGTTTTACCCGGTATTCCAGGAGCCGCTCCTGAAGCTTTAACTTCAGAAATATCAGCTTTTACTTCTTCTGGAGACACCTCTTTAACTTCAGATTTAAATTCAGGTTGGATTGCTTTCGCTATTCTATCATCTGCATCTTCGCCTTCTAACACAGATTCAGCTTTTAATTGGACGGCGTCAGACTCTTTATAATCTTCACCTCTCTCTAAAGCTGCCATAAATTCCATATCATCCCCTTCTTCAAAGATTGTTTCTTGTTGTAATCCCGCCCTATCAGCATCTATAGCACGAGCCCATTGACCCGCTTTGACACGCTCTTTCACAGTACTAGCATTTCCTTGCCATATGTATACTTTATTGCCTAAATCAGCAACGAAACAATCTTCCGAATCTAATGATTCTTTTTTAAACGGAACTTGAATCATTTTCATAGCATTGATGTCCTCGAATTCTTCCGAGGAAACACGGTATAATACATTCTTCCACTCTGTAAACCCGGCCCAATCACCTGTAGTTACATCTTTAAGCAATGTTTTAGCGTAATTTTTTTCTACAATTTTCATTGCTCCCATTGGATTAATTGCTTTCATAAATTCTTTTGGCTCTTGTCCTTGATCTACTGTAATGATTTTTGCAGCACCACCTCGTTGTTGGTCGAGTGTTCTTGCTTGAGCGGCACCAGCAGTCTTCTCATCAACAGAGCATTTATTACCAATCCAAACATAGATAGTTTTCTCATCATCCACGAGATAAACGTCTCCACTAGAAAAGATGAGTTTATTGATTTCATTTAAATTTCCTTGTTCAATTAGAAAAAGTTTCATGCTTAATTTTCACTTTTTTAATTTTTTATTAAAATTTTTTTTTAATTACATTATAAAAATAAGTTTATAAAAATTTTGATAAAAACTTAGATAATATTACTATATTATTATCTTTAGACAAGATGAAATAAAGACTCTAATAATCGTTTAGAGCTGAATTAATTCTTTTAACCAATTCTGGTATTTTACTGAAATCTATAGAGCAATAAGCGATACGTATACCATTGACATTTTCGTCTAATCTTTCAATTGGTATAATACCTACCTTATATTCTTTTAATAGACGATCTGCGAAATCTGTTGCTTTAATTTGGTTGGGGTTTAGATTTACAAATAGAAAAAATCCACCTGAATTAGGGTCAATCGAGATATTCGGATTATTTATCTCTCTTAACTCAGAATTAATATATTCATATCTTTTTTTAAGTAAATTTTTAACAGCATCTCTAGATTGAATGATCTGTTCTATTCCCTTCTCTAAAAACATTTTTTGAGTCAATGCTTGGTAAAAATGATTACAATTTGATATTGTTGCGCGATTAAAACCCTCAAATTTATTATGTAATTCATTCTTTAGAGCTTCTAATTCCTCCTCATTATTTATCCAAGAGGGTTTTATACCTAGAGTGAGAAAACCAATCCTTCCTCCATATATTAAGAGCTCTTTAGTTATTCCATCTAACTTAATAGGGATTACATCTTCATCTAATTGGTGAAGATCATAGAATATCGATCTTTTTAAAGCATTCTCTTCATAAACATATGGCTCGTATGCATCATCAACTAAAATAATTACAGGTTTCTTGAGGTTCGTTTGCCAATCCTTCAGCATATCAACAATATTAAGACCCTCTTTTTCTGTTGGAAAATATCCAGTAGGATTATTTGGAAAATTCAAAAGTATTACAATTTTTTCTTGAATTTTGGCAATTTCATTCATTGCTACTTTCAATCCTTCAATATTTATTTCATTTTTTTTAAAAAAATCAAAAGTTTTAACTTTAGCTCCAATAAATTTACTAATTATATTATCATAATTCCCCCATCTCTTATTTGGTATGATAATGTAATCATTTGGATTTAAAAACAGAGCACAACTTTGAAAAATTCCATTAGTAACTCCTCCTGTTATTACCGGAGTTGTTATATATTTATCTAATCTCGATAATAGAGCCTCTTCCTTTTCACTGTATAATGCTTTATGAATTATCCAATTTTTCCAAATTTTTCTTGTTTCTTGTAATCCACCAATGGATACATATGGAACTATTTGTTTAACAGATAGGCTAGAATATTCCCTTATTTCTTTTAAATAACAAGGTAACCAATCGGAATCTCCTCCATCAATAAAATCTTTTTCAAATCCATAAGCTGCACCAATAGTTCCAATTATTTCTGCCTCACTTTTCGCCCTTCCAGACCAATAAAAAATCCCCTCTGGAAGAAAAATTCTCTTTCCGATTTCTGAAAAGGCATTGTATAATGGTGTTTTTTGTATAATGTTAAATTTCATAATAAATACAACATTTTTTAAAATAATAAAGAACTTTATCTATGAATAAATAATTTTGAAACGTAATTGAAATTTATTTACTGAATTTAAATATTAAAATAAATTAAAAGAAAATTATGAGTAATGAAGATAATTTAAAAGAATCTGACAAAGAAGAGATACAAGAAAAACCTTTTCAGAAGGGATGGAAAAACTTTGTTGATGGAATAAGGGATGGATTTGATAAATTTCAAAAATCTCTAGAAGAACAATCTAAGAAAAATAAGGAGATATGGGAAGAAAATAAGGAAAAAATTAATAATTTCTTTAAGGATGTCAGACAGAATTGGGATAATAAGATTAAAGAATGGAATGCAGAAATGGAGAAAAAGAGATTAGAAACAAAAGAACAATGGGAAGCTCATAAGAACAAGATTAGTCAAGATTTTAAAAACTGGCAAGAAAAAACAAAACAAGATTGGAAAGAGGGAGTTAAATCGCTTAGAAAAGGATTTCTTAGAGTTTATCTATGGAGTTTGCTGTTAATAATTCCGATTATTGTAATATTAGTTGTAGTTATTCGACTGTTAGGAATTTAAATGATTGAGATTTTTACTTTATCCTTTATAGTTGCTCTTACAGGGGCTTTATCTCCTGGGCCAGTATTAACATTTACAATTTATAAATCCCTTAAGAGTAAAACGCCATTTGTAGGTATAATTATTGTGTTGGGCCATGCGCTTTTAGAATTCTCTTTAATTATTATATTATTGTTAGGTGCTTCTTTATTTTTTCAAAATCTAATATTCTTAATTACGATAGGGATAATTGGTAGTATTTGTTTAATGATATTTGGTTTTTTTACTATAAAAGATGTATACAAAAAGCGATATGAATTAGAATTTAATTTTAATGAACAGAAAATGAAGGGTTTTAAAGGGAATAGTTTTATTGGAGGTATTTTTTATTCAATAACTAATCCTTATTGGGAATTTTGGTGGGCAGTTACAGGCTTAACTTTAATGATCAATTTAAATGTTTCATTTCAAAATCCATTAGGACTTTTAGTGTTCTTTCTTGGACATGAATTAGGCGATTTTGTATGGTATGTCCCAATTTCTATTTTTATTTATTATGGAGGTAAATCCTTAAATCCTAAGATTTATAAGTACGTTCTGATTGTTTGTGGAGCTTTTATGATAATCTTTGGCATTTATTTAGTTTTTAATATAACATTCTTCCCTCCTAGTGTATGATCTAAATATTATTTGGATACTTTAGTGTATAGTTCTTAAAAAAATAGTTGAGAATCTAAAATAAAAACAATTATCTGATTTTTATGGAAGAAATCTCATTAAATTCAAAAACTCGTATATTTTTGATAAGGAAACTTCTAGTAATTTGCCCCGTTTGTAAAAAACGAATATACGGTAAAGATATTGATATTTTAAAAATAGATATATCAAAAATTAATCATTGGCCGTTGAGATACACTCATTGTCATGCCTATAATAATACTCCTTTACATGCCATAACTCTTTTTTTAGATGAGGATTTCTCTGTTAGGGGAAATGAAATCTCAAATTTTATTAAAATTGATTCTCAAGAAATGAGTTATTAATATCATCTTAATTCTTGATCTTCTTCACTCTCAAACATTTCTGAATGAGGTTCAAGAAAATGGTTTTGACACATTGGACATGAATTATATTTTGAAAGCCAAAATGCAACGCATAAATAATGGTAAGTACTTGCACAGAAAGGACAAGTAATTACTTTATCTTTAGCAAAATTGATATAATTATGACAGACGGTACATTGGACTTCTGAATCAGAAATTCCTTTTCTTAATTTTACTCGATTTGCTAAAATTTTCTCAAGTTTTGATACCTCTACTTGATAAAGCCCTAATGAATTATTTAATTGGTTAATTTTCGACTTTATCTCTGAAATCCTTTCTTTTAATTCATCTTCTGTTAATTTCTCTGCTAAAAATGACGATAACGCAAAATTGAGAGGCAGTCCCTCAAAGTTTTCTGTTTGTTCGGTGATTTCAGTAATAGTAGCGAATAAAATTCCTTCCTTATCAATTAAATCTTTAAAGGTCTTAAACAATTTATTTAGTAGAAGGGATATGAGAAAAGTTAATTGCTGCTTTTTACGATTTAAGCTATCTTCCCAAAATTTTATTACCTGATAAATATCTACGTCATTTGATTTCACAGAGTCTAATTTTTTAAAAACAGCATCTTTAATACTCTGAATTTTGTTATTATAATCATTTAAAATTTCTTTAATCTTTTTCAGTTGTGGAAATTCTTCTTTAATTATTAATGATGCCTCATCCTCGTAGACTCTAATTAGATCATTTACTTCTGAGATTTTATCAGATACAAACTTTCTTATTTCAACTCTATATTCTTCATCTTTAACTGTTTTGATAAATGCTAGATACTCATTTTTTCTGCGATAGATTTCAGAAGACACATTTGAAAATATTTTTCTCAGAGCTATTGTAATACTTTCATAGGGACTCAGGAAATTCTCTATATTTAATACCCAATCTTCAATTTCATTAATTTTTGACCAGAAAACATCAATTTTTTGGTAATAAAAATTTGCAATTTCTTCAAATTTATCTGCTTCAATAACATCATGAATCTTTTCTTGGAATCTCTTTTCCAAGTCAATAATATAATAGTCAACTATCTTTGGTAGATATAAACTAAGTTTTTGATCTTTTAGAGTTTTTATATTAATACTTAAATCATTTTCCTTTAAGTTAAAATCCTCGATTTCAATTAAGATATCATGTAATTTATCTTCAATTAACTGTTTAAGTAATGGACGTATGAAATTTTTTAAATTTTGTATAACTTCTTTCCTTTCGAGTATGTTTATAAATTCTTCTCCTGTATACACTTCAAAAATTTTATTATTATATAAAAGATGGACCAAATCCAAATAGTATTTAATTTTTCCCTCATCCTTAGATAAAAAATATTGATAGATTTCATCAAAATGAAATGTTAAATACTTATCTTTTTCTCTTTTTCGTTTTCTTGAAAAAACTTCATTTAAACTTTTAATAAATATAAAGAGATCCTTTATTTCATCCCAATTTTCTAAAGTACTTGGAATTTCATTTAATTTAAAATTTAAATTCTTTATTCTATTTATTTCAATCCAAAGGTATATATTATTATCATAAATGTTTTCAATTTCTTTTAAAGAGCGCTTTATTTCAGAAGTTAGATTATTACAATCCTCAAGAAGACTATCTATTATTAACAAAAACTCGTTTAATTTTGTTTTATTTTTTGTTAATCTTTTAATGTTCCTGGTATTTGAACCAAGATTCTTTAAATTATTTGAAATGAGATTTAATTCATCTAAAATCTCGTTTCTTAAATAGAAATAATGTGAATCTTTAAAAGGTAATAAATGAATTTCTGCTAAAACTTTCAGATCTTTTAAATAATTTGAATATAAATCAAATACTTCAGGAGAAATGTATAATTTTGATTTTAAATAACTATATATTTCAGATTCTTCAGTATTTTCTGATTTAAATTTCGTGAGAGAATTTTTAATTTCTAAAATCTCATTTTTTGTAAAACCGTGAATTTCTCTGGTCTCACCGAAGGTATTATCTAAAAGGTTCAATTTGATTCGACCTGTTATTACCAAATAAATCTTTAATAGTTAGAAGGCTTTTATAAAATAAATTTTTATTGGTTAAGAAGTCATCATTTTAAAATTTAAGAACAAGTATTTTAAAAGATTATTCTCCTAATTCTTTTATCTCAAAATATTTTTCTTCTGCTCCCTTTTCGGTTATGGTTAACAGATCAATTCCATTTCCTGTCATTGCGTCCCGTTTGATTGAATTTCTAATTGCTTTTTCAACTAATTTTTCACCCGCCGCAATAGTCATATCAGGTTTATATTCTGCCTCTAAAATTCCATAAGATAACAGCATTCCTGTTCCAACGGCTGCATAATCATCAGGCATTAATGAACCTAGAGCATCTAAAGTAAACAATTTTGGACCATCTTTATCTAATCCAGCTACTACTAAATTAGTGTATAAGGGCATCATCTTACGTGAATATAAATAGTTGGATACTAATTTTGCCATACTTTTTGTAGAAATGCGTTCACCTGTCTCTAATTCATAAAGGTTAGCTTGCGCTCGTAGGATTCTTACTAAGATTTGGAAGTCACCAACGAGCCCGTAACAAGCGAGACCGATATATTCAGTGATTTTAAAAACTTTTTGAGTTGACTTACTAATAACTGTATATCCCCACGTAGCTCTACGATCACTGCCTAAAACCACACCATCCTTACATTTTATTGCTGCAGATGCCGCTCCTGGAACGATAATTTGTTGAGACATTTTCTATTATATAAAATGATTTGATTTAAGTACATAAAAATGGTGAACTTAATTAAAATTTATGGTTTGAAATTAGAAGTATCATTGCGTATAATTGACTTTTCCAAGAGCTCTGAGTTCCTTCAAATAGGGTTCCTCAAGAATTGCGTACCATTTAGGACATTACTGATTTTTATCTTTTGGGTTGATAATATGATCTCCTCTGGAGTTGCTTTAATCGTAATACTTGCAGACTCACTATCGGTTGCTAATAAATCACTGAAACTCGTAACTTTAATATTGAATTCATAGGTTGCATCTTCCATACCTGCCCTATCATATGGGGCATTAATAGTTAATAAACTACTATCAATAAGATTAAATTCTAAAATTTTATCTTTTTCCTCTAAAAATAAACGTTTTTTATCCTCATTCAATATATATAATTTTTAAATATTTTATTTGTTCATATGATCTCTAATTTGAAATTAAATTTTACTTCTTAAGTCGATTATGTCTTAATTGATATGATCGAATAATTAATAATATCATATTCAATAAGGATTATTATTTTCAATTAAAAATTTTTTAATTCTCCATTAAATCATAACAAAAGAAATATTAATAAAAATTTAATCAATATGCCTATCTGAACAATCTTGATTCTATAAAAATTAACTCATCTTTTTCGAATGGTTGACCATTATATGATCAGATATTTAATCACATTGACATTTGTTGAGGATCACTTTATTCAATCATATTTTTATTAATTCGCCATTGAATCATAGCGAAACCAATATAAAAAGCCTATTTATCAAAATTAATATTTGAATAAGGGTGATACCAATAAAAACATTTCATATTTTCAGTATGATCAACCATTGAATGATCATAGATTTTGAATAATTTTTTAAAACAAAAATTTTTTGTCGTGATTTTTTTTTTATTTAACTCTTGAGATTCTTCTGATTTGCCATAACATTTAAATACACCTTCAGACATTATATTATCTAAGAAACTTTACTAATAACTTCAAAAAAAATTAAAAATCTAAATTTTTAAAAATTTTGATTAAAA